>NZ_JBQFUM010000002.1:0-622859 GCF_056539185.1 Ruegeria sp. BC6
CCGAAGGCACCGAGATGGTCATGCCCGGCGACAACGTGTCGTTCGGCGTCGAGCTGATCGCCCCGATCGCCATGGAAAACGGTCTGCGCTTTGCCATCCGCGAAGGCGGCCGCACCGTCGGCGCAGGCGTCGTGTCCAAAATCATCGAGTAAGGCGCATCAGCGCATACTGATGGAAAGGGCGTCCCTTGGGGCGCCCTTTTTCTTGTTGGGAAGCCGATCAGACGGTTCCAAGTCTGCCAGTGTTTTCGATTTGATGGTGCCCCGACCCTCGGCTCGAGAAATCTTTAACCTTCCGCCCATCTGCTTCAAAAGCTGAATGTCTACCTGATGTGCAACGCCGACAGCGACCTGTGCACGCTCGGCAGAATGCCCGAACAGCAGGAGGACGCGATGTTTGGCTTTGAGTTTCTGAATTACGGGGCGCAAATCCTTCACAACAAGGACCTTGAAGATATGCGCGAGGCCATTCTCAGCGATGATGATCACGAAGTCGACTGCACCGTCAGCGATTTTTGTCGGGAACGCAGAAGGCTTGGGGGCAAACAGACCGGTGCCCTTCGCCGTGACTTTGGCGGAAAGCAGGCGGGCTGATCAGAGCTTTGGTTCCCACGGGGCGCGACCGACCATACAATCGGCCTCGGCGGTGATGTCATTCATGTGCTTCTCGAGGCTTTGGCGCAGTTGCTCGATCTGTTCGTCCGAGGCCTTGCGGGGTACGGTCTCAGTCCATTCGCGGCACAGAAAGACGCCTTCGTTGCGCCAGGGGCGCGGCAGCAGCAGCCGGTCCCAGGTGCCCGCCTCACGGCCATGGCGGGCCGAATAGGTGATGCCAAAAACGCGTTTGCCCGAGCTGCGCGCCCAGACCAGCGGGACGGTCGAGCACACCCGTTCCGGGCCGCGTGGACCGTCGGCAGCTATGCCGATCGAGATCCCCTGTTTCATCTTGCCCAGCACTTCACGCGACAGGGCCACGTGACGCTTGTGGCTGGACATGGCGATGGTGTCCATGCCGAAGAGCTTCTGCACCCGGCCCACCATGCTGCCGGCGCGCGCGGCCGATGTGATCGAGCAGATGCGCCCTTTGTCCAGCGGAAAGAAATAGGGCGATTGGGCCAGCCGCTGGTGCCAAAGCACGACGATGACCGGCTCGCCCTGTTCCGCGAGCTTGTCCAGTTCGTCATAGCCGATCCGTTGCCATTTGGTGTTGCGATGGACCATCCTGATGTAGCTGGCGATGCGGCGCGCGGCCCAGTTCAGGGTTGTCTCGCTGTCGGCAATCTTCTTGCGAAGGCTCAAGGGTAATTTCCTCTCGGTGGGCCGAACCTTGTCTTATAGAACTGCACGACGCACGCAACTTCTTTGTCGATTGCATATGTGCCCGAGAAACTGAAAAAGCCTCTTGAGTCCGTCGCGCCGCTGGCATATCTGATGGCGCACCACAGGGGTATAGCTCAGTTGGTAGAGCGACGGTCTCCAAAACCGTAGGTCGCGGGTTCGAACCCTGCTGCCCCTGCCATTCTCCAAGCAATTCAGCAATGCAGCCTCCAAGGTCAACCGTGCTGTGCCGGTTTGGTTCGCCAAACCTCTTGACGTGCGGGTAAAGAACGAAAAGGCTGTTCAGTCAGTTGGATAATGAACGGGCCACGGTTTGCGACGCGCGATCTGCGCGGGGTGGACCGAGCCAAAACAAACCGGCGTTGGACAGGCCGTTGGGGGAGAAATGACGGATATCGCCGCTTTTCTGGAGAAGTTGGGGCTGTCCAAATACGCCCCCGCCTTCGCTGCGGCAGAAGTGGCCTTGTCCGACCTCGTTCATCTGTCCGAGCATGATCTGATCGATCTCGGGCTGCCGCTGGGTCCCAGACGTCGCCTGCTTGCCGCAACCGCGCGTTTTGCCCAGGACACGGCCGGTGACGCCGTGCACACCCGCCGACAGGGGAAAATCGTGGCCGAACGCCGGCAATTGACGGTCATGTTCGTTGACCTCGTCGGCTCGACGGCAATGTCCGAGCGCCTGGATCCGGAAGATCTGGGCGAGCTGGTGCGGCGATTCAAAGAGACTTGCACAACCGCCGTTTCGAAATTCGGTGGTCACATCGCCTGTTTCATGGGGGATGGTGCGATGATCTATTTCGGCTATCCGCACGCGCAGGAGGATGCGGCCTCGCGCGCGATCGAGGCCGGGTTGCAGATTTTGGACGAACTCCCCGCGATCGACCGAAAGGAAGAGTTGCAGGCGCGGATCGGAATCGCCACGGGACTTGTGGTGGTCGGCACCATCTATGGGGACGGGTTGCGGGAAAACGACGTGGTCATGGGGCGGACGCCGAATCTGGCTGCCCGTTTGCAGGGTCTGGCCGAACCAAATTCGCTGATCATCAGCCCCTCGACGCGCCGCCTGATCGGGGGCGCTTTCCGGCTGAAGGATGCCGGCAGGCATGTTCTCAAGGGGTTTGCGGACGAGATTCAGGCCTGGACCGTGGAGGGTACCGCGCGGATCGAACGGCGGTTCGAGATCAATCCCGAAGCGGGTTCCGGCCGTCTGATCGGTCGCGGCTCCGAGTTTCGCAAGCTGTGTGACAAGTGGAACGAAGCCAGTCACGGGGCGGGTCAATCCGTTCTGATCTCAGGCGAGGCGGGGATCGGAAAGTCGCGGTTGATCGAAGGGTTGGCGCACGAGTTGCAGGGTCAGGACATTCTGCGTCTGAATTTTCAATGCTCGCCGCTGCACTCAAGCAGTGCTCTGTATCCGATCGTGCAGCAACTGGAACGTTCCGCCGGGTTCGCGCCGGCGGATACGGACGCCCAAAAGCTGGACAAGCTTCTGCCGCTGCTGCGGTACCTGACGTCCGAACAACAGCGCCTGATTGCGGATCTGTTGAGCATCGATGCCGATGATGCATTGGGACCCTTGGACCTGCCGCCGCAGGTCAAGCTGGAAAAGACGCTGGAAGCCGTCACGCGGCAATTGGTGTCGATGGCCCGAAGCAAACCCGTTCTGTTGCTGTTCGAAGACGCGCATTGGGTGGACCCGACCACGCTTTCGCTGACCGACAGGGTGATCGAGCGGATCCGTGACCTGCCGGTTTTGATCGTAGTTACGGCCCGGCAGGGATTCGACCCCAGCTGGGGGCACCACCACAACACGTTGCACATCCCCCTGACCCGATTGTCGAATGCCGAGGTGGCGGAAATCGTCACGGATGTTGCGGGGGGCAAACCTTTGCCGGGACCGGTCTGCGACCTGATTGCCGCCAAGACCGACGGGATCCCGCTCTTTGTACAGGAGGTGACGCGCGGCCTTCTGGAATCCGGCCAGTTGCGGCTGACCGAGGATGGCTATGTCCTGCGCGGTCCGCTTCCGTCGCTCTCGGTGCCCAGCACGCTCAAGGATTCGCTGATGGAGCGCCTCGACCGCCTGGGTATGGCAAAGGACGTGGCGCAGACCGGCGCCGTGTTCGGGCGACGCTTTTCGGTGGCTCTGGTCGCGGCGGTCTCCATGCTGCCGGCGGCGTCGATGCAGGCCAGCCTGGAACAATTGGCCATGGCGGGCATCATCCAACGGCCGCCGGACGGGGCCGAGGACGAATACCTGTTTCGCCATGCTCTGATCCGGGACATGGCCTATGACAGCCTTCTGCGGTCCGAGCGGCAGGTCCTGCACGACCAGGCCGCGGGTGTATTGCTGGACAAGCAACCTTATCTTGCGCAGACCCAGCCCGAAGTTCTGGCCCAGCACTATACGCTGGCAAACCGACCCGAAGAGGCCGTTACCCATTGGCAAAACGCCGGTCAGAGAGCGATCGAGCGGTCGGCTCTGTCCGAAGCACTGACCCATTTGTCCAAGGCGCTTGGTCTTGTGTCAGAGCTGCCGAAAAGCCGCGACCGCGACTTGCGCGAGATTGATCTGCAAGTGCTTCGGGCGGGTGTCTTGCGCTCGACTGACGGGATTGCAGGCGAAGCGACAGGCGAGGCCTATGGCAGGCTGCGCGAGCTGTGCCGTCGGGCTCGCGAGACGGAACGCCTGTTCCCGGTTCTCAATGGGCTTTATGCGTTTCACCTTGTGCGGGCCGAGTACCGCCTGGCCGGTGAGGTGGCGGACCAGATCCTGGACCTCGCCGAAGTCAGCGGCCGGACCGAGCATCGGATGGTAGGGCACCGCGCCATGGGCGCCGTGCAACTGCACATCGGCAATCTGACAGATGCCAGAGCGCACCTTGAGCAGGCCTGGACCCTTTACGATTTCAAAACACATGGGAAGCTGGCCTATGTCTACGGCACCGACCATGCGGCCATCACAGCCGGCTTCCTGGGGGTCTGTTACAGCCTGATGGGTGAGCCGGCCCGCGCGCGGAAGGTTCAGGCGCAGGCTCTGGAGTGGGCCAATGAATTGCAACACGCGCACAGCGTGGCCCAGGTCCTGACCTATACGTGCATGGTCCATCTGTTGCACCGCGATATCGACGCACTGGTCGCGACCGTCGCACCGCTGGAGGAGATTTCTCGCGAGCACAGGTTGGCCTTCATGTCGATCACGGCCCGCATGTGGCTCAGTTGGGCACGGGCGCACCAGACCCCGGACGCCGAGCACATCGCGGCCCTGCGGCAGGCGTCGGATGACTGGTGGTCCAGTGGCGCCGGAAACTACAAAAGCTTCTTTCTGTCGCTGATCGCGGAACTTCTGGTGCGTGCCGGGGGGCTCAAGGCCGCTAAGCAGGCGCTGACGCAGGCTGAACTTTGGCGCAAAGACACCGACGAAGGATGGGCCGATGCCGAGGTTTTCAGGGTCCGCTCGTTGCTTGACGATCATGAGCGGAAAGATCCCGAACCGATGCTCAAACAGGCGGTGTCCGAGGCGCGCAAATGCGGGGCCAGCCTGTTCGAATTGCGCGCAGCCGTGGCGCTGACCCGCCGCGAATCCAAAACCGGGGGGCGGCAGAGGCCATGGCTGTCCGATGCTCTGGATCGTTTCGATCCAAAGGCCGAGATCCCGGAATTGCTCGAAGCCCGGGCATTGCTTGAAACGATCTCTTGACCGGTATGGAAGCTTTCTGCCAGCTTGGGACGGGCAGAAATGGGTTGATGGAAAGACCGTAATACGTGCGCGCAGTGTTTTTTCCCTGCGCGTTCTGCATGTTATGCCAAGGGAGCGTCCATCATGCGCAAGATAAGCAAGACCATTCTGGCCAAGGATCGCGTCGCCTCCAGCCGAACGGACCTATCGCTGCAGCGCTATCATCCGATCACACCCGAACAGATCCGGGAGTTTGAAAAAGGCTTGGTTGGATCGGTCGTTTTGCCGACTGATCCGAACTACAACACCGATCGTCAGCTTTGGAACCCGGCCTTTCAGGACTACCCTGAAATCATTGTCTATTGCGAAACCATTCAGGACGTGCGGGCCAGTCTGGCCTTCGCGCGGGCTCATGATCTGTGGGTGGTCAGCCGATCGGGACGGCACAGTACGGCGGGGTACTCGGTCAACAATGCGATGGTGCTGGATACCAGCAGGATGTGTTACGTGACGGTCGATCCAGATACCCCGATGGCCTATGTCGGCCCCGGCACCCCGTTCAAGGTCCTGAACTCGGTGCTGGATTCCTATCACCTGCATGTGCCGGGTGGCGCGTGTCAGGATGTCTGCGTGGCCGGATTCATGATGGGCGGAGGATACGGGTTCACGTCGCGCCTGTTCGGAATGGCCTGCGACAATGTCCTGGGCGTGACGGTGATGCTGTGGGATGGCAGTATCGTGATCGCGGATGACACGACCAACCCGGATCTTTTCTGGGCGATCCGGGGAGGTACCGGTAACAATTTCGGGGTGCTTCTGGAAATCCGGTTCAAGCTGCACAACCTGTACGAAGTTTGGGGCGTTCATATCAAATGGCCACTGGACAGGGCTGCCAAGGCTTTGGAGTTTCTGCAGGCCAACTACATGAAAGACGGTCTCTCGGACAAATTTGGGGCCTACATCTTTCTTGCGTATCAAGGAGACCAGAAGGTTCTCTTGGTCTCGGCCCTATATCACGGCCCCGAAGACGAAGGGCGCCGGGTCATTCAGCCACTGCTGGACGAACCCATTGGCGGCCACATGGAAAACAGCAAGACAGGGACCTACCAGCAGATCAATTCCTGGCTGTATGACGAGAAATACGACATCCCGGTGGTTCCGGACCAAGCCCGCGAAGACAAGCAGGGCGGGTATATCGCCCGCCAGTTGTCGCAAGATGAATGGCAAAGGGTCGTCGGTTATCTGGGCAGCACGCCAAACGCCTACGGGGCCGTGGCGATCGAGCCGTATGGCGGGGCGATCAACCGAATGCCGGTTGGCAAACAGGGAAACGCTTTCATTCACCGCGACGTGTCGATGAATTTCTACGTTGACGTGTTCTGGTTGTCCGAGGATGAGAAAGACGTCGTGGTCCCGTGGCTGGATGGGTTCATGCAGATGATGACGGACGAGGGGTTCTTCATCGACCGCTGTTATCAGAATTATCCGCGGCGGACTCAGTTGAACTATCGTTGGCTCTATTGGGGCGACAACTTCAACTCACTTCTGTTCGTGAAGCAGAAATTCGACCCCCAGAACTTCTTTCACTACCAGCAGAGTATTTCTCCGGTTCCGGACGACGCGCCGCCGGACATCATTCGGGACAAGTCGACTCCGTTCTTCTCGGACCCGACGATCACCTATCAAAGCTATTCGTACCCCTGAAAACGGGTTGCGGACCGGCATGGCCAAACTGGAGAGGGCCCGGCATGGACACGATACAGGAAATCTTCTTTCTGCCGCCGATGGCCGTTGCCAGGCTTGGTCCGGGCGAGACTCCGCTGGAAAGCTACGAATGGCAGCAGGATCTGGACGCGCATGGCAACAACAAGACGGTCATACGCTCGAACGTGACTTTGCGGAAAAACGAGGATGGGAGTGTCTCGGCCTACCTGCCGGACCCGCGGAAGATCCGATTTCGGGATGAAGGCACCGGCGCTCTGCGTCCGGTCGCGCCGTTCTTTGAACTGTGGGCGCGCATGTTCGATGCTGAAACCGGCGAGGCCTATGAAACTCCTGTGACTCTGAACCTTCTTGAAGGGCAGGGGCTGTCGCTGAAGAACATCCGCTACACGGTCGCTGTAGGCAATCAGAAAGCCGCCCGCCGCACCGGCGATGCAGCCTGCGGGTTTCGCGCCCGGGTCGAGATCGCGGCCGAGGATTTTGCTCCCAAACCTTTGCTGGCCTTCAGTCCGCACACGTCGGAACAGCAGCCGCTGGTCTATGAACACAACCCGATCCCGCTGGGCTCGGTGCGGGTTGTCCGCCCGGTCCACGGGACGGACGAGCCGGTGCCCGGCGAGATGGTGGACCGCAGTCTTCTGCGTTTGCGGTTCACTCCGCCCAAGGGCGAGGTATACGGCCCGCCCGATGCCGCCTTCGGTCCCGCAACCCTTGCTGTTCCGGGATACAAGAATGACCCGCCCAAATCGGAATATGGCCGGATTCATGAGATCGTGCCGGCCCAGAACCGCATCCTGAACCCGGACACGCCGTGGTCGAAGTGGATCATGATGTCGGGGTTGTCTGACGATCCCGAACCGCATGACAGTTATGATGGTGCACGGGTCGGCAACGATCAGTCCTGGGGGGTGGTTGACGACACGTGTGATGGAACGATCGAGGCCACGCTGGCTGTTCGCGGTCAGCGTTTGGTCGCCCGGGCGCGCATCTTCACCGGACCGCCGGATTTCGCACCGGATTGCCGGCCTTTCTACAGCCTCGAAGACGATCTGGCGGATCGCGACATGTCGTTGATCTCGGTCACCGCCGAAAACTACGTTGATGCAAAAACCGAAGTGGTCGACATCTTCCGAAGGGCGTTCGAGACCAACAGCCTGATCAATCTGGATGACATCCGGGCACAGGGCCTCAAGGACAATGCCTCTCTTCAGGCGCAGACCAATATCGCACCTACACCGGGCCTGCCGTCCACCGATGCGGCATCGATGACGGAAAAGGACGCGGTGCCGCCCGACAAGATCGACGAGTTGATCCGCCCACAGCCGGTGTCGGTTTTCTCGAACTCGGTCCCGAATGAACAGCTGCCCTATACGGTCGCCACCAAGTTTGTGCACGAGCAGTTGATCGATGAGGAAAACCTTTTGGACTTTCTGCGCCGCAGGCCTGATTTCGTGCGGCGATTGATGCGCCCGCCCTTTGGCGTTTTGGCCCAGTTCGAAGAGGACCCGAACCCTGACCAGACACCCGATCCCGCCTTCCGCGACCCGCGGATCGTGCGCGACATGATGCACGACGCCCGCATGCCGCCCTACATGCGGGATTCAAACTATTTTCCGCTCTCGTTGTCACGGCGGCAGTACCATCTGGTGATGTCTTTCATCGATTACCTCGAGGCGCACCCGCCCGCGCCCGAAACCGAACCGGTAGGAGAGCCTCGGGATGTCTGACAAACCAGCGCCGATCCGCATCAAACCCCGCAACCTGACGGCCCGTGCGGCCTACAAGGTGCCCGGAAACCCTGACAACACCCGGCTGGACGGGTCGGTCGGAAATTGTTTCCCGGGGCTGGAAATGGACGTACGCGACCTTGATCGCCGGTTCTTTCCGGGATTGGTTTTCAATGCCGTACGTGTCCCGCTGAACCCGGTTCCGGAAGCACCCGAAAACGCGCAAGGGTTTCATCTGGTCTATGTCGACTATTTCTATGACCCGATGTTGCCCGATGACAGTTCGACACCTTGGGTGCAGGATTTGCTGGACGCCTATCGTGGCGAAATCGGCGCCGAGCTGTCCAGCGGCCGGTGGTTTCTGGCCTGGGTCGAACAAGGCGGTCGACGTATCTCGTTCCGCGACGACAAGGGCAAACCCTACGACGGCATGCTGGTCTGGCGGTTCATCCGCAGCCTTGAATGCGGCGACGACCATCCGGTGACCATCGCACTGGAGCGGCGCAATCACGACGGTGTCGTCGACGCACCGCCGGTCGTCCTGCATGGATACCGCCGGCAGTACCGCACCGAAGCCGGCGTGTTCGATACGGCCTACGACCCCGGAGAGCTGACCCAAAGCCTGTGCAATCCCTGGTCGCATGACTTTCGGGATTGCGGCTGCCACTACTGGCCATCAAACCACCCGGATGTGGTCACTGCCGAAGTACCGCATGACACCCGCCTGCCGACTGGTGCGCCCGACGATCCGGTCGTGGCCGAAACCTATCTGGATTGGCTGCGCTCGGACAAATCGCCCTCGGGCAATGTGGCGGCGTTGAATACCGTCGAACAGAACCGCCCGTTCCAGATTGACCATTACGAGGTCAACCAGATGTGGAGCGACCTGCCGATCGTCGTCGAGGGACGCGAGACCGGCGAAGTCTACGAGGCCGACACGGACCTGCCCGGTGTCGAACCGTATGAAAGCGTAGCGGCGATGGTCAAAGACCTGCAGACCCGTCTGGCGCCGATGGAGATGACGCTCAGCCTGCAATACCTCTATGCCTATTTTTCGCTGGCCGATCCCGAAACCGTCGGTTCCGAGCGCTGGCCAACGCTGAAGGATGATCTGATCTTTGCGCGGCGCGCCCTGCTTGAAGTTGCGATCGGCGAGATGACCCACATGCGCTGGGCAAACCAGTTGCTGTGGTCGTTGCAGGGCAAGGATTACGAACCGGTGCTGACGCCCACGCTTGCCCTGCCCATCGGACCCAAGCGGATCATCCCACGGTCGTTGCGCCCTTTGACGCCTGAGGCCATCGACGACTTCATCGAGATCGAACGCCCCGACGGGTTCATCGACCGTGCTTATGCCCAGTGCGTGGCGACACTGGAACACAAGGCGTTCACCGATCGGCGTCTGTATGCTTTGGCCGTGCGGATCGACACCGACGGCGACGAGCATTTTCTGCGGTTCCGCCAGATGAAGGACGTTCTGGCCAAATACCAAACGGGCCGCGGCACACCTGCCTATCTGCGCCCGATCCAAGTGGGCTCGGAAACGCAGGCGAAAGAGGCACTGGATCTGTTCCGCCGCATCACCGATGGGCTCGAACAGGCCTATCAAAACGAGGCTCAGAACCGATTTACCGAAGCGCAGAAGTATATCCAGCAGGTGCGCGACACGATGAAAAGCTTCCGGGTCGCCGGTGAAGCCTTGGCGGAAAAGGGTATCGGTATCCCGTTCTGGCCCGAGGTCGAGACATGACCGACCCATCTGCCGAGGTGCATTTTTTCGAAACGACATTGGGCGAGCACATGCTCGCCGTAGATGGCTCGCGCGTGTTCGATGTGGCCGAAGGAACGGCGGATCACTTCGCCCGTATGGCCGCCGAAAGTCAGCGAGAGTTCCTGACGCAGATGGGTCTTGATGGTGTGCCGTTCATTGACGACGCGCCGCCGCGCCGCATGCCGGTCAGGTCTTTGTCGCTGGCGGTCGCGCAGAAATGCAACTTGGCGTGCACCTATTGCTATGCCTCGCAGGGCAGCTTTGGTGGTCCTGCCCGCAGTATGGAATGGGAGGTCGCGAAAGCCTCGGTCGATCGGCTGATCATGGACTCGGAACCCGGCACCCGGATCAATCTTGCCTTCCTGGGAGGCGAGCCGTTGATCAATCGCAACCTGATCCGAAAAACGACGGTTTATGCTGCTGAACACGCGCAACGCAACAAAGTGGATGTGGGATTTTCGATCACGACGAATGGCACGTTGCTGCGCCCGGAAGACGCTGAGTTTTTCGAAGACCACGCCTTTGCCGTCACCATCAGTCTGGATGGCGTTGGCAAGGCACATGACCGGTTGCGCCCCAACCAGGGTGGGCGCGGCAGCTACGACACCATTCTGCGCAAGGTGCTGCCGTTGCTGGACAAACAGCACCGCATGCAGGTGGGCGCTCGAGTCACTGTGACACCGCGCAACATCGAGCTGCCTGAGACCCTGAGCCATTTCATAGGCTTGGGTTTCCACTCGGTCGGGTTCTCACCCATGCTGGCTTCGCCAACCGGGCGCGAAGAAATGAGCAGCAAGGACATGGCCGAAATGCTTTCGCAGATGATCCGCTGCGGACGCGTTTTCGAAGACGCAGTGCTGCAGGGCCGCCGCTTTCCCTTCTCGAACATGGCCGCCGCAATGCACGAGATCCACCGTGGCACGCACCGGCCCTACGCTTGCGGAGCCGGTGGCGGATATTTCGGGGTTTCGGCGGATGGCGATCTGTTCGCCTGCCACCGCTTCGTCGAGGATGACTTGGCCGCGATGGGCAACGTCCATGACGGCCCGGATGCGCGGCGAGAAGCCTGGCTGGCCGAGCGCCACGTGCACAACCAATCGCCGTGCAACATCTGTTGGGCACGGTACATGTGCGGTGGCGGTTGCCATCACGAGGTCATTCATCGTGGCCGCCCGGCGTGTGATTATATCCGCGGTTGGCTGGATTATTGCCTGCAGGCCTATGTCCGGCTGTCGGCTGCCCGCCCGGATTTCTTCGGCGACGCTGCCCGCCTTTCGGCCTGAGGGCGCAGCGGATGGCGGCCGAGATTGAAGCCGAGATATGCGTGATCGGCGGTGGTCCGGCCGGAGCCGTGACGGCGATGCGGCTGGCACAGCTGGGGCGACGAGTCTGTCTGCTGGAACGCGCCATCTTCCCACGCCAACACATCGGAGAGTCACTGCCTGCCTCCATCTGGCCCATTCTGCGGTTTCTGGGTGTGGGCGATGCTATGAAAGCTGCGGGATTCCTGCAATCGTCGGGTTCCGTCCTTATGTGGGGCGGGGCGTTTGAAAGGCGGGGTGAGCCAGTTGACGATCCGGGCCTTCTGGTGGATCGCAGCCGGTTCGATGCCATCCTGCTGGACGCTGCACGCCAGTCGGGTGTTCGTGTGTTGCAACCCGCACGCGCCTATCGACCACGGCGCACTGGCGCCGGTTGGGAGGTTCCGATCCTGACTGCGCAGGGAAAAGGCCGGCTGCGCCCCGACCTTTTGGTGGATGCGGCAGGCAAGCATGCGGGACTGGGTCGGAGGTTCCGCCCGGCCTCAGCGCCATTGACGGCGCTCTATGCCTATTGGCAAGCCCCACCGGGTTTTGGCACGCAGGCCCGCGTGGAGGCTGGTGATGCCCATTGGTATTGGGGCGCAGCACAGCCGGACGGTACGGTCAACGCTTGCGTTTTTGTCGACCCGTCGGATTGCACTGGTTTGTTGCCGGCAGCCCGGCGTGATCTGTATCTGAACCTTCTGGCACGATCGACTCTTCTGGCCGGTTGTCTGGAGCAGGCGCGGATGGGCCCGGTGCGCCGGTGTGATGCCAGCAGCCAATGTGAATTGACCCCGCCCGCCAATGATCTGCTGCGTGTGGGCGAAGCGAGTTTCTCGGTCGATGCGCTGTCATCGCAAGGGGTGCAACTGGCTATGGCGCAGGCCATGCAGGCGGCAGTGGTTGCGAACACGATTCTGACCCGGCCCAGCGACACCAACATCGCGCTGGGATTCTATTCGGAACGACAGCGCGAACGCGTCGAAACCCACGCCGAATTGGCGGCGGCATTCTATGCACGTCACCACGAGGTCTCCTCTGGGCCGTTCTGGAGCCAGCGCGCGCAGCCGCCGGACTGGCTTCGCCGCCCGCCTGCGGACCTGCAGAACGCCGAGTTGTCCAAGGGTGAGGTGCTTCGCCTGTCGCCGGAGGCGAAGCTGGTACAGGGCGGTGTGCAAGGCGACGCATATGTTGTGTGGTCAGAGATTCTGACCCACCCCAATTTGCCGCGCCCGGTCCACTCGCTGGCGGGGGCCGAGCTGGCGCCGTTGATATCCGATCTGCGCGACCCACTCTCTGTGCCCGATATTCTGCAGCGATGGTCGAGCCGCATCGGACCCACCTCGGCGGTTAAGGTCCTGCGGTGGCTGTGGCACACCAAAATCCTTGTGCCGGCCGGTGAACCGGGGCGCAATCGCGGTTCCCCTTGACTGGCGAATGGCCTAATGTCCCGCCAGGATAAAACAGCCGAAAGAGGTCACATGTCGCGCTTTGATGGGTATTTCCTGCGGCAGCTATTGGTTCTTTTCGGCTTCTTCACGCTTGTTCTGGTGGGCGTGTTCTGGATCACCCGCTCGGTCAGCCTGTTCGAACACGTCATCAGCGGCGGCCAGTCAGCTATGGTGTTTCTGGAGTTCACGGCGCTGACCCTGCCAACACTTGTCCGAACGGTCATGCCGATGGCGGTCTTTGCCGCCGCAGTCTATGCCACCAACCGGCTGAGCCGGGAAAGCGAGCTGACCGTGATGCTGGCCACCGGGTCCAGCCCATGGCGGCTGGGCCGGGCGGTGTTGCTGTTTGGTCTGGTGGCGGGGCTGATGATGGCGATCGTCAGCGTCATTCTGCGGCCCGCATCCGTAGAACAGCTGGAATTGCGCCAGGCCGAGGTGGCAGGTGACATCACCGCGCAGTTGCTCAACGAGGGGGAGTTCATGCACCCGGCTCGGGGCGTGACCGTCTATATCGGTCGGATTGATCTGGATGGCACATTGCACGAGGTGTTCGTGTCCGACCGTCGCGATCAGGAAAACCCCGCCACATACTCCAGCACGTCCGCCTATCTGGTGAACAACGGATCCGGCGTTCATCTGGTCATGGTGGATGGGGTTGCACTGCGGTTGAACAAAGAAGGCAAGACCCTGTCGTCGACCCTTTTCGACGATGCATCATACGACATTTCGGAGCTGTCCCGAAACACTGACAATGGACGCCGCAGTCTTGAGGCGATTCCGACGATCGAGTTGTTGGGCGATCTTGACGCTGTCGCCGTGGCAGACGGCTACCCGTTGGGGGAATTGGTGGAAGAGCTGCACCAGCGGTTTTCCTGGATCGCGATCTGCATCACCGTGGCGCTGGTGGGGTATTCGACTCTGATGCTGGGCAGTTTTTCCCGGTTCGGCCTTTGGCCTCAGATATTCGCGGCATTCACGATTCTTGTCTTGTTGGAAGGCGTGCGTGGGTTCGTATCTCCGGTGGTGATCAAGGATGCGAAGCTATGGCCGCTGCTCTATGGTCCAGCCGTTGTCGGGTTCGCAATATCGGCCGTATTCCTGGCTTTCGCCGGAAGACCGATCATCCGCCGGCGGGTGAGAACTGCCGCACCCGCGCCATCCCCGGCCTGAGGTCAGTCCCGCAGCTCTGACAGGCACTGGTGTAATTCACCCAACAGTTTTTGGTGGTCGTCCTCTGCGCGCGAGACCAAGTGGACCGGTAGAATTAGCGGTGCGGCTTCCTCGACCATGCGCAGCGCGCCATTCTCAAGGTGCGGGGCTACAACGCTGTGCGGGAAAAAACCGCGCCCGCCGCGTTGCAGGATATAGCGCAGTGCCATCATGCAATTGCCCAGAAACACGGTTTGCCCAGCAGACAGCCGGGCAAGACCGCGTACATGCTCCTGATAGCCTTCACCAAGTTCGAGATTGATGAAAACAGGATCGGTACCGGACTCAGCCAGATGGGGCGTCTCGACAAGGATCAAGTGCTCGGGCGGCAATTCCTGGCACGAAATCCCGGACCGCGATGGCCTCTCATGTGTCAAAGCCACGTCCAGAACGTGCGAAGCAACGGCCTCGGCCATGTTCAGCGTGTGGTCATAGTTGAGCGTCAACAGAAGTTTGCCAAACCTCTGCTCGAACCGGACGGCCAGATCGACCAGAAGCGGGTCCCAGATACTGAGCTGAGCGCCCAAGCGAAGGGCCACACGACCCTGACTTTGGGCCGGCAGGTCCTGCGAGGCGAAGGACCAAAGCGACAGCATCTGTTCGGCATAGGGTTTGAACTGTGCCCCGAAGTCGGTGAGGCTGGTACCGCCGGCACCACGTGAAAACAGCGTTTTGCCCGTGGCGGCCTCAAGCTGGCGAATCCGTGCACTGACAGCCGTCTGTGTCACATTCATCCGCCGTGCCGCAGCATGAAAACCACCGGTTTCCGCCACGCACAAAAACGTTTCGAGCTCACGCATCTGCATGTGGCACTATTTTTTGATCACTGTGATAAAATCAATTCATTTTTTCTATTGGTTGGTCGCGACTAGTCTGGCTGTGACCCGCAGACAAAGGACCCGCCATGCTGGACAAAAGCCACAAACCCACCTGGACCAGTTTCGAAGAGGCCACCAAGGCCGATTGGGACGCCGTCATGGAATATGAAGAGGCGTACAACGCGGCTTTGCCCGACCGGATTCTGGACGCGATCCGGTCCTTGGACGAGGAATGGACACCCTATCCGGTCAACCGGTATCAGCACAGCCTGCAGGCCGCGACGCGGGCCTACGAGGATGGCGCGGATGAGGAACTGGTCGTGGCTGCTCTGATCCATGACACCGGGGACATCCTGTCGCCTTACAACCACGGTGAGCTGTCAGCGGCGATGATGAAGCCCTATGTCAGCGAACGGACCCATTGGATCCTGAAGCATCACTGCGTGTTCCAGGGCTATTACTACAACCACCATCTGGGTGGAGACCGCAACGCGCGGGAGAAATACCGCGACAGCCCCTATTGGGAGGACTGCCGCTATTTCTGCCACGAATACGATCAAAAGGCGTTCGACCCGGACTATCCGACCAGGCCGCTGGAGTTCTTCGAGCCCATGCTGCGCCGCGTGTTGAACAAGGGCGACGGGCATATGGAGCTGAACGAAACCGTGGACGCCTAGCAGGAGGCCATCAGGCGATAAACGATCTGTGCCGTGGTGAAATCCCACGCCGCGTTGCCGTCTGGGGCCAGTTCGACCACGTCGAAGCCCACGCATCGGCGGCCTTTCAAAGCGTGTTCGACCAGATGCAGCGCCTGATAGTATCCCAGCCCGCCCGGAACCGGCGTGCCGGTTGCGGGCATCAATGACGGGTCCAGCCCGTCGACGTCAAAGCTGACATAGACCAGTTCGGGAAAGTCCTCGGGCAGGTCGACGGCATGGATGTTGCCGGTCACCAGTTCTTCGGCATCCACATGGAAGACACGGTTCCTCAGACGGCTTTTGGCTTCCTCGGTCGAGAAGGCGCGTACGCCGAATTGCGCCAGACGGACGCCTTCCTCGGCCAGAAGATGCATGACCGAGGCGTGGCTGTGTTTCTCGCCCTGATAGGCGTTGCGCAGGTCGGCATGGGCGTCGATTTGCACGATGCCGAGAGGCTGACCCAAGGCGCGCGCCACGCCCATCACCGCTCCATAGCTGAGCGAGTGTTCACCGCCCAGCGTGACCGGTACCTTGCCGGCGCGGATCGCGGCCTCGGTGCGCTGGGCCAGGCGCTCCATGACGTCCGGCAGCGGGCCGGAGCAATCCAGCGAAGGTTCGGTGAAGATGCCATCGACACAGGGTTCCGAATGGCCAGTGATGCGTTCGAGTTCATTGCTGGCTGCGATGATCGCGGCGGGGCCGCCTGCAGTACCCGAACCGTAGGAGACCGTCCGTTCCAACGGCACCGGGATGACACGGAACCGGGCGTCTTCGCTGCGTTCGGCCTCGGTCAGTTCGCTGTCGAGGAAAATGCTCATGATAGCCTCTTTTTGAAGTCGTCGTAGCCGAATTGCTTGATGATCTTCAGATCATCGGTTTCGCTGTTCCACAGGGCGATGGTGGGCAGGGGCACGCCGTTGAACGTGTTGGTCTTGACCATCGAGTAATGCGCCTGATCGAGAAAGGCGAAGCGCTGCCCGATCCGCAGCGGCTCGGCCCAAATGTAGTCGCCGATCACGTCTCCCGCCAGGCACGAGGGGCCGCCCAGGCGATAGGTGTGGCCGGTTTCGGCTTCGTCCATCAGGGCGGGGCGGTAGGGGGCCTCGATCACGTCGGGCATGTGGCAGGTGGCCGAGATGTCGGTGATTGCCAGATCCATGCCGTTGTGCGGCAGGTCGAGGATTTCACCCACCAGGATGCCCGCGTCCAGTGCCACGGCTTCGCCGGGTTCCAGATAGACCTCGACGCCGTATTTGGCGCGGATGTGTTTGACAAACTCCACCAGCCCGTCGCGGTCATAGTCGTTGCGGGTGATGTGGTGGCCGCCGCCGAAATTCAGCCATTTCAGGCTGTTCAGGAATGGCGCGAGCTTCGGTTCGATCGCCGCCCATGTGCGCGCCAGCGGCTCGAACCCCTGTTCGCAGAGCGTGTGCATGTGCAGGCCATCCACGCCCTCCAGCGCCTTGGCGTCCAACTGGCTGACCGGGGTGCCGAGGCGCGAGCACGGGGCGCAGGGGTCGTATTTCGCAACCTCGCCTTCGGAGTGTTCGGGGTTGATGCGCAGCCCGACCTGCCGCCCCGCGGCTTGTGCCTCGGCCAGAAAGCGGTCTTTCTGCGCCGGACTGTTGAAGATGATGTGATCCGAAAGCGCCAAGATTTCGTCAATGTCGGAATCCTTGTAGCCCGCGCAGAAGGTTGCGACCTCGCCGCCATATTCCTCGCGGCCCAGCCGGGCCTCGTAGATGCCGCTGGCGCAGGTGCCGCCCAAGTACTGGCGCACCAGCGGGGCCAGCGCGAACATCGAGAATGCCTTGAGCGCCGACAGGATATGCGCGCCGGACCGCTCTCCGATATCGGCCAGAACCGCTAGGTTTCGCTCGACCGCCTTTTCGTCGACGACGAAGCAAGGCGTAGGAACGCGATTGAGGTCGAAGGTGCGGAAGGCTCCGGCGTCGCCGGCTTGTGTGGTCATCATGTCGGACATAACCAGCGTCTCCTGAACTCTAGAGGCCGGGGGCGCCGCCCGTCTCCATTGTCGCTCGGACCAATGGCGCCCCCCCCCCCGGATATTTTGGGCCAGATGAAGTAGGGCGGTCGCGCGGACCGCCCCGAGGGTTCAGAACTCGACCGGGCCGTCGAGTTCGTGGACCTGCCAGGGCAGGCCGTGCTTGTTGAGCATGTCCATGAAGTCATCCGGGTCCAGCTGTTCCATGTTCCACACGCCCGGCTCGCGCCAGTTGCCCTTCAGTACCTGAGCCGCGCCGATCATGGCGGGGACGCCGGTGGTGTAGCTGACGGCCTGGCTGCCGACCTCGCGGTAGCATTCCTCGTGGTCGCAGATGTTGTAGATGTAGTACGTTTTCTCGCCCGAGCCGTCCTTGGCCTGGCCGGTGGCGATGTCGCCGATGCAGGCCTTGCCTTTGGTTTCGGCACCCAGATCGCCGGGATCGGGCAGCAGGGTCTTCAGGAACTGGATCGGGATGATCTCGACCCCGTTGTGCACCACCGGGTCGATGCGGGTCATGCCGACATTCTGCAGCACCTTGGCATGGGTGATGTAGGCATCGCCGAAGGTCATCCAGAAGCGGGCACGCTCGATCTCGGGGAAGTGGGTCGAGAGCGACTCCAGCTCCTCGTGATACATCAGGTACATGTTCTTCGGGCCGATGCCGGGGAAGTCGAACTCGACCTTGTGGGTCATGGCCGGCGTCACTTTCCACTCGCCGCCTTCCCAGTGGCGGGCGTCGGCCAGCACTTCGCGCAGGTTGATCTCGGGGTTGAAGTTGGTGGCGAATTCCTGATCGTTCTGGCCGCCATTGGCGTCCAGCACGTCGATCTGGCGGATCGAGTCCAGCTTGTGTTTCTTGAGCCACTTGGCAAAGACGCTGGTCACGCCGGGATCGAAGCCCGAGCCGAGGATCGCGGTCAGGCCGGCCTGCTTGAACTTGTCCTGATAGGCCCATTGCCAGTGATATTCGAACTTGGCTTCGTCCTCGGGCTCGTAGTTGGCGGTGTCGAGATAGTGGCACCCGGCCTCGAGGCAGGCATCCATCAGCACAAGGTCCTGATAGGGCAAGGCAAGGTTCACCAAAAGCTCGGCCCCGGTGTCCTTGATCAGCTTGACGGTGTCGGCGACGTTGTAGGCGTCAAGCTCGGCAGTCTTGATGTCGACGCCGGTGCGCTCCTTGACCGATTTGGCGATGGCATCGCATTTCGCCTTGGTGCGGCTGGCCAGCGTGATCTCGGTGAAGATGTCGGAATTCATCGCCATCTTGTGCACGGCGGCGTGGCTGACGCCACCCGCGCCAACAACCAGTGTCTTGCCCATAGGAAATTCTCCTTTCGCCGGGGTCATTCGTAGTAGGTATAGCCGTTGATGCTGTCGCGATAGGCAGTCATCAGGGTTTTGCGTTCATTCGCCTTGAGCGTACCGGTCGAGATCGCCTCGTCCACCATCTTGCGGAAGGCCGCGATGCAATCGCTGGGGTCGAACTCGACATAGGACAGGACTTCGCTGATCGTGTCGCCCTCTTGCTCATGCAGCAGGTCGAACCCGCCATCGGCGCGCAGGTCTATGGTGACCACGTTGGTGTCACCGAACAGGTTGTGCAGGTCGCCTAGGGTTTCCTGATAGGCGCCGACGAAGAACACGCCCATGTAATAGTCGCGGTCTTCGGGCAGGGAATGCACCGGCAGGCTGGGCGAGACGCCGTCGGCCAGGATGAAGCGGTCGATCTTGCCGTCGCTGTCGCAGGTGATGTCGGACAGCACCGCGCGGCGGTCGGGGGCCTGGTCCAGCATCTGCAGCGGCACGATCGGGTGCAGCTGGTCGATCGCCCAGACATCCGGCAGCGACTGGAACAGCGAAAAGTTGCAGTGATAGATATCGGCCAGCTTTTCCAACTGATCGTCCACATCGGTTTCGACCTCGTCCGAGGCCGCCAGCGCCTTGATCCGCGCCATCAGCGACAGGTAGATGCGCTCGGCCCGGGCCATCTGGCGCAGGTCGACATAGCCGCGGCGGAACAGGGCGCGAAGTTCGTTGCGATAGAAGGTGGCGTCGTTCCAGCATTCCTGCAGCCGGTCGTGGCTGAGATAACCGTTCACCGCCGCCAGATCGGACACCATGTGGTGGTCGTCGGGTTCCACCTCGGGGCCGTTGGGTGCGTCATAGAGCGTGCTTTCAAGCACGTTGAACACCAGCATCGACGAGGTCGCCACCACTGCGCGGCCGCTTTCGGTCACCAGCGTGGGGTGGTTCACCTCGGCCTCGTCCATGGCATAGGCTACGGTCTCCACCACATTGGCGCAGTATTCATCGACCGTGTAGTTGATCGAGTTCTCGGTCGCCTTCTTCTCGCCCGTGTAATCGACGCCCATGCCGCCGCCCAGATCCAGGTGCGTCAGCGGCACGCCCTCGCGGGTCAGTTCGGTGTAATAACGGCAGGCCTCGCCCACGGCGCGGCGCACGTCGTTCACGTCGGGCACCTGGCTGCCCAGATGCGAATGCTGCAGCTTCAGACAATGCAGCAGGCCGGCATCGCGCAGCTTATCGACGACCGCAACCAGCTGATCGGTGTTCATGCCAAAGGTCGACCGATCCCCCGAGCTTTCCTGCCATTTGCCGCTGATCTGGTTGGTCAGTTTTACCCGCACGCCCAGCAGCGGTTCGATGCCCAGCCGTTCGTAGACCTTGATGACCGTGTCGGCCTCTTTCGGGCTTTCCAGAACGATGACCGTGTTAAACCCGATCTTGCGGCTGAGGATGGCCAGCTCGATGAACTCCGCGTCCTTGACGCCGTTGCACACGATCAGCGCCTCGGGGGCCAGACGGTGCGCCAGGGCGATCACCAGTTCGGGTTTCGAACCGGCCTCGAGCCCGTAATTGTATTGCTTGCCGAATTCGACGATCCGGTCGACGACCTGCGCCTGCTGGTTCACCTTGATCGGGAAAACGCCGCGATAGGACCCCCTGTAGCCGGTACGCGCAATCGCATCGCGGAAGCTTTCGTTGATATGCGCGATCTCGCGTTCCAGATACGAACTGATGCGCAGAATCATCGGTGCCTTGATTCCGCGCTGATCAAGGTCGTGCAAAATGCCGGGCAGGCTGATGGCCGCCGCATCGGGTGCCATGGGATTGCGCAGACTGATCTCGCCGTCCTCCGTCACCTCGATGAGACCCTTGCCCCATTTTTCAACCCCGTAGATGGAATGCGGTGCGACGGGCGTTTGTTTCAATCAAGTCAGTCCTTGCGTTGCAGGCGTGGAAATTTCGCCCGCCAATACGGCAGCCGTTCGATTCTTCCAAGTGTAATCTGTATCGGAGGTTAGCCCAATTCAGATCGCAGGGCGAATGGGAACCAGATGGTTGTCCCAACGGACCCGAGGATGGGGCGATACCGCCTGGTTTGACCCAACCAGATGCCCCACATCGCCATGCCCGGTGGTAAAGACAAAGCCGGATGGCCCGGGGCCCAACCCGCACACGTCGCTGAGCGAATGGGCGCGTTCAAAACGGGCTGCCTCGGCATCAAAGACGTGCAGCGCGTTGCCACGCGGGCAGGTGAGGGCGACCTGCCGCCCCTCGGCGGAAAAGGCGACACTGCCTGCATAGCCGGCCAGCGTCGCCTGAATGTCATCCGGCGCGGACAGCAGGTGGTAGCCGTCACCCCGCCGATGCAGCCCCAACAGGGCCGGCTTGTGGGACAGGTCGCCTTGCCACTGCATCGCAAAGGCCAGCAGGCCATCCGCGCGAACGGCCAGATGCCGGATCGAATTCTTGTGCAGCGCCGCAGGCAGTTCGACCTGCTCCAGAACCGATCCGTCAAGGCTGACATAGGTCAGGTTCGGGCGCATGGTAGGCAGGTTCAGCTTGCTGCGCCCGGTATCCGGATGGGTTTCGATGCCGCCGTTGGCAATGGCCAGAGACTCGCCGTCGGGCATCAGCACCACGTCATGGGGGCCGACCCCCGCCGAAGAAAACTCGCCCATCCGGGCATAGCCCTTGGCAGCGTCCCAGACGCCGATGACACCGGTGCCTGCCTCATAGTCGTTTTCGGTGGTGAACAAACGGTAGCCGTCGGGCGAAAACGCGCCGTGGCCGTAGAAGTGACGCCCGTCTGGCGCCTCGAGCCGGGCAAGCTGGTCCCCGGTCGCGCAATCGATCAGCAGCGCAAACCGCCCCGGACGGCGCGCAAATGCAACGGCCCGCGCCAGATGGGGATGGGCGGCGGCGGCATGCCCGCGGCCGGGCAGGGGGACCGAGAACCGCACATCCCCCGAACTGGTCAACCCGACCAGGCGGTACGACCCATCGTCGAACAGCGCAGCCGACAGGAAATCGGGCGAACCGACCGCAGTCCAGCCCGGCAGGGGGGCAAGAGTGGCCGCTGCCAAACCGGCCAGGAATCCTCGGCGGCTGGTCATGGGTCAGTCTCCGTCCAGCGAATTGAACCCGGCGCTGATGCCCAGGGTCGGACCCAGCCGCTCAGCGGCCAGGCTGCGGATGTCGTTGATCGACTGCTGCAGCGCCTCGACCCGCAGCCGCCCCTGGGGCTCGGCCACGCCGGCCAGCGCGGGATCGTCCAGCGCCTGTGCCCGGGCGATGCTGCGGGCAAAGGCATCGTCCAGCGCGGCGGCAATCTGCGGGTGGTCGGCCGCCAGCCGCGCCGCCAGGTCGCGCAGCGCCACCAGCGACAGTTCCACATGCCGCAGCGACCGCAGCGACCTACGGGCCTCGGCCCGGTTGGGGCGGGGGCGGTCGAAACTGCCCATCGGGCGGCCCAGGCGCGTATCGGCCGTAAACTCGAGCCCGGTGACAAGGGCCTTGTAGAGCTCCTGCAGGGCTTCGTCGGAGGACCGATAGGGTCTGTCCGGCCCGGGCTGGGTCATGATGCGGGCATAGCCGTGCCAGTCCCGGTCGATGGCCCGGGCCGTGCGATGGATGTCGGCGGCGATGGCGCGGATCAACCCGCAGCGATAGGCCGCATCGCCCTGATCGGCAAAGGCCGGGTCGTACAGCATCCTCTCGAGCGCGAGGAAGCCGCGCCCCGCGATCGAGGTTTCGGCAAAGGCATCGGGGTCGGCAATGGCCGGGTCTTCGGCCGCGATCATCGCCGACAGCGCCTTGGGCGTGAACCCTTTGCTGTCGGGCCAGAAGGCCAGGGCAAAGGCACGGTCTCCGACCTCGGTCGGGCCGAACCGCAAGTGGCTGGCGGATATCCAGGCGTCGAAGGCGGCGTGATAGGCCGCGCGCAGGTCGACAGATCCGGGCGCGCAGTCCGCGCGAGCAGTGGCATCCAGCGCAGCCGTCGTTTCGACAAGGTGATCGAAACGCGGCAGGATATGGGCTTGGGTCACGTCGGTCAGGATCGCATCGCGGCTTTGTGCCACCGCGCAGAGCGGCATCAATGCGGAAAGGATCACGGCAATCAGGCGCATCGGTCAGAGGCTTTCAAGAAATTCGATCAGGGCGTCCCGATCCGGTTTTGGCATGGAAACGACTGCATCGCGCGCGGCCTGGGCCTCGCCGCCGTGCCACAGAACCGCTTCGAGAAGCGAGCGCGCCCGGCCGTCATGCAGGAACTGGGTGTGTCCCGAAACCCGCCGGGTCAGGCCAATCCCCCACAGCGGCGCGGTGCGCCATTCGCGGCCCGTGGCGAGGGCCTCGGGGCGGTTGTCGGCCAGTCCCTTGCCCATGTCGTGCAGCAGCAGGTCCGTGTAGGGCCAGATCAGCTGGAAACTGCGCTCGGGCTGGTCCGGCAGGCGGTGGGTGACGAAAGCGGGCGTGTGACAGGACGCGCAGCCAATGGTGTGGAACACTTCTTTCCCGCGCAGAACCTGCGGGTCATCCACATCGCGGCGGGCGGGAACGCCCAGGTTGCGGCTGTAGAAGGCCACCAGATCCATGCCTTGCTGGTCGATCTCAAAGCCGCGTTCGTCGCCGTCACCATGCGGGGCGGCCTGGCAATCGGCCTGCGCCTGGGTGCAGTCGCCAAAAGGCGCGGGGTAGAGCGGGCTGGAAATTCCGATATCGCCGGCGAAGGCCGCGGCCGACTGCTCCATGATCGTCGGCATGCCCGCCTTCAGCCCGAACCGGCCCAGCATGGGTTCGCCGAATTCCGTCGACCACACGATGTTGGGCCGCCCCGAAATGCCGTCTCCATCGGCATCGTCGGGGTCGGCCTTGGCCAGAATGTCCTCGGCCGGGATCGCCTCGAGCAGGCCCAGACCGATCATCTGCGGCGCCACGCGCGGGCTGAGCATCGCGTCGGGGTGCAATGGCCCATAGCCCAGATCGGCCGCCCTGTAGGTGGGCTTGCGCAGCGATACCGTTACGCCATCGGACAGCTCCACTGGTATTTCCTCGTAGGTGATGTCCAGCCGGTATTCGGCCTTGTGGCCGGGTAGGGCGAAATCCTGCATCTGGCCGCCATAGCTGGGTTCGGGCAGGGTGGCGAGATACCCCTCGATCCCTTCCGGCGCGTCCGCGGGCGTCCCGGGGATGGAAACGCGCAGGAACATCGAAATTGCGTTGTCCTCCGGCCCGGCAGGGGTGTGGCCACGCCCGTCCTTGATGTGACAGCGCTGACACGACCGCGCGTTGAACAGCGGCCCAAGCCCATCCGAGGCCAGGGTCGAGGACGGAGACGACACCCAGACTTTCTTGAACAGCCCGTTGCCGACTTTGAAATCCAGCTCCTGCTCAAAGCTCAGGTTGGCCGAGGGTTGCGAGAACGCATCCGCGTCGGTCCGGGCGCGCACCGTTGCGGCGCCTGCCGGCAGGTCCTCATAGCGCTGGGGCTGCGTGAAATCCGACGGCGCTGCGGTGACTGTGGCGATCCGTGCCCGTTCAGCGCCGGTTCGGGGGAGGGGGTTCAAATGACTGTCCCGCAGATCCTGAGACAGGGAAGGGGTGGCCGCAAATACGGCCACCACGAAAAGGCCCGTCTTATTCGGCCTCGTCCATTTTCGATGCATTGAGTTGCGCATAATTTGCTTCGCCGAGTCTTTCGTACAGATCGAGCTGGGTTTCGAGGAAATCGATATGGCCTTCTTCATCGGCCATCAGTTGTTCGAACAGCGCCATCGACACGAAGTCGCCGGCCTGTTGGCAGTATTCGCGCGCTTCCTTGTACAGGGCTCGGGCGTCGATCTCGGCCGCCAGGTCGCATTCCAGGGTTTCCTTGGGCGTCTGGCCGATGCGCAGCGGGTCGAGCTTCTGCAGGTTGGGGTGGCCGCCCAGGAAGATGATCCGCTCGATCAGCTTGTCCGCGTGCTGCATCTCTTCGATGCTTTCCTCGCGGCTTTTCTTGGCCATGTGGCCCAGGCCCCAGTCCTCTTGCAGGCGGTAATGCAGCCAGTACTGGCTGACCGCCGTCAGTTCATGCCGCAGGGACTTGTTTAAGTATTCGATGACTTTGGGGTCGCCCTTCATCTGCACTCTCCTGTGTATCATCCACGCGCAGGGCGCGGAGTTGCATGGGTACTTCGAGGTTATCGGTTGCGCGCATCGTGTCCAGAAACAGCGGCATACACCCGCCACAATCCGCCGATTTTCCCAAAGCATGGTAAATCTTGCCCGGCGTGATGATGGTTTGAGGATCTGCCGCGCGCATCCAGTCGATTGCCGCGCGGATCTCGTGATCCGTGATGTTGGTGCAGTGGCAGACGATCATGGCGACTCGGCCTTTCGTAATTCCTAGTCAAATAGTAGGGTATTTGCTTCGGGTCCAGACACAGCTTGTCGCAGGGTCGGGCACAAGCGG
Organism: Ruegeria sp. BC6; assembly: GCF_056539185.1. Lineage (NCBI taxonomy): Bacteria > Pseudomonadati > Pseudomonadota > Alphaproteobacteria > Rhodobacterales > Roseobacteraceae > Ruegeria > Ruegeria sp. BC6. Next base: position 25,487 of record NZ_JBQFUM010000002.1, read on the forward strand.
TCGCTGCGCCCGGCTGCTTTGGTTCATCAGTGGAAAACGGCGTCGGGGTTGTCGAGGCTGTCAGACCCTTCGAATGCGACATTGCCCAAGCCCAGCACGGACACGATGCGTTCGATCGTCTTGGTCTGATCGATCAGACCTTCGACGCCGCCCATGATCAGCGTTTCGCCACCGACGTTCCCGCGCTCGAGCATCTGATCGTAAGCAAATCCTGCCTCGGCTGCGGTTTTGATCTGGCCCAGCGCGTACATTGTGTTGGCCAGCTTTGTCTTCATCTCGGTGTCCAAAGCCGGGTCCGAGGCCGCAACCAAATCCGACAGGGACGGACCCGAAACCGGAGTGCCGTCAATCCGGACATACCGACCCAGATAGACGTTCTGAATCCCCAACCCGTCATAGTAGTGGCTGTTGTGCGTGTTGTCTGAGAAACAGTCATGCTCTTCTTCCGGGTCGTTCAGCATCAGTCCAAGGCGCATGCGCTCACCGGCCTGTTCGCCATAGGACAGGGATCCCATGCCCGTCAGAATTGCACTGATGCCCGAGTCGGCGTCGTCGGTCAGGGCCGCCCGCGCGGCACCGTCGTCCTGCCATTGCGCGGCCATCCACTCCAGATCCGAGACCAGCAGGTCGGTCGCCGCCACCAGATACTGGGCCCGGCGATCGCAGTTGCCGCCGGTGCAGGACTCGTCCTGCGCATAGTCGGTCCACGGACGGTTGCCGGCGCCCTCGCCGTGACCGTTCAGATCCTGGCCCCACAGCAGGAACTCGATGGCGTGATAACCCGTTGCCACATTGGCCTCGATCCCGTCGGCCTCGTGCAGGGTCTCAGACAGCAGCTCGGGTGTGATCTCGGTGACGTCGACCGGCTGGCCAGACAGCTCAAAGCTGGGCGAGGCAATCACGTTCAGAACCGCAAGCTCGTTTTCGTCCGTCGCGCCGCCATAGGCCGCATCCACATAGTCGATCAGACCCTCGTCCAGAGGCCACGCGTTCACCTTGCCTTCCCATTCGTCGACGATGGGATTGCCGAAGCGATAGACCTCGGTCTGTTGATACGGAACGCGCGCGGCAACCCAGGCCTGGCGTGCGGCGGTCAGGTTTTCAGCAGAAGGCTGGTCAACCAGCGCGGCAACGGCGGCCTGCAAGTTGCGGGCAGCACGCAGGCTGTCGTCATATTTTGCTTCGGCAATGTCAGCATAGGTGTCCAGAATGTCGACCTTGGCGGGGGCGTCGCCGGCGGCTGCAGCCGTTGCCATCAGCAAGGCTGCCAGGCTGGTCGTCGAAAATACGCGGGTCATAAAGTTCAGGCCTTCCTGTCGAAATGAATGGGCAAGAGCACCCAGTGCGGGTGCAGAGATGAATATTAACTGAGTGAAATTGTAAGTTATGTCAACCCGAGTCTTTAAGTCGGGAATTAATTTTGAAACACGCCGCTGTTTTGGCCAAATACGGTTTGGCTGGATGGGTTCTCTGGATCTGTCTAGCCATTTCCGGCGGGGTCAGACGGCGTTGCGCGCCGTTGCCTGCGGATGGCGCGAAGATACAATGATGGTGTGATTCTTGAGTTGGTGGTGGTTGCGTGATGAGATCCTTGGCGTTTGCCCTTTGCGTGTTTCCCCTTGCGTTGGACGCGCAGCAGGAAGTGGCGCCAAAACCCGCAGCACTGAAGATCGCCTTATTGGATTCGGGGTACACGCTGTCCCTGTCTGTTCCTGCGTCAGAAATCGTTGGCTTTGAACTTCCCGCTTCGAGCGCAGAGGAAAAGGCGAAGGTCGCGGTCGCCATTTCGGACCTGTCACAGCCCATGACCCTGTTCGCGGTCACGGCCGAGGCGGGTTGTGCCACGGCCACGGCGAACGTGGCGCTGGTCGGCGGCGAAGCCGGTTCGGCCTTGGGGCCTGGCGATCACCGGCCCGAATTTCAGGCCGAATACACGATCAGGTGCAGCAACCTTCAGGCGCTTGGTGAAATGAGATTTGATTACTTCGACCGGTTTTCGCAGGCTGAACGTGTGGACGTGCGGGTTCAGTCACCGGGTGGTAGTCACGCCGTCGCGGTTACACGAGAGACCCCGTTGGTTGATCTCTCCGAGTTTATGTGACCGGGGTTTCTTTCATTCCTTGTGGTGAAAGATGAAGCCGATGAAGTTCAGCAACAGCTGCGCAGCAAGGATCTGCGTGCTTTCGGTCGGGTCATAGGCCGGGGCAACTTCGACAAGGTCGATGCCAGCGACCTGCCCTTTCCGGGCAAGGCCCTGCAGGATTTCCAGAACGTCGTAGTACAAAAAACCGCCGTGGCTTGGTGTTCCGGTGCCCGGTGCTATGGATGGGCAAAACGCGTCAATGTCGATGGTCACGTAGTATCGTACGCCCGAGGGGATGCGGTCCAACACCCCTTCGGTCCCCAGCTTGCGGACCTGCCGTACCGACAAGATGTCGGAGCCGCGCGCGCGTGCATCCTCGTAACCTTCTTTCGCGGTCGATGAGACATTGCGGATGCCCAGCTGGGTCATACCCGAGACATAGTCCTTCTCGATCGCCCGCCGCATCGGGTTTCCATGGCCCGCCGTAACGCCATGACGCTCGTCCACGAAATCCAGATGTGCGTCGATCTGGACCACGTGAATGGGACCGTTTCGGGCGCAGTCCTGATCAAAGGCGTTGATGCAGGGAATGTTGATGGAATGGTCTCCGCCGATCGTCACGGGCAGAGCGCCGGCCTCAAGGATCTTGCGTACCCCGTATTCGATATTCGCGTGGCTGGCTTCGGTTTTGGTGTGGATGACGTCGGCATCCCCCAGATCGACGATGCGCACCTCTTCGCCCAAATAGGTGGCATCGTCCTCGTGATCATAAGCACCTGCATGACCAAAGCTGAACAGAGTCGATGCCTCGCGCACCGCACGCGGGCCGAACCGGGCTCCGGACCGGTATTGGCAGCCGAAGTCGAACGGGGCGCCCAGGATGGCGACATCGGCATCGATCCGGTCCCAGTCCTGCACATATGGCTTCTTGCCGAATGTGGCGATGCCAACGAACGGCAGATTCAGGCGGCCGGATTCATATCCATGTTTTGACATTGGGGGCTCCGTTGCTTTGAACCGGCCGCGGGTCTGGCGGGTTGCTTGCACGTTGGCGTCTATCACCCGATCAATCAAGGCCGCTCTGAATCAGCGGTGCATCAGGTCGCGAAGCTGGGTAAACCCCAGAATCCCAGTGATTTTTCTGAAAATCTGTACTAAGAATGCAGGTATCGCTCTTATTGCCTGCGCAAATTGAGGGGTGGAGCCAGCATTGAATGGCGCCACGCGTCGGGCGGTCTGCCGTTTGTCCGGCGGGGGAGACTGCAAAGTACAAATGCTGATTTCAGGAAAGTGACCACGAAATACGAAACCATTGCGCCACTGACTTTTTGGGGGAGGAACTGGCCGTGTCCACACAGACGATTTCCAATTCAAAACCGATTGAAGCCACATCTGCCGATTGGGAGAAGATATTCGCCGTCCTGCCCGGCGAAAAGGTGCGGCAGAGCGCCGAGCGGCTCAGGCAGCATTTCGATCTGTTCGAAGTTCTTGAGGACACGGTTCTGCCGCCGCGCGGGATGTATGTGGTTTTGGACGGCATCGTGAAGCTGCGCCAGAACGACGTTGATCTGGCGACCGCCGATACCGGGGACTATTTCTACGAAGAGCATCTGGAGATCCGCGACATACCGGTCAGCCTGCAGGCCGTGGCCTTGCCGGGCACTCGGCTGGCCTTTCTGGCCAGTAACGAGTGGCTGGATATTCCCGCGGAAATTCGACGCGAATGCTACGCCACTCTGTTCGGCGATCTGGTCAGCGTGCATCTTCAGAATTTCCAGCAGCCGATCAACTGCTGCAGCGTGACCGCGGCCGCGCTGAGCATGTCGGCGCTGGGCTTCAGCTGCGAGGTGAACGACATCTTCCGGGTCTGCGAACTGCCCACCAGCTTTGTCGTCAATGACGGCATCTCGCTGGGTGAACTGTTCGACGTGGCGTGCACCTATATCCATTCGCAGGGTCTGCGCGACCTTGTGCAGGTCCAGGCCTATTTCATGGACGAGGCCACGACCTCGGTGCCACTGCTGCTTGAGGCGATTGACGAGTCCAATCGTCTGGGCGGAGACAACGACATTCTGGTGGCGAATTTTCAGGTTGGGGTCGCGCATGGCAAGCCCACCATGCCCGGCGGCCATTTCGCGGTGATCGCCAAGTGCAACCCCAGCACCGGGTTGGTGCACATGATGGACGTGCATCCCGAAAAATACGGCAAGCTGTGGGTCACCACGATCGACCGCCTGTACGCTGCCATGTCCGACCGCGACGGCACTTCGATGCGGGCGCGCGGCCTGCTGCGGTTCTCTGCACGCGAAGCGGTCACGACCACGCTGCAGACCTTCCGGCAGGACTGCAACTATGTGGACAGCACCAGGTATCTGGCCCGCGATCCCAAGAAGCGCCGCAACCTGTTCCGGCGGGCCAGCCCGAACATGAACAGCCTGGGCGTCCTGGCTGAAAGCCTGCAGATTTTGGGCGATGTCCAGGTCACCGAAGACAAGCTGCTGATCGCGACCCAGACCTCGTACACCGAGGCGCTGAGCCGGGTTTCGACCGCCAAGAAGATGAGCGAGATGGCCCAGCGGTATCTGGCCGGCACCTCCGAGGTGCATATCGGCAGCACCTTCCGCAGCTATGCGGAACGACCCGGGAAGGACAAAAGGTCGCCGCAAGACTGGTTCCGGGATCAGCTGCGCAGTCTGAACGAACATGAGGGGCGCCACCTGATGATCAACATCGACTTCAACCGCGTGTTGGGGTTCGAGGTGATCCGGCCGCCCGAAAACGTGTTCCGCGAGACGGCGCTGCTGGAAGAGTTCTGGTGCTTGTGCGTGGCCTATGACGAAAAGGCCGATCTTGTAACGGTCGTAGATATGAGCCCGGCGACTTCGCAGGTTTGGCAGGCGCCGCGCGGGCATATCTTTCGCGGGCTGCGCGACCTGAAAAGCCCGGCCATGCTGGTGATCGAGGAGACCCAGCCCCCGGAAGACCCCAGCGACGTGGCGCGGATCGTCCGGGAAAACCCGCTGGTTCTGTTCTACGAGGATGAGGACCCGTGGTCGAACATGCTGAAGAACATTCTGGCCAATATCGGCGCGACCGGTCTGAAATTGGTCGATGTCGCCGGACACGGGGCCAACGCCATGAAAATGCGCCGGCAACTGGTGGCGGAAAGCGGCAAGGAAAAGGTGCCTTATCTCTTCTTCCATGGGAAATGCCTGGGCAAGCGCAGCGATATCGTTGACATGATCCTGGATGGCGGCCTGCAGGAAGACATGAAGAAAGCCGGTCTGCCTGTCTTGCTGCGCCACGAGTCGCCGAGCCTCGACAAGAACATCTTCGGGTATCCCAAGGGCGGGTTGACAGCCCCGCCAAACGGTCGCCGGAACGTTCTGCTGTGCGCCTGCGGCTCGTCGGCTGCGGACAAGGTGCCTCAGTTGGTCGCCCGGATCACCGAGGCAGGTCACAACGTGAAACTGATCCCTTCGGTTTCGGCCGAAAAGTTCTTTCGCGATATCGGGACCGACAAGGCCAGCGAGACCCGCAAGGCAAAAAAGACCGGGAAGAAAAGCAAGACAGTCGACGACTACATCACCCACAATGACTACTACCGCGACGATGACGAGTGGAACTTTCGCTATACCGAGTTCGGGATGCCCTTGCGCGCGTCGCATCTTGCGCTATGCGACTGGGCCGATTGCGTGATTGTCGCGCCGGTCACCTGCAACACGATGGGCAAGATCGCCAACGGCATTGCCGACAACCTGCTGACCTCGGTCTTCGTAGCCTGGCAATACCGCAACAAGCCGGCGATCCTCTGTCCGGCGTGCAACACCAACATGTGGAACAACGTCACCACCCAGAACAACGTCGAAAAGCTGCGCGATCTGGGGATTGATCTTGTGGGTCCCCGCAAGGGGCGCCTGTCGAACGGGATGATGGGCATCGGAATGATGGCCACGCCCGACCAGATCATGGAGGTTCTGGAAGAAGCCTTCGAAGAGCTGGAAAACCACGAACACAATATCTGCAAATGGGCGCAGGATGCTGCGGCCTCGGATGACTTCGCCCAATGGGAACCCGTTTTTCAGGCCATAGATGAGGGGGTCGCCGGTATCGACATTGTCGATGACCATAATGGTGACACGCTGCTGCACTATGCGGCGGGCGGCGAGGGCGAGCTGACCGAGAACGGGCAAGATCTGGGAAAACCGGACATCGAGGCTGCCAAAGCCCTCATCGCAAGAGGTATCAACGTGAACGCGGTCAATGACCACGGATTTACCAGCCTGCATGTCGCCGCGATGAACAACTCGGCCGAGATGGTAGAAACACTGCTGGCGGCGGAGAGCATCGATGCAAGCCCTCTGATCCACTTCCTGCAGGATCGGGTGCGGTCCAGGGGCATCAGGGTGTCGGACGAGATCCGCGCGATGCTGGACGAATGGGCCAACACGCACGCCCTGTCAGAACCGGAAGAGGTGGAAGACGAAGACAACCTGATCGATGAACGCGAAAAGACCTATCTGTATTTTACCTACGGATCGCTCAAAAAAGGATTTCCCAACCACGACGCTCATGCGGACGTTCTGGATGATTTCGTTGGACAGGCGGTCACTCGGCAGCCCATGCCCCTGATCGTTCCGAAAGAGCCGTTTTGCGACAACCCGAACTGTGCCTATCTGCACCGCATGGCCACACTGGTGGATCGCAAGGGCACTGGCCGTCCAATCAAGGGCGAGGTCTACCGGGTCACCTCGGGCGGGTTGAAGGAACTCGACAAGCTCGAGGGTTTTCACGGACCGGGCGCGGCTGACAATGTCTATGTCCGCAAGCGGATCAATGTCCTGATGGATGGCGTGAAAAAACCGGCCTACGTCTACGTCATCGCCAATCCGGAAAAATACCTTGCCGAACTGGAAAGCGGTGCGTCCGAGTTGGTCGACGAATACTCGATCGACATGGCCACAGGGACGCTCAAGCCCGGGTATGAGGCGGCCGCTAGCCGTCCTGATGCGTGATGGCCTCGGGGGCATCCCTTGACGGAGGTGACTTGAGGCTGAGGTTGTAGGCGGTGATCGCGATCATGCAGCTCAGGACAAATGGCCAGAACGCGGCCTTTGGAATCAGGTTGTCACGGTAGTGGATCAAGCGCAGCGACGGCGCGGACTCGGAGACGAACAGATAGGTGTTCACCGACACCACAAGCAGCATGAAATACATCAGGAAAAAGAAGGACTCCATGTAGATCACTGGTGACCCGGCAAAACCCTCGCGCAATTGCACATGGGCCAGCAGGATCACGAAGAACAGGACCGAGCAGGTGCCGATCACGCTTGAGGTGCTGAAATCGTGCCGTTCGACCAGGTTTGGCTTCCGCGTCACCGTCATTACGGCGCCGAACAGGAGCATCGTGACCACGATCAATGGGATCATGTGCACCACGAAGGCGTTCGCAAAGTTGCGTTTGATGACAAAGTTGTAGTGCAGTTCGGGCAGTCTGGTCTGAAACTCGTTCTGGTTGATGCCCAGCGTCGTGTCCAAATCAGACAGCTTGTAGTCAAAATAGGTATTTTCGCGTTCCCAGGTGCCCATGACGATGCGGTTGTCGATCCCGAAAATGTCCTTTGGCCCAGTCGCGGGATAAGCGTCGAAGTCGGGAACCAAGGCGACGTTCACGTCAAACCGGCCTGGCCAGAACCGCACCCAGACGGTTTTGTGGTCGAAAGGATAGCTGGTGTAGTCGAAGGACTGGCGCAGGGTCTGCTCAAAGTACCAGCCGATCACTTCGCCACCGGGTTCTGGCATCCGGTAGGCTTCTTCGATAAGGCCGCTCCCGACATCCACGGACTCGGGCAGAAGGAACCCGGCCTGACCGGGTTCGGGTTTTATCGCGTCATGGATGCCGGTTTGATAGTGCTGCCAGACATAGCCCGTGACGTGGACATCGCTCGCGTCGACGAAACTGAAGGATTTGAGGAATATTCCCGTCCTGACCCGATAATCCGGCGGGTTCTCCAGCGACTCCAGATAGGTATCGACCGAGGCCTGATCCGGCAATTGGGTCGGGTCCTGCTCGAAATGGTTCAGCGAGGCCCAAAGGTAGAACAATACGGCCGTCAGGATCAGCGACACGAGGCCTGACAGGCCCCAGACCTTTTTCTCGACCGTCATTCCGCGCTCTGTTTCTTTCTGTTGTTCCATCGTCGTGCGGTTCATGCCGTCGGTTGACCGGCCATCCCGGCCACCGGGAAATCCAGATGCCCCATCAGCGACCGCACCACGCCCAGATCGTCGAACTGTGATCGAAGTTCTGGAAACTCGGCGTGGTCAGACAGGGCGAGGCCCTGTTGCCCGGTCGCAGCAAGAAGACGGGTGTGACGGATGGACAGATCGGCCATCGGCAGTGGTTCTGAGGCGGTGAACTCAGACAAGGCGTCGGCAAAGCGGATCGCGCGGTCCCAATTCTGGCGGGCCAGCATCACGGCGCAGGCATCTGCGTAAAAATGCAGGTGGCTATGCCCAACGCAGCCTTCGCCCAGTATCCGGACGCCCTGATCCAACAGTTCATCCTGGGTATCCGGATCGTCCAGAGCTAAGGCCAATGCCGACAGCGCCTTGGGGCCGACAAAGTTGCGGCCATGTTCCAACGCGATTTCCACGGCGCGCCGCCCCACCTGTTCAGCCTCGTGCCTTTGCCCGGCATAAACCTGCGCCCGCGCCAAGTGTTCCAGCGCCTGAGCCTCGAGTCGCTTGGCACCGACACGTTGGGCGATATCGGCGGATTGGATGAAGGCCTGCAGCGCACCGTCCAAGTCATCCTGAAAGGTGCACGCGACGCCCAGGCAGGTCTGCGCGACACATTCCGGCACGAAGGCAAAGTATTTCTGCGAGATTTCGATGGCTTCCTGCGCATCGGCCCGACCTTGCGCCACGTCACCCGAGTAACTGCGGGCAACACTGAGATTGTGAAGGTTGGCGGCCAGGTCCCGGACCAGTCCATTGTCCCGCGCTCTTTCGACGGCCTGAGTGTAGAACCCTGCGGCGGTACGCATTGCGGCATTCATGAAATTCGCATCGCCAAAGCCGCTGAGGGCGCCGACCTCCAGCCGGACGGATTCCAGTTTGCGGGCCAGCGTCAGCGCTTTTTCGTTGCTTTGCAGAGCATCCGCGACCCGTCCCAGCGGGAAATAGATGTTTCCGCGAACATAGCTGATCTGGGCCAGATCCCGTTCCGATCCATTGCGGTCAGCGGCGGCCTCGGCGATGTCGAGGCTGTGCAGCGCATCCTGGTACAGGCTGGCCTGGCGTGCGGCTTGTGCCAGACCGATATGAACGCGGCAACTCTGCGCGTCAGTCTCGGCCAAGGCAGCGGCTTCGTTGAATTCGCTCAGGGCCTCGTCCGACAGGCCCTGAAGTCGATGGGTTTCCGCGCGGGCACACATCAGGTCAAACCGGATACCCGGCGGCGCCGAAAGCTCGAGCGCGCGTTCGATCAGCGGGCTGGCCTCGTCAAACTGGAAGGCATGAATCAGGTTTTCGGCGGCCTCCAGATAAGCTTCGGCTGCGTTGGAGGCGTCGGCACGGTCCAGGTGTTGGGCGCGCAAGGTGGCGTCCTTGCCTTCGTACCAGCTTGCTGCCTGCCGGTGCAGTCGGGCGCGCTCGGACTTGACCAGCGTAGCATAGGATCCGTCGCGGATCAGAGCATGCGCAAACATCAGATCTGCCCCGGCCTCGCGGATCAGGGCCGAGCGGATCAGGTCGGACGTGTCCAGATGGCCTTCACCCAGCAGGTAGTTCAGAACTTCGGGCGAGAACCGCTGCCCCAGAACCGATGCTGCCTGAATCGCCGTTCTGCTTCGACGATCCAACCCGTCCAGACGGGATTGCACGATGCCTTGGATGCTGCCGGGGACGGTGTCGCGGGTCAGGCCGTCGATATTGCGCAGCAGTTGCTCGAGAAACAGCGGATTGCCTCCGGCGCGTTGCACGCAGGTTTCCAACAGCTCGGGGTCGATGGCGGTGAATTCCTCGACCAGTTTCCGCGCCTGTTCGTCGCCCATCGGCGACAGCTCAAGCTTGGACACCAGTGCACCATCCGTTCCCATCTGCCATTCCCGATCGATCGGGTCGCCTTCGACCCGGCTGGTCATCATCAGAACGCAAGGCAGGTCCCGCGTCGCGGCAGCCATGTACGAACACATGGTCAGAATGTCCGATGGCGCCCAATGTATGTCCTCGACCTGGAGCAGAAGGGGGGCCTCGCGACTGCGGGCCTGCAGCAGTTCGTCGATGACCTGTCGCCGACCCCGCATGCGTGCGGCGTTGTCCATTACGGCATAGACTTCGGCCAATCCGGGATCCTGTTCAAGCTCGAGCAAAGCGCTCAGATGGGCGGAACTGGCAGGGTTGATCCACCCCCGGTCAATCGCGTCATGGGCTGCCGCGGTGCTGGCATCGGAGTCGTCGGTCGGGTCGAGCCCCAGAAGGCTGCGGGCGATGGACTGGATGGCCGAATGCCCTTCGCGTGTGCCGAAATCCATCACCACGCCCCCGTGGATCGAATAGGACCGGTTTGCGGCCAGCTCGGCCACCTGTTCCGAAAAGTGGGTCTTGCCGATACCGGGTTCGCCAAGAATGATGTGAACCTCACCCTTTCCATGGCGCTGGCACCGGTCGAATGTCGCCGAAAACAACGACATCTCGCGTTCCCGCCCGATGAATTTGTGGCGCCGCGTGCGGATGTTCCGTGCCAGACGGTCCAGACGCCAGATTTCGACATCCTTGTTCAGGCCTTTGATTGCCTTGGTGCCGATCGCCTCGCCCACGAACAGAGGGCCAAGCGCGCGCTGGATGTCATCCGACACCAGCGTTTGACCCGGCGCAGATATATCGGTCAGGCGGGATGCAAGATTCACGCCATCCCCGGTCACGGTGTATTCGGTATGGGCCTCGCTTCCGGTGGTGCTGGCGATGACCTGCCCCGAGGCGATGCCGATATGGCAGGACAGGGGCGGGTCAAGTGTGGGCAGCGCGGCGTGAATCTCCAACGCAGCCCGGGCCGCCCGTTCGGTGTCGTTGGTGTGCGAGATCGGCGCCCCGAACACCGCCATGACAGCGTCTCCGATATGCTTGTCGATCCGGCCTCCAAATTTCTCGACGGCGCGGTCGACCTTGCCAAAGAACGCATTCAGCAGCGCGTGCATGTCTTCGGCGTCGTGTTCGCTGGACAATTTGGTAAAGCCGGTTAGGTCCGCGAATAGAACCGTGACCTGACGTTTTGCCGGCTCCAGTTCGACCTCGGGTTCAAACGCGCCGACGGTTTCGGGGACGTCCAGCTCGGATATCGCGCGCAGCAGCCGGCGACGGTCGCCGACGGCGGTCACCCCGATCTCGCGCAAATCCTCGCCCGTAAGTTCAGGAAGAATTGCAAAGTCGATTTTGTTTTCCGCGAACGCTTGGGTGTAATCGGACAACCCAAGGGCGCTCAGCCATTCCCTTAGGTCGCCAGACATTGGTGCCCTCAGAAGTATCCACCCGCAGGCAGCCTAGTACAGACCACCGGGTCGAGTCTGCATTTTTTATAGTAATATTCGATTATGACTGCGCAATCCGCCGTTTCCGGTGTTTCGCAACGGCTTTGTGCCGCGCCTTTCCAGGGTTGTGTTTCAGGAAGGATTCGTTTGCTCAATCCATGAGCAAATCTGATCAAGATCAAGTCAGAGTTGACTCGTATCCGCTATCCACGCAGCATGAACGGAGTACCACAAATGTTTCTAGAACAGGTGGGCGGCACATGTCTGCGGTAGCCAGCAGGCGCGCGTTCCTGACAGGACGCCTGCCTCGCGAAGACGACAGCGTGAAGCGGCCGCCAGGAGCGGCGCGCGAAAACTTCCACGATCTCTGCACTCGATGCGGCGACTGTGTCTCGGTTTGCCCCGAGGATGTTCTGGCTATGGACGACGCGGGCTTGCCGGTGTTTCAGCCGCAGCAGGGTGGCTGCACCTTTTGCGGAGACTGCGCCGATGCGTGCAATACCGACGCATTGAGCCTGGACCGGTTCGCCGAGTGGCCTTGGCGCGCGAAAGTGTCCGACACGTGCCTTTCGGCAAATGGAGTCAGTTGCCGGGTGTGCCAGGACAGCTGCGATCAAGGGGCCATCCGATTCCGCCTGAAAACCGGAGGCCGCGCCGAAGTGAACCTGGACCTGGCATCATGTGTCGGTTGCGGGGCCTGCTCGGCCGCATGCCCGACCGGTGCCGTTTCCCTTGAGAGATACCAGCCCGCCAAAGTGGAGGTGCGTGAATGAATATCTGTGGATGCCTCGTGCATGTCGCGCCGGACCAGACCTCGGCGGCACGGTCGGCGATGACTGCGTTTGACGGGGTCGAAGTCCATGCCGAATCCGACGACAGCCGGTTCGTTGTCGTTGTCGAGGACACGCCGACACGGCTGGCGTCCGAGATCATCATGGACCTGCATCAGATCCCCGGGGTCGTCTCGCTGACCCTGACCTATCACCATTTCGAAGATCTCGCGGAGACCCGTCCGCGTCCTGAAACTCCCAGCCAAGATTCCAGCCGGAGGCCCTTGTCATGACCATTTCCGAATCTCGCCGTACGTTTCTGAAAGCAACCGCCGCCGCCGCGACCGCGTCCGCGGCCGGTATCCCGCTGGCGACGGGCCAAGCTGCCGCCCAAGTCGCCAATGCCGACATCCGATGGGACAAGGCACCTTGCCGGTTCTGCGGCACGGGCTGCTCGGTTCTGGTGGGCACCAAGAACGACCGCGTGGTTGCCACGCAAGGCGACCCGGACGCTCCGGTGAACCGGGGGCTGAACTGCATCAAGGGCTACTTCCTTTCGAAGATCATGTACGGCAAGGACCGTCTGACCACCCCGCTGTTGCGCAAATCGAACGGCGTCTATGACAAGAACGGTGACTTTGAGCCCGTCAGCTGGGACGAAGCCTTCGACGTGATGGCCGAGAAGTGGAAAGAGGCGCTGGCCAAGAAAGGCCCGACCAGCGTGGGCATGTTCGGCTCGGGACAGTGGACCGTGTGGGAGGGCTATGCCGCGGCCAAGTTGATGAAGGCCGGGTTCCGCACGAACAACATCGACCCGAACGCGCGGCACTGCATGGCCTCGGCCGTGGTGGGCTTCATGCGGACCTTCGGCATTGATGAGCCGATGGGCTGCTATGACGACCTCGAGCATGCCGACACCTTCGTGCTGTGGGGCTCGAACATGGCCGAGATGCACCCGATCCTGTGGTCGCGCTTGACCGATACGCGCCTGACCAAGCCGGGCGCGCAGGTGCATGTGCTGTCGACCTTCGAGCACCGCTCGTTCGAACTGGCCGACAACGGCATCATCTTCAAGCCGCAGACCGATCTGGCCATCCTGAACTACATCGCGAACCACATCATCCAGACCGGCGCGGTGAACGAGGAGTTCGTCAAGAACCACGTCAACATCACCAAGACCGCTACCGACATCGGTTACGGCCTGCGCGAGACCAACCCGCTGCAACAGGCCGCGGCGAACCCGGACTCGGGCAAGCTGGAGCCGATCTCGTTCGAGGAATACGCCGCCTCGGTCGCCGACTACACGCTGGAATACGTCTCTGAACTGTCGGGCGTACCGGCGAACCAGCTTGAGCAGCTGGCCAAGGAATATGCCGACCCGAACCGCAAGGTCATGAGCCTGTGGACCATGGGCTTCAACCAGCACACCCGCGGGTCCTGGGTGAACTCGTTGATGTACAACGTGCACTTGCTGGTGGGCAAAATCTCCGAGCCCGGCAACTCACCGTTCTCGCTGACCGGTCAGCCTTCGGCCTGTGGCACCGCGCGCGAGGTTGGCACTTTTGCCCACCGCCTGCCCGCCGACATGGTGGTGACCAATGATGAACACCGCAAGATCACCGAGGCCAAGTGGAACATTCCCGAAGGCACCATTCCGCCCAAGCCGGGCTTCCACGCGGTTCTGCAGAACCGCAAGCTGAAGGATGGTGACCTGAACGTCTATTGGGTGCAGTGCAACAACAACATGCAGGCCGCCCCCAATATCAACGAAGAAGGCTATCCCGGCTATCGCAACCCCGAAAACTTCATCGTCGTATCGGATCCGTACCCAACGGTGACTGCCGTTGCGGCCGACCTGATCCTGCCGACCGCCATGTGGGTCGAGAAAGAAGGGGCTTATGGCAACGCCGAACGCCGCACCCAGTTCTGGCGTCAGCAGGTCAAGGCCCCGGGCGAGGCCAAGTCGGACCTGTGGCAGCTGATGGAGTTCTCGAAACGCTTCACCGTCGAGGAGGTTTGGGACGAAGAGTTGCTGGCCAAGATGCCCGAGCATCGTGGCAAGACCCTGTTCGACGTACTGTATGCCAACGGCAAGATCGACCAGTATCCGCTGTCGGAAACCGCCGAAGGGTTCCACAACGACGAATCCGAGCATTTCGGCTTCTACGTCCAAAAGGGCCTGTTCGAGGAATATGCCAGCTTTGGCCGCGGCCACGGGCACGATCTGGCACCGTTCGAAACCTATCACCAGGCCCGCGGTTTGCGCTGGCCGGTCGTGGACGGGAAAGAGACGCTCTATCGCTTCCGCGAGGGCTACGATTCCTATGTGCCTGAGGGTGCTGGCGTCAAATTCTATGGCCACAAGGACGGAAAGGCCAAGATCATCTTCGCGCCCTACGAACCGGCAGCAGAGGAGCCGGACGAAGAGTTCGATCTTTGGCTGTGCACCGGCCGGGTGCTGGAGCACTGGCATTCCGGGTCGATGACCCGCCGCGTGCCCGAGCTGCACCGCGCCTTCCCCGCCGCCGTGGTGTTCATGCACCCCGAGGACGCCAAGGAACGCGGCGTGCGCCGCGGGCAGGAGATCGTGCTGTCCACCCGCCGCGGCGAGGTGATCAGCCGTATCGAGACCCGTGGCCGCAACAAGGTGCCGCGTGGCCTCGTGTTCATGCCGTGGTTCGACGAGGGCCAACTGACCAACAAGCTGACGCTGGATGCGACCTGTCCGCTGTCGAAAGAGACGGACTTCAAGAAATGCGCCTGCAAGGTCGAGCGGGCGTAAGGGCAGGGATCGCAAAGGTCGCGTGTAATGTCTCTGGTCGGTAAACCTCTTTCGCCGCAACGGCGCCGGTTCCTGCAGGACTCGGCGCGCGCGGCGGGTGGCTGTCTGGTCGCCGGGTCGGTGCTGGCCTATCTGGCCCGCGACGCCCGCGCCCTGCCGGCTGAGGCCTTGCGACCGCCGGGGGCATTGCCCGAAGATGGCTTTCTGGGGGCCTGCATCCGCTGCGGGCTGTGCGTCCGCGGTTGCCCCTATGACACGCTGAAGCTGGCCGAGTTGGGCGTCGATGCGGTGGCGACCGGTACGCCGTATTTCATCGCCCGCGACGTGCCCTGCGAGATGTGCGAAGACATCCCCTGTGTTGCGGCCTGCCCGACTGGGGCGCTGGACAAGGGGTTGCAGGATATCGACGGCGCCAAGATGGGTGTTGCGGTTCTGGTCGATCAGGAGAACTGCCTGAACTTCCTGGGGCTGCGCTGCGACGTGTGCTATCGCGTGTGCCCCGTGATCGACGAGGCGATCACGCTGGAACTGTCGCACAACGACCGGTCCGGCCACCATGCGATCTTTGCGCCGACGGTTCATGCCGACCGCTGCACCGGCTGTGGCGTCTGCGAGAAAAGCTGCGTTCTGCCCGAGGCGGCGATCAAGGTTTTGCCCGCACGGCTGGCGCGCGGCAGTTCGGCCGAGCATTACCGCAAGGGATGGGAAGAAAAGGCCGAAAAGGGCGGGCCGCTGGTCGAAGGCATCATCGACCTGCCCGATCGCCTGCCCGGACCGGGCGCGGACAACCTTGCCGCGCCGGGCGGGTACGAACCGGGCTACAACCTTCCGGGGGCAGGCCAATGACGGCGCGGACACATATGCCCGTCGGGCACGAGGCCCGCGAGGTCAAGGGATGGGTCGGCGCCCATCGGTTCCTGCTGCTGCGGCGGTTCAGTCAGGTGTTCTTTCTGGCGCTGTTCCTGTTGGGACCGTGGTTCGGCATCTGGATCGTCAAGGGCACGCTGGCCGGATCGTTGACGCTGGACGTGCTGCCGCTGACCGATCCGTTCATCCTGCTGCAGGGGCTGGTGGCCGGCCACTGGCCGGAAATGACCGCGCTGATCGGCGGGCTGATCGTTCTGGTGGCCTATGCGCTGATCGGAGGGCGGGTCTATTGCTCGTGGGTGTGCCCGATCAACCCGGTCACGGATGCCGCGCATTGGCTGCACCGCCGGCTGGACCTGCCCAAAGGCTGGCAGCCCAAACGCAGCACCCGATTGTGGATATTGGCGACCGTTTTGATCGTGTCGGCGCTGACCGGCGTGATTGCATGGGAACTGGTGAACCCCATCACCATGCTGCACCGCGGGCTGGTCTTTGGTATGGGTTTTGTTTGGGCGATGGTCGTGGCGATCTTTGTCTTTGACCTGTTCGTGGCCCGGCATGGCTGGTGTGGCCATATCTGCCCGGTCGGGGCCTTCTATGGCCTGATCGGCACCAAAAGCCTGCTGCGGGTCAGCGCCACCAACCGCGCCGCCTGTGACGACTGCATGGATTGCTATGCGGTCTGTCCAGAAAACCAGGTGATCTCGCCCGCACTGAAGGGCAAGCCGGGATCCAGCCCGCTGATCCTGTCGCCCGGTTGCACCACATGCGGCCGCTGCATCGACGTGTGCTCAGTCGACGTATTCAAACTTACCCACCGGTTCGATGACGCCGTCGTCGCGCCACCCGATCCAGCCGCCGCGCCAGAACCGCGCGCCGCCAGACCTGCTTAAGGGAGTGCCAAGATGAAAAAATCAATAGCGACAGGCGCAATAGCCCTGATCCCTGTTCTTCTTGTGACCGGGCTTGCCTTTGCGCAATCCGCGTCCGTGACCACGTTGCGAGGCGTGGATATCGATGATCCGGCCATCCTAGATGATGTGCACCGCAACATCGAAGGGCGCATGCAGCGCAACTATCGCCAGCAGCCGCCGCTGATTCCGCACAAGATCGACCAGTACCAGATCGACATCCGCACCAATCAGTGCCTGTCCTGCCACGACTGGACCAAGGCCGGCGAGCGCAACGCGCCGACCCTGTCGATGACCCACTATCTGGATCGCGAAGGCAACGAGCTCGATCAGATCGCGGGCACCCGGTATTTCTGCAACCAGTGCCATGTGCCGCAGGCGGATGCGCCGGCCCTGGTCGACAACCTGTTCCAGCCCTCGGCCGGAAACTGATCCAGCTTTGGACTGAAAGGAGCACCAAATATGGCAGACTCTCCTGAAAAGCGCGGCTTGATCGGCCGCATCTGGGCGTGGATCTGGACTCCGGCCGCCGCGTTCAGCGCAGGCTTTCTGGTTCTGGCGGGCTTTCTGGCCGGCATCCTGTTCTGGGGTGGGTTCCACTGGACCCTTGAGATGACGAATACCGAAGAATTCTGCGTCTCGTGCCACACGATGGAAACCAACCTTGGCGAATACCGGGAAACGATCCACTACAACAACCATTCCGGCGTACGGGCCATCTGTTCCGATTGCCACGTGCCCAAGGAATGGAGCTTCAAGATCGAAGCCAAGATCATGGCGGTGAAAGACGTCTATCACGAGCTGGTCGGCACCATCAGCACGCCCGAGAAATACGAGGATCACCGCCTGAAGATGGCCTCGGCCGTGTGGAAAAAGATGAAGGCGTCGGACAGCCGCGAATGCCGCAACTGCCACAATTTCGAATACATGGACTTCACCATTCAGGAAACGCGCGCCGCCAACGAACATCAGCGTGCGATCGACGAGAACATGACCTGCATCGACTGCCACCAGGGCATCGCGCACAGCCTGCCGCCGGGCTATCTGGAGGAGTATCAGAAAGTGGTCGCCTCGCTGGATCCGGTGACCGGCACCGAAATTGCGCAGAGTACCGGCGCGGCCGAGATCCGGTCATTCCTGAACAGCACATCCGACTAGGAGTGGCACGACATGCTTGAGATTCTTGGAACAATCGGCGGCAACATCCTGAGCCTGCCCGGCATTCTGGGCCTTGCGGTAGGCATGATGACCCGCCAACTGTGGTTGGCCGCGACCATGGGCGCGGTGATCGGAGTACTGGAAACCCTGGCTTTTGCGCATTGGACCTTTGCCAAGGTCGAGCCCATGGAACTGATCATCGGCGTTCTGGTCGGTGTGTGCGCCAGCAGCATTGGCTGTCTGATCCGTCAGAAAGGGGCGACCGTCTAGGGCGACAGTCGCCGCTTACTCTTTGCGGTTCTTCAGGTGTTTCAGAACGGCGCTTGCGATCATGGTCACCACCCCGGGGGCAAGCGTTCCCAGAGGGTCGCGTGAGACGGTTCTAAGGTCGCGGACCGTCTCGCGAGCCTCTGACATCATGTCCTGAACCTCGGCCTCGATATCGCCGATCGCCATGTCGCGCAGTTCTGCTACTGGCGCAGTGTCGGCCTCGGCGCTGACCGAGTTGGCGATAGCCGCGAGTATCAGCGCCACGATCAGGTTGATCAGGGCGATGACCAGTGCAGCCAACGGCTTGGACATCACTGACGCCAGAGCAAGATAGCCCGCGACATTCAGCATGATGATGGCCAACCCGCCCGCCAATCCGGCTGCGGCGAAAAAGCCTGCGCGTTTGGCCAAGACGGTCATGTTCCGCTGAGCGATCAGCCGTTCGGTGCGCAGGATGATGGAAATGTTTCGGGAAATGCGGCTCATCTGACTGTCTCCTACCTGGACCGACCGATCACGTAGCCCAGAGCAAAAACGCCTAGGGCGAACAGGATGGCTTTCTTGTGTGGCATGGCATCCAACTCGGCCAGCGCGGTCTCGATCTCACCGGACCAGTCTTCGAACTCGGCCGACAACTTATCGGGAATGTCCTGGACGGCCTCTTTCACCTTTTCGCCCGCCTTGCGCGCGCCCGATTTTTTGTCCTCGGCCTGCTCCTCAAGCTGCCGCTTCAACTCAGCGACCTGCTGTTCAAGTTCCGCTTTGGTAACCATTGGCGTTGTCCTTTCGTGAAGCGGCCAGTCGCGCGGGCGATTGGCCGATAATCCGGTTTGGCGGCATCGAGATCAGTCTTTGGGACCCACGCGGCCATCGCCCGACATCAGTATGGCGATGGGGCGCGTGGCCGGAATGTGGGTCAGAATGATCATGATGCAGACAGTGATCGGCACGCTCATCAGCGCACCGGGAATGCCCCAGATCGCGGTCCAGAATGTCAGGGCCAGTATGACCATGAGAGGGGACAAGTTCAGACTTTTGCCCAGCAAGGTCGGCTCAAGAATATTTCCGACCGAGAATTGCACGGCCCCGCATCCCAACAGCACCATCAGGAACGGGCTTAGTTCCTCGAACTGGACAAGAGCGACCAGAGAGGGCAGGGCGACACCGATGATCGAGCCGACCGTGGGGATGAAATTCAACAGAAAGGCCAGAACCGCCCAGGTCTCGGCGAAATCCAACCCAACCGCCCACATGACAAGAAAGCTGCCGAACCCGGTTAGCGCGCTGACGAAAGTCTTGATCCCGACATAGCGCTGGATGCTGGCGGACGTGCTGTGCAGCACGTTGCGAACTTTGTTGGCAAGCCTTGGATCCGAGATCGCGAGGTCAATCTTGGTCTGCATCGGCAGGCGTTCAACCAGCATGAACGGCACGTAGAGCAGCACAAGGAAGAAGGCGCTGAGGAAGGCGCCAGCGGATCCGATGATGCTGCCGGCAAAACCCGACAGGTTGATCTGGCTCAGCGCCTTCTGGGCCGCGGCATAGTTCTCGTTGCCGACGAGGGCGACAAGTTTTGCCAGGATACCGGACAGGCGCTCTTCGTATTTCGGGAAAGCCTCGGACACCAGACCGGCCTGGCTGGACAGGATCGACAGGATGATCAGCAATCCAAACAGGATCAGGCACAAGGCCCCAAGATGCGCCATCCATTTCGGTACGGAATGGCCCAGAATGACGATCCGGTGGATCCGGTCAGATGTTGCAGTAAGCAGCACAAACAACAGTATGGCGAAGGAAAGCGGTATCAGAACCGAGGACGCCAGCACCAATGACGCGATGGTCAGAAACAGCAGAACAACCAGCTGATACCAGAAGGTCAGCCCAGGCTTGCCCACGCGCTGGTTGTCGGCCTTGGGTTGAGTTGCCATGCACGTCTCCTGCGGGCTCAGCACCATTGCGGCCCGCCACCGTTGGTCGATTCCGCCATTAGGCACAGATATTCGGCTGTTCTCAAACAAAATTCTCGAAAGAGTTGATTTCTGGACAGGTTGCAAACGGGTCTCTACGCTCGGCCTTGGATCAAATCCAAGGACCAAAGCCCATGCGCCGCACATCGACCAATTCGCTGCTTGTCATCGCGCTTGCGATCAGCGCAGGCATTGCGATTTGGGGTCTTGTCGACCCGGCGGGGCTGGGCCGGTTGGCGTCTGCCGCGGTTGCGACGCAGTTCGAAAGCCGGGGCTGGTTCATCATGCTCGAGGCCAGCGGCCTGTTGTTCGTTGCGCTGTTTCTGGCCTTTTCGCGCTTTGGGCGCATCCGGTTGGGGCCGGATGGTGCCGATCCCGAGTTTTCGACTCCCGCATGGATCGCCATGCTGTTTGCGGCCGGGATGGGGGTTGGGCTGCTGTTTTATGGTGCGGCCGAGCCGCTGACTCATTTCGAAGAGCTCAGAAAATACGAACCAGATCCGAGGGCCGCCGGAAACGCTCTGTTCGTAACCTACCTGAACTGGGGCTTTCATGCCTGGGCAATCTACGGGGTGGTCGGTCTGATCATTGCCTATTTCGCCTTCCGCCGTGGGGGCACTCTGCTGCTGAGCGCGCCGTTGAAAGACGCTCTGGGGTCGGCCCCGTGGGTTCGGGCGATGGGCTGGGGCTTTGACCTTCTGTCAATCGTTGCCATTGCCGTGGGGTTGGCTGGTTCGCTGGCCATGGGGGTGTTTCAGGTGCAGACCGGGCTGGCCGGATTGCTTGGCGTGGCGGATTCGGCGGCTCTGACGCTTCCGGTCTTTGTCGCCATGTGTGTGGCATTTGTCATTCCTCTGCGCCGGGATCTGGGGGACGGCATGGCGAAGCTGTCCAATGCTGCGATGCTGATTGCCGTGGCAATGATGATCTATCTGTTGATCCTTGGCCCCACCTCATACCTGATGAACGGTATCGTGAGCGGCTTCGGAAGATACGTGTTCCACGTTCTGCCCGCAGGGTTTGCCACGGCCGAGTTCTTTGGTGACGACCTCGTCAACTGGTTCCAGGACTGGACTCTGAACTACATGATCTGGTGGCTGGCCTGGTCGCCGTTCGTCGGTATCTTCATCGCCCGGATTTCCCGGGGCCGAACGATCCGGGCGTTTCTTCTGGGTGTGATCGTCGCGCCAACCTTGTTCTCGATTCTTTGGTTTGGCGTGTTTGGCGGGCTTGGGTTTTTTGACGCGCTGCGGCAGCAAGGTTCCTTGTCCGTAGTCAATCAGCAGAATCTTGACGCGACCACATTCGCGTTGCTTCAGCGGTTTCCACTGTCCGGACTGACGCAGACAGCGACCATCGTCGCCGCGTTTCTGTTTGTGGTCACCAGCGTTGTCAGCGCCGGATTTACCCTCGCGATGATCGGAACCGGTGGTGATGAAAACCCGTCTCCCCGGATCCGCACGGTGTGGGGGGCAATTCTGGGTGCGCTTGGGCTTGCCATGGTCTTTGTCGGGGATATCGGGCTGGTGCGATCTGTGATCGCAATTTCGGCGATCGCCTTTGTTTTCATAGTTCCGGTTCTGGTGGTCTGTCTGTTCCGGGTGCTGGCGCGGGAGGAAGGGCCATGACAGGCGAGGTTCTGGATACCGTTCTGAACGTCACCGTCTTTCTGTACCTGGGCTTTCTGATCTGGCTGTGCCTGCGCCCGGATCCCTGAGGCCCGGTCGCCGGGAAAGGGGATGTCGCCATCCATCAAACCTGATGGGCGTAACCCAAAGAACGCGCGCGCTTTCCTTGCAGGTTGAATTTCAGCCATGCCCCATGTTGCGGTCGTCATGCAATGAGACTCCCGCCTTGATCTCGGAGATATAGGACAGCATGCGCAAGAGTTGGCAAACTACAGCGAACTACGTCTTCAGCGCGCAAACAGCCTATTGGCAGAGTACTGGCTGATCCGCTGCCGATCAAAGAAGCCTGGTGGGGCCGAACGTTCCGCCCTATTTGTCTCGTATGAATTTGCGCGCCGGATTCCGGTGTTGACATTTTGTGATCTCGGTTAATAATTTTACCAACTAAAATAATGTTGGTGAGGGCGCGTCTCGTGTATCTGGGTTTGGATCTGGGGACCTCTGGTCTCAGGGGAATTCTTGTGGACGAGGCCGGGCAGGTTCTGGCCGAGGCTGAGGCTGAGATCGCTACGTCGAACCCGCAATCGGGATGGTCCGAACAAGCCCCGCAGGACTGGATCGACGCCTGCGCGACCGTCATGGGCCGGCTGCGTGAGACGAACGGCGATGCACTGGCGCAACTGCGGGCGATCGGACTGAGTGGCCACATGCACGGCGCAACGCTGTTGGATCGGGACGGCACCGTCCTGCGGCCGTGCATTCTGTGGAATGACACCAGATCGGCGCTAGAGGCCAAAGAGTTGGACCAGACCCCCGGGATGCGCGAGATCACGGGCAATATCGTGTTCCCCGGGTTCACCGCGCCCAAGCTGGAATGGGTCCGTGCCCATGAACCCGACCTGTTCGCCCGTACGGCCATGGTGTTGTTGCCGAAGGATTATCTGCGGTTCTGGCTGACCGGGGAATATGTCAGTGACATGTCCGACAGCGCGGGAACGTCCTGGCTGGATGTCGGCGCGCGAGACTGGTCGGACAGGGCGCTGGAGTTGGGTCACATGAGGCCCGATCAGATGCCGCGACTGGTCGAGGGCACTGACCATGGTGGCGAACTGCGGGATGAACTGCTTCGGGAATGGGGGCTGTCCGGCCCGGTTGTGGTCGCTGGCAGTGCTGGCGACAACGCCGCGGCCGCTTGCGGTATCGGCAGCATCGACGAGGGGTCCGGGTTTCTGTCTCTTGGCACCTCGGGTGTGCTGCTGATGGCTCGGAACAGCTATGCACCGGCACCCGAGACGGCGGTTCATTGCTTTTGCCACGCGGTGCCTCGGCGATGGATTCAGATGGGCGTCATCCTGTCGGCGACCAACAGCCTGAACTGGCTGTCACGCAATCTGGGCCAACCGGTCGAGGCGCTGGCCGGGGCGCTGCCCGACCAGCCAAACGGGCCGTCGTCGTTGACCTTTCTGCCCTACCTGTCCGGCGAGCGGACGCCGCATAATGACAGCACCATCCGAGGAGCTTTTCTGGGCCTAGACATCGCTTCGGAGCCGACGGATCTGGTGCAGGCAGTGATGGAGGGTGTCGGTTTCGCAATGCGCGATTGCCTTGAGGCCCTGAGGAGCACCGGTACCGAACCGGCGCAGTTGATTGCCGTAGGTGGCGGTGCGCGGTCCCGCTACTGGCTTCAGACCATCGCCACCACGCTGAATGTGCCGCTGGCCCTGCCCAAGGGAAGCGCGTTCGGGGCTGCGACTGGTGCCGCACGGCTGGCCATGTGCGCAGCCGGAGACGCAACACCCGAACAGATCATGACCCCGCCAGAGATCGACGCCATCATCGAACCGCAGAGTGATTTGACCGAAGCCTATGACAGCGCCTACAGACGATACAGAGCGTATTACAAGGCGCTGGCGCCATTGGCTGGATGATGAACAAAAGTCGCACTGATTGCACTGATATCCCGGTTATCGTCCTGCAAGACGGGGACATGCGGGTGTCATTGCTGGGCTATGGAGCGATCACGCAAGGGTGGTGGTACAAGGGCCAACCGCTGATCCTTGGCTATGACGACCTGACCGAATACCTGAACGACCCGTTCTATCTGGGCGCGCTCGTCGGGCGGGTTGCCAACCGGATCGGCGGCGCAGGGTTCGATCTGGACGGCACCCATCATGCGCTGATTGCGAACGAAGGGTCGAATACGCTGCATGGGGGGGCAGAAGGGCTCTCGCGCCAGTTCTGGCAGGTCGAGCAGCTTTCGCCGTGCGAGGCGGTGCTGGTCCATGTCTCGCCCCACGGCGCGGGCGGATTTCCGGGGGCTGTGCGCTTCGAGGTCAGGGTCCGGTTGGATTTCCCTCGCCTGACATATTCGATCTCTGCCTGGCCGGACAGGCCGACCCCGATCAGCATCGCGCAACACAACTACTACACGTTGGGGTCCGCTCGAGGCATCTCCGAGCACCGATTGCAGTTGGCGTCAGATCGTCACTTGGAACTGGACGATCAGGGGATACCGTCTGGCGGGATCGTCGACTCTGCATCGGTCGGGCTGGATTTCGCGGCCCCCGAACCGATCGGACAGGCCGCCACGGACCTCGATCACTTCTTCCTGTTCGGCACCGGCGGCAAGGTGGCCCAACCGGTTGCCACCCTTGCGGCGCCGTCGGGATTGACGATGACGGTCCATTCCGATCAGCCCGGGGCGCAGGTCTACTCTGCCGCCCATTTGTCCGCGCCATTTGCGCCGCATGCCGGGCTCTGTATCGAGCCATCGGGCTATCCGAATGCGCCGAACGTCCCCGCGTTCCCCTCGATCATATGTACGTCCGAGAAACCGTATCACCAGACGCTGATGCTTGAGATATCCGAGGCAGGGGCATGAGCGTGATCCGTTCCTTATCGGCCTTGGCTGTTTTCGCCAGCTTTGCCACCGGGACAGCGGCCCAGAACCTTGGCCCGGCTCCCGAGTTCATCGAGCCCGACCTTGCGATCGTGGAACTGGGGCAAATGCTGTTCTACGACCCGATCCTGTCGGGAAACGAAAACATCAGTTGCGCCACCTGCCACCACCCAAGGTTCGGGACCTCGGACGGGATGTCGCTGGGCATCGGAGAAGGCGGGGTGGGGCTGGGCAGCGCCCGCGGGCTTGGGTCCGACAACCTGCCCGAGCAGCGCATCCCGCGCAACTCTCCGGCCCTCTGGAACCTTGGCGCGACCGAGTTCACGACGTTTTTTCACGACGGCAGGCTCGAGGATGCTCCTGAGCAACCTTTCGGCATCAGAACACCGTTGGGGCAGCATATGCGGCCGGGGTTCCGCTCGGCATTGGCGGCACAGGCGATGTTCCCGGTTCTGTCGCCGGATGAGATGGCCGGACATTATTCGGAAAACCCGATCAGCAAGGCGGTGCGGCTGGGCCTTCTGACGCAACAGGGTGGTGCATGGGACCTGATCGCCGTGCGGGTGGCTTCGGTTCCGGAATATCAACGGATGTTCCGCGACGTTACCCCCGAAAAGGAGGTCTCGTTCGTAGCCATCGCCAACGCAATTGCCGATTTCATCGCCTTTGAATGGCGCGCCGACAACAGCCCCTTTGATCGCGCGATGCGCGGAGAGGAACCTCTGCCGCCCGACGCGGCGCGCGGCATGCAGCTGTTTTTCGGCAAGGCCGGTTGCGGATCGTGCCATTCGGGGTGGTTTCAGACCGACCACGGGTTTCATGCGATCGCGATGCCCCAGATCGGTCCGGGAAAGGCTGCTCGTTTTGAAAATCACGTCCGGGATGATGGTCGGCTGCGCGTAACCGGTGCAGCGGAAGATGCGTTTGCCTTCCGGACGCCGTCGCTGCGCAATGTGACGCTGACTGCACCCTATGGTCACGATGGTGCCTATGCTCGGCTGGAGGACGTGGTACGGCACCACCTTGACCCCGAAGGCGCGTTGCGGCGCTACTCGATCGAAATGGCAGAGCTGCCTGTCTTTCCCGGAGCCGATGATCAACGGCCGCTACAGGATCCGGCCTTGGTCGATGCCATCGCCGCGGCCAACGAACTGCAACCGATTGCCCTGTCAGACGCAGAGATTGACGACATCCTGAGTTTTCTGGCTGCACTGGAGGATCCTGCCGAACGGCTGGGTGTACCACAGCGGGTGCCCAGTGGGCTGCCAGTCGACAAGTGATCAGCGCCGCAGTCGGATGATCCGGTTGGTGTCGTATGTCTCCCAGTCCGAGCGGTCTCCGCCGGGCCAGACGACACGAATGTCCACGGTCTCGGCGTCGCCCAGACCGAAATGCTGCGGCCCTGCCATCCCGCTGGCATGGCCTCCGCCGATCGTGATCTCGCGGGTCTGAATTCCGGCAGCGGTCCGGACTTCGACAAAGGCGCCGATGGCTTGCGAATTGACGTCGTCCTGGCCCAGATCCACCATGACCCAATTCCCTGTTGCGGGCTGGTTCTCATAGATTTCGGCGGGTGATCCGCGATTGACCACAACCAGGTCCAACCAGCCGTCATTGTTCAGATCATGCAGCGCGGCGCCGCGAGATTTGGCCATTGATGCCACACCGGCCTCAGCCGCGGATTCGAAAAACTGACCGGATTCCAGCTGCAGCAACAGGCTGTTGGGATCGTCCTGAGCCGCATCCGGCATCTGCTCGACATTGCCCTTCGCGACGAAAATGTCGTCACGCCCATCGTTGTTCACATCCGCGAATTGCGCGTGCCAACCGGTCGATGGTCGCCCGTCCGCGCCGATGTGCGGCCGATGTGCGGTCGTGCCCTTGTCATAGGTCGCATCACGCCATGTGGGACCGCCGGCTTCGGGGTCGAAAATCTGGAATTTCTGATCTCCCATCGAGGTCAGGTAGACATCGGGATAGCCATCCCCCGTCAGATCGCGCGAGGCGATGCCCATGCCCCAGATCGAGTAGGGCAACCAACCTTCTGCCTGATCATACAGGCGCGGAGTTTCTTCCAGCGCCCACATCTGTTCCTGTCCGCCACGGACATAGTAGTGCCGATCGTTGCTGATCCGCAGATCCGCGCGCCCGGTCCGGCCCCAATCCGAGAACAAAGCCGACAGCGCACAGTACCCAGGTTCCAGCCGAACGGGCGGGCCATAGGTTTCACCAAGGGGGCGGTACAGCAGAGTGGGGCCGCAGGCCTCGAATGGGCCATTCGGATTGTCGCGGTCCACATAGGTTCCGAAGGCGAGAGTGGGCAGTGTCTGCCCGGGTTCCCACGTGGCCGAGAAGGCCGTGGTCCAGTGGTCATCGGGCTCAAACCCCAGCCCCGCGAATGGGCTGAACTGGCAATCGGGCCCACCTTTGAGCAACAGGTCCGCCCCAACGCGCAGAACCACAAGGTCCAGGATGGCGTCGCCGTCGATGTCCATCGGGTAGGCGCCGGTCACACCTGTCAGGGACAGCGGCTCTGGCGTGTTTGCCTGAAAGGATATTTGCGCCTGAGAGGTGTTTCGGAACAGCTGCGATGGGTTCGCCCCACCAGCAAGGAAGAGTTCCGGCAAGCCGTCCCCGCTGCAGTCGAAAACCGCGACACCGCCACCCACGAAATGCTCCCAACCGCCGTCATAGACATGAGAGGGAACATCGATCGGTTGATACCGGGGGATGGCAGGATCGGCACTGGCGGTCGTGGCGAGGGCCGCCACCAAGGCGAGTTCAGCTCGCATGGGCTGCGATCTCCTGCACCTTCAGGATCGACACTTGTTCGATCCCGTAGGCCGCCGCGCCCTTGGCCCACATGAGGTCGCCCCAATGATGCACCTTGATCTCGGGCAGGGCGGTGTCGACATTCACCACTCCGTTTCGAATGCGCGCCATCACGTCGTCCGAACACAGGTGCTCAAAGCTGACCTGGGCTCCGGACAGAATGATGCAATCTGGGGCAAACAGATTGATGAGGTTTGACAGGCCCAAGCCGAACATCTGACCCGCGCGGGCCAGAACGGAAATTGCCCGTTGGTCTCCGGCGTGCGCGCGGTCGTGAATGTCGGAAACGGTTTTCAGCGCGCTGCTTTGCCCGGCGACCGTCATTTCTCGGATCAAAGCATAGTCGCCGACATAGGCCTCGAGGCATCCCCGTTGCCCGCATTGGCACAGCGCCCCGTCCAACTGGACCTTGGCGTGCCCGAATTCGGCCCCGCATCCGTGGTTGCCCCGGAACAGCTTGCCGTCCAGAACAATGCCCAATCCGACACCGTGCTCGATCGTGACGACAAGAAAGTTCGACAGGCCCTTGCCCAGCCCGAACAGCTGTTCGGCCTTGGCCACCAGGTTCGCATCGTTTTCAATGAAGGCCGGGCAGGGCAGGCCTTCGGCCAGAAACGCGGCGAAGTTCACATTGCGCTCGGTAATCGAAGATGACCAGTGCACGAAATTCCTCTCGGCATCGACCAAACCGGCGATGCCTATGGAAACACCTGAAAGCCCGTCGATCGTACGGTCGATCTTTGCGCAGGTCTCCTCAAGCGCAAGGCGCACGGTGCGGACGAAATCGCGCGGAGACATTCTGGCATCTTGCAGGGCGTACATGTGCGAGGTGACTTCGTTGCCTTCGAAATCGACCAGGATGACCGAGATGACCTGGCGCGCGACCTTGAGGCCCGCCACAAGATAGGAGGGCCCGTCCAGTTGTAGAAGAACCCGCGGCCGCCCGCGTTTGGCCGATTTGGAATGCGCCTCGCCTTCGGTCTCTCGGACCAGGCCGGCGGAAATCAGGTCAGCGGTTGCAGCGGTGACGGTGGCCGGGCTGGTCTGCAGGGCCGATGCGATGTCGATCCGCGAAATCGACCCCTTGGTCCGGATATGCTCCAACACCCGCAGGCGCGTGGCATTCCGTTGGTCCAGCGAGTTTTGAGAAGCCTTGCTTTTCAGCATCTTGTCTCCGCGAATCTTCTGTAGGCCTCAATCTATTGGGATTTGGGACCCACGAACAGAGTAAATATTTTACCCGCTGAAATAAATATGATACGCAGAAATACGAGGGCCGCGAATCATGACGCGATGGCCCCATCAACGGGAGGAAATCATGAAACGAATTCTCAGCTTTTCAGCTGCTGTTGCCATGGTTGGCTCGGCTGTCTTTGCCGAGCCGGTCGTCGGTGTAAGCTGGTCCAACTTTCAGGAAGAGCGCTGGAAGACGGACGAAGCGGCAATCAAGTCTGCGCTTGAGGCCGGTGGGGCCGAATATATCTCGGCGGACGCCCAGTCGTCCTCGGCCAAGCAGCTGTCCGACATCGAAAGCCTGATCGCACAGGGTGTGGACGCTCTGATCATTCTCGCGCAGGACGCGCAGGCCATCGGTCCGGCCGTACAGGCCGCCGCGGATGAGGGCATTCCCGTCATCGCCTACGACCGCCTGATCGAGGACGATCGCGCGTTCTACCTGACCTTCGACAATGTCGAAGTGGGACGCATGCAGGCGCGCGCCGTATACGAGGCGATGCCCAAGGGCAACTACGTCATGATCAAGGGTTCGCCTACGGATCCGAACGCGGACTTCCTGCGCGGTGGTCAGCAGGAAATCCTTCAGGCGGCGCTGGACAGCGGTGACATCGTGATCGTCGGTGAAGCCTATACTGATGGCTGGTTGCCCGCGAATGCGCAGCGGAACATGGAACAGATCCTGACCGCCAATGAAAACAAGGTCGATGCGGTTGTCGCGTCGAATGACGGGACCGCAGGTGGCGTTGTCGCGGCGCTGACCGCGCAGGGCATGGAAGGTATCCCAGTGTCGGGTCAGGATGGCGATCACGCCGCGCTGAACCGCGTGGCCCTGGGTACGCAGACCGTTTCCGTCTGGAAGGACGCACGCGAGCTGGGCAAGGCAGCCGGCGAGATTGCCGTCGCACTCAGCAGTGGCACCGACCCGTCGGAAATCGACGGAGTGGTCAGCTGGACCTCGCCGGGCGGAACGACGATGAATTCTGTCTTCCTGGCTCCGGTTCCGATCACCAAGGACAATCTGTCGGTTGTTGTGGATGCCGGATGGATCGCGCTGGAAGATCTGTGCCAGGGCGTCGAGAACGGCCCCGCACCCTGCAACTAAACTCCAAAGTCCCCGGCCTGCATGGGCGGGCCGGGGACCCTTGCTGAATATGAAAGATCGGAAATGACCGAAACTTCGTCTCAGCCGATACCTCAGAAAACCAAGCCAAGCCTATTCCAACAGCTGGAACTGGACATGCGGCTTTTGGGCATGATCGGCGCATTCGTGATCCTGTGCATCGGGTTCAATATAGTCACTGACGGACGGTTCCTGACGCCCCGCAACCTGTTCAACCTGTCGATCCAATCGGTTTCGGTGGCGATCATGGCCTGCGGTATGGTGTTCATCATCGTAACCCGGCACATCGACCTGTCCGTTGGCGCTTTGCTGGCGACCACCTCGGCGGTGA
This sequence comes from Ruegeria sp. BC6, assembly GCF_056539185.1. Lineage (NCBI taxonomy): Bacteria > Pseudomonadati > Pseudomonadota > Alphaproteobacteria > Rhodobacterales > Roseobacteraceae > Ruegeria > Ruegeria sp. BC6. Next base: position 55,871 of record NZ_JBQFUM010000002.1, read on the forward strand.
TGGCCATGACGCAGACCGAGTTGTTGCCGCGCGTGTTGGGGATGGGTCTGGACCATCCCGCCACCTGGATCATCACCATCTTGGTCGGTCTTGCCATCGGAACGCTGATCGGAGCGTTTCATGGCTGGATGGTCGGCTACCTGACCATTCCGGCGTTCATCGTGACTTTGGGTGGCTTTCTGGTCTGGCGCAACGTCGCCTGGTATCTGACAAGCGGGCAGACAATCGGGCCGCTGGACAGCAATTTCCTGATGTTCGGGGGAACGAACGGAACCTTGGGAACAACGGCAAGCTGGCTGTTCGGGTTGTTTGCGGCGGCTATTGCAATCTGGGCGCTGTGGGGCAGCCGCCGGGCCAAGGCGGCGCATGGCTTCCCGGTCAAACCCGTCTGGGCCGAGGCAACGCTCGCCGGGATCATTGCCGCAAGCATCCTGGGATATGTGTACATCCTGAACAGCTATGCCATTCCGACGCGCCGGTTGCAGCGTATGTTCGAAGCCCGCGGCGAGACGATGCCCGAGGGCCTGATCGTCGGGTACGGCATCCCGATCTCGGTCCTGATCCTGATCATCGTCGCCGTGACCCTGACGGTCGTGGCCCGCAAGACCCGGTTCGGGCGCTATATCTTCGCGACCGGCGGCAACCCGGACGCAGCCGAGCTGTCGGGCATCAATACCCGCCTGCTGACCGTCAAGATCTTTGCGTTGATGGGCTTCCTGTGCGCGGTTTCGGCAGTGGTCGCCTCGGCGCGGCTGGCCAACCATTCCAACGACATCGGAACACTGGACGAACTGCGAGTGATTGCGGCTGCGGTCATTGGCGGAACCGCCCTGTCCGGCGGGATCGGCACCATCTATGGCGCGATCCTTGGTGCGCTGATCATGCAGGCGCTGCAATCGGGCATGGCCATGGTCGGCGTGGATGCGCCGTTCCAGAACATCGTCGTCGGCAGCGTGCTGGTTCTGGCCGTCTATATCGACATCGTCTATCGCAAGCGATTGGGTGGAAAATGACGCAAGCGCAGGAAACTCAGAAAACGCCGCCGGCATCCGGTCGCGGTTCCGGGCAACCACCTCTGGTCGAGATGCGAGACATTTCGATCTCGTTCGGCGGGATCAAGGCCGTCGACCAGGTCTCGGTCGATCTGTATCCCGGCGAGGTGGTGGGATTGCTGGGGCACAACGGGGCTGGCAAATCGACGCTGATCAAGGTCCTGTCCGGAGCCTATCAGATGGACCACGGGCAGATCCTGATCGATGGCAAGCCGGTCGAGATCAACAATCCGCGCGACGCGCGGGCCAACAATATCGAGACAATCTACCAGACCTTGGCCCTGGCCGACAATCTGGACGCCACCTCGAACCTGTTCCTGGGACGCGAAATGACTACGCCTTTCGGTCTGGTCAACGACGCGGCGATGGAGGCCGAATGCCGTAAGATCATGGCGCAGCTGAACCCCAACTTTCAGAAGTTCAACGATCCGGTTTCGGCTCTGTCCGGTGGCCAGAGACAGTCGGTGGCCATCGCGCGGGCTGTCTATTTCAACGCCCGCATCCTGATCATGGACGAACCGACGGCCGCCTTGGGCCCGCACGAGACGCAGATGGTTGCCGATCTGATTCACCAGCTCAAGGCGCAGGGGATCGGAATTTTCCTGATCGACCATGATGTCCATGCGGTCATGGATTTGTGTGATCGGGCCTCGGTTATGAAGAACGGCAAGCTGGTCGGCACGGTCGATATCGCGGACGTGACCGACGACGATCTGCTGTCGATGATCATTCTGGGCAAGCAGCCCGGGCAAAACTCGGAATAGGGGGCAGGTATGACAAGCGGTTTCTTCGAGGGTATCGAAAAGGTCCGGTACGAAGGCGTAGACAGTCGGAACCCGCTGGCGTTCCGTCACTATGACCCGGACGAAGTGGTGTTGGGCAAGCGCATGGAGGACCATCTGCGCTTTGCCGTCGCCTGGTGGCACTCTTTCGCATGGGAGGGCGGAGACCCGTTCGGCGGTCCGACTCTTGTTCGCCCGTGGCACCCGCAAGACGACATGGGACGCGCCAGGATGAAGGCCGATGTCGCCTTTGAGATGTTTGAAATACTGGGACAGCCCTATTTCTGTTGGCACGACGCGGATATTCGCCCCGAACAGGGCAGCTTTGCCGAAAACCTGCGCACGCTCGAGGAAATCACCGACTATATCGGTGAAAAGATGCAGGCGTCGAGAACCAAACTGCTTTGGGGCACCGCCAACATGTTCAGCCATCGCCGCTGGATGGGGGGTGCCAGCACGAACCCTGATCCGGACGTCTTTGCCTTTGCCGCAGCAACCGTGAAATCCTGTATGGACGCGACCCACAAGCTAGGCGGCGAGAACTATGTGTTGTGGGGCGGGCGCGAAGGCTACGAGACGTTGCTGAACACCGATCTGGGGCTGGAACTGGACCATATGGGACGGTTCCTGAACATGGTGGTCGACTACAAGCACAAGATCGGGTTCAAGGGCACCATCCTGGTCGAGCCGAAGCCACAGGAACCCTCCAAGCACCAATACGACTATGACGCCGCAACCTGCATCGGGTTTCTCAGGAAATACGGGCTGGAAGACGAAGTGAAGCTGAACCTGGAACAGGGCCACGCGATCCTGGCTGGCCACAGCTTTGAACATGAAATCGCCGTGGCGGCGGCCGAGGGTATGCTGGGTTCGATCGACATGAACCGGAACGATTATCAATCTGGATGGGACACTGACCAGTTTCCCAACAACGTGCCCGAAGTCGCGTTGGCCTACTACTACATCCTCAAGGCCGGAGGGTTTTCGACCGGGGGCACGAATTTCGACGCCAAGATCCGCCGCCAGTCGATCGATCCCGAGGATCTTGTCGCTGCGCATGTGGGCGGCATGGACGTCTGTGCCCGCGGGTTGAAGGCCGCGGCCAAGATGATCGAGGATGGCGGGCTTGATGCCGCGTTGACCGACAGATATTCCGGATGGGACAGCCCGGAGGCGCAATCCATGCTTGCCTCATCGCTGGATGAAATCGCGGCCCGAGTGTTGGCCGAAGGTATCAATCCCGAGCCTCGATCCGGCGGGCAGGAGCGGTTGGAGAACTACGTCAACAGGTTCGTCTGACGGCTAAAGGTTCAACGGTTCCGCGCCCGGAAGCCTAAGCCTGGTTCGGTTTAATCAGCCGGTACTCGTGACGTAGGACCAGCTTTGCGCCACCGGGCCATATCCGAATGCGTGTTGTGGGCGTCGGACCCCCGCGGAGGGGGGACAATTGACCCGCATGCCTTCTGGCTTCAATCGGATGCCGGGACTACCAGCCCAAGTTCTTTGTCCGATGCCGTCCCGGCGTATTTGTCCCGCGGCGGCATTGGCCTCGACTTCCAATGTGGCTCGAACGCAAAGCTCGACACTTTGCGGCCGCCCACCAACGCTCCGTTTCCGGCACCTAAGGCATAGTCGTAGTAGAGTTTCACGATTTCTTCTTGTGTCACCTGCCCCGTGGCCTCATGGGTCATGCAGGCGGCTTTCCAGTTTCGGACTCTGTCGTACTCGCCGTTTTGCGGGAGTTCAAAGTCTTCGTAGTATTCCAGAAACCAGAAGCGCTGAAACATCGGTGTGAACACCGCCTCGGCCAACCCGAACTGATCGAACAGAAAAACACCGTTCGGGTTATGGGTCAGAAGAAAGTCATTGAGGTCACGATAAAGCGCGAGCAGTTTTTCGTTGTAGGCGTCTTTCTGCGCGGGGTCCTGGTTCATCACATAGACGTAGCCGGTCATCGTGAAGGCACCCTCTTTGGCAATCAGCATCGACTCGACCGCATGTTCGGCCGGGTCGGTGCGCCGCAGCTTTGGCCCTTTGAGCATTTCATCCAGATAGCGCAGGATCACGAGGCTTTCCTTGATGATCTGCCCGTCCGGAGTCTCGAGAACCGGCAGAGCGGTCGTTCCGCGCGTTTTCTTCAGTAGTTCTGGATCGCGAGGTTTGGTGATGTCCACGACGCGGAACTCCACCCGGTCCCCCATCCCCCGCAACGCCAGCAGAATTTCAAGCCGCTGTGAAAAGGGACACACGGGAATATGGTAGACGATGTGCTGGGTCATGACGTTCAATCCAATGGAGGGCCAGTAAATGACAGGTTATACTTGGCGGCTACGGCCTCGATGTCAGGCATGTCTTCAGGGATTTTATACCGGGCCGTTGCCATGGCGTGGAAAAAGCCCTCGAAACCTCCCGGTGTGAGAATGACAAGGTGACGGCTGGGCTCATCACCGATGACCTTGAACGTGTGTTCCTTTCCGCGGGGTATGAAGATGCTTTCGCCCGGGCCGACACGCGTTTCGACACCTTCGACCCAGACTTTGCAGACACCGGTCAAAATCACGAAGACTTCGTCTTCTGCGTGATGGATGTGCCGTGGCGGACCGCTTCCAACCGGCGAAAGGCTGTCTACAATCGACATGGCGCCCCCGGTTTCGGCGGGGTCCAGAATTGTTTTGTAACGAACGCCCTGACATTCGAGCGTGGCGTCATCAACCAGATGATCATGCATCGCTTCTGTCCTTTGATCCGACATGAAACGAAAGCGCTTTCGGTACCTTACTTGTAGGCGCAAAAAACGGTATCAATCTAACGAAAGTTCATAATACGCGGTATTATCGACATGAATTTCGCAACGCTAGATCTGAACCTGCTCCGTGTTCTTGATGCGATCCTGACGGCGGGGTCCACCACCAAGGCAGGGGAAAGACTTGGGGTCTCGCAATCCGCAGTGTCGAATGCGTTGAACCGCCTGCGGCACGCCTTGGGTGACGATCTGTTTGTGCGGCGGGGAAATCAGCTTGTCCCAACGGATTTTGCGGTTTCGATCAAGGACGGGCTGCGTGAGGAACTCAATCGACTGGAAAGTCTGCTGAGCCACAATGACGATTTCGATCCCAGGCAGGCATCCGAAACTTTCAAGATCGCGGCCAGCGACTTTTTTGCCGAGCTGCTGATGCCCGGCCTCGGGGGCGTTCTGAACCGCAAGGCTCCGAAGATGGTCGCGCAATTGGTGGATCTTGTTCCCGAGAACTATGTTGAGAGTCTTGAGCGCTACAATGCCGATCTCGCGTTGATCCCGGATACAGATGCACCGGATTGGATCAGCCGAGAGGTGCTGTTCCGGTCGTCCTTCATGGTTGTCGGCCGCGTTGACAACCCATTCCTTGCACAGATCGAAGACGGCACCGAACTTCCTATGGAAACCTTCTGCGCCTTGTCGCATGTGCTGTTTTCACCCGAGGGAAAACTGGCGGCGATGGGTGATGCGGCTCTGGCGAAAGTTGGTCGAAAAAGGCACGTCGCGATGACGCTTCCGGTGTTTTCAGGGGTGTGCCGAGTGGTCAGTGCAAGCGATCTTGTGGCCTTGGTGCCTTCTCAGTTGGCCAGGAAGTTTGCGCCGGAGTTCGGCCTGAAGGTCCTTGCCCCGCCGTTCGAAATCGAACCCGTCAACATCATAGCTATCTGGCACAGACGATCTGATGCAAATCCGATGGCAAAATGGATGCGGCAACAAGTGTTCGATCTGCTGAAGCCGCTGGACACCAGGTAGTCGGACAAGCGCGGGTTGAGTCTCTATTTGCTGACGATTTCCATCGAATAGGTGCGCCGGGCCGAGGCCGGCGGCGGCGGGAAGGGCGCGGCGGCCCGGACCTGCGCCAGTGCGACCTGATCCAGCCGGGCGGAGCCCGAGCTGCGGGCGACGCTGACCGACGCCAGCGCGCCGTTGTCGGCGATGCGAAGGGCCACCAGAACCGAGCCTTGGATATTCACGCTTTTTCGACGGGCGCGCAAAATCTTGCGCTTGACCAGACCGGCATAGGTGCTGGCCTCGGCATTTCCCTGTTCCTGCGCAGCGCGGTTCGTCCGTTTCGCCGAGGCCGCCCCGGTCACCGCCTTGCCGGTGGCGCTGCCCTTTTTTCGGCTGTCCGCGGCATTGCCGGTCGGGGTGGGCGGTTTTTGAGGCCGGGCCTGCTGCGGCTCGGGTTTTTGCAGGGTCGGCGTATGGGCGTTCTGCCGCCGGGCCGGGGCCTGCGCCTGCACCCTGGTGGCCGGCTGCGCGCGCGCACGGTCCGCCGGGGCCTCGGGCGCGGTCCGGGCCGGGGCAACGGGTGAGTGCTGCGCGGCCACCGGGGGCGGGGCCATGGTTCCGGCCGCGTAATCCCGGAACGAGGACCCCAGCGCCGCTGGGGCAACCGCGCCACCGCCCTCGACGAAAACCGCCTCGTCCGTGTCGAATTCGAACAGGGCGGCGGCGTGGGTGGCGGCGGCCAGCACGACCAGCACGGCGGCCATGATGCGGGATTGCGGGATCATGGCAGGCCCCGCTCGGTCACGACGAAGACCCGGTTGGCGCCCAAGGCCCGCAGGGCGTCGCTGATCTGTTTCAGCCGCACCGCCGGCAAGGCCCGGTCGGGCACCAGCCGCACGGCGTCCAATGGCAGGTCGATCGAGGCGCGCTCGACATAGGCCGCCACGTCGGTCAGCTCGGCCCCGCGATATTCCAGCACGCCGTCGGCGCGGATGACCAGCGCATCCGGCGGCTCGCGCCCTTCAAGATCCGCCGTCCGCACCAGTTGCACCGACTGGCCCAGGGGCGGCGCCAGCGTGCCCGCGATCATGAAGAAGACCAGCATCAGAAAGACCACGTTGATCAGGGCGATCGTCGGCTCGCGGCCGGGTTTCGTTTTGGGGGTCAGCCGGATCATCCGATGACCTGCGTGCTGAGCCGGGACACGGGTTCAAGGGCAGTCAGCAAGTCGATCAACTGCTGCGCGGTCGCCCCGCCGCCCAGGCTGATCAAGGCCAGCTGGTCGGTTCGGCCGTCGAACCGGGCGGCGACCGCGTCGGGCGCGACTTCGGTGCCGTCGATCAGGATGCGGTCGCGCTCCAGCTTGATGAACCGGATGGGCCGCTGGGCCTGCGCCCCGCCCGCCGCGGCGGTGGTCAGCTCGATCTCGGCGTATTTCGAAAAGGTCGAGGTGAGCATGAAGAACAGCAGCAGCAGAAAGATCACGTCGATCAGCGATGTTATCGACAGGCGCCGGCGCCGCCTTTTGCGGGTTTCAAGTGCCATGGGCCAGCGCCTCGGACGGCGGGATGGCCGGGCATGGCGCGGCGGCGTGGCCGGGGGCAAACACCGTGCGCAGGGCGCGGTTGGCAAAGACCCGTTCGCGGGTCATGCGCGCCTCGAACCAGGTCAGGACCAGCGCGGTGGGCATGGCCACGGCCAGCCCCGCGGCGGTCGTCATCAACGCAACCCAGATGCCGCCGGCCAGCAGCGCCGGATCCACCGCGTTGCCGGCCGCCTGAAGAGTGCGGAAGGCCTCGATCATGCCCAGCACGGTGCCGAACAGCCCCAGCAGCGGCGCAAGCTGCGAGACCATGTCCAGCACGTTCAGCCCGCGTTCCAGCCCGGCAAAACGCGCCTCGGCCTCGGCATCGGCGCGGTCCATCAGTTCCGGGCCATGCCCGTCCAGCGCCATGGCGACCACCGGCGCCAGATAGCTGCGGCTTCGGTCCAGATGCGCGCGCGCGGTTGCCCGGTCGTTGCGGTCCCAGGCTTCGATGGCCTGCGACAGCTCGATATGCCGCCCGACCCCGGCGGCCTTGTACTGCCACAGCTTGTAGAGGATCAGCGCCATGGTCGCGACCGAGGTTGCGATCAGCACGGCCACGACCGGGCCGCCCAGGTCCAGAATTGCGGTCAGTCTTTGCAGAAACGCATCCATCGGGTCATCCAATCAATTCGGTTTCAAGGCGGCTGCGCAGCGTCAGGCCGGATAGGCAGGCATCGGTCAGATCGCCGGGATAGGCGCAGTCCTGCACCCCGTTGATCAGGATCCGGCTGATCTGATTGCAGGCCAGGCCGGCGAATTTGAACTGGCGTACGCGGGGCCGCCCGGCGGGCAGGTCCTGGAAATCCAGCAGCGTCAGTAGGGCCACTTCGCCTTGCGCGCCGAACAGCACCGTTTCATAGACGGCGCCGCCGATATCGGCGGGATGGGCGTTTTCGACCACGAAGCTCAGCAGGCAGCCCTGATCCTGGTCCACGGCCGAGCTGAGCTCGATCGTGACGCCGTCCGCGCCCTGCGTGTCTTCGGCACTGGCCAACCCCGCCCCCGCGATGGGGGGCAGGGCCAGCAGGACCGCCCGAACAAGGTGATGCATGGCTTTTGTCATGACGGGTCCTTTCCGTGTGGGGTTTAGAAGGTCTTGGCCACGGTCAGCTTGAAATTCCGGCCTGGCGAATTGCGGGTCGACAGGTTCGGCTGATAGGCCTTGTCAAAGATGTTCTCGATCCCGGCGCGCAGTTCGAAGCCTGCCAGCGCGCCCTCTTGCGGCAGATAGGTCGCGCGCAGGGTGTTCACCCCGTAGCCGCCCACCGGACCGCCCGAGGAATCGAGCCCCGACCTGGCGCCGAAGATCTCCCAGCTGACATCCAGGGTTTCGCCGAACCGCTTGCCCAGGGTGATCCGCGCCGAGTCCGTGGGTTCGTTGCGCCACGGCGATCCGATGCCCGCCGCGCTGAATTCGGTGGCGCTGACGATGTTGGCGTTGAAATCGACGTAGAAGCCCGTGGCATGGGCATAGGACGCCTCGATCTCGACGCCCTCGGTTTCGACCTTGGACAGGGGCAGGGACGGCGTGCCCGACACGTACGAGGTGATGTCCCTCAGATCGGTGCTGTAGAGATTGACCTTGGCGCGCAGGGCGTCGCCGGCGGCGAAGATGTCGCCGCGGTCATAGGAAAAGCCGGCCTCCCAGGTGCGGGATTTCTCCGGCTGGGTCATGTAGAGCGGTGTGCCCAGATCGTCGATGATCGGCAGGCTTTCGGTATAGGCCCCGCCCGCGAACACCGCGAAGCCGCTGGCAAATTCATAACGGGCCGACAGGCCGCCCATCAGCGCGTCGTTGTCATAGCTGGCGTTGAAGGGCGCCGCCGCGTCGCCGTTGCCCTTGATGTCCTGCGTTTCGTACCGCAGCGCGGGCGTGACGGTCAGCTGGTCGCCGAACTGGATGTCGTCAACGGCAAACAGCGCGATACGGCGGTCGGTGCCACCCGGCGCCGATGGGGCATCCAGCCGCTCGCGGTCGATGAATTCCACCCCGAACCGCAGATCATGCGACGCGGCCCCGGTCTGGAAATACGCGTTGTTCTTGATCGTCAGCTTGGTGGTTTCGTAATTGTGCGTAGCATCGGCCAGCGCCCGGATGCCGGGGAAGAAGGGCGTTCCCTCCAGACTGGACGAACCGGGCACATAGCTGCTGTCGATGGATTGTTCGGAATAGCTGAGATTGACGTCCAGATCGACCAGATCGTTGCCCGCCGGCCGGTACTGGTAACGCAGAACGGCGATCCGGGTTTCGATGTCGCGGTCCACGTTGCCGAAGGCGTCCGCCGTCGTACCGAAGGAATCATAGGGCACGTCGCGCTCTTCCGAGGTGGACTGGTTCCAGGACGCGGTGATCGAATGTTCAAGGTTGTCGCCAAAGCTGTATTTCCCCTTGGCCAGCAGCGACGGCAGGGTAAAGGCGCTGTTGCCGATCGTGTCGCCGTTCCCGTCCTTCTGATCGCTTTGGTCGCGATAGGTGTAGTTGAACAGGAATTCGGTCTGCCGGTTGGGTTGCCACGCAAGGATCGACGACGAGGCAAAGCCGCTGCCGTTGGAATACCCCTCGAGCGTCTGGCGGAAGCGGAACCCCGGTTCGCCACCGGTAAAGTCGGACGCGTCCTTGGTTTCCAGCTGAACCACGCCGCCGACGACGCCCGAGCCGTATTCGAAGGACCCCACCGTGCCGCGGATGACCGAGACGCTTTTGTACAGCTGCGGATCGGTGAACATCTGGTTGCCGATCCGGTACAGCTCTTCCGCGCCGGTGGTCGCGCCGTCGACAAGGATCAGAACCTTCTGGTCGGTGCCGAAGGTGCCGTTGGCCCCGTATCCGCGGATATTGATGCCCGATCCTTGCGGGGTCGAGCCGTTCACCAGGGTGACGCCGGGAACCGAATCGATCAGTTCGGCCACCGTGTTGGCCTGACGGTCATCGATCTCTTCCTGGTCGATATTCGTGACCGGAACCGCGGTGGCGGTCTGGATCTCGCGTTTGCTTTCGCCCAGTTCCAGGGTCCCGAGGAACCCGTCATCCTGTTCCTGCGCCCAAACCATGGACGCCGTCAAACCAAGGCAAGAGGCCGTCCCAAGCAGGCCTGCAATATGAGTACGCGCACGCATTTCTGTCCCTTCGAAACAAGTGTGAGGACCGGAGATGCTTGCAGTTCGCTGGCGCTGGTCAGTTTTTTTTCTGTTTTTTGGAATCGCCTGTTCGCGGCGACTTGTGCTCGTTAATAAAGGTGACTAAAACAGTCAACATAATTTCGTGCCTGTAATTTTGGCACTGCCAGCAGGGCGCTGTTTGCGATCAGCACCCGGGCCAGCACCCCCTTGGAACCACGAAGAAGACGGGAAACCCGCTATGGAACAGGTGCTTATGGCTCCTCAGGATATTCGTGCTGCCTATGCGCAGAAGACAGGCCAGCGAGACCGCGATTTCGCGGAATCGCTGGGGTTGAGCGAGGGCCAGCTGGTCGCGGCCTTTGCAGGGCAGGGCGTGACGCGGCTGAACCCCGGCCTTGACGGGCTGTTCGGCCAGTTGGCCGGCTTGGGCGAGGTCATGGCGCTGACGCGCAACCCGTCCTGCGTGATCGAAAAGATCGGGCGATACGACAATTACCACAGCGGCCAGCATGCCGCGATGGTGCTGACCGAAGAGATCGACCTGCGTATGTTCCCCGCGCAATGGCGCCATGTCCTTGCCGTCGAGCGGGAAACCGAGGCCGGTCTGCGCCGCTCGATCCAGGTGTTCGATGCGGCCGGGGATGCGGTTCACAAGATCTTCCTGCGCGATGGCTCGGACCTGGGCCACTGGGACAGTTTGGTTCGGACACTGGCCGCCGAGGATCAAGGCCAGACGATGACGTTCGCGCCGCGCAAACCGGCCGAAGCGCCCAAGGCCAATGCCGACAAGGCCGACGCGCTGCGCCGCGAATGGGCCAAGATGACGGACACGCACCAGTTCCTGCGCCTGACCTCGAAGCTCAAGATGAACCGGCTGGGCGCCTATCGCATCGCGGGCGAACCGCTGGCCCGCGCGGTTGATCCCGCGGCGGTCACCGACCTGTTCGAACAGGTGCGGGACCGGCACATCGAGGTGATGATCTTCGTCGGCAACCGCGGCTGCATCGAGATCCACGGCGGCCCGGTGCAAAATCTTCAGCAGATGGGGCCGTGGTTCAACGTGCTGGATCCGGGCTTCAACCTGCATCTGCGCAGCGATCACATCGCCGAGGTCTGGGCCGTCGACAAACCGACCCAGCGCGGCCCGGCGATCTCGGTCGAAGCCTTCGACGCGGACGGCGCCCTGATCCTGCAGATCTTCGGGCGCCGCACCGGCGAGGCCGATCATCGCCCCGCCTGGGATGCGCTGGTGGCCGCGCTGCCCGGCCCGGCCGATACCGGAGCGGCATGATGCGGGGCCTTGTGACACTCTGCGCGGCATTGCTGGTTTCGGCCGCGGCCGCGCAGGCCGAGAGCAAACGCGTGATCGCCATCGGCAGCTCGCTGACCGAGATCGTCTATGCCCTGGGCCAGCAGCACCGGCTGGTCGGCCGTGACCGCAGTTCGACCTGGCCGCCCGAGGCGGCGGATCTGCCCGATGTCGGGTATCGCCGGGCCCTGTCGCCCGAGGGCGTGCTGTCGGTTGCCCCCGACATGATCCTTGCGCTCGAAGGGTCGGGCCCGCCCGAGACCATCGCTGTGCTGCAAGAGGCCGGCGTGGATTACGTCACCATTGCCGACGAATTCTCGCGCGATGGCGTCATCGACAAGATCCGCGCCGTGGGGGCCGCGCTGGGGTTCGAGGCCGAGGCCAAAGCTCTGGCGGCCGAAACCGCGCGCCGGCTGGACCGGGCGCTGGCCGAGGCGTCTGCCGCGCAGGACGCGCCGGTGACCGTGCTGTTCCTACTTTCGGCACGGGACGGCGCGTTTGTCGTCGGCGGGGCCGAGACCCAGGCCGACACCATCATCCGCATGGCCGGTGGCAAAAACGCGGCCGCCGATGTGACGGGTTTCAAGACGATGACGCCCGAAGCCATGGCCGCCACCGCGCCGGACGTGATCCTGATGATTGAGCGCCAGGGCGGGCCGATCCTCTCGGAGGAAGAGCTGTTCGCGCTGCCCGCGGTCCGGCTGACTCCGGCAGGGCGGAACCGGGCGCTGATCCGGATGCCCGGCGCCTATCTGCTGGGCTTCGGCCCGCGCACCGCCGACGCGGTCATGGATCTGTCGGCCGCATTGCGGGGCGTCCGGGGCTCATGACGCTGGCACTGGACAACGGCGCGCGCCCGTCCGCCGCGGCCCGCAGGTCGCGGGCGGCATGGGTGACCCTGGCCCTGGTCGGCCTTCTGGGCGTGACCAGCATGGCCAGCATCTCGGTCGGCGCGTCCGAGGCCTCGTTGAAGATGGCCGTGTCGGATCTGCTGCATGGCCGGGGCCTGTCGGATCTGAACCGGATCGTGCTGTGGGACATCCGCCTGCCGCGGCTGGCGATGGGCATCCTGGTCGGGGCGGCGCTGGCGGTGTCGGGCGTGGTGATGCAGGGGCTGTTCCGCAACCCGTTGGCGGATCCGGGCATCGTCGGCGTCAGCGCCGGGGCGGGGCTGGGCGCGATCACCGCCATCGTCTTCGGCAACCTTCTGCCCGCCGCCGTTCTGGCCTGGGTCGGCAGTGGCCTGGTCGCGGTTGCCGCCTTTCTGGGCGGCTGGGCGTCGGTTCTGATCCTCTATCGCGTTTCGACGCGTCGGGGGCAGACCTCGGTGGCCACGATGCTGCTGGCCGGCATCGCCTTGGCGGCCCTGTCGGGCGCGGTGTCGGGGGTCATGGTGTATATCGCCGACGATCAGCAGCTGCGCGATCTGACCTTCTGGGGCATGGGGTCGCTGGCCGGCGCGACCTGGACCAAGGTCGCCACCGCCGCGCCCTTGATCCTGGCGTCGATCCTGTGCGCGCAGCGTCTGGCCCGCGCCCTGAACGGCCTGGCCATGGGCGAAGCGGTGGCGCATCACATCGGCATTCCGGTGCAACGCAGCAAGAACATCGCGATCCTGACGGTGGCCGCCGCCACCGGCGCGGCCGTGGCCGTTTCGGGCGGGATCGGGTTCATCGGCATCGTCGTGCCGCATCTGCTGCGGCTGGGCACCGGCCCCGATCACCACCGGTTGCTGGTGAATGCGGCCTTGCTGGGCGCCGCCCTGTTGCTGGCCGCCGACATGATCAGCCGGGTGATCGTGGCCCCGGCCGAGCTGCCGATCGGCATCGTCACGGCCATTCTGGGCGCACCGGTGTTCTTCTGGATCCTGCTGCGCCGCCACGGATCGATGGGAATGTGAAGGATGAAAGCTGAAAATCTCGGCGTCCGCATCGGGCGCAAGCAGATCCTGCGCGATGTGGATTTCCTGGCCGAACCCGGACAGGTCACCGCGATCATCGGGCCCAACGGCTCGGGCAAATCCACCTTGCTAAGGGCGCTGTCGGGCGACATCCCGTACACCGGCCGGATCACCCTGAACGGTCTCGACATCGCGGCCCTGCAGCCCTGGGAGCTGGCGGCGATGCGGGGCGTTCTTCCGCAATCCTCGGCGGTCGCCTTTCCCTTCACCGCGCTGGAGGTCGTGCGGCTGGGCCTGCCCGGTGGCCTGGCCGACGGCGACGACACCCTGCCGTCGCGCGCCCTGGCGCATGTGGATCTTGCGGGGTTCGAGCCGCGCTCGTACCAGAACCTGTCCGGCGGCGAGCAGCAACGCGTACAGCTTGCGCGCGTTCTGACCCAGGTCTGGAGCGCGGTGCGGCGCGACCGGCCGAGCTGGCTGTTGCTGGACGAACCCGTCGCCAGCCTGGACATCGCGCATCAGTTCACGGTTCTGCGCATCGCGCGCGAATTCGCCGATCAGGGCGGCGGCGTCGTGGTCGTGATGCATGACCTGAACCTGACCGCGCTGTTCGCCGACAAGGTCTGCGTGCTGTCGAACGGAGAGGTCTGGCGCACCGGGGCGGTTTCGGATGTCATGACCGACGCGGTGATGCGGCAGGTCTATGGCATCGATCTGCCGGTCAGCACGCTGCCGGCAACCGACGTTCCGTTTGTCTTGCCGCAGGCTCTGGTTTGAGGCCCAATCCCCACTGAGCCAAACTGCATTGCAGCCAGATTTCATGCTGCGGGCGTACCAATCCAACGCACGGTCCCACGAGCTTCACTACGACGCTTGGGACCGTGGTTCGGAATTTAGCGAAACCATTTTGCGAGAATTTCGAAACCGTGACCCCGGTTCGAAGTTGCGCTTGATGGGTCAAACGGCAGGTGCTTCACTTTTTCAGTGCGGGGCGTGTTCACATGCGAAACGCGCTCAATACACCCGAGACGCTGACCCGATCTCGACGATCAGGCCCGTCCGCCTGGTCGCTTTCGATCAACGAGAATCAGCGCCGAAGACGACCAACATGGAGAGATTCAACATGAACAAACTTGCTACGTTACTGGGGGGCGCATCGATGGCGGTCGCTGCCCCGGTTTTTGCTGCCGATATCGTGATCGGCGTGCCGAACTGGGCGTCGGTGAACGCCACCGCGCACATTCTTGAAGTCGTTATCGAAGAAAACCTTGGCCTTGATGTCGAATTGCAGAACGGCACCAACCCCATCGTCTTTGAAGCGATGGATTCCGGCGCGATGCACGTCCATCCGGAAGTCTGGATGCCGAACCAGCAGAACCTGCACGACACCTATGTCAAGCAGAACGGCACAGTCGTGATGAACGAGAACCCGGTTCAGGCCGAGCAGGGTATGTGCGTTCCGACCTACATTGCCGAGGAATATGACATCAAATCCATCGACGACCTGAGCGATCCGGACAAGATGGCCATTTTTGACACTGACGGAAACGGTACCCCCGAGGTTTGGATCGGCGCACCCGGCTGGGCTTCG
Organism: Ruegeria sp. BC6; assembly: GCF_056539185.1. Lineage (NCBI taxonomy): Bacteria > Pseudomonadati > Pseudomonadota > Alphaproteobacteria > Rhodobacterales > Roseobacteraceae > Ruegeria > Ruegeria sp. BC6. The sequence continues at coordinate 70,961 of NZ_JBQFUM010000002.1, forward strand.
ACCGTGGTCGAGAAGATCCGCGCCAAGTCCTATGGCTATGACCAGATCTTCGAGCTGACCGAGTACGAAGAAACCATCGCCTATGCCAACCTGGCAAACGCGACCAAGGCCGGCGATCCGTGGATCGGGTTCTGCTACAGCCCGCACTACATCTTCGTGACCCAGGATCTGACCGTGCTGGAAGAGCCGCCGCATGATCCGGCCACTTGGACGATCGTTCAGCCCACCGATGACCCGGACTGGCTGGACAAGTCCGAGGCCTCGACCGCGTGGAACGGGGCAACTCTGCACCTGCACTACGCCAAAGAGCTTGAGGAAAACCACCCCGAGGTCGCGGCACTGTTCCGCAACTACCAGATGCAGGGTGATGATCTGAGCGCGATGGGCAAGGCGCTGGCCGTGGACAACATGGAAGCAGCCGATTTCGCCCGCCAGTGGGTGGCGGAAAACGAAGACACCGTTATCGGCTGGCTGACGAACTAAATCACAAACGCATGGGGCCGTCGCGACTGATCGCGGCGGCCCTTTGCCTGTTTGCCGGGATGCAACCCCGTAGATGAGGGGCAAATGGACGAACCTGTCGTAAAACTAGAAAATGTTTGGAAAATTTTCGGCGCACGGGCCGAAGAAGCCATGGCTGCGGTCCGGAATGAAGGTATTGGAAAACCTGAAGTTCTTGAAAGATTCAATTGCGTGGTCGGCGTTCAAGGCGCCACGTTCGAAGTGCCGCGTGGCGAGATTTTTTGCATCATGGGCCTGTCGGGTTCAGGCAAGTCGACCCTTGTGCGCCATGTCAATCGCCTGATCGAGCCCACGGCCGGAAAGATCGAGATCATGGGGCAGGACGTGTCCAAGATCTCCGAGTCCGAACTGCGTCGCATTCGCGCCCAGCAGATCGGGATGGTGTTCCAGCACATGGCGCTGATGCCGCACCGTTCGGTGCGCGACAACGTGGCCTATCCGCTCGAGATCCGCAAAGTCTCGAAATCCAAGCGCTGGGCGGTGTCCGATCATGCGCTGGGCCTGGTGGACCTGACCGGCTACGAGGACCGGCTGCCCAAGGAACTGTCCGGCGGGATGCAGCAGCGCGTGGGCATCGCGCGCGCGCTGGCCTCGGACCCGGAAATCCTGTTGATGGATGAACCATTCTCGGCACTGGACCCGCTGATCCGGCTGCAATTGCAGGATCAGTTCAAGGCGCTGGTTGCGCAGCTGAAAAAAACCACGCTGTTCATCACACATGACCTGGACGAGGCCATTCGCATCGGCCACCGCATCGCCATCATGAAGGACGGTGTGATCGTCCAGATCGGCACGCCCGAGGACATCGTGATGAACCCGGCCGACGACTACGTGCGCGAGTTCGTGCAGGGCATATCCAAACTCAAACTGGTCAAGGCGCATTCGATCATGGAGCCGCTGGACAGTTATTCCGGCCCGCTGGATGGCGCGCCGCGTGCCGATGAGGGCGCAGACCTCGACCAGCTGATCGACCTGGCCGTGAACACCGAGCTTCCGGTGGTGATCACCGATGGCGGTCAGGATGTCGGCGTCGTGACCAAACCACGCCTGTTGCGCGGAATTCAGGGGGGCAAAAATGACTGATGCAACCACGGAATTGAAAGTCACGGCCGCCTCCGACATCGAGGTGGACCGCGAGGCGCTGGATCGGTCGATCCACGAATTCGCAGGCCCCAATGGTGACTACTACGTCAACGCCTTTCACAAGATCCACGATGCGACCAGTCCGATCCCGAACACGTTCAACCTGTGGGCGGCGGTGCTGGGGCCGTTCTGGTCCGCCTCGCGGGCGATCTGGGGGATGTTCTGGACCTTTCTGATCCTTGAGATCATCGCCTGGGTGCAGATCGGGCGCGGTGCCTGGGGCAACCCAGGGGCCGATCTGGCCGAACGCGCGGCCCGTCAGCAGGAACGCGCAAACGAGCTGCTGGCTCGCGCGGCGGATGCAACCGAAAAGGCAGATATCGACCGGTTCAACAAACTGGCCGCAAATATCCAGAAAGCGGCGGACAGCAGCCTTGAGAAAGCGCAGCTGGCACAGTCCGAAGCCCTGGGGATCATGGTCACCGGGCTTCTGATGCTGTTGGTTTTCAAGCTGGTTCAGGGGGTCTACGCTGACCGGGTGTACGAAAAACAGTACTCGAACTGGCGGATCAACCCCGACAACACCGAAAGCGGCCGCTCCACGCGGAACACGGTTCTGGGTGCGGTTCTGATCGCTGCGATCGGACCGCTGATCGTTTACAAATTCACGGTGAATGCCTCGCTTCCACTGCTGGATGCCTTCCCCGAAAAACAAGTATCCGAGATGATACTCGGGCCTGATCAGGGAACACTGTTCTCGGTCGTGGCCAGCTGGATGGAGGCCCGGATCGACGCCGCAGCCGCCGCGGGCGGAGACATTTTCGACGGGATCGTTGCCGGTGTACGCTCGGTTCTGGACGGGCTGACCGTGGCCCTGATCGGGTCGCCTTGGCCGGTGGTCATGCTGGTGATCTGCGTGACCGCGTGGCGCGCGGCGGGTCCGCGCGTGGCGATCTTCACCGCCGCGTCGCTGGCCTATATCGCGTTGCTGGGATACTGGGACGTGGCAATGGAGACGGTGGCACTGGTGGGCGCGGCCGTGCTGCTGTGCGTCACCTTCGGCATTCCGCTGGGCATCTGGTTCGGCAAGTCCAAACGCGCCTATCGCGCGGCCGAGCCGGTGCTGGACCTGATGCAGACCCTGCCGGCCTTCGTTTACCTGATCCCGATCATCGCTTTCTTTGGCACCGGAAACCCGCCGGGCATCCTCGCTACGATCATCTTTGGTATGCCGCCGGTGATCCGCCTGACAGCGCTGGGCATGCGGGGGGTGCCGGAAAGCATAAAAGAGGCCGCCGTGGCCTTTGGCGCCTCGAAATGGCAGTTGCTCAAGGACGTGGAAATCCCGCTGGCGCTGCCGTCGATCATGACTGGCGTGAACCAGACCATCCTGATGTGCCTGTCGATGGTCGTGATCATCTCGCTGATTGGCGGCGGGGGTCTGGGCAAGGAAATCCTTGAGGCGCTGCAATACGCGGCCAAGGGTCCGGGCCTACTGGGTGGCTTTGCGATCCTGTTCCTGGCCATGGTCATGGACCGCATCGTTCAGGGCGCCTTCCGACGCGAAGACGAAAAGATCTGACGCGACAGCCGCCCCCCTGGAATACCAGTGGGGGCGGTTTCAATTCAGGGCGGGGAGACACGATGGCGGACCGCTACGAACAATCCATGATGGACAACCTGTACTGGTGGGGCGTGCCCACCCTGTTCCGGTGCCCCCATGTGGGGCCGCAGGACCAGGATATCGCCCTTGTGGGCGTGCCGCATTCCGCCGGCAACGGCACCACCGAGCGCGACCAGCATCTGGGCCCGCGTGCGCTGCGTCATGTCTCCGCCGTGCAGCGCCGGGTGCATTCGCTGTTCCAGATCGATCCGTGGTCGAGCGCGCGCATTGCCGATGTTGGCGACGTGCCGTTCCCGCGCGCCAACGACAACGAGGATTGCATCGAGCGTATAACCGCCTTCTACCGTGACATCGACGCCGCCGGTGCGCGGCCCGTTTCGGTGGGCGGCGATCACTCGATCACGGGCGGGATCGTGCAGGCGCTGGGCCGAGGCGAACTGGCGGGCGGGCAACCGGTCAGCTTTCTGCATCTGGATGCGCATACGGATGTGTTCACCAAGGTCGATCATTTCCTGGGGGCCAAGAAGTCCGCCGCGCATTGGGGGGCTTACCTGGCCGATCAGGGGCAGGTGGACCCGACCCGGTCGATGCAGATCGGGTTGCGGGGGCATCCGCGCAGCCTCGACTGGCTGCAGCCTTCATATGACTATGGCTACAACATCGTCACCATGCGCGAGTTCCGCCAGCGTGGCTTGGCCGATGTAGTGGCCCAAACGCGCGAGGTTCTGGGCGACCGGCCGGTCTACATCACCTTCGATCTCGACTGCCTTGATCCAACCATCGCGCCGGGCGTGTCGAACCTGGAACCCGGCGAAAAGGGTTTTGACATCGACGAGGCCGTGGGCATCCTGCATGCCGCGCGGGGGCTCAACATCGTCGGCGGCGATGTGGTCTGCATGATGCCGACCAAGGACAGCCCCAACAACATCACCGCGCTGACGGCGGCGGCGGTCATGTTCGAGATGATCTCGATGATCGCCGAGAACGTCGCGCGGGCCTAGCGCCGCGCGTCGATCGCCTGGGCCAGCACGCACAGCAGTTCGAACATCAGCGAAATGCCCAGCCACGCGGTGCCGCCCGCTGGGTCGAAGGGCGGCGAGACCTCGACCAGATCCGCGCCCACAAGGTTCAGACCTTCCAGCTTGCGAATGACCTGCTGGGCCTGAAAGCTGTTGGGGCCGCCGATCTCGGGCGTGCCGGTGCCGGGGGCATGGGTGGGGTCCACGAAATCGATGTCATAGGTGCAATAGCAGGGCGCGTCACCGACGATGGAGCGGACCTCGGTCATGACATCGTCGATGCCACGGTCGAACAGCTCTTCTATGCGGATGATGCGGATGCCCTGCGCCTCGCCCCATTCGATATCCTCGGTGTTGTAGGCGGTGCCGCGAATGCCCACCTGCACGAACCGTTCGGGATCGACCAATCCTTCCTCGACCGCGCGGCGGAACGGGGTGCCATGGGTATATTTGTGCCCGCCGAAATAGCTGTCGAACAGGTCGGTATGGCTGTCGAACTGGATCAGCCCCAGAGGGGCGTCGCTGGCCAGCGCCCGCAGGACGGGCAGGGTGGTCAGGTGATCGCCGCCCGCCGTCAGGGGCACGATGCCGCGCAGCATCAGGTCAGTGTAGAAGCGGGTGACGCGGTCCAGCGTATCCTCGATATCCACCGGGTTGGGCGGCACGTCACCCAGGTCGGCACAGTTGACCAGCTCGAACGGGGCAACCCCAGTCACCGGGTTCATGGCGCGGATCATGGTGGATTGGTCGCGCAACTGCCGCGGCCCGTGCCGCGCGCCGGGCCGGTTGGTGGTGCCCCCGTCCCAGGGGATGCCGACCAGCCCAAGCTCGACCAGATCCATCCGGTCGTCGTCCGAGGTCAGGGCCGGCAGACGCATGAAGGTGGGGACACCGGCAAAGCGGGCCAGCTCCATCGCCGAGACGGGTTGAAAGAACGCATTTGCCATGGGGCCCCCTGTGTCGTCGTTTGCCCGAGCCTAGCGCCAAGCCCGCGTCAAAAACACCCGGTCCGCGACACAGTAACGTTGGATCAGGACAGAATCCGGAAATTGACGCGGATCTCGGCCTCCTGTTCGGGGCTGAGGTATTGCGGGTGATGCGTGCGCAGGATTTCACGCGCGCGGTCGCGGGCGGTCGACCAGGCATCGCGCGCGCCGCTGTCCTGCCAGTTGCGCGGCTCGGCCCGGTCGGCAAGGGCGGGGTAGAAATAGTCGCGCTCCATCGCTGCATGGGTGTGGGCGCTGCCCAGGAAATGGCCTTCGCCCAGAACCGACTGGCAGATCGCGTCAAAACCCAGGTTTTCTTCGGTCACCTCGATCCCGCGCAGGGCGCGATAGGTGTGCGAATGCATCTCGTCATCCAGCACGAACCCCTCGAAACTGACCCCCAGCAGCGAAGCCGTCATGCCCGAGCTTTCGTAAATCAGGTTTCCCCCAGCCAGGGCGGCGGCCAGCGAGGTGATGCCTTTCTCGGCGCCGTATTGCGCGTCGATGGCTTTGGCATCGGTCATCGAACAGGCCACGCCTGAGGGCAGCCCCAACCAGTTGGTGATCTGGGCCGAGGCCGCGTTCAGCACGGCGGTTTCGCCACTGCCGCCCGAAAACGCGCCGGTGCGCAGATCGATGATGAAGGGCCAGTTGGAAAACACCATGGGAAAGCCCGGCCGGATCGCGTTGACCATGACCAGGCTGGCCAGGGTTTCGGCCAGCGACTGGGCCAGAAACCCGGCCATGGTGGCGGGCGCGGTCGCCCCGGCCTGGGCGGCGGTGATGCAGGACATCGGAATGTTGTGCGCGATGCATTCATAGACCACGTCCACCGCATCTTCGCCGTATCGCAGGGGCGAGATCACCGGGCTGATATGCGCCTTCAGGAACGGGCGTTCCGCAAAGGCGCCCTGGCCTCCGGCGGCGATATCCAGCATCCGCACGATGGGCGCGACATGTTCGGCCAGCGTGAAAGAGGTCGCCACCGGTTTGGTGGTATTCCGGATCAGTGCATAGGCGGTATTCACGTCCAGATCGAAATTGTCCGGCACGTCGGTGGCGACGCAGCATCGGGTGAACCAGCTGACATTGGCCAGCGTGTCCTGAAGGCGGGTGAAATCATGCAGATCGGCCAGCGTCGACGGGCGATAGAGCCCGCTGTCCAGATCCAGCGTCTGGACCGCTGCGCCGCCAGTGCCGAAATGCACGCGGTCGCCGCCCACATCGATCGACCGGGCCGGGTCGCGCCCGTGCAGGGTAAACCGCTTGGCGGCCCGCCGGACCGCGCCTTCGACCATCGTGCGAGGAAAGACCAGCCGCCCCGGCGGGCCGGGCCGCGCGCCAGCGGCGATCAGGTCTTGTGCCAGACGGTCGGGCACTTCGCCCATGCCCAGCGTTTCCAGCAGGCGCAGGGCGGTGTCGTGGATCGCCGCGATCTCGGGCAAGGTCAGGGGTTTGTACTGGCCGCCGATCTGGCCGGGCGGGCAGGGGTCAAAGGCCGGTTTGGCCGCCCGTTGCGCCAGCCTGGCCCGCCGCCCGCCGCGTTTGCCCTGTTCTGGCATCTCCGAAGGCTCCTGATCCGATCCTGCCCTGCAAGATACGCGGCAACGCGGGGTGCGGCCAAAGCGGAACTGCCGTTTTGAAAAATCTCAATCCCCGTTTCGATTTTTCGGGACCGGTGACTGCGCCATTGCTCGCCCGCTGCGCCGTTCGGCAGGGTTCGGGGAATGTCAGAAGGAGCACACCCATGAAATCGCGCACCAAGGTCGTGGTGATCGGCGGCGGAATCGCCGGCTGTTCAACCCTGTATCACCTGACGCAGGAAGGCTGGAGCGACGTAGTTCTGGTAGAGCGCAACGAGCTGACATCCGGCACCACATGGCATTCGGCCGCGCAGGTGACGAATTTCGGAATGAACCAGACGATGGTGGGGCTCAAGTCGCATTCGATCCGCCTGTACAAGGAACTGGCCGAGGATCCGGACTATCCGATCAACTACCATCATGGCGACGGTGGCATCCGGTTGGCCAATACCGAAGCGCAGATGCAGGGCTATCGCCATTTCGCTTCGATGGCGCGGGGTATGGGCGTGTATTTTGAGGCGATCGACGCACAGGAATGCGCCCGTCGCCACCCGCTGATTTCCATCGACAATCTGTTGGGCGGGCTGTGGGATCCGCTGGACGGGGATATCGACCCGGCGCAGCTGTGCCAAGCGCTGGCGCGGCGGGCGCGCAAGGCCGGGGCCGAGGTCTATCGCAACACGCCGGTCACGGCCCTGACCCAACACAGGGACGACACCTGGACCGTTCATACCGAGCACGGCGACATCGACTGCGACATCGTGGTGAATGCCTGTGGCTACCGCGTGAACGAGGTGGGCGCGATGATGGGCGTGCACCATCCCGTGGCCTCGATGGAGCACCAGTATTTCCTGACCGAGGAAATCCCCGCGATCCGTGATGCGGGCCACCGCATGCCGCTGCTGCGCTGCCCGATCAGCGATTACTACTGCCGGCAGGAAAAGAACGGGTTGCTGTTGGGTTTCTACGAACAGGACTGCAAGACCTGGGGCATGGACGGGATCGATCCGAACTTCGTCAACGCGCTGTGCCCGGACGATCTGGACCGGGTGACCGATGTGCTGGAAGGCGCGTTTGCCCGCATGCCCGCCCTGATGGAGGCCGGGATCCACACGGTCGTCAACGGCCCTATCACCTACACGATCGATGGTGCACCCCTGGTCGGGCCGATCCCCGGCAAGCGCAACGCATTCTGCATCATCGGCCTGCGGGCCGGGCTGGGTGAGGGGGGCGGCCACGGCTGGCTTCTGGCCCAGCAGATCGTGCATGGCGAGGCCTGCTATGACACCTGGTGCCTCGACCCGCGCCGGTTCGCCGGGCATGCCAATGTCGAGCTGACCGCGCTGAAGGCGATCGAGGATTACCAGAATGAGTTCCGCTTTCACTTTCCGCACGAACACCGCCCCGCCGGGCGGCCCGCCAAGACAACGCCGCTGACCCCGGTTTTGGCCGCCGAGGGCGCGGAATTTACCGTGGTGAATGGCTGGGAGCGGGTCGAGTACATCAAGCCCGCGCCCGATTTCACGCCGACACTCAGTTTCGATTTTGACGAAACATTCGACGTGATCGCCGCCGAGGTTGCCAATGTGCAGCAGAATGCCGGGCTGGCCGAGGTGAACGGGTTCAACCGGATCGAGATCACCGGTACCGACCGGCATGCGTTCCTCGACAGGATGGTCTGCGGCGCGCTGCCCCGTCGCCCGGGTCGGGTGGGGTTGGCCTATCTTCTGAATCACAAGGGCATGGTCAAGGCCGAGGCGACCATTGCCAATCTGCCCGCCAGTGACCGGGGGCCGGATCGGGTTTGGTACGGCTCGGCCGCAGCGGCCGAACTGCATGACATGGATTGGCTGTCCCGGCACATCGCCCCCGACGAGGACGTGCAGTTGCGTAGCCTGACCAACGAGCAGACCATCCTGGTTCTGGCCGGACCACGGGCGCGTGACGTGCTGTCGGCCTGTTCGCGCGGGGATTGGTCGCGGGACGCCTTCCCGTGGCTCAGCGTACGCGAGTGCTTTGTCGGGATTGCGCCCGCCACCGTGATGGGCGTCAGTTTCTCGGGCGAACTGGCCTATGAGATCCATGTGCCCAACGCCTCGCTTTATACGGCCTATCTTGCGCTGCGACAGGCCGGACAGGCCTTTGGCCTACAATTGTTCGGCGCGCGGGCGATCGAGTCGATGCGGATGGAGAAGACCTTCCTGCATTGGAAGGCCGACCTGATCACCGAATATGACCCGTTCGAAACTGGGTTGGGCCGCTTTGTTAGGCTGGACAAGCCGGAGTTCATCGGGCGCGCGGCGCTGATCGAACGGCAAGCCAATGGGCCGTCGCGCAAGCTGGTTGCCCTGCAAGTGCAGGCCACGCACGCGCCCGCGCAACCCGGTGCGTCGCTGATGGTCGGGGATCGGGTGGTGGGAACGGTGACCTCAGGCGAGTGGGGGCATCGCACCGGGCTGAACCTGGCGCATGCCTTTGTCGAGCCGCACCTGTCAGCCGAGGGCAGCGAGATGATGCTGGACCTGTGTGGTGACAGGGTTCCGGCGCGGGTGATCCCTGCCTGCCCCTACGATCCCGAGTTCACCCGCATGCGCAGCTAATGGGTGTGACCAACATTCACCATTGCCCGAAAGCAAAAACTCTGTTTCGCTAGTTTCGATGAAATCGAAATTGCGGGAGGGTTTTGCCCCGTGTCCAAAACACTGAGCCTGCGCTGGTTGGAAGTGTTCCGCCTGATCGCCAAGTCCGGTTCGATTCAGCAGGTGGCCTCGGAAACGGGTTTGTCGATCAGCACCGTTTCCAACCATCTTCGCAGCCTGGAAGACGCCCTTGGCATCGCACTGGTGGATCACGGCCGTCGTCCGATGAGCCTGACACCGGCTGGCGAGGTATTTTCGCGCTATGTACGCGATGGCCTGACCGTGTTGAAGCGGGGCGAGGCCGAGATCCGGTCTGGCAACTGGCGCCACGCCACCGATCTGCGGCTGGCCCTGGTGGATGATTTCGACAACCAGATCGCGCCTGAACTGATCCGGTTCCTGGCCCATGCGCTGCCGCGCTGCAATTTCCGGCATTTCACGCGGCCCAGCCACGAGATCATCGAGAAATTGCAGGAGCACAAGCTGGACGCGGGCGTGGCGACCCGACCGCCGGGCGGCACACAGGGCCTGATCGAATATCCTTTGATGCGCGATCCGTTCATCGTGATCTTGCCCGAAAAGTTCAAGGGCGAGGTGCAGGACCTGTTCTCACCCCATTCCGACCTGCCACTGCTGCGGTATTCGCGAGACTACACGATCGGCAAGCAGATCGAGATCCAGCTGACGCGCAACAAGTACAACCTGCCCAACCGGTTCGAGCTGGAATGCAATCAGTCGATCATGGGGTTGGTGGCCGAAGGCAGCGGATGGGCGATCACCACGGCCGGGTGTTTCCATCGGGCGCATCGCTATCATGACTCGGTGCGGGCCACGCCTTTTCCGGGTCGGAACTTTGTCAGGATCGTTTCTCTGTTCACGACCGAGGTCTATCCGGACACCACTTCAAAACTGATCCACAAGGCCCTCAGCAGCTTGATCCGGCAGTATTTCACCGAGCCGATGTGCAAGCGGCATTTGTGGCTGAAGGGTGATTTCCGGACGATGGAAGATCAGGCCGCCTGACCTAGGCACACGGATCACGCCGAGTCGGCAGGACCCAGGGACTGTCGTTCAACGATATGCGTGAACAGGTGTTCACCGGCCGCCGGGTTCCTTTTTTCAACCATTTCGATCAATGCCTTGGCGGCTTTTCCACCCATTTCTCGATGCGGCACATGCACAGTGGTCAAAGCCGGGCGCAGGATCCGGGCCAATTCGATGTCATCGAACCCTGTGATCGAGACATCCTGCGGCACTTTCAGCCCCATGTCCTGAGCCCTGAGCAAGGCGCCAGCGGCCAGGACATCGTTACCGCACATGACGGCCGTCGGCGGCGTGTCCTGCGACATGATACGCGCGAAGGCTTCTGCGCCGTTTTCGATCTCGTACGGGGTCTCGATGACCTGAAGCACCTGCGGGTCAAGCCCTTGCTGCCGAACAGCGTCGCGCACCCCGTCCAACCGAAGGCGTGCGCGGTCGTTGCCGTGGGTGATACCCGATATCACTGCAAGCCGCCGGTGCCCGAGGTCGAGGACCCTTTTTGCCAGCTCGTACATGGCCGCACGGTTGTCGAAACCGATGGAGGGCAGACGTCCGTCCGGGGAAAATGACCACGCGACCAGCGCCGGAATTTCTCGGTGCTCAAGAAATTCGTAGATGCGTGGCGCCCGGTCGTGTCCGATCAGCAGCAGGCCATCGGCGCCGCGGGCAACCAAAGTACGGATCTGCTCTTCTTCGGTGGCCGGTTTGTAGGCCGAACTGGATACCAGCAGCGTATATCCATGTTGGTGCAGCTCTTCCTGAAAGGCCTGCAAGCCGCGCGCAAAGATGGCGTTCTCCATCGTCGGGATGATCGCGCCGATGGTAAACGTGCGTTTGGCCGCCATGACCCGAGCCGCGAAATTCGGTGTATAGCCCAGCGCCTCGATCGCCGACTGCACGCGTTTGCGGGTCGCTTCGACAACCCGATCCGGCGTGTTGAGGCAACGCGAAACCGTAGCCGTGGAAACGCCCGCCTTTCTGGCAACGTCATCCAGTGTCGGGGCGGGCTTCAGCTTCGACATTTCCAAACCTAATCTTTGCTCTGTCCAATTCTAACCGGATCGGATTGGCAAGGAAAGTTGAAATGTAAGCGCTTGCATTTTCCATGTAAGCGCTTACAAATGGCATCAGTGCCGATTCTAGCCGGAGTCCCGAACATGTTTCTTGCCGCATCCGCCGTCGTCTTCGTCGTCTATTTCGCGAACGTGGCGCTGGGTGCGTTTGCAGGCCGCGCGTTTCTTGGGGATGTGGGCGAGATGCTGGTTCTGTTCGCGGCGTCGATCCTGTTCGTTGTCGCAATTCTGAAAAAAGAGGCCGCACGCGAGGAGAACGGCGGCTGAATTTTTCCAATGGGAGGGCAATCAATGAACAAAGATCAAATGGAATTGGCGTCAGCTGAACGCCGCAATTTCCTCAAACTCAGTGCCAGCGGCGCGTTCACGGCCGCACTGGTGGCGGGCGCAAGCGGCGTGCTGTGGTCATCCGAGGCCGCGGCGCAGACCGCGAAGGAGGAAAAGGAACGCGAACAAGCCGCCGAGCATGTGATGACGGTCGCTACGGCCTATGTGCTGGGCGCCTCGCGCAGCTATCCGATCATGCAGCTGGACCTGAAGGAGAACATCCAGAACGCAACCAACGGCAAGGTCTATGTCAAGCTGGCCCCGGGCGGGCAGCTGGGCGCGGGCGGCGCATTGGTGCAGAAGGTGCAGGGTGGAACCATCCAGGCGGCCCAGCATTCGCTGTCGAACTTCGCACCCTTCGCTTCGACCGTGGACCTGATCAACATGCCGTATCTGTGCGGCTCGAACCAGCGGTTCACCAACCTGGTGCATTCCGACACCTGGAAGAACGAAGTGCACCCCAAGGTCGAGGCCGCAGGCTTCAAGGCGCTGTTCTATGTCGTGATCGACCCGCGCGTTGTGGCCGTGCGCCAGGGCGGAAATGCCATCATTACCCCATCGGACATGAGCGGTGTGAAGTTCCGCGTGCCCGGGTCCAAGATGCTGCAGCAATACTACCGCATGGCCGGCGCCAACCCGACGCCTGTTGCCTGGGGCGAGACCCCCTCGGCCATCAAGCAGGGCGTGGCGGATGCGCTCGACCCGTCGGTCGGCGCGCTCTATGTGTTTGGCTTCAAGGATATTCTGTCTCACGTCACCTTCACCCAGGCGGTGCCGGACAGCCAAGTCTATTCCTGCAACCTGGAATGGTTCAACTCGATGCCGGCCGATGTGCAAGAGGGCATCATGTGGGGCTCGGAGATGACCAGCCACCAGAACCTTGCCAAGGTCCCCTCGGCCCGCGCCTACGCCATGGCCGAGTTGAACAAGGCCGGAGTCGAGTTCCACTCGCTGACCGAAGATCAACTGGCCGAGTGGCAGGAGGCCGGCGGTTATCAGCGCTCGGAGTGGGACCCCTTCAAGACCGAGTTGGCCGGGTCGATGGACGCCTTCGAAAAGCTGGTCGAAGCGGCCGGAACCCAAGGCAAATACTACGTCCACGACGCCTGATGCGGACCGGGCGGGCGCCGGACGTGTGCCCGCCTTTTCGCCAGACCTGCAGGGCCTGAGCTTTCAGGCCCATCCCCCCAGCCTTGCCGAGGGAAGCGATGTCCTTACTCATAACCATAGACCGCAACGCCGAACGCTGGCTGCTTCTGGTGTTCTACGTGATGCTCGTCATCACGATGGCAATCGAGGTGCTGCGGCGCGAGATCTTCGCCTATTCCTCGATCTGGGGCGAGGAGATCGTCCGCTATTCCTTCATCTATCTGGCCTGGATCGGCGCGGCCGCGGCCGTCAAGGAACGCGCCCATATCCGGATCGACGTCATCATGCATTACCTCGGCCCCCGGCCCAAGGCGGTGCTGTATATCTTCGGTGATCTGGTGATGTTCGCGGTGGCGGTGATCGCGCTCTACTGGTCCTACGAGGCGGTGCATGTCTCGGCCAAGTTCGGGTCGGTCACTGACGGGCTGCGGGTGTCGAAGGTGTGGTTCCTGATGGCGGTGCCTACGGGCTTTGCTCTGATGATCTGGCGCCTGATCCAATCGTTGATGAACGATATCAAAAGTCTTCGTGACGGCACGCCCGTTTTCGAAGGCGACAAGCTGTTTGACTGAGGAGAAACCGGATGCTTTGGAGTTCTCTCAATCAAACGGTCGAACTGGGCTGGGATTTCTACCTGCCCGTGATCCTGTTCGTCGGCCTGATCGCGCTGGCGGTTCCGGTCTGGGCCGCGATCGGCTCGGCCGCGATCGTGATGCTGATCATGTCGGGCGACCTGCCGCTGAGCCTTGTGGGCGAAAGCCTGTTCACCGGCATCGACGCCTTTGCCCTGACCGCGGTGCCGCTGTTCATCCTGACCGGTGACGTGCTGGTGCGAACCGGGCTGTCGCGCAAGTTTCTGGACGTGGCCGAGGCGCTGACTTGTTTCGCAAAAGGCGGGTTCGGCTCGGCCACGGTTCTGGTCTGCGGCATGTTCGCGGCCATCTCAGGCTCTGACGCGGCGGGGGCGGCGGCGGTGGGTCGGATGACGATCAACCGACTGGTCGAAAGCGGCTATCCGCGCCCCTATGCCTGTGCGCTGGTGGCGGCGGGGGCCTGTACCGGGATCCTGATCCCGCCCTCGATCGCCTATATCATCATCGGGCTCGTGCTGGGCATCTCGGCCTCGACCCTGTTTCTGGCTGCTCTGATCCCGGGGCTGGCGATCCTGATCTCGATCCTCGTGACCAATATCATCATGAACCGCCTCTATGCCTATGAGGGCGGCGGGATGATGACCATGGGCGAATGGCTGGCCAATCTGGGCAAGGCGCTGAAATCAGGCTGGTACGCCTTCATCGTGCCGGGCATCATCTTCTATGGCATCTTTTCGGGTCGCCTGACCCCGACCGAGGCCGGCGCGACCGCCGTCGTAGTCACCATCATCATGGGGTTCATCCTGCGCACGCTGACGTTGGCGGACTTCCCGTCGATGCTGGTCAGCTCGGCCAAGGTGAACGGGGTTATCCTGCCGATCATCGCCTTCTCGGCCCCGCTGGCCGAGGCGCTGGCGATCATGGGCGTGCCGCAGGGCTTCGTGGCCTCGGTGACCTCGCTGACCGAGGATCCGTTCCTGCTGATCCTGCTGATGATCGGCATTCTGATCGCGGCTGGTTGCGTCATGGAGACGACACCGAATATCGTCATCCTGGCCCCGATCCTGAAACCGCTGGCGGACAACATCGGCATGAACGAGATCCAGTTCTGCATCATGATGATCACCGCCTTGGGCGTTGGCTTCATCACGCCGCCACTGGGGTTGAACCTGTTCGTGGTGTCGGGGATCACGGGTGAATCCATCCTCAAGATCGCGGCCCGCGCCGTGCCCTTCGTGCTGACCATGCTGATCGTCGTCATCCTGATCGCCTACGTTCCGGCGCTGTCGACCACTTTGCTTCCTGAAATCTACCAATAGGATCTTCTGAACATGCCGCGTGAATACCTCAAGAAGGCCACCCTGACCGCACAATCCCACGCGTCCGAGGTGCATGACACGGTCAAGACCATCCTGGCCGACATCGAGGCCGGCGGAGACGCCAAGGCGCTGGAATACGCGGCCAAGTTCGACAAGTTCGAGGGCAACGTGCTGATGACCCCCGCGGAAATCGACGCCGCCTGCGCCCGGGTGCCGGAAAAGCTCAAGGCCGACATCCGCTTTGCCCAGGACAACGTGCGCCGCTTTGCCGAGGCGCAGAAGGCCACCGTGTCGGATGTGCAGCTGGAAATCGTGCCGGGCTTCATCGCGGGGCAAAAGGCCATCCCGGTCGATGCGGCGGGCTGCTATGTGCCCGGCGGGCGGTATAGCCACATCGCCAGCGCCATCATGACCGTGACCACCGCCAAAGTGGCGGGGTGCCGTCACATCACCGCCTGTTCACCGCCCCGCCCGGGCGAGGGCGTGGCCCCGGCGATCGTCTACGCCGCCCATATCAGTGGCGCTGACAGCATCCTGGCCATGGGGGGCGTGCAAGGCGTGGCCGCCATGACCTATGGCTTGTTCGGGCTGCCGCGCGCCAACATCCTTGTGGGGCCGGGCAACCAGTTCGTGGCCGAGGCCAAGCGCATTCTGTACGGCAAGGTCGGCATCGACATGATCGCGGGCCCGACCGACAGCCTGATTCTGGCGGATTCCACGGCCGACCCCTTCGTCGTGGCCACCGACCTGGTCAGTCAGGCCGAGCATGGCTACAACTCGCCCGTCTGGCTGGTGACCGATGACCGCGATCTGGCGACGCGGGTGATGGAGCTGGTTCCGACCCTGATCGCCGATCTGCCCGAGCTGAACCGCGACAACGCCGCCGCCGCCTGGCGCGACTATGCCGAGGTGATCCTGTGCGCGGACCGCGAAGAGATGGCCGCGTGTTCCGACGATTACGCCCCCGAGCATCTGACCGTGCAGGCCGCGGATCTGGATTGGTGGCTGGATCGACTGACCTGTTATGGATCGTTGTTCTTGGGCGAAGAAACGACCGTGTCCTATGGCGACAAGGCCACCGGTACGAACCACGTCCTGCCCACATCGGGCGCGGCCAGCTATACCGGCGGGCTGAGCGTGCACAAATACATGAAGATCGTCACCTGGCAGCGGGCGACGCGCGAGGGTTCGAAACCCATCGCCGAGGCGACTGCGCGGATTTCGCGTCTGGAAGGGATGGAGGGCCACGCCCGCGCGGCCGATGTGCGTCTGGCCAAGTATTTCCCGGACGAAAATTTTGACCTGACCGCAGATGAATGACCCCCTCGACCTGTTCGATCTGACCGGCCGGGTGGCCTGCGTCACGGGCGCCAGTTCGGGGCTAGGCCGGCGCGTTGCGCAGGTGCTGGCGGCTGCAGGCGCGAAGGTGGTAGGCGTTGCCCGACGGGCCGAAGCACTGGCCGAGTTGCAGGCCGAGATCGGTTCAAGCGCTGCGGTTGTCGCAGGTGACGTGGCCAACAGGGAAGGCCTGCCAAGGCTGGTCGAACAAATCGCGGCCCCGTTCGGCGCGCCGGATATCGTGGTTCATGCCGCCGGGGTGAACACGCGACAGGCCGCCGATGATGTCACACCGGAAGGCTGGGATGCGACGCTGGGCCTGAACCTCGGTGCGCCGTTCTTCTTCAGCCAGGCCATGGTGCCTGCGATGAAGGCGCGTGGTTGGGGCCGGATCGTGAATTTCGCGTCGCTGCAGACGACGCGGGCCTTTCCCGGCGGGATCGCCTATGGGGCCAGCAAGGGCGGGATCGCACAGCTGACCCGCGCCATGGCTGAGGCCTGGTCGTCCCACGGGATCACCGCCAACGCCATCGGCCCGGGCTTCTTTCCGACCGAGCTGACACAGGCGGTGTTCGATGACCCCGCCCGCGCGGCCCGCAACGCGGCGCAGACATGCATCGGTCGCAATGGCCGTATGGAAGACATCGACGGGCCGATCCTTTTTCTGTGCTCGCAGGCATCCGACTATGTCACCGGGCAGATCCTGATGGTTGACGGGGGGTTCACGGCGAAATGAAAGCTCTGGTTTATGAAGGTGTCGAACAGCTGGTCTATCGCGACGTACCGGACGCCGCGCCGCAACCGGGCGAGCACCTGATCCGGGTCGAGGCCGCTGGGATCTGCGGGTCCGACATGCATGCCTACTTGGGCCATGATGCGCGCCGCCCGGCGCCCTTGATCCTGGGTCACGAGGCGGCGGGCACAGTGATCGGCGGCCCCAAAGACGGAACGCGGGTCACGATCAATCCGCTTGTAAATTGTGGGCAGTGCCCGGCCTGCCAAGCGGGGCGGGAAAACCTGTGCCCCGACCGTCAGATCATCTCGATGCCCCCGCGTGAAGGCGCCTTTGCTCAATATAATTCGATGCCCTGGGATAATCTGGTCGAGGTGCCGGATCACGTGCCCTTCGCCAAAGCCGCCTTGGCCGAGCCGCTGGCCGTCAGCTGGCATGCCGCGCGCCTTGCGCTCGAGGCGCTGCACCCGGCGATGGAGCGTCGTGCGCTGGTGATCGGGGGTGGGGCGATTGGCCTTGCGGCGGCGCTGGCGCTGCGGGCGATGGATGTCGTGGATGTGACCATCGTCGAACCCAACGACCTGCGGCGTAAGTTCCTGCAAAGGCTGGATTGCGCCAAGGTCGCACCCGAAGCGCAAGGCGAATTTCCGATCGTGGTCGACGCCGTGGGTTTTGCCGCCACCCGTGTGGTTGCCTCGGAACGGGCCCAACCCGGCGGAGTGATCGCGCATGTGGGCCTGGGCGAGGACGCCGGCGGGTTGGACGTGCGACGCATGACCCTGCAAGAGATCACCTTCATCGGAACCTACACCTATACCGCGCAGGATTTCCGTCAGACTGCGCAGGCCATCTTTGACGGCGCTCTGGGCCCTCTGGACTGGATCGAAGAACGCGATCTGGCCGATGGCGCCCGGGCCTTTGCCCAGTTACGCTCGGGCGAGGTCGCGGTTCCGAAAATCGTGCTGTCCCCGTGGGCCTGACTGCCCGGAACTGGAGGTAACCATGTATAAGAAAATTCTTGTCCCCATGGCGCTTGACCACGGCATTTCGCCACAAACGCTCGAGATTGCCCGCGCCTTGGGCGGCGGATCCGCCGAGATCGTGGCGCTGCATGTCTATGAGATGCCGCAGGGCTCGGTCAGCGTCTATCTGGATAAGGATGCCGTGGCCGATGGCTTTGCCCGCGCCCGCGAAGTCCTGATGAACAAGCTGGAAGGCCTTACGGACGTAAAGCCCGAACTGGTCAAAGGCCACACCGCGCGCACGATCATCGACTATGCCAACGACCACGGGTTCGATTGCGTCGTCATCGGCTCGCACCGTCCCGGACTGACTGATTATTTCCTTGGCTCCACCGCGTCGCGCGTGGTGCGGCATGCAAAATGTGCCGTCCACGTCCACCGCAGGGCCTGACCCGTCCATCGCGCCCTCGGCGCCCCAACCCAGGAACAGAAGTTTCGACATGAACATAGACAAGAAGATCACCGAAGATCTGGTGGCCAACGACATCTCGTTCGTCACCACGGTGCCGTGCAAGCAACTGGCCGGCGTCATCGCCGAGATCGACGCCCACGACTCCATCTACCACATCCCCTCGAACAAAGAGGACGAGGGCATGGGCCTGTGCGCCGGGGCCTGGATGGGCGGCAAGCGCCCCGCGATCATCATGCAGAACACCGCGATCGGGGTCACGATCAACACGCTGGCGACGCTGATCCAGTATTACCGGATGCCGCTGCCGATGCTGATCTCGTACCGGGGCGAACTGCGCGAGCCCATCGCCTGCCAGGTCGAGATGGCCGTTCACACCAAGGCCCTGCTGGCGCAGCTGCACATCCCGACCTACCATTTCCACCATCAGGAGGACGTGGCCGAGCTGGATGCTATCCTGAAATACACTTTCATGTGCAACAAGCCCGTCGCGATCCTGACCGACGCCAATTTTTGGGGAGGCTATGGCGACCAATGATCCGTTCTGAAATCCTGAAGGAAATCGCCCCGATCCTGCGAGACCAACTGGTGGTGTGCAACATCGGCATCCCCAGCCAGGAACTGCATGCCATCGACGATCAGCCCACCAATTTCTACATGCTGGGCACGATGGGGTTGGCCTCGAGCATCGGTCTGGGTCTGGCGCTGGCCCAGCCGAAACCGGTAATTGTCATCGACGGCGACGGCTCGATCCTGACCAACCTGGGGACGCTGCCGACCATCGCCAACAACGTGGCCGACAACTACATCCTGCTGATCATCGACAACGGCTCGTATGGCTCGACCGGCGATCAGCCGACCTATGCGGGGCAGAAGACCTCGCTGGCCAAGATGGCCGAGGCGGCGGGATGCGAGCGCGTGATCGAATGCCGGGCCGAAGAGACCGGCCGCGTGCTGCAAGAGGCGCTGGACGCCCGCCAGATGACCATCATCGTCAGCAAATGTGAAAGCGGAAACGCCAAGATGCCGCCGATCACGATGGACCCGGTCGTCATCCGCGACCGCTTCATGAAGGCCGTTCAGGCCTGATGGGCGCAAGCGCCATCCACAGCGCCGAAGATGCCCGCCGGTTGGCCCGGCGGCGTCTGCCGTGGATGGTGTTCGACTATATTGACGGGGCCGCCGGGTCCGAGGCTGGGACCCGGCGCACCCGCGCGGCGCTGGACGCCATGACCCTTCAGCCCCGGATCCTGCGCGATGTCAGTAGCCGGTCACTGGCAACCCGCGTATTCGGGCAACCAGCCGACAGGCCCTTCGGCATCGCGCCAATGGGCATGTGCAACCTGTCAGCTCCGGGCGCCGACCTGATGCTGGCGCGGCTGGCGGCGCAATACGGGGTGCCGCTGGGCGTTTCCACGGTGGCCTCGACACCGATGGAGGCGCTGATCGAAGAGGCCCGGGGCCATGCCTGGTTTCAGCTGTATTTCAGCGGCGATGGCAACGGCACGTTCAAGCTGGTCGATCGGGCAAGGGCCGCGGGCTACAAGACTCTGATCCTGACGGTTGACGTGCCCGAAGTCGGCCGCCGCCCGCGCGAACTGCGCCACAGCTTCCGGATGCCGTTCCGGATCGGGCCGTGGCAGTTTCTGGACTTCGCGCTGCATCCGCGCTGGTCGATCTCGACCTTGCTGAAGGGCAAACCGCAGATGGCGAATTTCCTGATGGAGGGGTTCGAGTTCGACCGCACCGAAAGCCGTGCAAAGGCCGATTGGGACACGCTGGCAAGGTTGCGCGACCGGTGGCCGGGCAAGCTGGTGGTCAAGGGCGTGCTGGATGTAGAAGACGCGGTTGCGCTGAAGGCGGCCGGAGTCGACGCCATCCAGGTCTCGAGCCACGGCGCCCGCCAGTTGGAGAGCGCGCCCGCGCCGATCTCGGTCCTGCCGCAGATCCGGGCGGCGGTCGGCGACGACTATCCGCTGTTCTACGACAGCGGCCTGCGATCCGGCGAAGATGCGCTCAAGGCGCTGATGGCCGGTGCCGATTTCCTGTTCTTCGGGCGGATCCTGCAATTCGCCACCGCGGCGGGCGGCGAGGCCGGTTTACACCGGTTGTGGGAGGTGCTGTCCGAGGAGATGGACATCGCCATGGCCCAGATCGGTGTCAGCACCTTGTCGGAGATTCAACGACCGAACGGGGACTAGCGCGAGTGGAACAGGTTCTGGAACTCCTGCCTCATCCGCAGGCGTTCTGGGTATTCCTGCAAAAACCGTTCGGGCGGCTTGCCCTCCCAGACCTGGGCATAGACGCGCATTTTGTTGCCGCCGTAGATTTTGGCGAGGTCCTCGTTTGAATAGCCCCGCGCCCACAGATCGTCGGTTATCGCGGCAAGGATCTTGGCCAATTCACCATTCCCGGTTGCGCCTTTGTTGAACGCGTCAATCATGTAGCCACCGTCGTCATACATGCTGGCATTCGCGGTCGCGAACTGAACGACAAGTTCGGTTGAAAACATGTCGTCCGTCGCGATCCCGACATGGTCGACGCCGACAAGTTGGACATAATAGTCGATCATATCGGCGGCTTGCTTGGGTGAGATGTCTTCGGGCCATACCCCGTCCATCATCCATTCTGTGAATGTGGGCGATATGTATCCTCCGGACTTGGCTGCTCGCAGTGCCTCGTCGTCCGGGATGGCTCGGTAACAGCCCTTGGTCGTGGCGTTGGGCTCATTCGCATAGAGCCCTGCCGGAACCGAGTGGGTGTAGACATAGGGCACGCCGGGATAGTTCTCGTCCATGTAGTCCATCGCGTCGTTGGCCGTTTTCGACCCGGTGTGGCTAAGGTCCAGCAGGATGCCAAAGCGCACCATCTCATCGATCACGGATTTGCCCCATGGGGTCAGACCGATGTCCCGTCCGTTGTAAGCTGCCAACTGCCCTGATCCGGTTCGGAAAATGTCGTTGTAGGCCAGGATCATGCTTTTGATGCCCATGTCCTTGAGCAGGGCCATCTTCTTGAGGTCGCCATCCAGAATCGTTGCCGTTTGGCTGTTCCAGATCACAGCCGTCTTGCCCTGAGCATGCGCGGCCTCGATATCGCGTGTTTCATTCACGATCAGATAACTCTCGGGCTGCTGCGCCATGGCGGCGCGGAAGTGATAGTGCTGTTCAAGCAACGTGTCGAACGACGTGTCAGCGGCGGCCAATGTCATTTCATGGCCGGTGATGCCGTTGTCCCGGGCGCGTTGGAAGTAGGTGTGCAGTTGTTCGTCTTCGGTCCAGCCGGTTCCATAGGGGCTGGCCAGCATGCCCAGTACGATCGTGTCCTGCACGAACTGCCTGGCTTCGTCCGATGCACCCCAGGTCTTGCTCTCTTCGCTGGCGTGAAGGGGTGCGGCGATTGTCAGGACAGTTGCGGCTGCAGCCATCAGTGGCTTCATCGAGTGTCCTTCCATGGGTTGCATTGCCTCAAGTGGGCAGACCCGGCCAACGTCAGAACACGAGCCTTGTCCGCAGGCCGAACAGGGCCACGCTGTCCTGGCCGGGGTTCAGCAGTGGGTTCGAGATGAACTGCACCGACGGCGTGATCTGCAAGCCGGGCGAAATCGAAAAACGGTAGAAAGCTTCGAGGGTGAACTGATCGCCGTCGATGCCACGGGCTTCGGCCCAGTTCAGCCCCAGCCCAGCCAGATCGGTGTTCCGGCCGTAGTACCCGATGCCGGCTGACAGGGACCGATCATACAGCGCCGCCGTTCCCTTTGCCGCGCCGGCGCGCAGGAACGGCATCCATTGGTTGCCCACGAACCACGCGGCGGAGAAGGCCGCGCCATAGTCTTCGGCCCGGCTGCCGTCATCGGCTGCATCCGCGTGCCAAAGTGTCAGATGGATGTTGTCGAAATAGATCCGATCAAAGCCCGACGTGTAGCCCAGTTCGAGCGATTTGAAGAGGTTGCCGTCGCTGAAAACGTCGAAGTTCGGATCGGACGGATCGGCGTTTGCGTCAGCGACACTGGCCACAGCATAGAAATTGCTGCCCAGCCGCATGCCCCCGGCAAGACCCAGCCCGGGGTTGGGGGCGTTTATCGTCGGATTGGTGTTGAACGACAGGTTCTGGAAACCGCTATAGGGACTGACAAGGCCATAGATGTCGACGAAGTCGGTCACGTCGATCTGACCGAATTGCAGCGTCCACGACCCGTCCGCGGCCCGCTGCGACCAGAACAGGTTGGTCAGCAGCAAACCCGTGTCGTTGAAGGCGGTTCCTGTGATCGAAAGCGCGCCTCCGTCCAGGCCCAGAAACTGCGGAGCGACATCGGTATAGCTGTGCCGGTGTTCGACCTTGAAGGTCAACGAACCCTGTTCGGTTGCCTGCCAGCTGCCATAGAAACGGGCAATTCCGCTGGCGGCTTCGCCTGCGCCCAGGTCGGCATCCGTCGTTTGCCCAAGGGCCAGATAGTCAATGTTGAAACGGAACCCGTCTTCGGCCAGACGATCCTTCCAGGCAAACCATCCAGGCGCGATATTGCGTGGAAAATCCGACCGGAATTGCGGGTCGGTCAAGCCGTCTCCGGGTTCAAGCTCGGCATTCACCGATGAGGGACCTGACAATCCCTGAGCGACCGCACCCGAGGCCCAGACAAGGGCCGCCAGCACCGGCGCAATCCGCCGGATCATTCCGAGGCCGCCTGACCACCGGTTTTGCGCCGCCCCGCGGCTCGAAGAATATCTGTCGCGTCCTCGCTCCACTCCAGCCCGTCGGTGCGGTTCTGTAGCGTTTCGACCTTGTCTGCCTCCAATTGGAACGTGGCGCGCATCGGCATCAGCCCGTCGACCACGACCATCTGGTGATCGGTCGGCGAAATCGTCAGACGTCCCGTCAGGCGGACGGGTTCGTGGACATAGCTGGGAACCCAGTCGGCATCCAGCATCACACGGATCATCTGGTTCGGCGGCGGCGGCGGCATATGACTGCACATGCCCCGTTCGGGCACCAGATAGACAACAGATCGCCCGTCCGCGTCCGCAGGAGCCGGAATGGCGAAACCGGACAGCGTGACCTCTTGCCCGTCATACAAGGGGTTGCCAAGCGTGGCTGCTTTTTCCCTGCGTTCGGTCACGACCTGGCGTTGACCCAACAGCCAGTCCACGTCGACACCGCCCGCGGCTAGCGCATCCTCGGTCTCGTGCAGAAGTTCCTGCCACTTCTGGCGGTCCTCGTCCGTTCCGACATCCTGCTGCAGCCGGCCACGCAGCCGAACGACGAACAGGACGTCGTCGAATTGTTCGGGGCTGAGGTCGCGATAGGGGTCCTCAAAGGTCTGGACGGTCGGGTCAGGCAGATCGTCCCAACCAACCGAGAGGCCGGCCCAAGTGGGCGCGCCCGTACCCAAGCTGAGCGTCGCCGCAATCAGCAGAGTTCGGACGGAGTTCAGAAAGGCGGGCTTGTCATGGCGGTCCCGACCGCGAATCCTCATCATGGCCCTAGTTGAGCGTATTTTTGTAGATCACGCCATCCTTCATGATCAGGCGGATGGTCTCGGGGCTGTCAGGCCGCGGGTCCGCACCGAACCACTGATCGCCTGTACCCACGACCGAGAAATCTTCGAGCGGGTTGCCGTCGATCAGCAGGATATCCGCATAGGCGCCTTCCTCGATCACACCGAGCTTGCCAGCCGTGTAAGGGTTCGAAAAATCGCCTGACAATGCTACGACCTCACCGCCGATTGACGTAAGCGTCACCATCGACTGGTACGGTCCGAAGAACTCGTTATTGAGATGTTTTTCATAAGCAATCTGGATGTTGCATGCTTCCACTGATCCCACGCAATCGGTCTGAAATCCGCGTTTTACCGGGCATTCCTTCATATTCGGAATGTAGTTCGCGAAAGTCGCGGACGCCGATATCGCTTTCGCGAGGCTCTTGGGCTCGTTCTTGACCGATGGGATATCCAACAAACCCGGATCAAAAGCCGTGAGGTTAGTTGTTATGTAAGCCCCTTTCTCGTTCATAATCTCGGCAATCTCGCAATCGAAGGAGAAGCCGTGTTCAATGGACATTACACCGGCCTCAAGGGCGTTCATGATTGCTTCCTTGCGGTAAGAATGCGCCATGACATAGGTGCCGTATTCGTTGGCAACCTGAACGGCAGCTTCGATTTCTTCCTTGGAGCCGGCGAGCAACTGCCATGGGTCAAACGCCGAGATCACCCCACCCGACTGCATGAATTTCAGCTGTGTCGCCCCCATGCGCATGTTATTACGACCATACAAGTAGACATCATCGACACCGCTGACCTGTTGCGCCATGTTCAGATTACCGAAGTTGGTCTGCCCGCCCGGCGGCGAAGTGAAGGATGCGAAGTCAGCGTGGCCGCCGCGTGTCCCGAGGAACGCGCCTGACGCATAGTGACGTGGACCGACGATCTGTCCGGCGTCGATGGCCCTCCGCAGACCGCCGTTGGCGCCGCCCGCATCTCTTACAGTCGTAAATCCTTGCATCAGGTACATCTCGGCCATCCTGGTTCCATGGATGCCAAAATCCTCCCAGGTTGAGTTCGTTTCCATGGAAGCGATAGACGGTCCCATGAGCATGAGGTGTGCGTGAAGCTCGATGAAGCCAGGTGTCAGTGTCCTACCGCCGCCATCGATCACCTCCGCATTGGGGGCATCAATCGCATCGGTTGATACTGCCTTAATCAGGTTGCCTTCGATCAGAACGCTGGCATTCTCGATGCGCTGTTCATTCACGCCATCAAAGACATGCACGTTGGTGAACAGTGTTTGAGCTGGTTTTTCATCCTGGGCCGCCGCCGGCCAAGCGAGACTGAGGGCACAGACCACTCCAAGGTATAGACGTTTCATCACTGTTCCTCCCGTTTGTGCCTGTTTGGCTGTCATTATCCTAGATTTGAATATGATAGGGCCGGCGATCCAAAGTCAAACCTTCGGGGTTGATCATTGGAGGGGGAACAGGCCGTTTGTCCGATCCGCTTGATGCAGACGGGTGGCATGAGGGCATTGGCGCCGTCGATGATAACCGCGACTGGCTCAGCGGGCGCGGCCCAAGGCCAAACTCGAGGATTTCAGGGAAGTGGTAGCGGAGGAGGGACTTGAACCCCCGACACGCGGATTATGATTCCGCTGCTCTAACCAACTGAGCTACTCCGCCACGGTGAGAGGCGATTTAAGGGAGGGGCCGAAGAGGGTCAAGAGGGAAATGCCACGAAATTGCGGGATTCTTCATCCGGCCGTGTTGGCGGGTTTCGACGGCGATTGCGAAGCGTTGGCCACGCGGCGGACGAACTCTGCGCAGGCCTCGGGTGCGGTCAGAGGGATCATGTGGCCGCGGTTCTCGAGCTGTTCAAAGCTCAGCCCGTATTCCACCATCGGTGCGCCTTGCTGGCTGGGTGACAGGATCGGATCTTCGGCCCCGTACAGGATGCCGCCCCCTACCTTCAGTTCGTGGTAGCGTTGGGATTGGGCATCGATGCTGGCGTCCACGCCCGCCAGATCCTGCGATCCGGTGATATAGGCTGACGGGCGCAGCCCCAAGGCGCCACCGGCGCGGTTCAGGAAATCACTCGGGGCCGGTTCAGGGGCGAACGCCTCGCCGATCACATGCGGCGCCGTGGTTTTCGCCAGGGGAACAGCGATCGTGTTGGCGATCAGGCTGCGCAGCCATTCGGTCCGGATCTCCAACGCCTTGAAGATGGCGGGTGTGCTGGGTACCCGATGTGTGAGCGGGGCCAGCAGGGCCAGCGCCCGAACCCGCTCAGGATTGTCCAGCGCCATGGCGAGCGACACCGCGCCCCCGAGCGAGTGTCCGACCAGAATGGCCTGCGATACGCCCTTGGCTTCGAGGAATTCGTGGACCATCCGCGCCTGTTCCGGCAGGGTGGCCAGCCGCGCGTGGTCGCGGGTCGAATACCCGCACCCGGGCCGGTCAACCGCGATGACGTGAAAGTCGTCGGCCAGAAGGTCGGTCATGGCATAGGTGAAGTGCTGCAACTGGCCGGTCAGCCCGTGGATCAGAACCACCGTCGGCTTCTCTGGATCGCCCTGTTCGACATAATGGATCGAACCGCCGTTCACCGGCAGGATCTGCCCGGGCTGAGGCACGGATTGGGCTCCCATCCGCGTCAGGCGCCGGGTCCAAAGATGCATCAGGATCAACGCGGCGCCGATGATCAGCGCAATGGTCAGCAGGGTGGTCATGTCGGCGGTCCTTTGGTCTGGGCGGGATCAACGGGATGGTAATGCTCGAGCCCGGCCTTCGCCAGACGTTTGCGGAATTCCGAAACGGTGCCGGGCCACAGCGTCGTGTTGCGCCCCTGTGCGTCCTGATACCACGAAGTGCATCCGCCGGCCTGCCAGACACTGTCGGTATGACGCTCCTGCATTTCGCGGGTGAAGTCGGCCTGCCGGTCAGCGTTTGGAGCAATCGCGGGCAGACCCGCGCGCTGCATCTCCTCCAGCACCCGTCCGATATGGGCAACTTGCGCTTCGATCATCAGAACGACCGAGTTGTGGCCCAGCCCGGTATGCGGCCCCAGCAGGATGAAAAAGTTGGGAAACCCGGCAATGGCGGTGCCCAGATTGGCCTGCATGCCTTCGGCCCAGGCGTCTTGCAGGCTCAGTCCGTCCGCGCCGCGGATGTCCAGCCTTTGGACCGCGTCCGTCACGTGGAATCCGGTGCCCCAGATCAGAATGTCGGTCGCCGTCCGACTGCCGTCCGTCGCGACGATCTCGGACCCTTCGATCCGCTCGACCCCATGCGGGATCACGCTGACATTGTCGCGGGCGAGCGCTGGGTACCAGTCGTTCGAGCTGAGGACGCGCTTGCATCCGATCCGGTAGTTCGGTGTCAGAATGCGGCGCATTTCGGGGTCGGATATGGCCTCCTCCAGCCCTTTGCGCCACATTTTCATGGCAAAGGCGACCGCGCGTTTTTCGCCGCGAAACACGCGGTGGCGGAATTCGAACAGCCAGTAGATGAACTGCCTGCGGATGCGCGGCAGCAGCGGAATGCGGCGATAGAGGTGCCGGACCCAGGGCGCAATCGGCCCGTCGGGACGCGGCAGAACGTAAGGCGCGCTGCGTTGGAAGATGGTGACATGGGCGGCGGTTTTGGCGATTTCCGGCACGAACTGAACGGCGGAAGCGCCGGTGCCGACAACTGCTATGCGTTTACCCTGCAGCGGCACCGTGTGGTCCCATTTGGCCGAGTGGAATGCCGGACCCTGAAAGCCCGCTGCTCCCGGGATCTCGGGAGTGCTGGGGATGTGCAGGGCGCCGATGGCCGACACCAGGAACCGTGCCTTCCATTGCGCGCCGCCGGTCGTCTCGACCTGCCAATACGTTCCGTCCCAGTGGGCGGACTTCAGTTCGGTGTGGAAATGGCACAGATCGTACAGCCCTTCATCACGCGCAACGCGGCGCATGTAGTCCCAGATTTCGGCCCCGCCTGCATAGGCGCGGGTCCAGTCCGGGTTCGGATGGGTTGCCATCGAATACAGGTGCGAGGGCACATCGCAGGCCACGCCGGGATAAGTGTTCTCTCGCCATGTGCCGCCGATGTCGTCGGCCTTTTCAAGGATCGCGATGTTGTGGATGCCGCGTTTGCGGGCCTCGATCGCCATGATCAGCCCCGAGAACCCGGCCCCTACGATCAGCATGTCAGTGTCGTGGGTCATGCCTGCACCTCCTCCCAAAGGTACAAGGTCAGGATAGGGTCAAACGGCGTTCCAGGAAAACCTGCCGTTGGGTCAGTCTGGGTTTAGATCGTCGGGCAGGGGGCGCGGCAGTTGATCCAGCAGACGGAACACCTGCGCACGGCATGCCGGTCCGGTCCAGTCCGGCGGGCAGAATCCGTCGGGCAGGTCGGGCAGGCGCAGAACGACGCGCCGCCACCGGTGCACGATCAACGTGCGCAGGGTGGCGATCTGACAGGCTGTGGGTTCCCAACTGGCCGGGCGGCCTCGGGACACGTGGCGCACGGCCTCGTACAAGGACCGGCAAGCCGTGCGCAATTCGGGCGGAAACAGCTTTTCATGCACCCATTGCGGGACCGAGCGGGCGGTGACTTCAAGGATCAGCAGGTCGTCCTGGTCCACGGGCGGTGCCCCCGGTCCCAACGCAGCGTTGCGGCCGATCGGCGTGTAGTCGTGGCTGAGCAGGATGTCTTCCAGCAGCCGGGTGCCGGTGCCATCCTCGGCGATCAGCAGGTGCAGCGGCGTATCCGGCGCAGGGTCGCGCGCATAGATGCGCGGCGTGACCCGGGCTGATTGCGTGCGGCCATATTCGGTCAGGAAATGCATCGAAACGCGCCCGACCCGGTCGCTTTCGATCCAGCCATCCTTGCGCAGACGGTGCAGGGCCACGCGGATCGCCTCGGGCTTGATGCCCATCGGTTCGATGATGCGGCCCAGCGCCCCGCCCGATATCTTGGCGCCGCGCTCCTGCGCCATGTCGCCGAACAGCGACACGATGATCGACCAGACCCGCTGATTCTGCGGGTCGGCCAATTCGGCCACGGCCTGGGTGAACCACGGATGCGCGTTGGTCATGCGCCCAGTCTATCCGGCCCGGCTGTGCAAGAAAAACACTTTGCCGTGCGCTCAGTAGGCGTTCATGGTCAGCAGTTCGTATTCGGCGACCTTCTCGTCATCCTGATTGGTCAGGGTCACGTGCCAGCGCACCTCGCCATAGTCGTCGGTGCGGCGGGTCTTTTGCTTGACCGTCAGTCGGACCTTGATGCTGTCGCCGGCCACGACCGGCTTCATGAAGCGCAGGCCGTCCAGTCCGGTATTGGCCAGCACCGGCCCTTCGTTCGGCTCGACGAACAGGCCGGCGGCAAAACTCAGCAGCAGATAGCCATGCGCCACCCGGCCCGGAAAGAACGGGTTTCTGGCCGCCGCGTCCTCGTCCATGTGGGCATAGAAGGTGTCGCCGGTGAAATGGGCGAAATGTTCGATGTCGTCCAGCGTGATGGTCCTGGGCGCCGTGTGCAGCGTCTCGCCGATCTGCAGGTCCCCGAACTTGCGGGTGAAGGGATGGGCGGGGCCTTGGATCTCTGGCGCGCCGGGGATCCATTTCCGGCCGATCGTCGCCAGCATCCGGGGCGAGCCCTGCAGGGCCGTGCGCTGCATGTAGTGTTTCACGCCGCGCACGCCGCCCATTTCCTCGCCGCCGCCGGCGCGACCGGGGCCGCCATGGACCATGTGCGGCAGAGGCGAGCCATGGCCGGTGGATTCCTGCATCGAGTCGCGTTCGTTGATGTAGATCCGCCCGTTGAAGGCGGCAGCACCCATCACCACTTGGCGCG
This sequence comes from Ruegeria sp. BC6, assembly GCF_056539185.1. Lineage (NCBI taxonomy): Bacteria > Pseudomonadati > Pseudomonadota > Alphaproteobacteria > Rhodobacterales > Roseobacteraceae > Ruegeria > Ruegeria sp. BC6. Next base: position 100,743 of record NZ_JBQFUM010000002.1, read on the forward strand.
CGACCTCGGGGTCATGGGTGATCAGCGAGGTGACCAGCGACCCCTGGCCGCGATTGGCCAGCGCGATGGCGTGGTCCAGATCGCGATAGCCCATGATGGTCGAGATCGGGCCGAACGCCTCGGTGTCATGCACGTGCCGGGCGGTGTCGGGATCGGCGCAGTGAAACAGCATCGGCGGCACGAAGGCGCCTTTTTCGGCATCGGCGCCGACCACCTCGAAGGCATCCGGGTCGCCGAACACGCGTTCGGCCTCCTGCCCGATGAGGCGGGCCTTGGCCAGAACGTCGGCCTTCTGCCCGTTCGAGACCAGCGCGCCCATGCGCGTGGAATCCAGCCGCGGATCGCCGATCGTGGTCTGCGCCAGTTTGGCCGAGATCGCGGCGATCAGCGGCTCGACCTGCGCCTGAGGGGCGATGATGCGGCGGATGGCGGTGCATTTCTGCCCGGCCTTCGTCGTCATCTCGCGCACGACTTCCTTGACGAACAGGTCGAATTCGAGCGTGCCGGGTGCCGCGTCGGGGCCAAGGATCGAGGCGTTCAGGCTATCCTGCTCGGCCACGAACCGCACCGAGTTGGTCACGATCACCGGGTTCTGCCGCAGCTTCATCGCGGTGTCGGCCGAGCCGGTAAAGCTGACCACATCCTGACAGGTCAGGTGATCCAGCATGTCGCCCAGCCCGCCCGAGACCAGCTGCAGTGCGCCGTCGGGCAGGATGCCGCTGTCCAGCATGATCCGCACGGCCAATTCGGTGACATAGCAGCTGTTGGTGGCCGGCTTGACGATCGCCGGAACCCCGGCCAGCAGGGTGGGGGCCAGTTTCTCCAGCATGCCCCAGACCGGGAAGTTGAAGGCGTTGATATGCACGGCCACGCCCTGCAGCGGGGTGCAGACATGCTGGCCCAGGAAGGTGCCATTCCGCGACAGCTGCTCGACATCGCCATCCAGAAAGACATGGCCGTCGGGCATCTCGCGCCGCCCTTTCGAGGCAAAGACGAACATGGTGCCGATGCCGCCGTCGATGTCGATCAGGTGATCCTTCTGCGTGGCGCCGGTTTCAAAGCTGAGATCATAGAGCGCCTGTTTGCGTTCCGACAGCGCCTGCGCCAGCGCCTTGAGCATCTTGGCGCGTTCATGGAAAGTCAGCCGGCGCAGGGCGGGCCCACCCACGTCGCGGGCATGGGTCAGCATCGCCTGTACGTCCAGCGCGTCGTTGCCGGCGGTGGCGAAGGGCTCTCCGGTGATGGCCGAGGCGATGGTACGGGCCCCGGATCCGGGCGCAACCCACTGGCCCGCGGCGAAACTGGAAATCTGTTTCAGAGACATGAAATGCTCCTGTATTGGGGCCGCCTTGCGCGGCGAAATGAGCTCAGTGACCCAGCGCGCCCATCTGTTGCGGCAGGTACAGAACCACGATCGGAACCAGAACGATCAGCGCCAGGCGGAAGATGTCGGCCACCCAGAACGGGGTCACGCCGCGAAAGATCGTGCCAGTCGAGACGTCGCCCACCACGCCCTTCAGGATGAACACGTTCAGGCCCACCGGCGGGGTGATCAGCGAAATCTCGGTCACCACCACCACGACGATGCCGAACCAGATCGGGTCATAGCCCAGCGAGGTCACCAACGGGAAGAAGATCGGAACCGTCAGCAGCAGCATCGACAGGGATTCGAACACGCAGCCCAGGATGATGTAGATGCCCAGAATCATCAGGATCACCACGAAGGGTGCCACGTCATAGGCGGTGACCATTGCGATCAGCGCCTCGGGCAGGCCGGCCAGGTTGATGAAATTCGAAAAGATCTGCGCGCCGATCAACACCGCAAACAGCGCGGCGGCGGTAAAGCAGGTTTCCTTCAGCACCTCAAAGGTCGATCCCACGGTCAGCCCGCCGCGGAACAGCGCGATCAGAAAGGCGCCGGCGGCGCCCATGCCTGCGGCCTCGGTCGGCGAAAAGGTCAGGTTCAGCGGTTCGAAATCGAGCACGCCGTACAGCCCGCCGATCACCAGGAAGAACAGCAGCAGCACCGCCCAAACGGACCCCAGCGCGCTGATGCGCTCGCCCCAGCTGGCGCGTTCACCGGCTGGTCCGGCCTGAGGGTTGCGCCACACGGTCCAGCGCACGGCGAACAGGTAGAACAGGATGCCCAGAATGCCGGGGATGATGCCGGCCATGAAAAGCTTGCCGATCGAGGTTTCGGTCAGCAGCCCGTAGATGACCAGGATGACAGAGGGCGGGATCAGGATGCCCAGCGTGCCGCCGGCCGCGATCGAGGCGGTCGACAGTTCGTCGGAATACCCATAACGGCGCATCTGCGGCATCGCGACTTTGGACATTGTCGCGGCGGTGGCCAGCGACGATCCGCAGATGGCCGAAAACCCGCCGCAGGCCGCGACGGTCGCCATGGCGATTCCGCCGCGCATATGGCCCAGAAAGGCGTTGGAAACGGCGTAAAGCTCGCGCGCCATGCCGCCCTTGTTGACGAACAGGCCCATCAGGATGAACAGCGGTACGACCGACAGGCCGTAATCCTGCGCGGTATCGGTGATCTGGCGGCCGACCATCGACATCGCGGCCTTCAACCCGCGCTCGTCAAAGATCGAGCCGCCGCGTTCATAGGCAAAGCCCAACGTGCCGACCAGCCCCATGGCAAAGACGATGGGCAGGCGCATCAGCACCAGGATCAGGACAAGGGCAAATCCGATGAGTGCAGCGGTCATTGAGTGGATTCCGTCAGGGTCTTGGGGGCAAACAGGTGCAGCAGTCCGGTGATGATCATCACCACGGCGGTGATCGCCACCGACGCAGCGATGAACCAGCCGACGAGGTAGGTCGGGATGCTGAGGTATTCGGTGACATCGCCATAGTCGCGGGCGCGTTCGGCCAGTATCCAGACGCGCTGGACCGGCCAGTACAACATGACGCCGCTGAGGATATAGATCACCGCGTCACGCAGGCGGCTGAGGCGCAGGCGGTGAAAGATACCGTCGGTCAGGTCCACGGCGATATGCCCGTTGGTGACCGAGATGATGGGCAGCACCGAGAACACCAGAATCGCCATCAGGATGCGCGTCAGTTCAGTGGCGGCCTCGATCGGCGCGTTGAAGACCGACCGCAGGATCACGTCGCAGAAGGTCATCACCATCAGGATGAACAGGGCCGTGCAGGCGACGATCACCGGCAGGACGCTGGCGCGCCGTACAAGCTGGATGAGAGGGGTCATCGGGGGGCTCCGGAAGGGGCTGGGTGGGGGCGGCCAGTGCCGCCCCGCATCAGGGATCAGTTCGAGGACATTTCCGACTTGATCATGTCATAGGCGGCTTGCGCATCGACGCCGGCTTCGTTGACTTCGGCAATAACCTTGGCGCGCACGTCCTCGGCGATCGTCGAGAACTTCTCCATGTCCTCGGCAGCGGCTTCGTGGATCGCATTGCCCTCGGTGCTTTGGGTCGCTTCACGGCCGATGGCGTCGATCTCGTCCCAGATCTTGCCGATTTCGCGGCTCAACGGTTCGCCGAACACGTTTTCTTCCAGCGCTTTTTGGATGTCCTCGGGCAGGTCGGCGAAGGTGTCCTCGTTCATGATGAAGGCAAACGACCCGCGATACAGGCCGCCCGGCATCTCATAGACGTTCGGGGCCACTTCGGTCAGCTTGAAGCCCTTGCGGGATTCGAACGGCATGACAACGCCGTCGGCGGCCTTCGAGGCCAGTGTTTCATAGACCTTGGGGGCCGGAACCTGGATGCCGGTCGCACCCAGTGCGGTGCCCACATCGCCACCGACGCCACCGGGGATCCGCACCTTGAGGCCCGAGATCTGGTCCATCGAGGTCACCGGGCTGCTGGTGTGCAGCTGGGCGGGGCCGTGGGTGTGCAGAGCGATGACCTTGACGCCGCGGTGTTCGTCGGCGGCCTTCAGGTATTTGTCGTAAGCGCGCCAATAGGCGACCGAGGCGGCCTCGGCCGAGCCCTCATAGCCTGGCAGTTCAATCAGCTTGGTCGTCACGAAGCGGCCCGGCTGATAGCCGTGGAAGATGATCGAGGCATCCGCCGCGCCATCCATGATCAGGTCCATCTGGGCTGGGGGCGGGGCGATACCCAGCTTCAACTCGGCAGTCACCTTGCCGTCGGTGGCCTCTTCGACCATCTCGACGAATTTGGGCCACATCTTGGCGTTGATCCCGTGGGTGGGCGGCGCCCAGCTGGAAATCGTCAGGGTGTAATCCGCCGCAAATGCCACGCTGCCCGATACTGCCAGGGCAGCGGTCGCCAACAGCGTTTTGATCCCGTTGAGTTTCATGACTGGTTTCCTCCTCCAAAACATGAGTCATAAATGCGTTAATGGTCCTTTTTGTAACCATCAACCGGCCGAAAGCCCGGATTCGGCGCTTCGTCGGAGAAATTTATTGACCAACCGTTCGGTTAATGCAAGAAGAATATCGAAACGAATGCAAAGCGAGCGGCCCATGAGCGATACGATTCTTGCGCAGCGGCGTGGAAATTATGTGGAAATCACTCTCAACCGCCCTGATCGCCTGAACAGTTTCACCGAGGAAATGCACCACGCCCTGCGCCGCGCCATCGAAGGCGCGCGCGATGAGGGCGCGCGGGCGATCCTGCTGACCGGAGCCGGCCGCGGGTTCTGCGCGGGGCAGGATCTGGCTGATCGCGATCCGTCGAAAATGGACGGCCCACCGGATCTGGGCCACACGGTGCGCACCTTCTATGCGCCGCTGGTGCGGTTGATCCGGTCGCTGAACTTTCCGGTGATCTGCGCGGTCAATGGCGTGGCCGCGGGCGCGGGCGCCAATCTGGCGCTGGCCTGCGATATCGTGCTGGCCGCCGAGTCCGCGAAATTTATCCAGTCCTTCGCCAAGGTCGGGCTGATCCCCGATACCGGCGGCAGCTGGCACCTGCCGCATCTGCTGGGCGAGGCGCGGGCCAAGGGGCTGGCGCTGACCGGCGAGCCCTTGGCGGCGAAAACGGCTGAAGACTGGGGCCTGATCTGGAAAGCCCTGCCCGATGCCGACCTGATGGCCGAGGCGCGCGCCTTGGCCGAACGCCTGTCGAACGGCCCGACGTTGGGTTTGGGTCTGACCAAGCAGACCATCCAGGCCGCTGCGACCAACAGCCTGACCGATCATCTGGAGATCGAGGCCGACGCCATGAAGACCTGCGGTGAATCCGCCGATTATGCCGAGGGTGTCGCAGCTTTTCTGGAAAAGCGCGGCCCGGAGTTTCGGGGCAAATGAGCATGACGCCGAAAGAACGCGCCGAAAAAGCCGCCGCCGCGATGTGGGCGCAGGACCATGCCTCGAAATGGGCGGGGATGGAACTGGTCGAGGTCGACGAGGGCACCGCGACGCTGGCGCTGACCGTGCAGCAGCACCATTGCAACGGGCACGGGATCTGCCATGGCGGCGTGACCTTCATGCTGGCCGACAGCGCCTTTGCCTTTGCCTGCAACAGCCGCAACCAGTCGACCGTGGCCCAGCACAACGTGATCAGCTATGTCGCGCCGGGCCGGCTGGGCGACCGGCTGACCGCCCGCGCCACCGAGCAGAGCCTGACAGGCCGCAGCGGCATCTATGACGTGACGGTGACCAACCAGGACGGCCGCAAGATCGCCGAGTTCAGGGGTTTTTCCCGCGCGATCAACGGCACCCTGTTTCCAGAATCTTGAGGTGAGGAGGACATCATGAAAGATCTGACCCCGAACAAAGCGGATCTTGACCCGATCGAGATCGCGTCGATCGATGAAATCCGCAGCTTGCAGCTGGACCGCCTGAAATGGTCGCTGCGCCATGCTTATGACAACGTGCCGATGTACAAGCAGCGGTTCGACGAGGCCGGGGTGCATCCCGACGATCTGAAAACCCTGGCCGATCTGGCCAAGTATCCCTTCACCTACAAGAACGATCTGCGTGACCAATATCCGTTCGGCCTGTTCGCCGTTCCGCGCGAGCAGATCATCCGCCTGCATGCCTCGTCCGGCACCACGGGCAAGCCGACCGTGGTGGGGTACACCAAGAACGACATCGACAACTGGGCCGATCTGGTGGCCCGCAGCCTGCGCGCCAGCGGTCTGCGCAAGGGCGACATGATCCACAACGCCTATGGTTACGGCCTGTTCACCGGCGGCCTGGGCGCGCATTACGGAATCGAGCGGCTGGGCGCCACGGTCGTTCCCATGTCCGGCGGTCAGACCGAGAAACAGGTGGCCCTGATCACCGATTTCAAACCCGACGGCATCATGGTCACGCCGTCCTACATGCTCAACATCCTGGAACAGTATCACAAGGTCGGGATGGACCCGCGCGAAAGCTCGCTGTCGGTGGGCGTGTTCGGGGCCGAGCCCTGGACGGATGCGATGCGCAAAGAGGTCGAGCAGGCCTTTGACATGCATGCCGTCGATATCTACGGCCTGTCCGAGATCATGGGGCCGGGCGTCGCCAACGAATGCGTGGAAACCAAGGACGGCCCGGTCATCTGGGAGGATCATTTCTACCCCGAAATCATCGACCCGCAGACCGGCGAGGTTCTGCCCGACGGCGAAATGGGCGAGTTGGTCTTTACCACGCTGACCAAGGAAGGCCTGCCAATGATCCGCTACCGCACCCGTGACCTGACGCGGCTGCTGCCGGGCACCGCGCGCTCGATGCGGCGGATGGAGAAGATCACCGGCCGCAGCGACGACATGATCATCCTGCGCGGGGTCAACGTCTTCCCCAGCCAGATCGAGGAACAGGTCATGGCCACCGGCGGCATCGCCGCGCATTACCAGATCGAGCTGTACAAATCCGGCCGCATGGACGCGATGCGCGTCTTTGTCGAGGCGATGCCCGACGCGGCCGACGAACTCAGCAAGACCGCCGCCGCGCGGATGCTGACCAAGCGGATCAAGGACATCGTTGGCGTTTCCACCGAGATCGTTGTAGGGGACCCCGGCGATGTCGAACGCAGCCGGGGCAAGGCCAAGCGCGTCGTCGACAACCGAGACAAGGAGTGAGGTTTGGCCCGTACGATTGCAAAAGATCACGACCAGAAACGCGCCCAGATCCTGAAATCGGCGGCGCGGGTCTTTGCCCGCGAAGGCTTCGACCGCGCCTCAATGACCCAACTGGCGCGCGAATGCGGGATCTCGAAGGCCAACATCTATCACTATTATGACAGCAAGGACGCGATCCTGTTCGACATTCTCGAGACCTATCTGCGGGAACTGCGCGACCTGATCTGCGGGCTCGAGATTGAAGGCCTCAGCCCGCCCGAAAAGCTGCACCGCGTGGTGGCCGAGATCCTGCTGGCCTATCAGGGCGTGGATGACGAACACCGGGTCCAGACCAGCGGCATGTCGGCTCTGCCCGAGGATCAGCAGCGCCTGTTGCGCGGGTATCAGCGCGACATGGTGAATTTTCTCAGTGGTATCCTGTCCGAGGTCGCGCCCGACGTGTTCCAGGGCGACGGGGCCAAGCTGCGTTCGGCCACGATGTCGGTCTTCGGCATGCTGAACTGGTATTACATGTGGAACTCCGGTGCCGATGCGCAGGCGCGCCGGGACTATGCCGCGCTGGTCAGCAACCTGACCCTGTCGGGCGTCAAGGCGCTGTAGCACCGGTCCTGCCGACAATGTGATTTGGCTTTTGCGAGTGCCCCGGCGTTTACTTGTGGTCGGAGGGCGCCATGCAAAATCCGGAACGGTTCGACAAATTCTATTTCGCCAAGGTCGGGATGGGCGAGGCCTGCGGCTGCGCCGAGCGAATCATCGACGTCTATGAATTCAACCGCAAAGCGGGTGCGCGTGACGCAGGCACGGGCAAGGTGGCCCGGCCACGGCGTCGCGGCCTGCGATCGCTTGCCCTGAAATACGGCCTGATCAGCCGCCCCGGCGGGCGGTGATCATGGAGTGCGCAGGCCCAGTCGCGTGACGACCTCGGCTGCCTCGGCCAGCCAGCGGTTTTTCAGTTCGACCCCCGAGGCCCGGCGCAGGCCCATCTGGCGCAGCTTTTCCATCCGCTCGGGGTTGCCCGCGCCGAAACTTGCGGCCACGCGGGGCCACCAGTAATCGACCGAGTCCTGCATCGCCGGTGCCTCGCCCTGATCCAACAGCTTCACCGCGCCTTCCAGGGCCAATTCACCGTGATGCGCCTCGATCGGGGCGATGGCGCGGAACGCTTCGGCCAGCGGCTGATAGGACACAAGCGCGAACTCGGCCAGTTGCACGCCCACGGCCCGGCTCATCAGTAGATTCATCACCACCGCATCGGTCCAGCCTTCGATCGGATAGTTGAAGACCGCAAGCCGCATGTCATGTTCGCTGCGCGCGGCCCCGATATCGGCGGAACGGTCCAGCCGCGCGGTCCACGGGTGATGCGTGGCGTAGCGGTCGGTATCCGCGCCGAACTCGCCCATGATCTTCAGAACGCGGTCGGCATTGTCGGTCTTTTCCAGAACGATCTTCGCCGCCGCGATGCGTTCCTTGATGCCCGGACCCTGGTTGATCATGTCGGCGAAGCCCGCCGCACCGGCCAGTTCGCTGTCGACGAAGGTCGCCATCAGCTTCATCAGCTCGGCCCGGTATCGGGGTGGCACGTTGGTCGGGTTGGTCAGAACGCCGCCTGCGGCCAGGTAGCTTTCGATGCTCATGTCTTCGGCCATGGTCCTTCTCCCTTTACTGGTCGTAATCGACGACGACATTGTCGGTCAGCGGGTAGGCCTGGCAGCTGAGCACATAGCCTTTTTCGACCTCGTAATCCTCGAGTGCGTGGTTGGCGACCATCTCGACCTCGCCTTCAATCACCTTGCAGCGGCAGGTCGAACAGACCCCGGCCTTGCAGGCAAAGGGAGCGTCCATCGCGTTTTCCAGCGCCGCGTCCAGAATGGTCTGGTCCTTGGGCATGGTGATGGTCTGGGTGGCGCCGTCCAGCGTGACCCGCGCTTGGGTTTGGTTGGCCTGCGCGGCGCTGGCGGCATCGCCCTGTTTGCGTTTGGCGCGGCCGGGTTGGGCGCTGGCGAACAGCTCGAACTTGATCTGGCTGTCATCCAGCCCGTGTTCGCGCAGTGCCTCGGCAATGCCCAGCATCATAGGTTCGGGGCCGCAGATAAAGGCGGTGTCGGTGTTTTCGACGTCGATCCAATGCTGGAACAGTTCTGCGCATTTTTCCTTGGTCACCAACCCGGTGAACAGGTCGATCTCCTGCGCGTCGGTTTCCAGGATATGGATCACGTTCAGGCGGCCCATGTACTGGTTCTTCAGGTCTTCCAGCTCTTCGCGGAACATGATCGTGTTCACGCCCTTGTTGGCATAGACCAACGTGAAGCGCGCATTCGGCTCGCGCGCCATCGTGGTCTTGAGGATCGACAGCACGGGCGTGATGCCCGACCCGCCGGCAAAGCCCAGGTACTGCCGGTGCGCGGACGGGTCCAGCGGAGTGTGGAAGGCCCCCATCGGCGGCATCGCCTGCAGCCTGTCGCCCACTTTCAGCTCGGTATTGGCCCAGGTCGAAAAGGCGCCGCCCTCGACCCGTTTGATGCCCACCTGCAGAACGCCGTCATCCTTGCCTGCGCAGATCGAGTAGGAGCGGCGCAGCTCTTCCCCGTCAAATTCGTGGCGGAAGGTCAAGTACTGGCCCTGGACAAAGTCGAATTCCTCGGCCGCGCCGTTCACCGGCTTCAGCGTGACCACGACCGCGTCGCGGATGGTCTTGTGGATGTCGGTGACTTCCAGATCGTGAAAACGTGCCATCCGGTCCTCCTCAGATGCACTTGAAATAGTCGAAGGGTTCCAGGCAGTCGGTGCAGCGCCAATGCGCCTTGCACGGGGTCGAGCCGAACTGGCTGACCTTTTCCACTGCCGTGCTGTCGCAATGCGGGCAGCGGTCGGGTCCGCCCGCGGGCTGGGGCGGCGCGATGCCATAGTCCTTCAGCTTCGCACGGCCCTTGTCGCTGAGCCAATCGGTCGTCCAGGCCGGAGAGATGCGGGTCTCCAGCTTGATTTTGTCGATGCCGTGGTCGCGCAGGGCGGTTTCGATGTCCATCGCGATGACCGAGGTCGCCGGGCAGCCCGAGTAGGTGGGCGTCACGGCAACCTTCAGCGTGTCGCCTTCCCATGTCACATCGCGCACGATGCCCAGATCGACGACCGAGATCACGGGGATCTCGGGGTCGGGCACGGCGTCGAGCCATTCCCAGACCTGCTCTACGGTGGCGCGGTTCATCGAGCTTTACCAGGTTGCGCCCGGATAGGCCCGCTGCAGCCATTGCATCTGGGTCAACAGGTGGCCCAGATGTTCGGTATGCATGCGCCCGTCGCGGCCGCCCTTGTGGGCAAAGCGGCTGTCGGGAATGGTCAGGGTGGCCTCGGTCAGCACGCGCTGAACCAACGCGTCGTACTCGTCGCGCAGACCGGCGGGATCGGGGGCGATGCCGGACGCTGCCGTTTCCGCATCGACGTCGTCGCTGGCGAACATCTCGCCCACATAGGGCCAGAGGTAATCCAGCGCCTCCTGCATGCGCCTGTGGCTTTCCTCGGTGCCGTCGCCCAGCCCGACAACCGTGTCGCTGGACCGTTCAAGGTGATAGGCGACCTCTTTGCTGGCCTTCGCGGCAATCGCCGCGACCCCGTCGTCAGACGATTTCATCAGCCGACCCAGCATGATCGAGTGCCACGCATCAAACAGAAACTGGCGCATCAGGGTGTGGCCAAAATCGCCGTTGGGCACCTCGACCAGCAGCACGTTGCGGAAATCCCAAGCGTCGCGCAGAAAGGCCAGATCATCGGCAGACTTGCCTTCGCCCTGGACCTCTCCGGCTAGGCCCAGCCACATCTGCGTCTGGCCGATCAGGTCCAGCGCGGTGTTGGCCAGCGCGATGTCCTCCTCCAGCACCGGCGCATGGCCGCACCATTCGCTGACGCGATGGCCCAGGATCAGCGTGTTGTCCCCCATCCGCAGCAGGAATTGCAGGAATGCCTCGTCGCGGGTCATCACATCGCCCCCACTTCTTCGGGGATGTCGAAAAAGGTCGGATGACGATAGACCTTGCTTTCGCTGGGCTCGTACAACGGGCCCTTGTCGCTGGGCGAACTGGCGGTGATGTTGTTGGCCTCGACCACCCAGATCGAGACACCCTCGTTGCGGCGGGTATAGACGTCGCGGGCATTCTTGATCGCCATTTCGGCGTCGGGCGCGTGCAGCGAGCCGACATGGCGGTGGCTCATGCCGTGCTGGCCGCGGATGAAGATTTCCCACAGGGGCCATTCGTTTTTCATCAGGTGTCCTCCTATCGGGTGGGTTATTCGGCTGCGACCTTGCGGGCGCGTTTCTTGCGGGCATGTTCCAGCAGACCGTCACGCACCCATTTGCCGTCGTCCCAGGCCTTGTTGCGGGCGGCCAGGCGGTCGGTGTTGCAGGGGCCGTTGCCCTTGATCACGTCAAAGAATTCCGACCAGTCGGGCTGAGTGAAATCGTAATGCCCGCGCTCTTCGTTCCACTTCAGGTCGGGGTCGGGGATGGTCAGGCCCAGATACTCGGCCTGCGGCACGGTCTGATCCACGAATTTCTGGCGCAACTCGTCATTGGTGTTGATCTTGATCTTCCACGCCATCGACTGGGCCGAATGCACCGAGTCCTTGTCGGACGGGCCGAACATCATCAGCGACGGGTACCAGAACCGGTTCAGGGCGTCCTGCGCCATCTTGCGCTGTTCGGGCGTGCCCTCGGCCATCTTGCGGATCGCGTCATAGCCCTGGCGCTGGTGAAAGCTTTCTTCTTTGCAGATGCGGATCATCGCGCGCGAATACGGCCCGAACGAGGTGCGCTGCAGCGGCACCTGGTTCATGATCGCCGCCCCGTCGACCAGCCAGCCCACCGCGCCGATATCGGCCCAGTTCAGCGTTGGATAGTTGAAGATCGAGCTGTATTTCATCCGCCCGTCCAGCAGCATCTCGGTCAGTTCGTCGCGGCTGACGCCCAGGGTTTCGGCGGCGCAGTACAGATAGAGGCCATGCCCGGCCTCGTCCTGCACCTTGGCCAGCAGGATCGCCTTGCGTTCCAGCGTGGGCGCGCGGGTGATCCAGTTGCCTTCGGGCAGCTGGCCGACGATCTCGGAATGGGCGTGCTGGCCGATCTGGCGAATCAGCGTCGCGCGATAGTCGTCGGGCATCCAGTCCTTGGGCTCGATCTTGATGTCGGCGTCGATCTTGTCCTGAAAGGCGCGTTCCTGCTCGGTCATTTCCTCGCGGGATTTGACGCCTGTTCCTGCCGTCTTGATCATCTGAGCGTACATGTCGGGTCTCCTCCCTTACACGCGTTCGAGAATAAGTGCGGCGCCCTGGCCCACGCCCACGCACATGGTGCACAAGGCATAGCGCCCGCCGGTGCGGCGCAGCTGATAGGCCGCCGTCATGACCAGCCGTGCGCCGGACATGCCCAGCGGATGGCCGATGGCGATAGCGCCGCCATTTGGATTCACATGGGGGGCGTCATCGGCCACGCCAAGTTCACGCAGGGTGGCCAGACCCTGGGCGGCGAAGGCCTCGTTCAATTCTATCACATCCATCTGCTCGATGCTCAGCCCCGTGCGGGCCAGCACTTTGCGGGTGGCCGGGACCGGACCGATTCCCATGACCCGAGGCTCGACCCCCGCGACCGCCATGCCCACGACACGGGCCATTGGGGTCAGGCCGTTTTTCTGCGCGGCGGCCTCGTTGGCCAGCAGAATGGCCGCGGCGCCGTCATTGACGCCCGAGGCATTGCCCGCCGTCACCGTCTTGTCCGGCCCGTTGACGCCCTTCAGGCCCGCCAGCTTTTCGGCCGTGGTGCCGGGGCGGGGGTGTTCGTCGGTGTCCACCACCAGCGGGTCGCCCTTGCGCTGGGGGATGGTGACGGGGGTGATTTCCTCGGCAAAAACGCCGGCCTGATGCGCGGCCGCCCAGCGGGCCTGGCTGCGCGCGGCAAAGGCATCCTGATCTGCGCGGCTGATGTCATAGTCCTCGGCCACGTTGTCGGCGGTCTGCGGCATCGAATCCGTGCCGTACATCTGTTGCATCTTTGGGTTCACGAAACGCCAGCCGATCGTGGTGTCATAGACCGCGTTGGCGCGGGAAAAGGCGCTGGTGGCCTTTGGCATCACGAAGGGCGCGCGCGACATGCTTTCGACGCCACCGGCAATCGCCATGTCATAATCGCCCGCCTTGATGGCCCGCGCGGCCATGCCGACCGCATCCATGCCGCTGGCGCACAGGCGGTTGATCGTGGTGCCGGGCACCTGAACCGGGAAACCGGCCAGCAGGGCGGCCATGCGCGCCACGTTCCGGTTGCTTTCGCCGGCCTGGTTGGCATCGCCCAGGATCACGTCATCCAGGCTGGCCCAGCCCACCTGCGGGTTCCGCTCTTTCAGCGCAGCCAGCGGAATCGCGGCCAGATCGTCTGTGCGAACCTGGGACAGGGCCCCGCCATAGCGTCCGATCGGGGTGCGCTGTGCGTCGCAGATGAAAGCGTCCATGCGTCAGAACCTCGTGTCTTGCGTCCGAGTCAATAAGTGACCGCTTGGTCGGGTAATACGCCCGGAAGTGATTCGCGGCAAGGAAAATGTAACGCAATTTGGCATCAAATCGAATTTCAGTAACGTATTTGTGTCGACAAGAGAAAGCCCGCACGAAGGCGGGCGATCTCGATCTTCGGGGCAGGAACTGGCTAAAGCTGACCGGCCTCGGTCAGAACCTTGCGCGCCACGCGAAAGCATTCCAGCGCCTGCGGGACGCCGCAATAGATACCGACGGCATGGATGATCGCCCGAATCTCCTCCTTGCTTACGCCGTTGTTCAGGGCTCCGCGACAGTGGATCTCCCACTCGTGCATCTTGCCCAGGGCGCCGATCATCGACAGGTTCATCATCGAGCGGGTCTTGGGGTCGATCACCTCGTCCCCCCAGCCAAAGCCCCAGCACCAGGCTGTCATGGCCTCCTGAAACGGGCGGGTGAAATCATCTGCCGCGGCCAGGTTCTTTTCCACGTATTCGTCGCCCAGCGTCGCCTTCCGCTGCGTCAGCCCCTTCAGGAACAGGTCTTCGTCAAAGATGTCGGCCATCGTCCACTCCGCTTGCATCTGTATCCACCGCCTCGCGCATCCATTGCTGCAAGCGGGCGATCGAATGTTCCGACATTACGCCGCAAGCCGGGTCCAGCACCAGCGGGCCGGGGCGATAGCCGCGCGATTTCAGGCCGCGATGCACGCTTTCAACCAGCCGGATGTCCTCTTCGACCGTGGTTTCCCGGTCCTGCACCGCCAGTTGGCGGATCACCGCGCTTTCGGACCCGCCCTCGGTGTACCATCCGCGCCAGACGGTACAGTGATCGGCATCCTGCGCGCGCCAGTGATAGGTGTTCAGCACATTGCCGGGATAGCACTGGAACGAGAACATCGGCCACAGAAACCACGACTGATAGTCACCCGCATGGGGCACAGACAGGTCGATGGGATAGGTCATCTTGTCGAGGCTCTGACACTCGGTCGTATGGCGCAGGACGTATCCGCCGCCTGCATCGGGTTGAATGTCATAGGTCTCGGGTTTGACCACACCGGTGGCAAAGGTCGGGTGATTGGTCGGGCAGTGATAGCATTCCGAGTAGTTCTCGATACTGACCTTCCAGTTGCAGTTCTCGGGGATCTCGACCCACTCCAGCGGCTCAAGGTCGTCAATCTGCGGGACAAAGGCGCGGATCTCCGCACGCACGCCGGGGTACCAGTCGTCCATCGGGGCGGCGTCATCGTCGAGGTTGACGAAGATGAAGCCGTTGAACAGCTCGGTCCGCACCGGGGTCAGGCAGATAGCGCTGCGGTCGAAGCCCGGAACCGATTTGATGTTCGGCCCGGCGCGCAGTTGCCCGGTCAGCTCATAGGTCCATGCGTGATAGGGGCAGACGACGACGCGGGTGTTGCCGGCCCCGGTCACCATCTCATGCGCGCGGTGCTGGCAGACATTGTAGAAGGTGCGGATTTCGCCATCGCGCCCGCGGATGCAGAACAAGTTCTGACCCGCGATTTCAAAGGCGAAATAGTCGCCCGGCTCGCGCACTTGCGCCACATGTCCGGCAAATTGCCAGGTGCGGGCCAGAAGGCCCTGTTTCTCCTGTTCGAATGTCGCCGGGTCGGTGTAATAGCGGGCCTCCAACGAGCGGGTCAGCGGTGCGGTCATTCAGGCTCCTCCGCATAAAGGCCAAGTTGGTGCCGGCGGCGGTGAAACCGCTCCACGCGCTCGACGATTTCATCGCTGGACAGGGCGACCACGAAGGACAGAAGCGTCTCCAGCAGCGCGATGGTCGAAACCGATGACGGAAAGAACTGGGGCGTGTCGGCGGCGACGACAAATCCGTGTTGCGCGTTCAGGATGACTGGGCTGGCGGGGCTGTCGGAGATGCTGACCACGGTCATGCCCTGTTCGCGGGCCAGCTTTACCGCCTCGATCACTTCGGTCCGGTAGGGGTGGCAGGTCATCGCGATCAGCACGTCCTGTTCATCGGCCCAGGCCAGATCGTCCACCGGGGTCGAACCGGGCCGGGGGATGGCGTGGAACTGCTTCATCCCGGTCGAGGCCAGATAGGTAAAGTTGCGCGCGTTCGCGTTGTTGACGCCGACGCCCAGCGTGAAAACCTGACGTGATGTCCAGATCGCCTCGGCCGCGGCCTGCAACCGGGTGGCGTCGATCCCGGCGAAGGTTTCTTCGATGTTTCGGATCGCTGCCCCAACCATGTCGGCATAGAGGCCGCCCAACTCGCCGGATTTGCCGATTTCCTGCAGCCAGCGGGCGCGGTCGGGGAACGACACGGTGCCCCGACGGATGGCGTCGCGGAACGGCGCGCGGAAATCCTCGTAGCCCTCAAAGCCCACCTGCCGCGCCATGCGGACGAAGGTGTTGGGTTTCACGTTCGCGGCCTCGGCGATCTCGCGCACGGTCGAAACGCCCACGTCCGTTGGGTTCTCCAGCACATAACGGGCAGCCTTCTGCGCTTCGGGCGTCAGGGCATCCCATTCACGGGTCAGCCGGTCAAGAACGGTGGTTGATACATTTGTGTCATTCATGATTGACGATGGTACAAATGTGGCCTTAGCCTGTCGAGTAGAAATGCGACTCGGTGAGAGGAAAAATCATGCCCGGGAATGAACTGCCGTCACAGGCCCGCGTGGTGATCGTGGGCGGAGGTGTCATGGGCGTGGGTCTGTCCTATCACCTGGCGCATGAGGGCTGGACGGATGTCGTTCTGCTGGAAAAGGCCGAGCTGACCAGCGGCAGCACCTGGCACGCGGCCGGGCAGATCACCCATTCGACCAGTTCCTTTGGTCTGGGCAAATGCGTGGACTACAACATCAGGCTCTATTCCGGAGCGCTCGAGGCCGAGACCGGGCAGGCGGTGACATGGCATGGATGCGGCTCGTTCCGGCTGGCCTATACCGATGACGAGATGGACTGGCAGCGCCACACCTTGTCGGTGGGCCGGTCGCTGGGTTTCAACATTGAGCTGGTCGGCCCCGACCGCGTGGCCGAACTGCACCCGTTCTACAACCTCGACGGAGTTCTGGGCGCGCTGCATACGCCGGATGACGGGCATGTGGACCCGACGAACGTGACCATGGCCATGGCGGCGGGGGCGCGTCAGCTGGGCGCGCGGATCATCCGCCGCTGCCGGGCCACCAACATCACCCAGGCGGCCAACGGCGAGTGGATGGTCGAGACCGAACGGGGAACGATCCGCTGCGAACACGTGGTGAATGCGGGCGGCACCTATGCCCGGCAGATGGGCGAATGGTCGGGCCTGCAACTGCCGATGACCTCCATGACCCACCACTATTTCGTGACCGAACCGGTGCCCGAGTTCCAAAATCTGGACCGGGAACTACCCGTTATTCGCGACGACAAGAAGGTCTCGGGCTATATCCGCATGGAGCAGAAGCGCGGGCTGATCGGGATCTATGAGAAGGAGAATTCGAACTCGGTCTGGCATGACCATTGCCCGTGGGACTATGAAAACTGGCTGTTCGACGCCGATTATGACCGGGTCATGCCGTGGCTTGAAGAGAGTCTGAACCGGATGCCGATTTTCGCCGATCTGGGGATCCAGCGCGAGGTTCACGGGGCGATCTCGCACCCGCCCGACGGCAATCCGCTGATCGGCCCGGCGCCGGGGGTGCGAAACTATTGGTGCTGCTGCGGCACTCAGATCGGCATCGGCTGGGGCCCGGGCCTGACGCGCGAACTGGCGCGGTGGATGGTGCATGGGGCGGCCGACATTTCGATGCGCGACTATGATCCGCGCCGGTTCGGGGCCTATGCCACCAAAGACTGGCAGGTCACCAAGGCGCATGAGGATTACAAGCTGCGCCACGAAATTCCGTTTCCGCATTTCAACCGTCTTGCCGGGCGGCCGGTCAAGCCGTCCCCCCTGTATGGCCGGCTGAAAGCAAAGGGGGCCGTGTTCGAAGAGGTTTATGGCCATGAACGCCCCCGCTGGTTCGCAAAGGACGGCGTTGAACAGCGCGACCATTATTCCTTCCGCCGCAATGTGGTGCATGACATGGTGGCCACCGAATGCAGGGCCGTGCGCGAGGCGGTCGGCATCACGGATATCTCGGCCTTCACCAAGGTCGAAATCAGCGGCCCGGATGCCCGGGCCCTGCTGGACCGGCTGGTCGCCAACCGCCTGCCGCAAAAGGTGGGCGGCATCGCGCTGACCCATATGCTCAACCGCCGTGGACGGATCGCGCTGGAGACCACGGTCGTGAAGCTGGCCGAGGACCGGTACTACCTCGTCTGTGCCGCCTTCTTCGAGCAGCGCCTGCTGGACCACCTGACCCAGCATCGCGACGAAGAAAACGTCGATATCATCCTGCGATCCGACGACTGGGCCGCGCTCAGCCTCAATGGCCCCCGGGCGCGCGAGGTTCTGGCCGCCTGCACCGAGGCGGATCTGAGCAATGCCCGTTTCAAATGGCTGACCGCGCAGGAAATCGACGTGGCGGGTCACCGGCTCTGGGCTTTCCGCATGTCCTATGCCGGTGAACTGGGATGGGAACTGCACATGCCGCGTGACAGCGCCTTGGCCGTCTACGATGCGCTCTGGGCCGCGGGCGCGCCGCTGGGCATCGCCGATTACGGGTCGTTCGCGATGAATGCGCTGCGGATGGAGAAGGCCTTCAAGGGCGCGGGCGAGTTGACCAACGAGGTCACCCTGGCCGAAGCCGACGTGCTGCGCTTTGCCCGCACCGACAAGGAATACCTGGGCAAGGACCGGACCCTGAACCCCGATCTGCGCTGGGTCTGCGCCTATCTTGAAATCGAACCGGATGGCCAGAACGATGGGCATGGCGGCGAGGCGGTCCTGCTGGATGGCCAGGTCGTGGGCTCCACCGCTTCGGTGGCCTACGGGCACACGGTCGGCAAGATCCTTGCCTTTGCCTATGTCAAACCGCAGGCCAATGTGCCGGGAACCGAAGTGCAGGTGGTGATTGCGGGCGCGCCGCGTCGCGGGCGGATCCTGGGCGCGCCCGCCTATGACCCGCAAAGCCTCCGGCCCCGCACCGATACCGCGATGGAGGCTGCGGAATGATCCCGAAGACGATGAAGGCCATGGTCCTGACCGGGCATGGCGATCTGGACAAATACGAATGGCATGAGGACTGGCCCACCCCCACACCCGGCCCGATGGAGGTGTTGATCAAGGTGGGCGCCTGCGGGCTGAACAACACGGATGTGAACACCCGCACCGGCTGGTATTCCAAGGCGGTGGACGAGGCCACCACCGGCGGCGCCTATTCCGAGTTGGATGACGACGACAGCACCTGGGGCGGCGCGCCCCTGACCTTCCCGCGCATTCAGGGCGCGGACGCGGTCGGAACAGTCGTGGCCGTGGGAGAGGGGGCCGATCCCGCGATCATCGGCCGGCGGGTGATCGTGGCGGGCTGGCTGCGCGACTGGTCCGAGCCGATGAACCGCGACAAGGCGGGATATTTCGGCTCGGAATGTGACGGCGGCTTTGCCGAATACACCAAGGCCGACATCCACGGCGTGGCTGCGATCGACTCCGACCTGAGCGATGCCGAACTGGCGACCTTCAGTTGTTCCTATGTGACGGCCGAGGGCATGTTGGACAGGGCGCAGGTCGGCGAGGGCGACACGGTTCTGATCCCCGGCGCCTCGGGCGGTGTGGGCGGGGCGCTGATCCAGTTGTCCAAGCTGCGCGGCGCCCGTGTGATCGCCATGGCCAGCGCGGCCAAGCACCCCGAGGTCGCCAAACTGGGCCCGGATCGCATTCTGCCGCGCAACCCCAGGAACCTGCGGGCCGAGTTGAAAGGCGAACGGATCACCGTCGTCGCCGACGTCGTGGGCGGAGAGATGTGGCCCAAACTGATCGACATGCTGGAGCGTGGCGGGCGCTATACCTGTTCGGGCGCGATTGCCGGTCCGATCGTGCAATTCGACCTGCGCACCTTCTATCTGCGCGATCTGACCTTCACCGGGTCGACCGTGAACACGCCGCAGAACTTCTTTGATGTCGTGAAATACATAGAAAATGGGCAAATCAAGCCAGCTTTGGCCGCCACTTACCCGTTGACTGAGCTGCGAGAGGCCCAGCAGGCCTTCATCGACAAGCATCATACCGGCAATATCGTGGTGATCCCATGACCCTGGAAAACGTTCTCGAAGCCGCGCGGCACCTGCATCAGAGTATGCCGGCGCTGTCGGAATTCGGCACCTGGCCCACCGACCTGACCGCAACCGGTTTGCAACCGCGGGCGATCCCCGCCACGACACTGGTGCAGGCGCTGGATCAACCCGGATCGCCCCGGACAACGGGGTTGGTTCAGGCGATCCGGTCGGCGGCGCATCTTGCCCACTGGAAACGCACCTATACCGAGGCAGAGGTCGGTGCCGATTTCCGCAATCGGTACGGGTATTTCGAGCTGTTCGGGCCAACCGGTCATTTCCATTCGACCCAGCTGCGGGGCTATGTCGCCTATTGGGGCGCCGGGTTGGACTATGACTGGCACAGCCATCAGGCCGAGGAGCTTTACCTGACGCTGGCGGGTGGCGCGGTCTTCAAGGTTGAAGGAGATCGGGCCTTTGTTGGCGCTGAGGGCACGCGGTTGCACGCCAGTTGGCAAAGCCATGCCATGTCCACGGGGGATCAACCGATCCTCACGTTCGTGCTGTGGCGGGGCGAGGGGTTGAACGACCTGCCCAGGATGGACGCCGCATGAAGATCACCCGCATCTCGGTCTTTCACGTCGATCTGCCGCTTGAACATCCCTATTGGCTGTCCGGCGGACGTCTGAAATTCGAGGTGCTGGATGCCACCTTCGTCAAGATCGAAACCGATGCCGGGCTGACCGGCTGGGGCGAGGGCACGCCATGGGGCCACACCTATGTGCCCGCGCATGGGCCGGGCATCCGGGCGGGGATCGAGACCATGGCGCGCTTCGTCTTGGGGCTGGACCCGCGCCGGGTTCTGGAGGTCGAGCGGGCGATGGACCACGCGCTGCCCGGGCATCTTTATGCCAAGTCGCCGATCGACATGGCCTGCTGGGACATTGCCGGACAGGCGGCCGGGCTGCCGATTGCCGATCTGATGGGCGGCGGGTCGCGCAGCCCCGCGCCGATCGCCTCCTCGGTCGGGGCCAAGACCGTCGAGGAAACCCGCGCGGTGATGGATCGCTATCGTGACCGCGGCTATTGGGTGCATTCGGTCAAAGTGGGTGGCGACGTGGAGCGTGACATAGAACGCATCCGCGATGTCGAGGCGCACCGCTCGGCGGGTGAGCGCATCCTCTATGACGTCAACCGCGCCTGGACGCGGCAACAGGCGCTGCGGGTGATGAAGGCCACCGAGGATCTGGGCGTGATGTTCGAACAACCCGGCGAGACGCTGGACGACATTGCCGCCATCCGGGCCCTGCATTCCGCGCCGGTCAGCGTGGATGAAAGCCTGGTCACCCTGCAGGACGCCGCGCGCATTGCCCGCGACGGGCTGGCCGAAGTCTTCGGAATCAAGCTCAACCGTGTCGGCGGCCTGTCCAAGGCTGCGCGGATGCGGGACATTGCGCTGGCGCATGGCATCGACATGTATGTGATGGCCACCGGCGGCTCGGTTCTGGCCGATACCGAGGCGCTGCATCTGGCCGCCACCATCCCCGACCACAACCGCTTGGGCGTCTGGGCCTGTCAGGACATGCTGACGCTGGACCTCGCGGGCGGGCGCGGCCCGCGCAACCGTCAGGGCCATCTTGAACTGCCCCAGGCCCCCGGCCTCGGCGTAGCCCCGGATGAAGATGCACTGGGGGAACCAAAGGCCGTGTACCAATGACCCGCATCACCCGCATCTCGCTCTGGCATGTGCCGCTGACCAGCCATCAGGCCTATTACATGGCTGACGGCAAGGCCTGCGACACGGTTGAAACGGTGGTTCTGGCGCTGGACACCGATGACGATCTGACCGGCTGGGGCGAGGTCTGCCCGATTCCGCATTACCTGCCCGCCTATGCGCGCGGTGTGGCCCCGGCGGTGCAGGACATGGCCGCGGTTCTGCTGGGCGCCGACCCGATCGGACCCGAGGCGTTGATGGCGCGGCTGGACCGGCACCTGCCGGGGCATGTCTATGCCAAATCGGCGATCGACATCGCGTTGTGGGATCTGACGGGGCAGGTGGCAGGGCTGCCACTGCACGCGCTGCTGGGCGGTCGGCGGGCGCAGACGATGCCGCTCTATCACTCGATCACCTGTATCGCCCCGGCCGAGATGGCCCGCATCGCCCGAGAGGCTCAGGCGCAGGGCATCACCCAGTTCCAGGTCAAGCTGGGCGCGGATGCCGATTGGCAGGCCGATGTCGAGCGTCTGCGTCTGGTGCGCGAAGCGGTGGGAGACGGGCCGCTGGTCTATGGCGACTGGAACTGCGGCGCCACGTCTCTGGATGCCAGTCGGGTGGGGCGGGCGGTCGCGGATCTGGATGTGATGCTGGAACAACCCTGTGCCACGATTGAAGATTGCGCCCGCGTGCGCGCCGCCACCGGACTGCCGATGAAGCTGGACGAATGCGCACACGACACCGCCAGCCTGATGGCTGCGCATGCGTTGGGCTGCATGGATGCGGTCGCGGTGAAGCTTTCGAAATTCGGCGGGCTGTCGGCGGCGCGCCGTGCGCGTGATCTGTGCCTGCATCTGGGGGCGAAGATGTGCGTCGAAGACACCTGGGGGTCTGACATCACCACAGCCGCCCTGCTGCATCTGGGCGCGGCCACCGAACCGGCGCGCCTGATGAACGTGTGCGACCTGTCGGGCTATGTCGCGCCGCGGCTGGCGCCGGATGGCCCAACCCGCAAGGGCGGCCGGATCGCGCCGCCCGACGGGATCGGCCTGGGCGTCGCGCCCGACCGCGAATACCTGGGCGCGCCGGACGTGATACTGGATTAGGGAGGCGACCATGCCGCGACATCTCAGCCAATCCGATTGGTGCCAACGCGCCCGGGCGGTGCTGCCCGGCGGTGGCTTTGGCAATTTCGACCCGTCGGTTTTCATCCGCGAGGGCCGGGGCAGCCGCGTCTGGGGCGAAGACGGCAAAGAATATGTCGACCTGCTGATCGGCTCGGGGCCGATGCTGCTGGGCCACGGCCACCCCGAGGTGTTGGAGGCCGTCGCCGAACAGATGCCCAAGGGCATGACGTTCTTCGCCAACAACGCGCGCGCGGTCGAACTGGCCCAGGAGATCTGCGCCGCCGTGCCCTGCGCCGATCAGATCCGCTATGTCTCGTCCGGCGGCGAGGCTGACATGTACGCGATCCGGCTGGCCCGCGCCTTTACCGGCCGCGACAAGATCGTGAAGTTCGAAGGCGGCTATCACGGCATGAGCGCCGAAGCACAGATGAGCCTGGCCCCGTCAAGGATGGTGAATTTCCCGCAGGCGGTTCCCGACAGCGCGGGCATACCGGCCAGCGTTCAGGCCGAAATGCTGATCGCGCCGTTCAACGACCCGGACTACATCCGATCGCTGCTGGCCGAGCACGGCAACCAGGTCGCGGGCATCATCGTCGAGCCCTTGCAACGCATCATCCCGCCCGAACCCGGCTTCTTGCAGCTTCTGCGGGACGAGGCCGACAGGTACGGCATCGTGCTGATCTTCGACGAGGTGGTGACCGGGTTTCGTTTCGCCTATGGCGGCGCGCAGGAGCTGTATGGCGTGACCCCCGACATCGCCACGCTGGGCAAGATCATCGGCGGCGGCTTTCCCCTGGCCGCGATCGCTGGGCGGGCCGAGATCATGGCCCATTTCGACAAATCCGCCGTTGGGGCGGAGAAATGGCTGATGCAGTTGGGGACCCTGTCGGGCAATCCGGTGGCTGCGGTGGCCGGGCTCAAGACGATGGAGTTGCTGCGCCGTCCCGGTCAGTACGACCTGCTGCGCGCCAATGGTCAGCGTCTGATGGACATGGCCTCGGCCGCGCTGACCAAGCATGGGGTCGCGCATCGCGTCATCGGCGATCCGACCCTGTTCGAAATCGTGTTCACGAAAGCAAAGGTGCGCGATTATCGCGATGTGGTCCGCGCGGACACGGCCAAGGCAACCCGGTTCAATGCGGTTCTGATGCAGAACGGGATGTTCAAGTCGCCGGGCAAGACCTATCCGTCCTTGGCGCTGACCGAAGCGGACTTTGACCTGTGCGAAGCCGCCTATGCCAAGGCCGCGCAGGCCGTGGCCGAAGTGCAGAGTGCGGGCGTGTCTTAGTAGACGCCCGCCATCACCAGGCGAACTATGTCTTCGCGCTTGAGGCCGCGCGCAGCCAGTTCTTCGTCGGTCAACTCGCTGAGTTGCTTGATCTTGATGACCTTGGCATTTGCTTCGCCCATGCGGATCAAAGCATCATAGATGCCGCTGAACACATCGGCGACGGCCGAGAACAGGTTCAGGATTGCAGGGCGGTGCGTGCTTGTCTGTGCCATGAGCGGAGCCTCTCTGGTCTGTATGTGACCAAAGAGATTTAGACCTGATGCTGCAGTGCAGCTAGGCACTTGAGGGAATAGCCGCTGTGCATCTGGTGCAAGTCTGGCCCGACAGGCGCAGCCTCAGGCCTTGAACTGGTCGTCTACCGGCACCTGCAAGGCGGTGGCCAGGGCGTTGGTCTGGCTGGCCATCGCGATCACCGCCAGCAGTTCGGCCTGCATCTGGTCGGTCATGCCCTTGGCGCGGGCCGCGGCCGAATGGGAGTGCACGCAGTATTCGCAATTGTTGGCGACCGAGACCGCCACATAAAGCATCTCTTTCACAAGCGGGTCCAGCGCGCCGGGGGCCATGACGGTCTTGAGCCGCTCCCACGTCGTTTTCAGCAGTGCCGGGTCGTGGGCCAGAGCGCGCCAGAAATTGTTGATGTAATCGGTGTTGCGGGTGGCGCGGATGTCATCGAAGACGGCCAGCGCCTCGGCGCTGACCTCTTCGTCCGTCAACAGGCGAACCGTTGCCATGCTCAGACCATCGCAAAGATGCGCGCCGGGCCGCCCGACCCGCCACGATGGGCCGGCGCGCCGACCACCAGTGTCGCTCCGCTGGCGGGCACCTTGTCGAGATTGGCCAGGTTCTCGATGCCGTAACGGTTGGTGGGCAGCCACGCGTAGTGCGTCACGAAATCGGCCGATGGCCCGTGGTCCAGCGACAGCGTGTCGACGGCCAGAGCAACCGCGCCGGTTCCTTCGATCAGCATCTGCGCCGCTTCGACGTGGAAGCCGGGGAAATGCATCTTGCCGTCGCCGTCGGCGTTGCGGAACTCGGGAGTCGCGGTTTTCCCGGCCCATCCCGAATGCATAGCGACACAGGCGCCATCGGGGATGTCGCCATTTGCTGCGATCCACGCCTTCAGATCGTCGGGGGTCACCTGCGCATCCGGGTCCTCGGCCGCGCGGGCGGCAATGTCCACCACGCACAGAGGACAGACGAGATTCGACACCGGGATTTCGTCCACCGACTGCCCATCCGCCGAGAAATGCAGCGGGGCATCGACATGCGTGCCGGTGTGTTCGTTGACGGCAAGGTTGAACAGGTTGAAGCCATGCTCCTTGAAATTGAAGGCCTGGGTCGCCTCGATCCCCGGCTGGCCGAAATAGGTGGGGAAATCGGCGTCGTAGACATGGGTCATGTCCAGCACCTCTCCATGGCCTGCGGCCAGCGCCGGTGGGGCTGCCACCGTTCCAAGCGTCGTGCCGGCCGCCATCGCCGCGCCAGCCTTGAAAAAGGATCGACGCGACAGCATCCGGTCTTTCACCGCGTTCATTACGCAAACGTCACACATTTCAAAACTCCCTGTTCTGCAATCTGTTTTCGCTCCCGGCCGAATTCATTGGCCGGGTGGGCAAAGCCTAGCACGGTTTTCCGCGATCCGGTTCACAAGTTGTTTGGGGCCTGCTCGCCGGCAACATATGCGGCCCGGCGGCGCAGTCGGGTATAAGGGGTTGAACCCGCGCGCGGACGGGTTCAATCTATTGCGGAATATTGTTCCGCCATGCGGAACAAGCTGGGGTTGGCAAGAGGAGACCAAGTCTGATGTCCGAGGCGGTGGAATACGAACGGATTGGCGATATCGCGGTGCTGGCGGCGAACAACCCGCCGGTCAATGCGCTGGGCGTGGATGTGCGCCGGGGCCTGCTGGCCGGGATCGAACGGGCCGAGGCCGAGGGCGCAAAAGCGGTGCTGATTTACGGCAAGGGCCGGACCTATTTCGCGGGGGCCGACATCCGCGAGTTCGGCAAACCCCCGCAAGAGCCCTGGCTGCCCGGCCTGTGCGACCGGATCGAGGCCTCGCCCCTGCTGGTGGTATCGGCGTTGCATGGCACGGCGCTGGGCGGTGGGCTCGAAGTTGCGCTGTCCAGCCACTACCGCATCGCGGTTCCCTCGGCCAAGGTCGGCCTGCCCGAGGTCAATCTGGGCATCCTGCCGGGTGCCGGGGGCACCCAGCGTCTGCCGCGCGTGGCCGGGGTCGAGGCCGCGCTGGACATGATCACAACCGGTCGCCATGTCCGCGCCGACGAGGCGCTGAAGCTGGGCGTGATCGACAAGGTGCAGGATGGCGACCCGCGCGAGATCGGGCTGGCCTATGCGCAGGAGCTGCTTGACTCGGGTACGCCCCGCCGCGCGGTCGGAGAGATGCCCGCGCCGGACCCCGTCGATTTCGATGCGGTCTACGAGGCCGTTCTGAAGAAGGGCCGCGGCCAACTGTCCCCCGCCGTTGCCGTGCGTGCCGTGCAAGCCGCCTGCGAGGCGCCCAGCTTTGCTGAGGGCATGGCGCGCGAGCGGGAACTGTTCATGCAGTTGATGGAATCGGATCAGCGCAAGGGTCTGATTCACGCCTTCTTCGCCGAACGCGCCGTGGGCAAGCTGCCCGAACTGAAGGGTGTCGAGCCGCGTCCGGTGCATCAGATCGGGGTCATCGGCGGCGGCACGATGGGCGCGGGGATCGCCACCGCCGCCTTGTTGGCCGGTCTGCCCGTGACCTTGCTGGAGATGACGCAGGAGGCCGCCCATGCGGCCAAGGACCGGATCGCCGGAAACCTGGCAGGCGCCCTGAAGCGCGGCAAGATCAGCCAGCAGCAGTACGACTCGATTCTGTCGGACCAATTGCAGCTTGCCACCGGTTATGACGCGCTGAGCGCCGTCGATCTGGTGATCGAGGCCGTGTTCGAGGATATAGACGTCAAGAAACAGGTCTTTGCCCAACTGGATGCGGTCTGCAAACCGGGGGCGGTTCTGGCGACCAACACCTCGTATTTGGACGTCAACGAGATCGCCGCCGCCACCACGCGGCCGGAGGACGTGATCGGGCTGCATTTCTTCTCGCCCGCCCATGTGATGAAGCTGCTCGAGATCGTGGTGGCCGACAAGACCGCGCCCGAGGTGGTCGCCACTGGCTTTGCGCTGGGGCATCGGCTGAAGAAGGTCTCGGTGCGCGCAGGGGTGTGCGACGGGTTCATCGGCAACCGGATCCTCAGCACCTATCGCACCTGTGCCGATCACATGGTTC
Organism: Ruegeria sp. BC6; assembly: GCF_056539185.1. NCBI lineage: Bacteria > Pseudomonadati > Pseudomonadota > Alphaproteobacteria > Rhodobacterales > Roseobacteraceae > Ruegeria > Ruegeria sp. BC6. Next base: position 127,786 of record NZ_JBQFUM010000002.1, read on the forward strand.
TGGACGGGGCAAGCCCGTTCCAGATCGACAAGGCGCTGACCGATTTCGGCTTTGCCATGGGGCCGTTCGCGGTGTCCGATCTGGCCGGGCTGGATATCGGCTGGGCGGTGCGCAAACGCAAACGCACCGAGGGGCTGGACCCGCGCGCCCGCGACAGCAGCTATGCCGACAAACTGTGCGAGGCCGGGCATTTCGGGCAGAAGACCGGCAAGGGCTTCTATGTCTATGAAAAAGGCAAGCGCGGCGGCACGCCGAACCCCGAGGTTCTGGACCTGATCGCGGCCGACCGCGCGGCGCAGGGTATCACCCCGCGCACGTTCACGGATGACGAGATCGTGCGGCGATATATGGTCTCGATGGTCAACGAGGCCGCCAAGGTGGTGGGCGAGGGCATCGCCCGCCGCCCACTGGATGTGGATGTGGTGCTGCTCTATGGCTATGGGTTCCCGCGTTATCGCGGCGGGCCGCTGAAATGGGCCGATCTGCAGGGCCTGCCGGGTATTCTGGACGACATCCGCGCCTGGTCGGCCGAGGATGACTATTTCTGGCAACCCGCGCCGCTGCTGGAAAAACTGGTGGCCGAGGGCCGCAGCTTTGATGATCTGAACAAGGACGCCGAGTGATGAAACAAGCCGTAATCGTATCCGCCGCGCGCACCGGGCTGGCCAAGTCGTTCCGGGGCTCGTTCAACATGACCCACGGCGCCACGATGGGAGGCCACGCGGTTCAGGCCGCGGTCGCGCGGTCGGGGCTGGATGGGGCCGAGATCGAGGATTGCATCATCGGTTGCGGTTTCCCCGAAGGCGAGACCGGCAGCAACATCGCCCGCCAGATCGCCATCCGGGCCGGGCTGCCGGTCAGCGTTTCGGGCATGACCGTGAACCGGTTCTGCTCGTCGGGGCTGCAGACCGTGGCGCTTGCGGCGCAGGCCATCACCGAGGGCGGCGCGGGCCCCATCGTGGCCGGCGGGGTCGAGAGCATCTCGCTGGTTCAGCCGAAAACCCGGCCGGTGCCCGAGGCGTGGATTCAGGAGCACAAGCCGGCGATCTACATGACGATGATCGAGACTGCCGACATCGTGGCCGAGCGCTATGGCATCAGCCGCGAAGAACAGGACGCCTACGGCCTGCGGTCGCAGCAGCGCATCGCGGCGGCGCAGGCGGCGGGCAAGTTCGACGACGAGATCGTGCCGATGCAGACCACCATGGCGGTCAAGGACAAAGAGACGGGCGAGGTCTCGCACCGGCAGGTCACCGTGGACCGGGATGAATGCAACCGACCGAACACGACCCTGGAAGGGCTGGCCACACTCGAGCCGGTGCGCGGCCCCGGAAACTACATCACTGCCGGCAATGCCAGCCAGCTGTCGGACGGCGCAGCCGCGGTGATCGTAATGGACAGCGCCGAGGCCGAGCGTCGGGGTCTGGAGCCCATGGGCGCGTTCAAGGGGTTCTGCGTGGCGGGGTGCGAGCCCGACGAGATGGGCATCGGCCCGGTCTTTGCGGTGCCGCGCCTGCTGGAACGGCATGGTCTGAGCGTCGAGGACATCGACCTGTGGGAGCTGAACGAAGCCTTTGCCTCGCAAGCGCTGTACTGCCGCAACCGTCTGGGAATCGATGACGAGAAATGCAACGTGAACGGCGGCTCGATTGCCATCGGGCATCCGTTCGGCATGACCGGCGCGCGGATGGTCGGCCATCTGCTGCGCGAAGGGCGGCGGCGCGGGGCAAAGCTGGGTATCGTGACCATGTGCATCGGTGGCGGCATGGGCGCGGCCGGTCTGTTCGAAATCTATTGAAGAATGGGGCACCGGGCTAGCCCATCGAGGGCCGGCCCGGCGCAGCCCGGCCCGCGGGGCCGAGCAGGCAAGGTTCCGATCGCGTCGAGGAGGAGGGCGGCTGTGGACTTGAGTTATACGGACGAGGAGAAGGCCTTTCGCGACGAGGTTCGCGGTTTTCTGGCCGAGAAACTGCCCAAGGAGATCTCGGACAAGATCCGGGCTGGCCGGAACTTCGGCAAGGAAGGGTACCAGTGGTGGCACGCCACGCTGAACGAGCGCGGCTGGTTGAATTTCAACTGGCCGAAGGAGTTTGGCGGCGCCGAGTGGAACGCGGTTCAGCGCCATATATTCGAAGAGGAATGCGCCGCCGCCTATGCGCCGCGTATCGTGCCGTTTGGCCTGTCGATGCTGGGCCCGGTGCTGCAAAAATTCGGCTCGAAGGCGCAGCAGGAGTATTTCCTGCCGCGCATCCTGAATGGTGAACACTGGTGGTGCCAGGGCTATTCCGAGCCGGGTGCCGGGTCGGACCTGGCCTCGCTGAAGACCCGCGCGGTGCGCGACGGCGACCACTATTTCGTCAATGGCCAGAAGACCTGGACCACGTTGGCGCAATACGCCAACTGGATCTTCTGCCTGGTGCGCACCGACCCCGAGGCCAAGGCGCAGGAGGGGATCTCGTTCCTGCTGATCGACATGAACACGCCGGGGGTCGAGGTGCGCCCCATCGTCCTGCTGGACGGAACGCCCGAGGTCAACGAGGTGTTCTTTGACGATGTGCGTGTCCCGGTCGAAAACCTGGTGGGCGAGGAGAACAAGGGCTGGACCTATGCCAAGTATCTGCTGACGCATGAACGCACCAACATCGCCGGTGTCGGCTTCAGCCAGGCGGGGCTGGACATGGTCAAACGGATTGCCCGGATCGAAACCGCGAATGGTCGCCCCCTGATCGAGAACCCGCATTTCGCTGCCCGGCTGGCGCGGGTCGAGATCGACCTGATGGCCATGGCCACCACCAACATGCGCATCATCAGCAAGGCTGCGGCCGGACAGGCACCGGGGGTCGAAAGCTCGATGCTGAAGGTCAAGGGTACGATCATCCGGCAGGAGATCAACGACCTGGCTCGCCGCGCGGTGGGGCCTTATGCGATGCCTTTCGCCTCCGAGGCGGTGGCGGGCGACAACGACCCGATCGGGCCGGACTATGCCGCGCCGGTCGCAGCCCAGTACTTCAACAACCGGAAACTGTCGATCTTCGGCGGGTCGAACGAGATTCAGCGCGGGATCATCGCCAAGGTCAAGATGGGGGGCTGAGATGGATTTCAACCTGACCGAAGAACGGCAGATGCTGCAGGACACGCTGCGGCGCTATCTGGCCGACCGATATACGACTCCGGTGCGCAACGACATTCTGGACAGCGCGGCGGGGTTCAGCGCCGACATCTGGCGCGAACTGGCCGATCTGGGCGTTCTGGGCGCGCTGTTCGACGAAGCGGATGGCGGGTTCGGCGGGGCGGGCTTTGACATCGCCACCGTGTTCGAGGAACTGGGCCGGGCCGGGGTGGTCGAGCCGGTTCTGGACAGCTGCATTCTGGGCGGTCGGCTGATCGCGCAGGTGGGCAGCCCCGATCAGCGGGCGCTGCTGGATCAGGTGGTCTCGGGCAAGCTGCATCTCGCGCTGGCGCATGGTGAGCCTGCCAGCCGGTATGACCTGAGCCGGGTCGAGACCACCGTGCGGACCGACGGCACGGACTTGATCCTGAACGGACGCAAGGCCGTGGTCGTGAATGCCGAGGCCGCCGGGCAGCTGATCGTATCCGCGCGCGAAACGGGCGGGCCGTTCGATCTGGACGGCATATCCCTGTTCTTGGTGCCTGCTGATACGCCGGGTCTGGGCTTGCGCGGGTATCCGATGTTGGCCGGCGGCCGCGCGGCCGAGGTCACTCTGGACGAAGTGCGCCTGCCGGAAACCGCGCGTCTGGGTGCCGCGGGGCAGGGGTTCGAGCCGCTGATGAACGTTGTGGCCGCAGCCAATGTCGCGCTGGTCGCCGAGGTGCTGGGCGCGATGGAAAGCGCGGTGGAACTGACCCGGCAATACCTGATGACGCGCAAGCAGTTCGGCCGTCCGATCGGGACCTTTCAGGCGCTGCAGCACCGGTTCGCGGATATGCTGATCGAGCTGGAGCAGGCGCGCTCGGCGGTGATCAACGCGGCCGGTCACCTTGAAGCGCCCGATCGCGACCGGCAGATCGCCGCGGCCCGCAACCTGGTGTCGCGGGTGGGCCGGTTGGTGGCCGAGGAAACGATCCAGATGCATGGCGGCATCGCCATGACGCAGGAATATGAGCTGGCGCATATTGCCAAGCGGATCGTCATGTCGGATCACAGGTTCGGCGACGCGGATTATCATTTGGAGCGGTTCATTGCACTCGGCGCGGCCTGAAGACGACCCAAAGGTCCGGCGGTCGGGCTGTCAGAACGCGATCGGGTTCGAGGTGGATCTGTCCGACCCCGACGGCCGTGCCCGGTGTCATTTGACCATCCGGGCGGATCACCTGAACAGCCAGGGCATCCTGCATGGCGGCATCATCGCCATGCTGCTGGACGTGGCTTGCGGCAACACCGCCTCGGCCTGGTTCGACCGGGACGAACATCCGCTGGTTCTGACCCTGTCACTGAACACAAGCTATGTGGCGGCGGTGCGTCAGGGGCGCGTGACGGCCACGGGGCGCGCAACGGGGGGCGGGCGCACGCTGGCCTATGTGACCGGAGAGTTGCACAGCGACGACGGAACCCTGATCGCGACGGCGGCGGGGGTGTTCAAGCGCACCACGAAACGCTGAGCGAAAAACCGGTTCCGGCGCAGGGGAGGGCGAAGGGACATGAACAAATGGCACGACTATCCGGATGCCCAGATCCGGACCCGCCCGCAGGCCCGCGCCTTCGCCGACGGGTTCGGCGCCAATTGGAGCTTTGCTGACCTCGACCGCGCGATTTCCGATCTGTCAGGCATCCTGCTGGCCTCGGGGGTGCGCCCCTGCGATCGGGTCATGCTGGTGCTCGAGAATTGCTGTGCGGCAGTGGCCGCGCTGTTTGCCTGTTCCCGGATCGGGGCCTGCGTGGTACCGGTGAACGCCCGTCAGACCGCGGCCGAGTTGGCGCGCATCGTGGATCACGTCACCCCGGCGGTGATCCTGTTCACGTCCGAGGAGTCGCCGGAGGCGTGCGACCATGCGCGAATGGCCGGGGCCCAGCCTGTTTCCGGGGGCTTCGGGCAGATGCACCTGGCCGCGCCGAACCCGAGCGCGCCCGACCCCGATCTGACGGATGTCGCGGCGATGTTGTTCACCACCGGCACGACCGGAACGCCCAAGGGTGTGATGCTGACCCACGAAAACCTGCGGTTCGGCGGGCTGACCTCGGCGAATTTCCGGGGGCTGACGCAGGATGACGTGGTCTATGGCGTGCTACCGATTTCGCACATCTTCGGGCTGGCCTCGATCGTCACCGGGTCGGCGCTGGCCGGGGCCTTCGTCCAGCTGGATGCCCGGTTCGCGGCGGACCGCGCCTTTGCCGCGTTGAACTCGGGTGTCACGGTGTTTTCGGGTGTGCCGCAGATGCATGCGCTGCTGATGCAATATGCTAAGGAACAGGGGTTGGAGCGGCTGCCGTCGGACGCCCTGCGCTACACCTCGTCCGGGGCTGCCCCGCTGGATCCGGCGTGGAAACGCAAGGCCGAGGCGTTCTATGGCGTCGCACTGCAGAATGGCTATGGCATGACCGAAAGCACGGCGGGGATCTGCGCCTCGCACAACCGGATCGGGGATCCGGATATCTCGGTCGGCCCGCCCTTGCCGGGGGTCGAACTGCACATTGACGAAAGCATACCCGGCGGCGGAGATGGCGTGGGCGAGATCCTGACGCGCGGCCCGCATGTGATGAAGGGGTACTATCGCAACGGCGAGGAAACGGGCCGGGTTCTGGTCCGGGGATGGTTGCGCACGGGTGACCTCGGCCGCCTCGACGCGCAGGGCAATCTGCACGTCGTCGGCCGCGCCAAGGAACTGATCATTCACGGCGGCTTCAACGTCTATCCGCCCGAAGTCGAGACCGCGCTGAACGACCATCCGCAGGTGATCCAGTCTGCGGTGATCGGGCATCGGTTGGGCGGCGACGAACAGGTGCTGGCCTTTGTTCAGGTGCCTGAAATCGGCGCTGTGTCCGAGGCAGAGTTGGCGAAGTTCGTGGCCGAGCGTCTTGCGGGCTACAAGCGGCCCAGCCGGATCGTGCTGGCCACGTCACTGCCAGCCGCGCCCACGGGCAAGATCCTAAAACACAAGCTGCTGAGGCATTTCGCGGATCAACTGGCCTAGGGGCAGGGTCGGCAAAACGCTCCCGCGCCCGCGCGACTTCGGCTGCGCCGATCCCGCTTGCGGCCTTGGGCCCGGCATCGCGCCATGCGCGATGCCGGGCCCAAAAGGAGGAGGCGTTTTGCCAAAAACGTCGACGAAGGGCGGGAGCCGCCGTCAGGCCGCGTGGCCTTCGGCGGCGGCGCGAATGGCACGGATGTTCTGGCCATAGACGTCCGGGTTCGAAACCGACCCGCCCTTGAAGACCGCGGAACCGGCAACAAGAACGTCGGCACCAGCCGCTGCGACCAGCGGGGCGGTCGAGGGATCGACTCCGCCGTCGATTTCGATATGCACCGGGCGGTCGCCGATCATCTCTCGCAGGCGGCGCACCTTCGCGGTCATGTCGATGAATTTCTGCCCGCCAAAGCCGGGGTTCACCGTCATCACGCAGACCAGATCGGCCAGATCCAGCAGGTGCTCGACCGCGTCGGCCGGAGTGCCCGGGTTCAGCGCCACGCCGGCCTTCATGCCCGCCGCACGGATGGCCTGCAACGTGCGGTGCGTGTGGGGACCGGCCTCGATATGGGCCGTCAGATAGTCCGCGCCGGCATCGGCATAGGCCTGGATGTAGGGATCGACTGGCGTGATCATCAGGTGCACGTCCATCACCGTCTTGACATGCGGGCGGAACGCTTTGACCGCCGGTGGGCCGAAGGTGAGGTTTGGCACGAAATGCCCGTCCATCACGTCAACATGGACCCAGTCGGCGCCCTGGGCCTCGATGGCTTGGATCTCCTGTCCGAAATTGGCGAAATCGGCGGACAGGATCGACGGTGCGATCTTGATCTTGCGGTCAAAGCTCATTGCGGCCTCATGTGACAGATCTGATGGTTCAGGTGTTGAGCCCGCGTATAGACGGGACGAGCGGCAATGCCCAGCCCTTGCATAGGCCATCGGCTTTCAGCCCGTTACAAAAGCTTCACCGGATCGACACATCACCGTTTAGTACCAGCTGTAGACGACCTCCATCATGAACTGGGGGTGGCACGTGCTGCGCATTGACAAACTGACCAAGCGCTTCGGCGACAATACTGCCGTCGACACCGCAACGCTGGACGTCGACAAGCCATGCATGATCGGGATCATCGGGCGGTCGGGCGCGGGCAAGTCCACCCTGCTGCGTATGATCAACCGCCTGACCGATGCCAGCGCCGGGCAGATCCTGTTTCACGGGCGCGACGTGACCACGTTGAAAGGCCGCGAAAAACGTGCGTGGCAGGCCGACTGCGCGATGATCTTCCAGCAATTCAACCTTGTGCCCCGCATGGATGTGGTCTCGAATGTGTTGCACGGAACGCTGAACCGGTACTCGACGCTGGCGACCATGTTCAATCTGTTCCCGATGGAAGACATCCATCGCGCCATCGACATTCTTGACCGACTTGGCATCGCCGAACATGCCCCTAAACGGGCCGAGGCGCTTTCCGGCGGACAGCAGCAGCGTGTCGCTATCGCGCGCGCCCTGATGCAGGATCCCAAGATCATCCTGGCCGATGAACCCATCGCCTCGCTGGATCCGATGAATGCGCAGGTCGTGATGCAGGCCCTGCGCCGCATCCACGAAGAGGACGGCCGTACCGTGATCGCCAATCTGCACACGTTGGACACCGCGCGCCGCTATTGCGACCGCGTGGTCGGCATGCGCGACGGGCGCATCGTGTTCGACGGCCTGCCCGAGCAGCTGACCACCGGCGTCGCCCGCGAGATCTACGGCGCTGATGCCAGCTTCTCCGAGGCCGCGACCTCGACCGAGATCGAAACACTGGATGCCACCCGGAAGGCTCTGATGGAAGCCGAGGCCACGATCTGAGCCCAAACCACCTCATTTATCGCCCGGCCCGATGAATGGGGTGGGCCAATCAACCTGGAGAGAGACAGATGAAGAAACTAGTTGCCGCCCTGGTCGCGACCACCGCCCTGAGCGCGCCCGCCATGGCCGAGGAGATCAGCGAATTCCGTATCGGTATCCTGGGCGGAGAAAACGCGCAGGACCGGCTGAACAACAACGAATGTCTGCGTGAGTACACCGAGGACGCGCTGGGTGTCGAAACCAAGCTGTTCGCCCCGGCCGATTACAACGGCGTGATCCAGGGCCTGCTGGGCGGCACGATCGACATGGCCTGGCTGGGCGCCTCCGCCTATGCCAAGACCTATCTGAGCGACCCCGAGGCGGTCGAACCGGTTCTGGTCAAGGTGAACGTGGATGGTGGGTATGGCTACTACTCGGTCGGGTTCGCCCGCAAGGATAGCGGCATCACCTCGCTTGATGACATGAAAGGCAAGGTGTTTGGCTTTGGTGATCCGAACTCGACCTCGGGCTACCTGATCCCCTCGATCGAAATCCCTCAGGCAACGGGTGCGACGATGGAGTCGGGTGACTACTTCGGTGAGGTGAAGTTCACCGGTGGTCACGAGCAGACGATCGTCGCCGTGAACAACGGTGACGTGGATGGTGGCGTGACTTGGGCCGACGGTCTGGGCAACTGGGAAGACGGCTACAATTCGGGTGCGCTGCGCCGCGCCGTGGATGCCGGACTGGTTGACATGAACGACATGGTCGAAATCTGGAAATCGAAGCCGATCCCCGAGGGTCCAGTGGTTCTGCGCAAGGCATTGCCGGCGGATGTCAAAGAGAAGATGACGGCCCTGATGGCCGGGCTGGCCGACAAAGACCGTGAGTGCTTCTATGGCGTGGCCGCAGGTGAAGCCAAAGCGTTCGAGCCGATCACCCACGAGGCCTACGAAATCATCATTGAAGCCCGCAAGCTGAAGTCGAACTAAGCCTGTGCAACTTCTGTTCGGGGTCCGGCCGCAAACCGGACCCCACTGTCCCCATCGGAGCCTTTCATGACCGACCTGACCGCGGGATCCGCCGGCCTCGACCGGATCCGGGAGGATTACACCAGCATGACCCGTCGCAAACGGGTTTACGGTGGGATACTTCTGATCCTGTTCGTGGCACTTATGGTGGCCGGTTTCCGAACCGCCGACATGCGAAACGCCGGTAGTTTTGCCGATGGGTGGATCCGCATTTTCGATTACCCTGCCGAGGTTCTGACTGAGGCCTGGGAGAAGATCGGGGAATTGCCCGCGAATTTGGTCGAGTTCTTCCCCGCGCTGATCGAAACACTGAATATCGCCGCCGCGGCCACGCTGGTGGGCACTCTGGGCGGCACCTTTCTGGCGCTGATGTCTACCCGCGGCATGGCGCTGTGGCCGTCGTTGATCCCCGTTTTTCGGCGTATATCTGATATTTTCCGGGCCGTTCCGGAAATTGTCATCGCTCTGGTTCTGATCTTTGTTCTTGGCGGCGGGCCTGTACCTGCAATGATTGCCATCGCCATTCACACTGCCGGTGCTCTGGGCAAGTTGTTTTCCGAAGTGAATGAAAACGCCTCTCTGAAACCGGTGGAGGGGCTGCAGTCGGTTGGCGCCAACTGGTCGCAGCGGATGTATTTGGGCGTGATCCCGCAGGTCGGGCCAAACTATGTCAGCTACGCTCTTCTGCGGTTCGAGATCAACATCCGCGCCTCGGCCATTCTTGGTTTCGTGGGGGCAGGCGGCTTGGGGTACGAGTTGCGCAACGCCATGTCCTGGGGGCAGGGGCGTTACGACGAGGCGGCGGCCATCTTTCTGCTTCTGTTCGTCACCATCGTGGCCGTGGATCAGCTGTCCGGCGTTTTGCGTGACCGTCTGACACACGGTTCCGCCAAAGGAGCCGCAGCATGAGCACCTTTGCCACTGATCTGCCGATCAACGACTTGAAAGCCAGAACCGACCACATCTTTCGGCGCAAACGGGCGCTGAGTTTCGGGTTGCCGGGGCTGGTCATTCTATACCTGATCTATGTTTTCTTTGCCTTTGACGTGCCCGGCTTGGCCGAGCGGGCCAACTGGGAAAACGGCAAGACGCTTGTATCCGACAGCTACAGCTACAAGACACATGTGACGCGGGACAATCGAAACGGAGAAGTGTCCGTTGCGATCGAGGGAGAGCGCAAGGGCGCTTACCCGGATGGCACTGCGCCGGAATGGGTCGCTTTGGGCGAAACCACCGTGATTGACCTGCAAGATAGCCACATCGTTCGTTTTGGACCTGAAACCGTGGAATATGACATCCCGGGTTATGGAACCGTGCGCGCAACGCCCAGCCGGTCTGCCGGAGTGCAGGCCGACTTACCGACTGCCGAGGTGCCGGACTGGATCAACATGTCAAAGAATCGCCTGGCGATCACCACGCCGGCGGGTCGGCTGACCGTGACACGCAACCGGGCCGAGGTGTTCCGGTATTTCAACGGTTGGGAACTGTTCTGGTTCACTTTGGACAGCCCCTATCACGGTCAGTCTTTCAGCCAGTTGATGGGGCGTGCCGCTTCGGGCGAGGCCGCAGAAATCTTTGACGATTTCTGGACCAACAAGATGTGGCGCCATCAGGATGTTGCGTGGGCGATCTTTGAAACGCTTCTGATGGCTTTTCTGGGTACATTGGGGGCAGGGATGATCGCTTTGCCCCTCGCATTTCTGGCGACACGAAATTTCAATCCGTTTAGAACGGTCCGATTTGCCACTCGTCGTATCTTTGACTTCGTGCGCGGTGTTGATGCGTTGATCTGGACGGTGGTTCTGGCACGCGCCTTCGGGCCAGGGCCGCTAACAGGGGCGCTGGCCATCCTGGTCACTGATACCGGCACCTTCGGCAAGATCTTCTCCGAGGCGCTGGAAAATGTTGATCAGAAGCAGATCGAGGGCGTGCAGTCCACCGGGGCCAATGCGCCGCAGAAATATCGTTTCGGTGTGATCCCGCAGATCACGCCGGTTCTGCTCAGTCAGCTCCTGTACTTCCTGGAATCCAACACCCGCAGCGCAACCGTGATCGGGGCGATAACCGGGGGCGGGATCGGTCTGTTGCTGACACAGGCGATCATCACCCAGAAAGACTGGGAGGAAGTCGCCTATTACATCGTGCTGATCATCCTGATGGTCATGCTGATGGACTGGTTTTCGGGCTGGCTGCGCAGGCGGCTGATCCAGGGCGGGCCGCCCAAGTCGCGCAAACAGCGCGATCCGCAGGCCAAGCCCCTGATGTTGCCTTGAACCGTATACGAGGACTTGCAGACCATGGCGCGCTTGCGACCGGACCAGCCTTTCATCCACCCGGATTGCCAGATAACCGGCAGCAGCTTTGGCGCCTTTGTCGAAATCGGTGCCGGAACGCGGGTGACGAATTCGGTGTTTGGGGATTATACCTATTGCGACCGCACCTGCGACATCGCCAATGCACGGATCGGGAAATTCGCCAATATCGCCAGTTTCACCCGGATCGGCGCCACCGACCATCCGATCGAGAAAGCGTCGCTGCATCACTTCCACTACCGCTCGGCCGACTATTGGGACGATGCCGAGGACGACGCGGACTGGTTCGCCCGGCGCGCCGGGCGGTTGGCGCAAATCGGGCATGACACCTGGATCGGCCACGCGGCCATCATCAAGCCCGAGGTGACGATCGGGCACGGGGCAATCGTCGCCTCCGGGGCGATCGTGACCAAGGACGTGCCACCTTATACCATCGTCGGCGGCGTCACTGCCCACCCCATCCGACGCCGGTTCCCCGAACACGTGGCCGAGCGTATGATGGCTCTGGCCTGGTGGGATTGGGACAATGCCCGACTGCGCGCGGCGCTGCCGGATTTCCGCGCGTTGCCCGCCGAGGCGTTTTTGGAGAAATACGAGGATTGACCGGCATCACCCGTGATCGTCATCCAGCGTCAGAGTGACCCGCTCGCCCGCAAAGACGGTCTTGCCGTATTCAACCGGATGCCCCTGCGGATCGGCATTGATGCCGACCGAATGCAGAACCGGCGCGCCCTCGATCAGGTGCAGGTGCCGGGCCTGAATCGCATCAGCCGCGCGGGCGGTCAGGCGCGTCGAGATGCGGGTATAATCCGCCACGCCACAGTGCCGCAGCGCCCGCGTGACCGAGCCGTTCTGGGCCAGCGCTTCGGGCAGGTCGGGCAGGCGCGCGGCGGGAAAGACGCTTTGGAACACCGCGATCGGTTGGCCATCGGCCAGCGACAACCCGTCATAGACATGCACCGGGTCGCCGGGGGCCAGGGCCAGCGCCTCGGCCTCGGTCTTGTCGGCGGCACGGGTGATCAGCGACAGCACACGCTTGCCCGGGATCTTGCCGCTGGCCGAGATGTTCTGGTGGTACCGGACCCGTTTGCCGATCGGGTAGTCGGTCGCTGCTGCCGAAACGAACACGCCGGCCCCGCGGCGCGGATGCACCAGCCCCTGCCGGGCCAGTTCGGCTAGGGCCCTGCGCACCGTGTGGCGGTTCACGCCGTGGGTCGCGGCCAGCTGCGCCTCGGTCGGCAGGCGGTCGCCGGTGGCAAAGCGCCCCTCGGCAATGTCGGCGGTCAGCGCCAGCGCGATGGTCTTCCAGATCGGTGTTTGGCTCATGTCATCAAAACTTCACAGCATATTCGTTGCGAGTCACCGGCTGCCCAGATATGATTTGTCTAGTTGTATAGTAGTTGTAGACAACTTGGCCAAGAGGCTTTGATGGCGGAACAGACAAAAATCGCGACACGTGATCGACGGGCCTGGCTGGGCCTTCTGGCACGTGCGCCGGCCGAGGCGCTGGCGGCCTTGTGGGCCGACTATGGCGCACGTCCCGAATTCCAGTGGTTGCGTGCGCCCGAGATCGGCGGCGTCATGGTGCGGGGGCGGGCAGGCGGAACGGGCGCGCCCTTCAACCTAGGTGAGATGACGGTCACGCGCTGCGCTCTGGTGTTGGCCGACGGGACCGAGGGGCATGGATATGTGCAGGGGCGCGACAAGACCCATGCCGAAACCGCCGCTCTGATCGACGCGCTGATGCAGACCGGGCACGCCGACGCGGTGCGGGCGAAAATCCTCGAGCCGCTGACCCGTCAGGTTCAGGCGGCCAGATCGGCCCGTGCCGCCAAGGCCGCGGCCACCAAGGTCGAGTTTTTCACGATGGTTCGCGGAGAGGATCAATGACCCCACAGACCCGTTTTTCAGGCGGTTTCACCGATGCTCCGGTTCAGGCGGCGCACGCCTTTCGTGCGGCCATGACCGTGATGGCGCGGCCGGGCGAGTTTCGGCAGCTGGTCGGCGCGACCCCGCCCGAGGGCCTGTCGGTCGCCGCGGGAACGCTGCTGCTGACGCTGTGCGACCCGGACACGGGCGTTTGTTTGGCGGGCGGGGCCGATAGTTCGGCCATTCGCCAGTGGCTGACTTTCCACACCGGTGCGCCCCTCGTGCCCGCCGCGCGGGCGGATTTCGCCGTCGGCTGCTGGCAGGATCTTGTGCCGCTGGACCAATATCGGATCGGAACGCCGGAATACCCGGACCGATCCGCCACCCTGATCGTGGAGTGCGACGCGTTGGACCTTTCCGGTGCCGTCCTGCGAGGGCCGGGCATTCGCGACACTGCACGCCTTTCCGTGCCCGATGTTGCGGCTCTGCAGGCCAATTCGGACCTGTATCCGTTGGGGTGCGATTTCTTCTTCACCTGCGGGGATACGGTCGCGGCCCTGCCGCGCAGCACCCGCCTCCAGCCCGAGGGTTAGGCCATGTACGTAGCCGTCAAAGGGGGCGAAAAGGCGATTGAAAACGCCCATGCCTGGCTGGCCGAGGAACGCCGGGGCGATCCCGGCGTGGCTGAATTCTCCTTGGCGCAGATCCGCGAACAGCTCAGCCTTGCGGTGAACCGCGTGATGGCCGAGGGCTCTCTGTACGATCCCGATCTGGCCGCACTTGCGATCAAGCAGGCACGCGGTGATCTGATCGAGGCGATCTTCCTGATCCGCGCCTACCGTACCACCTTGCCGCGTTTCGGTTACTCGACCCCGGTCGATACAGGCGGCATGGCCTGCGACCGCCGGATCTCGGCCACGTTCAAGGATGCACCGGGCGGGCAGGTTCTGGGCCCGACCTTCGACTACACGCACCGTCTGCTGGATTTCAAGCTGGCCGCCGATGGCGCGGTGCCCGCGGCCCCCACCGCCGCGCCCCGCCATGAGCCGACCCCACACATCACCGAATTCCTCAAGGACGAAGGCCTGATTCAGGATGAACCCGCCAGCGATGAGCCGCCGGGCGACCTGACGCGCGAACCGATGGAGTTTCCGGCCGACCGCCCCCTGCGCCTGCAAGCGCTGACGCGCGGGGACGAGGGGTTCGTGCTGGGCATGGCCTATTCGACCCAGCGCGGCTATGCCCGCAACCACGCTTTCGTGGGTGAGCTGCGCATCGGCACCGTCGCGGTCGAGATGGAAATCCCCGAACTGGGTTTCGCGATCGAGATCGGAGAGATCGCCCTGACTGAATGCGAAACGGTGAACCAGTTCAAGGGATCAAAAACCGAGCCTCCGCAGTTCACACGCGGCTATGGGCTGGTCTTCGGTCAGTCCGAGCGCAAAGCCATCGCGATGGCGCTGGTGGACCGCGCCTTGCGCTGGGAGGAATTGGGCGAAGACGATCTGGGAGCTCCGGCGCAGGATCAGGAATTCGTCCTCAGCCATGCCGACAACATTCAGGCGACCGGCTTTCTGGAGCATATAAAGCTGCCGCATTACGTCGATTTCCAGTCCGAACTGGAACTGGTGCGCAAATTGCGCCGCGAGGCCGAAGGACGCTTGGAACCGCGCGAGGCCGCCGAATGACTTCAGTGCCCTTCCTGCATCCTGTCCGCCGGCCGAGATGCCCTGCCAGCCGCAGCCCGGCGTGGCGCGTCCGCGCCGATCGCGGCCCATTCGCCATGTTGGTCGCGTCGCATGGCCCGGCGCCGTCGCCGGGAATGTATCCTGCGCCAGAGAAAGTAGAGCATGACGACCGCGAAGGTCGAGGTAACCAGATAACCGTCCACAACAACACCAAAAAACGAAAGTGATACATCAAATGAATGAGTATAACTTCGCATATTTGGACGAACAAACCAAGCGGATGATCCGTCGGGCCATTCTCAAGGGTTTAGCGGTGCCCGGCTATCAGGTGCCGTTTGCCAGCCGCGAGATGCCCATGCCCTATGGCTGGGGCACGGGCGGGGTTCAGGTCTCGGCCGCAACGCTGACCCCGGATGATGTGTTCAAGGTGATCGATCAGGGCGCCGATGACACGACCAATGCCGTGTCGATCCGAAAGTTCTTTGAAAAGACGGCGGGCGTGGCCACGACCGAAGAGACCGAGAAGGCCACCATCATTCAGACCCGCCACCGCATCCCCGAGGCCCGGCTGCGCGCCGATCAGATCCTAGTCTATCAGGTTCCGATCCCCGAACCGCTGCGGTTTCTGGAACCGCGCGAGACAGAGACACGCAAAATGCACAGCCTGCAGGAATACGGGTTGATGCATGTGAAACTCTACGAAGACATCAGCCAGCACGGCGCGATTTCCACGGCTTATGCCTATCCGGTCCGGGTGGCCGACCGCTATGTGATGGACCCGTCTCCGATCCCGAAATTCGACAATCCGAAACTGGAAATGGACGCGATCCAGCTGTTCGGGGCGGGGCGCGAGCAGCGGATCTATGCACTGCCGCCGCACACGCGGGTCGTCAGCCTCGATTTCGAGGACTACCCGTTCGAGGCCAGCAAGGCCGATCATGCCTGCGATCTGTGCGGGGCCGAAGACAGTTACCTGGACGAGGTGATCACGGACGATGCAGGCAACCGGATGTTCGTGTGTTCGGACACCGATTACTGTCGGTCCCGCCGCGAGGCCGGACACCAAGGCAGTTTGGCGCAGGAGGATGCGGCATGACCCCGCTCTTGCAGGTCAAAGGCATCGAGAAGCGCTATGGCGCGCGGATCGGCTGCCGGGATGTCAGTTTCGACCTCTACCCCGGCGAGGTGATGGGGATCGTCGGCGAAAGCGGGTCGGGCAAGTCGACCCTGCTGAACTGTCTGGCTGGGCATCTTAAGCCGGATGCCGGGCAGGTGATCTTTGATACCCGCGCCGACGGGCCGGTGGACACGGTCACGATGTCGGAACCTGCCCGCCGGATGCTGGGGCGCACCGACTGGGCCTTTGTGCATCAACATGCCCGCGAAGGGCTGCGCATGTCGGTCAGCGCCGGCGGCAATATAGGCGAGCGGCTGATGGCCGTGGGGAGCCGGCACTATGGCCAGATCCGCGGGCAGGCCCTGGATTGGCTGGGCCGGGTCGAGATAGCGGAAAGCCGCGTGGACGACCGCCCCAGCGCGTTTTCGGGCGGCATGCAGCAACGGTTGCAGATCGCGCGCAACCTGGTGACCGGTCCGCGGCTGGTCTTCATGGATGAACCGACCGGCGGGCTGGACGTCTCGGTACAGGCGCGGCTGCTGGATCTGCTGCGCGGTCTGGTGCGCGAGATGGGTCTGAGCGCCATCATCGTCACCCATGATCTGGCCGTGGTGCGGCTGCTGGCGGACCGGTTGATGGTGATGAAGGATGGCGATGTGGTCGAGGCGGGGCTGACCGATCAGGTGCTGGACGACCCGCAGCATGCCTATACGCAACTGCTTGTGTCCAGCGTCCTGCAGGTTTGAATGCTACAGAAAAGATGAAATCCGATGATTGAACTGATCGACGTGAGCAAGAGCTTTACCCTGCACAATCAGGGCGGCGCCGTGATCCCGGTGATGGCGGGCGCGTCGCTGCAGGTCGGGGCCGGAGAATGCATGGCCCTGACCGGGGCCAGCGGGGCCGGGAAGTCCACACTGATGCGGGTGATCTACGGCAATTACCTGGCGGCCTCGGGGCAGGTGCGGGTGGGTGGCCTGGACGTCGCCCGGGCCCAACCGCGCGAGATCCTGCAGCTGCGCCGCGAAACTCTGGGCTATGTCAGTCAGTTTCTGCGTGTTGTGCCGCGTGTGCCGACGCTGGAGGTCGTGGCCGAACCGCTTCTGGTTCAGGGGTGCGAGCGGCAGACCGCACTGGACAAGGCAGCGGGCCTCCTTCAGCGCCTGAATATTCCGGAACCGCTTTGGCGCCTCAGTCCCACGACATTTTCGGGCGGTGAACAGCAACGGGTGAATATCGCGCGTGGTTTTGCGCATGACTATCCGGCTCTGTTGCTGGATGAACCCACGGCCAGCCTTGACGCACGAAACCGCGAAACCGTGCTGTCCCTGATCCAAGAGGCAAAGGCCCGCGGCGCGGCGATCATTGGGATATTCCACGACCAAGAGGCCCGTGACCGGGTCTGCAGCCGCGTGGTCGATGTCACGCAGTTTGCGCCGGGGGCGGCGGCATGAAGATGGCCCCGGTCATTGCAGTTGTCGGGCCTTCGGGTGTTGGAAAAGACAGCGTGATCCAAGCACTGCTGGCGCGCGCGTCGAACTTCGAAAGGGTGCGTAGAGTCATCACCCGTCCCCATGGCGAAGGCGGTGAGGATTTTGACCGCGTGTCCGACCGGGCGTTTCAAACAATGGTCCAAAAGGGCAGCTTTGTTCTGTGCTGGGCCGCGCACGGGCTGCACTACGGCATACCCGTTGCGATCACGGACCAACGCCGAAGGGCCGATGCAGTTCTGGTCAACCTCTCAAGGGCTGTGTTGCCCGAGGCGCAGAAGGAATTTCGAGAGCTGATCGTGATATCCCTGACGGCCGAACCAAAGGTTCTGGCACAACGTCTGGCAGTGCGCGGCCGGGAAAGCGCGGCTGATCAAGCCCGGCGTTTGGGGCGCGCCACTGCAGCCCTGCCCGAAGGCCTGAACCACGTGATCGAGGTCGACAATTCCGGGTCACTGGATGCAACCGTTGAAACCATCTTGTCCGGCCTTCAACCCGAAAGGGCGTACCGTTGAAGCATATGGAACCGCCCGTCCTCAGCCTCGCCCACAAGGGCCAGGTCCCCTATGTCAAAAGGGGCTGGCAGCAATGGGACAAGCCGTTGGTTCAGCACGGTTTGCACGTTTGCCAGCATCGGCTTGCTCAGGCGACCGGACAGGGTGATGTGAAAGCGGAAAGCCTCCAGAACGTATGGGTAGCCCCAGTTCGTCAGATTGGCGTCCTGCTCCATGGTCAGCCCGGCCGCTCGGCGCCGGTTAATCTCGGTTTCCGAGGCCGGGGCACGAAAAGGGTCCAGGTCGCGGACGCAAGCCGCCGCAAGCGCGTTCAGGTCTCGTGTGTCGCCCACGGGCCGCAAAGCAAGAAACCGACCAAGGCGTGCAACTTCGAGCCCGTCCAGCGAAACGGGGGCGAATTTACCGGCCAAACGGGCGCAGGTGTCCTCCAAAGCGGACAGCGACTGATCTTCACGCAAGCGAAATGGCGGCTTCATCGTGGCATGAAGCCCGTATTTGCGCGGCACTTGTGTTACCGAGGCGACGTCCAACCCGTCAATGGCCGGATGGTCGACGGTCCGTCCCGCATCGATGTCCCACCCCAGCCACGCGGTTGCAAACCTGCTCCAGTCGGATTGGGCTGGGGGAACGAAATAGATCGCGTATCGCGCAAAATTCACAATGGCCTCCTGTTGCGTGGCCTCTCCTTACCTCAAACCACGTGAAAATCCGATGACAGATGAACTGACCCTTGCCAATGCGTTGCTTGTTCTGCCGGATGAGACCGTCCGGGGGTGTGTCCGTATCTTTGGCCAGACGATCGCTGACATAGACACCGGCGCGGCTGTTCCGAAAGGCGCGATTGACTGTGGTGGGGACTATGTGTCGCCCGGCCTGGTCGAGTTGCACACCGACAACCTGGAACGCCACATCCAGCCGCGGCCCAAGGTGGACTGGCCCCATGCCGCAGCCATTCTGGCGCATGACGCGGAACTGGCCAGCACCGGGATCACGACGGTCTTTGACGCCATGCGGGTGGGGTCGATTCCCTCCGGTGCCGGACGGTATCTGAAATACGCGCGCGGACTGTCGCGCGAGCTGTGGGAGTTGCGAGAGCAGGACGCACTCAAGATCAGCCACTTTCTGCATCTGCGCGCCGAAGTCTGTTCTGAGACGCTGGTCGAGGAACTGCAGGAATTCGGTCCAGAAGACCGGGTGGGCATCGTTTCGTTGATGGATCACACGCCCGGCCAGCGCCAGTTTAGGGACCTGTCCAAGTTCGAAGCCTATCTCAAGGGCAAGTACGCTATGGATGACGACATGTTCGCACGGCACGTCGACCAGTTGCGGAGGCTGAGGGACCGCAATGGAGACCGCCACGAGCAAGAGGCCGTGGACGCCGCGCGCCGCTTCGGAGCGGTTCTGGCCAGCCACGACGACACGACCGAGGCGCAAGTGGCGATATCCGCCCGTCATGGCATTCGGCTGGCCGAATTCCCAACGACGGTCGAGGCCGCACGGGCCTGTCACGCTCATGACATTCAGGTCATGATGGGCGCGCCAAACCTGATCCGGGGCGGGTCACATTCTGGGAATGTGGCAGCACGGGAACTGGCCGACTTGGGGTGTTTGGACATTCTGTCGTCGGACTATGTGCCGTCAGCCTTGCTGTTGTCAGCCGTTACTCTTGGGCGCATCTGGGATGACATGGCGCGTGGCATCGCCACTGTCACACGGGCTCCGGCGCGGGCGGCGGGCCTTGCGGATCGCGGCGCTCTGAAACCGGGGCTGCGGGCAGACCTGGTCCGTTTTCGAATGCGGGGCGACGTCCCGGCCCTGACTGCCGTCTGGTCGCGCGGGCAGCGCGTGGCCTGATCAGGCGAGGTAAAACAGATAGCGGTCAGGCGCGATGGAGTCCGGGCCGTTGATCTGCTCGAACCCTTCCAGCGGTTGGCCGGAAATCAGCAATCCGCCTGGAACCATGACCGAGCCAATCAGCTTGCTGAGTCTCGCCGCTTCGGCCACGTCTTCATGTTTGATCCCGCGACCGAAATCATAATGCGCCAATGCGATCCGCGGGCCGTTTTCGGCCAGCTTCTTCAGCATCGGTTCGGCCTCGCCCTGCAGAAAATCTTCGGCCGGCGGGGTGCTGTCCGGGTGACATTGCAGAACCCGGTCCATCACCCAGATGCGCCTATCGGGCAGGATCTCGCGCAGGTGGTCATAGGTGCGGCCGTTGCCCAATCCCATGTCCAGCACATCGCCTTTCAGCCCTTTGATCCGCGCCGCAGCCCAGTTCAGCCCGTCGCGCTGGGCGGTCAGGCGTCGCAGCATGGAATCCAGTCGGCTCATCTAGGTCTCCTCGGGTATTCAGTGTGGTCCCGCGGACCAGACGCGTGTGGGGCCCGCCATGAGACAATCCAGAAGCGCCTCGGTAAAGTCCCAGATCTGTTGATCATGGACAAGATGATGGGTCAACACGCCAAAAGGTTCGGTTGGGTCGGCACGTCCCTCTCGGCGATCCTGCAGCATCGAGACGGTTTTGGCGATCAACGCATTCGGATCGGCCAACCCTCGCTTACCACGCCAGTCGATCGGATCCAGATGGGTATTGACCTGAGTCAGGCCCGGCGCTGCTTCTACGTGCGTTCTGGGCGTGGCCGTGGACAGGAACTGATAGCCGATCTCCGCAAGCTCTGCCGTCACTTCGGGCGCGATGCGGTTCCAAGGGGGGACGAACATCGGGCACAGACGATCACCGAAGGACTCCTGCAGACGCAGGAAGCCATTGCGTGCATCAGACACAATCGAGGCGGGCGGACGATGCAGGCGGAACTCGGACTTCTTTTCGCCTTCAGGCGCGTGGTTCTGGTGCGCCCAGCCGTGAACCACCGGAACCAAGCTGGTCTGGTTGGCAATTTGGTCGACCAGATCCTGACTGGCATCGCGTGGAATGATGGCCAAATGAACCGGCAGCCCGGTTCGGGATGACAGGCCCACCAAACGGTCCAATTGCGGGCTGGGCGCGATCGCGTCATCGTCCCGCCACCACAGTGGAAGCGTAAGCCCAGCCTCTCGCCACACCTGCAATTCGGATCGCAGCGGTGCCCAATCGGTTGTCATTGCCGAGCCTCCCAGAGCGAGGTGGCAATCTCTACCGACTTGCGAGCTCCGTCAAACCCGCCATCCAACGGTTTGCGCGGGCCTTGATGCAGAACGCGGTCGACTGCTTGGGCCAATGTCCCTCCGGTCAGCTTCGCGCTGGTCAGCACGTCGACGGCAGGCAGGCGCGCCAGGCTCCTTGCCCTCAGGGTCTGTTCCACTTCCTTGCCATCGTCAAATGGGATCAGAACGGCCGGGGTCGCGCATTGCAGCAAGTCCATGGCGGTGTTGTACCCGCACATGCTAACCGAGGCTGCGGCCAGCGGTAGCATCTGTCTGAAATCCGGACGTACGGGTTCCAGAAGGACATTTTCGCCATTTGTCATGTGCCTCAGTTCGGCAATTCGGTCTTCGGCATCCTGTCCGCCGACCAGCAGGCGCCAGCGCCTGTTGGGCATCTTTTGGGCGGCCTCGATGGCCGCGCGAAAGATCGGTTGTCCGACCGATCCGCCGCCAGCGCTGACCAGGACTTCGTTCGCTCCTTCCCCCTGTTCATGAGGGCCCGGCGCAGGCGGGGCAACAAAGCCCGTGTAGAACAGGCGTTCGGCCAAATTGTCTGTAACCGGCCAGCTGGCATCCAGCGGCGTGATTTCGGGGTCGGAATGAACCAGTACACCGTCATAGAAACGCACAATGATTTCTTCGGTCCGCGCAGCTTTGGCGGGTTTCGACGGTGGCGCGAGGATGTCCCGGACCGAACTCAGAACAACGGGACTGGACGGCAGTGACCGCACAGTGGACAGCAGGGCCAGAAACTCGTCGGCCAGGCTTCGGCGCCCGAAGGGATAGAGTTCCGTTATCAGGACATCGGGGTTTACCCGTCGAACAGCCTCGGTCAGGGCAATAGCGCGGGAGTTCAGATAGGCCGCGTCTGCAATATCTCCGTCGGCCGTCAGCAACCGCGTGAAATCGGTACCATCCGAACGCAGGGGTGGCAGCGCCAGCAGGGAAACTCCATCCGTGTTCAGTTGAGGTGCAGGCATCCCGCCGGATGCGACGGTCACGTCGTGTCCGGCATCCGCAAAAGCCCGACCCAAGGTCAGGGCGCGGCTGAGATGTCCGGTCCCCAGCAGATGGGTGACGACGATCATGGTCCTCATGACCTGGCCTCGCGCGGGATAAGCCGGACGGGCTCTGCCTCCGGTCGCATTTGCTCCAAATCGACCACGTAAAGGCGATTGCGTTTGATGCGGAACGGCGCGGGGCCCTGGAACTCCCACCCCCAGGCATGGGCCAAGATGACCCGCATGATTCCGATATGGCAGACAGCTACGTTGTCACCGGTCAGGCTGGACAGCCATGGCACAAGGCGGCGGCGAATGTCGGCCGGGCTTTCGCCGTTGGGGGGACGAAATTCCCAGCTCCAATCCTCGATATGCCGGTAACCAGTGTTGGCATCTGCAATCAGGTCTTCCCCGCGTTGGCCTTCCCAGTCGCCCCAATTCATCTCGACCAAAGCGGCCGAGGTTGCGGGTTCGCGCCCGGCGACCAGCCGCGCAGTTTCGCTGGCGCGGGTCAGGGTGCTGGACCATAGTTCGGCCCGGTCCCAAGGAGTTGGCAAGCGATATCGGGCCAGTTCGGCCTTTGCCTGATCATCGAGGCTGATGTCGCTGCGCCCCTGAATGCGCCCTGCGCGGTTCCAGGCGGTATGACCGTGGCGCAGAAGGGCCAGACGTGTCATGACATCTCCCCTACCAGCGAAGAAACACCCGACCAGAACGTCCGTGTTGCGGTTGGCATCAAATGACGGCCGGCCACGTATTCGCGCGCTTTTTGACCTTCGCTCCGACGCAGTTCGGGATCGGACAG
Source organism: Ruegeria sp. BC6 (assembly GCF_056539185.1). Classification (NCBI taxonomy): domain Bacteria; kingdom Pseudomonadati; phylum Pseudomonadota; class Alphaproteobacteria; order Rhodobacterales; family Roseobacteraceae; genus Ruegeria; species Ruegeria sp. BC6. Next base: position 150,736 of record NZ_JBQFUM010000002.1, read on the forward strand.
CAGCCGGTCAATTCGATCGGCCAGCGCGGCGGCGCCGTAATCAGGGGCAGGATGATTGGCAGGCGTCAGTACGTCGCGCACTCCTGGGCGATCCTGGGCGACAACGGGGACGCCCGCGGACTGCGCCTCGAGATAGGTCATCCCGTAGGCTTCGTTGACGCCCGGCCAGACCAACAGAGCAGCATCGGAGTAGATCGTTTCAAGGTCATCGCGGCTCAGCAGGCCCAGAAACCGGACACGTGTGCCGAAGGGGGACATCAAAGCCTCGACTTCCGGGCGGGCTGGCCCGTCGCCGGCGATGTTCAGCGTCCAATCCCCATTCAGCAATGCCAGCGTATCGGCCAGAATGCGGAAGGACTCCAACTTGTCCCCGTAACGCATCATTCCCACCGTCAGCATCGGCCCCGCGCATCGAGAGTACCGAGGCAGGTCCGATCGGGGCAGGAAGGGTGGGAGTTCAATCAATGACTGATCACCGAACCGCTCGCGTTCCAGTGTGATCAAGTCATTCGCTGTGTGATAGAAAATCACCTGCGCGGCGTCGCAGGCATCGTGCGCAGCTTGGGCAAAGCCGGCCCAGGGCCCGGAAAGGCGCGACATGGCGCGGGTGCTCTCAAGCTGAACATAGGGAATTCCGCGCGCCCGGCAGACCGCGGGCCCCAAAAGGTCCGGAGCTTTGTAGTAGTTGTGATAGGTCACCCAGAGGCCTGTATCCGCAGGCAGTTCTGCGCTCAGTCGGGTGGTCTCGGCCGCGGCTTCGCGGTAGAGACGGTTCTGAAGGTCCGGGTCTCCGGTCTTGTCATAGATGCGCAGCCGCGAGACCAGGTCAACACGATGCCCATCGGCCCCAATTGCAGCCATCAGGTTGCGAGCCATTTCGCGGTCGCCGGACGGAACCGGGCTGTCTGGGGCTTTCATCGGCGCATAGAAGGCGACCCGAACCATCAGGCACCCTCCGCGCACAAGGCTTTCAGGCGGCGGGACAGACGCGCAATGCCGGGGTCCATGCGAAAATTGGCAAGCAAGCGGTCATAAGCCGCATCGGCCATGATCGCCGCTTTCTGCGGGTCGGCGGCCAGGGTGGAAATGGCGGCTGCAAGCGCCTTGGGTTCGTCATCGGACAAGATGCCGTGCACGTTGGTCTGGATGAATTCGGGAATGGCCGAGACCGGAGTGGACAGGATCGGCAGTTTTTGCGACGCGGCTTCCATCAGGACATTGGGCAGTCCGTCCCGGTCCCCGTCCGCGGCGATGCGGCTGGGCAGCACGAACAGATCCGCCTCGCGCATGGCCGCAATGACTTCGGGTTGATCGCAGGCGCCTTTCCAGGCGATGCGATCCTGTAGGCGCAGGTTTTCCGCCAGGCCGCGCAGGTTGTCCGACAAGGTGCCGCCGCCAATGTGGGTCCAGTGCCAGTCGATCTCTGGGGGGAGTATGGCCAAGGCGTGGATCAAGCGATCAAAGCCTTTCTTTTCTACCAGTCGTCCGACGGACACCATATGGAACCGGTCATCGACGGATCGCAGTTTTCGTACGGGCGGCTCAGGAAATCGCGTCAGGTCCAGCCCGTGATAGATCAGATCGACACGGGCGGGGTCATCGGCCAGATCGCGCAAGTGCCGCGCGCCGATCTCGGTACAGGTTGCGCCGAACGCCGCTCCGAAGGTGTCAGCATGAAGTTTTTCACGCTTTTCCCACTCGGGCGACGTCCAGATATCCTTGGCGTGAGCCGAAAAACTCCACGGCAGGCCGCGCATGATTGCAGCATAGCGGGCAACCGAGGACGGGGTATGCAGGAAGTGGGCATACAGCGCGCGCGTGCCGCCGGGCATTTCCGCGGCCAGAACGCAAGCCTGCCCAAAGCGGCGGATCCGGTTGTGCGTGGGATCGCGGCGCAGATCCTGTCGCCACACCCGGTAGGCCTGTGCGTAACCCGGAAGCGCCTGTGCGGTTCGTCTCGCCGCCCATACGCGTTGGGGTTCCTGGTACAGGTATTCGGGAAGATAGTGCACCCGCCCCTGAAGCCGGTCGTGCAGGGGGTGGCGTTTGGTGTCGGTTGGGTGGCGCAATGACCAGATGTCGAAGGCGTGGCCGGCATCCTGCAAAGCAACCAGTTCCTGAGCGATGAACGTCTCGGACAGGCGCGGCCAACCTTTGACCAACACCGCCAGTCTCGGCTCTGCTTTGGTCATCCGGTCGCTCGTTCCTGTTCCACGCTCAGCAGGGCCTCGACCCGATCAGAGACATAGTCCAAGCCATCCAGCAAACCGGCCCGGATCGCCTGCGAGGGAAGGGGCTGCTGCGGCAGGTTGCGAATGGCCGTGATCATCGCATCGGCCGTCAACCCATCGCGGGTCTCGTCCAGCATCCGCACAAGACCCAGTTCCTCGGCGCGCGAGGCGCGGATCCACTGTTCCAGCCGCGGGGTGGTTCGCGGGACGATCACCGCGCGCTTGTCAAAGGAGAGCACCTCGCAGAACGTGTTGTATCCGCCCATGCAGACCACACCCGCCGCGCCGGCGAACAGGGTTTCGATCTGGGATTCGAACCCGACCGCCGTCACACGACCGTTCAGGGCCGCCACGCGGGTCTCGAACTCTTCGCGCAACTCACCGGACAGGAAAGGGCCATAGACAAGCAGGGCTCGGGGGGACAGATCAGGGTCTTTTTCATATGCGGACAGGACAAGGTTGACCATTGCCTTCCCGTCGCCACCGCCTCCGGGCGTGATAAGGATATAGGGCTGCTCGGGAGGTTCGCCGACAGGGCCGAGATCGCGGCGCAGATAGCCGGTCCAGTGAATCCGCGCCTGCGCCGACGGGCTGAGCGGCAATCCTTCTGTCGGGTCATAAACAGATCGCAGGCCGTAGACCCAGATTTCGTGATAGTATTTCTCGGTCGCGGCGACAGCATCCTTTCGGGCCCATTCCGCCGCCAGAACCTCGGGTTCGTCCAGAACGTCGCGAAGGCCCAGCACCAGTTTGGCGCGCCCGGATTGATGCAGCTGTTCCAGGGTGGGCAGCAGTTCGCCCCGGAATCCGGTCGGCTCCTTGTCGACGACGACGACGTCCGGGTCGAATTGGCGCATGGTGGTCTGGATCAGTCCCGAACGCAGCTCAGTGACCTCGTCAATCCCCATTCCGATTGTGCGCGCGGCATACGAACCATCGGCCCGCTTGGTCACGCCCGGCAGGCGCACATGGTCCACGCGCCGCGGAAAAGTGAAGCGCCCGGCAACGGGCGAGCCAGTCAGGATCAGGGCCGAGGCCCGCGGGTTCGCCCGCGTCATTGCCGCAGCCAGCGCTCGGGAGCGTCTGAGATGACCCAGTCCGAACGTATCGTGACTGTAGAACATTATGCGCGGAGCGCGACCGGTCTGTTTGTCGTCGATGCCTAGGCTCATGCCCTCGCTCGTATCTTTGTTACGGTGCAGTTTCCGCGCGTTTCGCACCAGTTATCTTATATTTTTTGACGCCGCCTGCCAAAGGGTCTGTGTCAAAGCCGCAAATGCGTCAATCATTGCGATTTGGCAACAGCCATTGCGCAAGTCACCAATAACGCGAAGCCTGCAACATTCCCCGAAGTTGGCAAAGCCCGGATTTGCCGGATGCTGCCTGCTCTTATAGGAATTCCATAGGGTTGGAAACATCCTGCCTTTGGGCTTGCGCCAAAAACACGGTCCTACACGATGTCGGGAAGCAGCGAGTGGATCGTTTGATCAAGGCCGGTGCGTTCTATAGGCTGTCGTGCAGCAAGAGATCAGGATGCAAGACCTTATGAAACCGAACTTTCTTGTCCGTGTACTGTTCCTGACGTGGACAATCGCTCTGGCCTTCGCGACCGGTGCGGCGGCGCAGACCTCGCTGATCCCGGGGTATCCCGGGGCGTCCGGTGAAACAGAGGCCCCGCAGGACAACGATGTTGCGGCCGCGATCCGCGCCGCGACCGAGGCGGGCGCCAGCGTGATCGTCATCGACAGCGCCGGGCAGGTCGTATCCTCGGTTGGGCAGGCTGGTGGCCAGCCCGAGGACGTCGCTCATGATCCGATGGCGGAAAGTTCGCAGTTGATGAAGGCGCAGGAGCGCTTTGCCAAGTTCAGCGAAGCCGTGCGATCCCGCCTTGAGGCGTTGCCCTATTCGATCTTCGAGGTGCGCTACATCCTCGAGCAAACCAGTCCTGATGGCCGGATTTTCACCTATGTCGAGGTGCTGGGATGGAACATACTGTTCCTGATGGTTGGCCGATGGCTGTCGATCGAGCTGTACGGCAAGCGCTTTGCCCGACGGTGGGTCGTCGCCCGGATCAAGGAAAACCCGCAAGGGTATCGGGAAAAGATGCCGTTCCTTGTGTTCCGGTTCTTGATGGGTATCGGGGCCACGGTGTTCGCAATGCTGATGGCTCTGATCGTTGGGTACCTGTTCTTCGGCGAGGCCGAAGATATTTCGATCCAGTTCACCGTCACGGCGATTTTCACGGCGTTTTTCCTTTCACGTACGGTTTCCGACCTGTGGCGGATGGTGCTGTCGCCGTATCTCAGCCAGTACAGGCTGCCGCCATTCTCGGACCGTGACGCCAAGCGGCTGTACATCTGGGCATCGGCGCTGGCGACCTATGACATTACCGCTGTTCTGTTTTCCACTTGGGTGGCGGATTTCGGGCTCAACTACAACGTCTACGCGATGGTCTATGGCGGGCTGACCCTGATCGGGATGGTCGGGAACATCCTGATGATCCTGTTCAATGCCCGGGCCATTTCGAACGCCATCCGAGGCGGCCGCCAGCCAGACCAGGTGTCCTGGTTGCTGCGGTTCGTATCATTTGGCTGGGCCCCGGCCCTGATCGTCTATCTGGTCTTCAGCTGGTTCAAGCTGGCGGTGGATCTGGTGCTCGAAACCGAGGACTCGCTGCCGATCGTCGCAAGCAGCTACATGATCTTCATGTCGGTCGTCATCGCCTATGGCGCCATGAACTATCTGCTCGAGCGGTACTTCGATCGCAACCGGCAGATCGAGGCTCTGAATGCCGAACTCGATACCGATGAAGATACCATGCGGACCTCGGAGACGCCCGAGGCGGAGAAGCGCAAGCACACATTGGTGACCTACGAAGATCTTGCGCGGCGTGTCGCAGGCATCCTGGCCTTTGTCGTTGGCATCTACGCACTGGTCGTCATCTGGAATCCCGAAGCCAGCTGGAGCGAGGATTTGCCCATTGGCAGGGCGCTGGATGTTATGGTGATCCTGTTCATCGGCTACATCCTGTTCCACTTCTTCCGGATCTGGATCGACACCAAAATCGCTGAAGAAACCGATGATGGAGCCGCCGAAGCCGAGTTGGGTGACGAGGGCGGAGAGGGCGGTCAAAGCCGCCTTGCCACGCTGCTGCCTCTGTTCCGGGGCGCCATACTGGCCGTGGTGGTCGTGACCATCGTGCTGATCGTTCTGATGGAACTTGGCATAAATGTCAGCCCGCTGTTTGCAGGCGCCGGCGTTGTCGGTCTGGCCGTGGGCTTTGGCTCGCAAACCCTGGTGCGGGACATTTTCTCGGGCGCGTTTTTCCTGCTGGATGACGCGTTCCGCAAGGGCGAATACATCGACATCGGAGATGTCAAAGGCACGGTCGAAAAAATCTCGGTCCGGTCTTTCCAGCTGCGCCACCATCTGGGGGCCCTGAACACGATTCCGTTTGGTGAAATCAAGGTTCTGACCAACTACTCGCGCGACTGGGTGATTATGAAACTGCCTCTGCGCGTGACCTATGACACGGACGTCGAGAAGGTCCGCAAGCTGATCAAGAAGCTGGGGCAGGAGTTGCTGGAGGATCCGGTGATCGGGGACAACTTCATCCAGCCGCTCAAGTCGCAGGGCGTCATCGAGATGCAGGATTCCGCGATGATCATCCGGGTGAAGTTCATGACCAAGCCGGGCGACCAGTGGCTGGTGCGCAAGAAGGTGTACCAAGAAATCCGCGAGTTGTTCGCGCGCGAAGGCATCAAGTTTGCCCACCGCGAAGTCACGGTTCGACTGGCCGATGGCAAGGACCCCGAAGACCTGTCTCCGACACAACGCGAGGCGGTCACCGGCGCAGTGCAAGCCGCGATTGACGAGGAGTATCTGGACGATATCGGCCCCGGTGGCGACGACCGCTAGGGCGTTCCCGCCCCTTTGACCTGCGGCGACGGTGCGCCGCCGTTCCAAGCGTTGGGCAGGGCCGCGCGTTCCGCGCGGCGGTTGGGCCTTAATTCAGGTCGTTTGCCACGTGGGATCGGACGTGCCGAGCCGGGATGCCGGGATCGGCCAGTGCATCCGTGCCTCACCGACGCTCAGCGCGGGTTTCAGCCGTTTGCCGGGGCCCCAGCCGGACTCTTCTGATCGGGATGCGTAGTCCCCGGGTGCGGCAGCGGTGAACGGGTCGCCTGTCTCGGATTTCGCGAGACTGGCCAGCAACTCGGCGGTGCGCGCTAGCGACAGGCGCCCATCCATGATCGAATGCCCCAAAGCCGCTTCTGTCAGGGCCGAGAGGACAGCGGCGGCCATCAAATAGCCGGTGGCATGGTCAAGTGCCTGAACTGGCAGCGGGGTGGGTTTGTCCGCTCCGGCCCAAACGCGGCCGGCGTCAGCGATTCCCGCGCTCATCTGGACGAGGCTGTCAAATCCGCGACGGGTGGCCCAGGGCCCCTGCCAACCATAGGCATCCAGCGTGACCTCGACCCGGTTTGGAGCGACCGTATCGCGCACCTCTTTTGTCAGGCCCAGAGCATCCAGCGCACCGGGTCGGTAGCCATGGACAAAGACATCCGCTTGCGCAAGCAGCTCTTGCAGCTTTTCTAGGCCAGCGGGTGTCTTGAGGTCCAGATACGCGCAGCGCTTGCCGAGCGAGATATCGGGGATCACGCCCGGCTCATCCCAACCCGGTGCGTCGATGCGCAGCACTTCGGCTCCGAACCCGGCCAGCGTGCGGGTGGAAACCGGGCCGGCCAGCACGCGCGTCATGTCGAGAACCCGAAGCCCGGCCAAAGGCCGATCCGCGCGCGCCTGTGGCCTGTCGCGCAGGGTGATCCGGCGTGGGCCGTGCCAGCCGATCAACGGATCCCGCGTCACGGCGCGGCCTTGCGGGTGGTCAAGCCACTCGGCCCGGCTGCGCATGGCGGCGGCAACACCACCCTGCGCCACGATATCCGTTTCAAGGTTCGAGACCGACCAGCTCTTGATGGCTTGCGTCACCGCCGTACGATCACCCTCGGCCGCCAAAACCCTGAGGGCCGCTTCCCTATGGTGGGGGAGGTTGGTGTGCAACCTGATCCAGCCATCGGCCCCCCGATAGTCGCCCGCGATCGGATCCCAGAGGCTTGGCATATCCCAGCCTTCGGGCTTGAACGAGTATCCGAACCACAGCGACGCGAGGCGGTGATCGACCATTGCTTTGGGTGGGAGCGAGACAAGGTTGGTGGCCTGCATGAACCGTCCAAGCTCGTGGCCCACGGCTGCAAAGCTGGCTGTTGCCAGCTCGGACACGGCAAATGCGCTGGGAAGCGCACCGGAGCCGGCGACCTGATAGGCCTCGGACGGTGGAAGCGAAGCCAACAGGCTCATTGCTGATATGGGTCCAGACTGTCGCGCAGCCCGTCACCCAGGAAATTGAAGGCCAGCACCACCACGATGATCGGCAGCATCGGGATGGCCGTCCACGGATAGATCTCGATCGAAGCGAGGTTTTGCGCGTCGTTCAGCATCACGCCCCAGCTGACCGCCGGTGCCCGTAGGCCCAAGCCAAGGAAGCTGAGCGCCGTTTCCCCCAGAATCATGGCGGGGATCGACAGCGTGGCCGAGGCAATCAGGTGAGACATGAAGTTCGGCAACAGGTGCTTGCGGATTACCCGGCCGGAACTGGCGCCCATCATCTCGGCGGCGCGCACATATTCTTCTTCGCGCAGCGACAGGAATTTGGCGCGCACGGATCGGGCCAGCCCGGGCCAGTCGAGGATGCCGAGGATGATCGAGATGATGAAGAACACCGCAACCGGCGACCAGTTCGACGGCACCGCCGCCGATAGTGCCAGCCACAGGGGGAGTTCGGGCAAAGACCGCAGGATTTCGATCACGCGGTTGATGACCCAGTCGATCCGTCCGCCGAAGTAGCCGGCCATAGACCCGAACAGGATGCCAAGGAAGAATGAGACCGAAATGCCGATCAGGCCCACGGTCAGCGAAAGCTGTGCGCCGTATAGGATGCGGCTGAAGATATCGCGGCCCAGCCGGTCCGAGCCCCAGAGGAACAGTGTCGTGCCTTCTGGTGCGCAGAACAGATGCGTGTTTGACCGGATGAGCCCGGCCAGCTTGTACTCGGATGCCTCGCAAAAGAACCGCACGGGTCGCGGATCCTCGGTGTCAGGGACGAATTTCCATTGGAACGTCTCGAGGTCGGCCTCGGCCACGATCGGGTAAACGAACGGCCCGATGAACTCGCCCTGGTGGAACCAGTTCACCGATTGGGGCGGTGCGTAGAGATGTTCGCCATTTCGTTCGTTCGGGCCATAAGGCGCGATGAACCCTGCAAACGGGAGCATCAGGTAGCAAAGCAGCAGGAAAATGCCCGATATCAGACCCAGCCGGTGTGTCTTGAATTTGCGCCAGACCAGAACCCAATTCGGGGCGTCCAGATCCCTGCGCTCCAATTGCTGCAAAGATGCTTCGGGATCGAACGGGGCGTCGTCGACAAAGCGGCCGTCGGGAAGTTTGCTCATGCTTCGCGCCCCTCGTACCGGATACGCGGGTCAAGCATGACCAGCAGAATGTCGGAGATCATGGTGCCGATCAGCGTCAGCAGCGCCACGAACATCAGAATGAAGGCCGACAGGAACTGGTCCTGTGTCTTAAGCGCCGTCAGCAGCGTGGGGCCGATGGTCTGCAAACCCAGCACCACCGAAACCAAAACCGATCCCGACACCATCGAGGGCAGCAGGTTGCCGATGTCGGCCACGAAGGGGTTGAAGGCGACGCGCAGCGGGTATTTGGTCAGCATCCGCGACGGTGACATGCCCTTGGCAATAGCGGTTTCAACATAAGGCTTGCCCAATTCGTCCAGCATGTTGGCGCGCAGGCGCTGCATCATGGCCGAGGCGCCCGAGGTGCCGATCACGAATGTGGGCACGATCAGATGAACCAAGATGGACTTCATCTTGTCCCAGCTCATGGGTTGCCCCTCGTACACCGGGTCCATCAACCCGCCGATGGGCAAATCGAGGTAACGGTGACCGTAGTAGAACAGGATGAGCGCCAGCAGAAAGTTGGGCGTCGCCAATCCCAGATACCCCACGAAGGCGGTCGAATAGTCCACCCAGGTCCGCGATTTGGCCGCCGCCATTACGCCCAGAGGCAAGGCCACGGCATAGACGAACAGGATCGCGGCAAGGTTCACGACCACGGTCAGCCACAGCGTGTCCCCGACGATGTCGGCCACCGGACGATCGAATTCAAAGGACCAGCCGTAGTTGCCCTGCAGCAACCCCTCAAACCCATGAGGGCCGGGAAAGAAGCCGACCCAGATCAGGTATTGTTCCCACATCGGGCGGTCCAGAGCGTATTCCTTTCGCAGGAATTCCGCCTTGGCCACACCGGCCGACTGCCCCGAAGCTTGCAGTTCGGCAATCTGGTTGCTGAGGTAATCTCCCGGCGGCAGGTTGATGATCACGAAGATCAGCATCGATACCACCAACAGGGTCAGCAGCATCGTGAAAAAGCGATACACCGCGTAGCGGAGCATGATCATCTATCCGCTCCTGTCAGTCGGCGAGAAAGAATTCGTCTGGGCGGTGCACTCCGAAATGCGCGCCGGGTTCCCACGCCCACATGGCCTGTTCGGGCACATTGCGCAGACGGTTTGAAACCACGATCGGCTGGGGCGCCCCGTTCAGAATTCCGATGCCATAGATCTGGTCGGCGTGTATCTTCAACATCTCCTCCCAGACCGCCCGGCGTTCATCCTCGGTTTTTGCAAGTTCCCAGATGTGGTTCAACTCCAGCAAGCGCTGGGCTTCGGGCAGGTCGGGCGGCTCGCCGGCTTCGCCGCCGGTTTGATAGTGCTGCCCCCATTTTGGCCAGGCCAGAAACACCTGGTCGGTCGGGGCCAGGTAAACCGGTGACGTATGCAGCTGCGGGATGCCATCATCCCAGCCATACCAGACCGAAGCCATCGTATTGCCGGCGAATACGCGGTTGCGCAGGATGTCGCGGTCAAGCGGACGCATGACCAGTTTCACCCCGATTTCCCGCCAGGTATCAGTCACGATCTGCAGCGCGTTCTCGACCTCTTGGCGTTCCCCGGCCGTCTCGATCACCAGCTCCATGGGGCGGCCGTCCGGCAACACGCGTATGCCGTTCTTGTCGCGCTGCGTCAGCCCGACCTCGTCCAGCAGGGCGTTGGCCTGTGCGACGTCGTATTGCGCCCAGGCCTGCGCATTCTCTTCACTGTAGAAGGGCGAGGCAGGCAGAACGGACATGGCGGCCGGATGCGCCAATTTGAAGTACAGCGCTTGGTTGATGGTCTGCCGGTCGATGGCCAGCGAAAGAGCGCGACGGACACGGACATCGCGCAGCACATTGCGCCAGACCTTGTCTTCGAAATTCAGGTTGGGGTAGATCGCGATCTGTGACGCGACACCGGTTTTCCAGAGTAGCGTCTTATAATTTCCGTTGGCTTCGCCCTTTTTCAGGATCGACGCATCCCGAAAATCAAGCCCACGGCCCTGCAGGTCGGTCTCACCGGCATTGGCCTTGGCCGCCACCAGGCCGGGAGCCACGATCTCCATCTCGACTACGTCGATGTATGGCAGTTGCAAACCCTTCGAATCGATGCGGTGGTAATATGGGTTGCGGACGAAATTGTGCCGGATCTTCTTGCCCGAGCTGGCGTTCAGCCAAGGCTGCAGAGTGGGCAGTTCGTGATTGTCGTACTTGTAGAGGTTGTCCAACTTGTTGTGCAGGGCAGCCCAGCTTTTGACACGTGCGTCACTGACCTCGAAGTCCAGCTTTTCCTTGTCGGCATATTTCTCATGATAACGCTTCAGGAACGCAGCAGGGCGGTAGATGAATGGCGGTCGCGCCTGCGCCAGTGAGGCCAGAAAGTTCGGGTTCGGGTCGTCCCATTCATAGATCACCGTCGTTTCGTCCGGGAACGTGACAGTGGGGAGCTTGCCCTCAACCCGCAGGAAATCTGGGGGGCCGGACGGGCTGAGAAGCTCGTTGTTGGCCACGTCTTCCCACCAGTATCGGAAGTCTTCCGAGGTGAACGGTGTGCCGTCCGACCATTTGTGTCCCTTGCGCAGGTGCAGGGTGTACTTGCGGTTTTCTTCGTTGTCGTAAGACGCCAGCAGATCGGGGACCAGATTGTACTGGGCATCGAAGCCCACCAGTCGGGCGTAGCCATAGACCACCATCTGCCGGATATCCTTGGACCGGGTGACCATCGTGCGCAGGGTTCCGCCTTGTTTGCCGAATTCGCGCCCCTTCGAAGACAGGTCGACGATCAGCGGTTCCTGCGGGATGCGATCTTGCACCGGGGGCAGGTTTCCGATGTCCACCTCGGCTTTCCAGAACGTGCTTTCCTGCAGGTCGGGAAGGGTGTCGGCCCAGGCGGGCAGCGCCGCGCCCAGCGTCAGCGCGGCGACCAGAAACTTGAATCGAGTGGTCTTAAACATGGCAACGTACCTTATGGCCGGGCTCCATTTCCACGAGTGAAGGTATCATGGTGTCAGAGAATCTAAAGGCGTCATCCCAACTGTCCGGAGACCCGGCGCCAAGGGCGACCAGCTTCAGATCGATGGGACGATTGATATCGGGTTCGGGTTGTGCGGCAATCAGTGCCTTGGTGTAGGGGTGGCGCGGGTTGTAAAACAACGTCTCGGGTGGAGCCTGTTCGACGACCAGCCCCTGGCGCATGACCGCGACCTCGTCCGCGATACGGGCGACCACGGCCAGATCGTGAGAAATGAAAAGATAGGACAGGTTCAGACTGTCCTGCAGTCTTTCCAGAAGGGTCAGGATCTGTTCCTGGACCGAAACGTCCAAAGCCGATGTCGGCTCGTCGCAGACGATCAGGGACGGATCCAGCATCATCGCACGGGCGATTGACAGGCGTTGGCGTTGCCCGCCGGAAAAAGCGTGGGGGTAGCGCTTGAGCATCCCGGCGTTCAATCCCACGCGTTCGAGCATCTCAGCGGCCTTGTCGCGGCGCTCGGCCGTCGTACCGATATTGTGGATCTCCAGCGGTTCGGTCATCGCATCCTGAATGCGCATGCGCGGGCTCAGAGAACTGTAGGGATCCTGAAACACCATCTGAGCCTTGCGCTGAAACGCCGTGCGCTCCTCGCGGGTCATCTGGTGGACGCGTATCGGGTCCTCGCCCGGCGCGGCGCGAAAAAGCACTTCGCCGCCCGGGTCTGGCAACTCGGCCCCCAGCGCGATCCGGGCCGCGGTGGTCTTGCCCGATCCGCTTTCGCCGACTACGGCCAACGTCTTGCCGCGGGCCAGTTTCAGGTCGACGCCCCGGCAGGCATAAATCAGCTTGCCCGCTTTCCAACCGCGCGACGACCGCATCGTGTAGGTCTTGCACACATCCTTCATATCGAGGATCAGATCCTCGTCCGGCATCGGAATTCCCACGGCTTCCTTGTCCGGGATCTCGGGGGCCGCATCAAACAGCTGGCGGGTATAGGGATGGGCCGGAGCATTCAGGATCAGCTCGGCCGAACCCGCCTCCATCACCCGGCCTTTGTGCATAACGACGACGTGTTCGGCCATATTGGCGACCACGCCCAGGTCATGCGTCACCAAAACCAGCGCCATACCAGTTTCTTTCTGCAGATCCTTGATCAGGCCCAGCACCTGAGCCTGGGTCGTCACATCCAGTGCAGTTGTCGGTTCGTCGGCAATCAGCAGTTCCGGTTTGGACACCATCGCCATCGCGATCATCGCGCGTTGACGCATCCCGCCCGAAAGTTCGAAGGGATACGAGTCATAGGCACGCGCCGGATCGGGAAAGCCCACGCGTTCGAACTGCGACAGCACTTCCTTGCGAGCCTCAGACTCGGAGGCGCCCCGATGGAGCCACAGAACCTCGCTGACCTGGTTGCCGATCTTGTGCAACGGAGAAAGCGACCGCATAGGCTCTTGAAAGATCATCGAAATTCGATTGCCGCGGATGCCACGCATCTCACGTTCGGAAATTTCGGACAGCGCGACGCTGCCCTTGGAAGTGTTCAGCTGCATTACGCCACTGCGGATCTGGGCTGTCCTGGGCAGAATGCGCAGCACCGCCCGGCAAGAGATCGTCTTGCCCGACCCGGATTCCCCGACCAATGCCAGCGTTTGCCCGGCCTCGACATCGAAATTCACATCTCTGACGACGGGCTCCCCGGCGCCGAAACCGATGCTCAGGTCTCGGACAGACAACAAGGCCGTCATGCGGGCTTTCCACCCGTGTGGCCACCACGTGACATTGGTTTTGAACTCCCTGGTTTTTTTGTCGCAGTTTCGCGCGCTTGGGGGCGACTAGTCAAATACCTTCTTGGGCTGAAATGTCGCGGAAACGTGACGAACAGTGCATTGTGCCTACACAAAGTCTTGAGTTTTTGTCATCAAAGCCGCGATTGGCCGCGATCGGTGGTCTTTAAAGTATCAGGGAGATATTTCGCAATGTCCGACGCGCAAAGCCGACTGGATCTGTTCATTGATCGCATGGTCTCGCAGCGGGCATGTCTGGATTTTGCGATTGCCGACACGGCCGATTTGGCCGGTCCGGTGTTCGAACTGGGTCTGGGAAACGGGCGCACCTATCATCACATGATGAACCGGGTCCGCAACCGACACGTCTATGTGTTCGAACGCGCTGTGGCCTCGCACCCCGATTCCACCCCGCCCGAAGATCGTCTGATCCTAGGCGACGTGCGCGAGACTCTGCCCGCCGCGCTGGATCGGTTCGGCGCGACCGCCAGCCTGATCCATGCCGATCTGGGCGGTCACAACCGCGAAAAGAACGATGCCTTCGCCCGCTTCGTTTCACCGCTGATCGAACCGCTGCTGGCCGAGGGCGGGCTGATGGTCTCGAGCGACCGGATGTATTTCGAGACGCTCACGGAGCAGACCCTTCCCGCAGATGCGGTTCCAGGTCGCTGCTTTATCTACCGGCGCTGAGCGGCGTTCCGCAGGGTCACTTTGCGCGGGGACTCGATCCCGGCACGGCGGACGGTCTAACCTTCGCGTGACGTTCACGCAAAGGACCGCCATGCTGTTTTATGATTGCTCGACCGCCCCGAACCCGCGCCGTGCCCGCATGTTCATCGCCGAAAAAGGGCTTCAGATCGAAACCCGCGACATCTCGATCGCCAAGGGCGAGCAAATGAGCGAGGAGTTCCGAAAGGTAAATCCCCGCGCCACCATCCCGGTTCTGGTCACCGACGAGGGGACCGTTCTGACCGAAAACCTCGGCATCGCAGCCTATCTCGAGGCACGCTTCCCCGAGCCCCCTTTGATGGGGCGGACACCGGACGAGAAAGGGCTGGTGCTGATGTTGAACGCGATCGTCGAGCAACAGGGCGGAGCGCCCATCGCCGACGCGCTGCGCAACACGCATCCGGCCTTCAAGGACCGCGCCATTCCCGGCCCGCAGAACCATGCTCAGATCCCAGAACTGGCCGAACGCGGCCTCGCGCGCGTCGGGGCGTTCTTCGACCTGCTCGAAGAGCGCCTGCAAGACAGCCCCTTCATCGCGGGCGAGGCGTTCTCGCTGGCCGATATCTCGACCTTCGTGTTCGTGGATTTCGCCCGCGTCATCAAGATGCGCATCCCCGAGGGCAATACGGCAACCCGGGCCTGGTTCGACAGCGTGCAGGCGCGACCCAGCGCCAGCGCCTGACAGCACTGTACAGAAATGTCTAGACAGAAGTGAACAGTGCCCCTAGCGTCCTTTGGGAATCGTCCAGGGGAGGTCGGGATGAAATCGCAGTATCGCGTTGTAGTCATCGGGGGTGGCGTCGTCGGCGCCTCGGTTCTGTATCATCTGGCCAAGTTCGGCTGGCCGGATGTGGTTATGCTGGAACGCCGGCGGCTGGCTTCGGGGTCGTCATGGCACGCGGCGGGGGGCATCCACGCGCTGAACGCCGATCCGAACATGGCGGCGCTGCAGGCCTACACGATCGACTTGCTGAGCGAGATCGAGAAGGAATCGGGCCAGATTATCGGCCTGCACATGACCGGCGGCCTGACGCTGGCCGGAACCCCCGAACGGTGGGAGTGGTTGCAGGCGAACTACCGCATCTTCCAGTCCATCGGCATCGACGATTGCGAATTGCTGAGCCCGGAAGAGGCGCAGAAACGCTGCCCGATCATGTCCACCGACGGCATTCTGGGCGCGATGTGGGCCGACCGGGAGGGCTACATCGACACCACCGGCACCGTGCAGGCCTATGCCAGTGCCGCAAAAAAGCGCGGGGCGGAATACTACGAGGAAACCAAGGTTGAGGAACTGATCCAGACCGCCGATGGCTGGCAGGTGGTGACCGACAGGGGAACGATCACCTGCGAGCATGTGGTCAACGCCGCCGGCCTGTGGGCCAAGCAGGTGGGGCGCATGGCAGGGGTCGAACTGCCGGTGTCGCCACTGAAGCACCATTACCTGATCACCGACACGGTGCCCGAGGTCGCAGCGGCCGATTTCGAGATGCCGATGACCGTGGATCTCGAGGGCTTCACCTACATGCGGCAGGACCAGAAGGGTGTTCTGGTCGGCATCTACGAGGTCGATCACGAACACTGGGCTATGGACGGCGCGCCATGGAATTATGGCGAGGAGCTGTTTCAGGAGCAGCTGGACCGCATCGAGAACGAACTGACGCTGGGCTTCGAACGCTATCCGGCGATCCAGAACGTGGGCATCAAGACATGGGTGAACGGTGCCTTCACCTTCTCGCCCGACGGCAACCCTCTGGTCGGTCCGGTGCCGGGCAAGCGCGGCTATTGGACCGCCTGCGCGGTGATGGCCGGGTTCCTGCAGGGCGGCGGCGTCGGCAAGACGCTGGCCGAATGGATGATCCATGGCGAGCCCGAGGCCGACGCCTGGCCGATGGACGTGGCGCGCTATGGCGACTTTGCCCAGAACAAGCGCTACATTCGCGAGACGACGGGCCAGTTCTATTCACGCCGTTTCGTGATGACCTATCCGAACGAGCAATTGCCCGCCGGACGCCTGTTGAAAATGTCGCCGGCCCATGACGCGATGACCGAAGCGGGTTGCAAATGGGGGGTCAGCTGGGATCTCGAGGTGCCGCTCTATTTCGCGCCCGAGGGGTTCGAGGAAACGCCAACCCTGAAACGCTCGAACGCCTTCGACATCGTGGCCGAGGAATGCCGCACCATCCGCGAAGGCGTGGGCCTGATGGACATCACCGGGTTCTCACGGTTCGAGGTTTCGGGGCCCAATGCGGAAATCTGGCTCGACAAGGTGATGGCCTCGAAACTGCCGGGACCGGGCCGCGCGAAACTGGCGCCGATGCTGGGCGAGAACGGGCGGCTCAAGGGCGACCTGACGGTTCTGAACTGGGGCGATGGCAACTGGTGGATCATGGGTAGCTATTACCTGCGGGCCTGGCACATGCGCTGGTTCGACGATCACATGATCGATGGCGTACAGGTGCGCGACCTCGGCGAGGAGGCCTGCGGCTTTGCCGTGGTTGGCCCGAAATCACAGGTGGTGGTCGAGAAACTGGCCGAACAGGATATCTCAACCCTGAAATTCATGGGCTGCAGTGACTATGACATCGGCCTCGTGCGCGCCCGGGTGGCTCGCATGTCGGTCACGGGCGAGAAAGGGTACGAGATCAACTGCCGCTATGGCGACCACATCGCCCTGCGCCGCGCGCTGCTCGAGGCCGGGGCCAGCGAAGGCATACGCGAATGCGGCTTCAACGCGATGCTGTCCACGCGGCTTGAGAAAAGCTTTGGCATCTGGTCGGCCGAGTTCACTCAGGCCTACACCCCCGGCATGACCGGAATGGACCGCTGGATCGACTGGAACAAGGACTTCGTCGGCAAGGACGCGGCATTGGCCGAGCGTGAAGGTAACGGCCCGGCGCAGGTTCAGGTGACGCTCGAGGTCGATGCGTTGGATGCCGACGCCAGCGGGTACGAACCTGTCTGGGCGGGCGACCAGCGCGTGGGTTTCGTGACCTCGGGCGGGTATGGCCACTATATCGGCAAGTCGCTGGCCATGGCGCTGGTGGACCGCGACAAGGCGCAGCCGGGCACCGAACTGTCGGTGCATGTGGTCGGGGTCGAGCGGCCCGCGCGGGTGATCGCGCCGTCGCCCTATGACCCCGAAGGCAAGGCGATGCGGGGCTGATCGTGGCGGCGCGGGGCAGAGAAGGCCGGCGCCGGGGCCGGGGCGCGGAGACCGCCAGCCGCGATGTGAACTATCGACAGTTGCGCAACCCGTTTCCGGTGATGGAGGTCTTTCCCGCCGACCAGATCGCCGACATGCACGAAACCGCTCTGCGCACGCTTGAGGAACTGGGCGTCAAGGTCCTGCTGCCCGAGGCGCGGCGTCTCTTTGCCGCTGCAGGCGCGCGGGTGGATGAAGACAGCCAGATGGTGTTCATCGGCCGCGATCTGGTCGAGGCTGCGGTGGCCTCGGCCCCGAAATCCATCGCCTGCAGGGCCGGGGCGCGGCATCGCGACTTCACGCTGGAGCTGGGGAGCCTTGTCTTTCAGCCCGGCGCAGGGGCGCCCAATGCCACCGATCTCGAACGCGGCCGCCGCCCGGCCAGCGGGCAGGATTACCTCGAATTCCTGAAGCTCACCCATCATTTCGACGTGTTCCAGATGATCTCGCCGCAGGTCGAGCCGCAGGACGTGCCGACCCATCTGCGCCACTATTTCACCACGCAGGCGCAGATGGAACTTACCGACAAGTTCCCGTTCTTCTTCTCGCGCGGGACGCCGCAGGTGATGGACTGTTTCCAGATGCTGGCCGTCGCGCGGGGTCTGTCGGACGACGAGTTCCACGCCCACCCGCATTGCTACACGATCATCAACACCAACAGCCCGCGCACGCTGGACATTCCGATGGCGCAGGGGCTGATCGACTTTGCCCGCTACGGGCAGATGTCGATCATCACGCCATTCACGCTGATGGGGGCGATGGCACCGATCACGGTCGCGGGCGCGATCACCCTGTCCCATGCCGAGGCGCTGGCGGCTCTGACGCTGACCCAACTGGCAAAACCCGGCGCGCCGGTCTGCTATGGCACCTTCACCAGCAACGTGGACATGAAATCCGGCGCCCCGGCTTTTGGCACGCCCTCGCATTTCCAGGCCTCGCTGGCGGCAGGGCAACTGGCGCGCCATCTGGGCCTGCCGTGGCGGTCGGCGGCCGGGTCGGCCTCGAACGCCAATGACGTGCAGGCGGCCAATGAAAATCAGTTCGGGCTGTGGGGTTGTCTGATGGCGGGGGCCACGGTGATCATCCATTCGGCCGGGTGGCTGGAAGGGGGGCTAACCGTGTCCTTCGAAAAGCTGGTCTGCGATGCCGAGGTGCTGAACATGGTAGCCGAGCTGTGCGCAGGGGCTCAGGCGGGTTCGGCGGAGATCGGATTTGACACTGCGTTGCGCGAGGTCGAGCCCGGCAGCCATTTCTTTGCCGCCAGCCAGACGATGGAGCGCTACACCACCGAATTCTACGAACCGCACCTGCATGACTATGCCAATTTCGGCACCTGGACCGAACGCGGATCGGTCGATGCGAACCACCGGGCAACTGCGGTTTGGCGTGACATCCTGAACAATTTCGAACCACCCGCGCAGGACCAGCCGGGGCTGGACGCAATGCGTGATTTCATTGCCCGCCGAACCGCCGAGGGCGGCGCGCCGCCGGAGAGTTGATATGAACAGCAAACCGATCCTGCACCGTGACGACCCCAAGGCCGAGCCTCTGGTCGGCAACGTCAAGGTCACGCGCGACGACTGGTTGAACGTGGCGATGGACGTGCTGATCTCGGATGGGGTCGAGCAGGTCAAGGTGCTGAACCTGGCCGAGCGCATGGCGGTGTCGCGGTCGTCCTTCTACTGGTACTTCAAATCCCGGCAGCACCTGCTGGACGCGCTGCTGGATCGCTGGCAGGCCACCAACACCGCCGCCCTGATCGCGCAGGCCGAAGCGCCGGCCGAGACCATCACCGCTGCCGTCTGCAACGTGCATCGCTGCGTGGTCAACACCGCCCTGTTCGACACGGCGCTGGATTTTGCCGTGCGCGACTGGGCGCGGCGGTCGGGCAAGGTGCGGCGGATGCTGGACCAGTCCGATGCCCGCCGCCTGGCCGCGCTGTGGGCCATGTTCGCCCGACATGGCTATGAGGCGGTCGAGGCCGAAACCCGTGCGCGCGTGCTGTACTACATGCAGATCGGCTATGATCTGGCGCAGTTGAACGAGCCGTTGGCGACGCGCCTGTCTCTGGTGCCGCATTACCTGTACGTCTTTACCGGGGTCGAGCCGCGGCCCGCGGAAATCGAGGAATTCAGCGCCTATGCCAAGCGCTGCTGGGAAGGAGGATCGGATCATGAGCCAGCCTGACGCAATCATCATCGGAACCGGCGTGATCGGCGCTGCGATCGCGTTCGAGATGGTCAAGGCCGGCTGGAAGACCCTGTCGCTGGACCGCAACGCGCAGGTGGGGCATGGCTCGACCGCCGGGTCCTGCGCGATCATCCGGATGCATTATTCCACCTTCGACGGCACCGCCTTCGCATGGGAGGGCTATCACTACTGGCGCGACTGGCCCGACTATCTGGGCCTGCCCGACGGGGCCGATCTGGCGCAATTTCGCGAGACCGGGTGCCTGGTCATGAAGACTGAGGCCAACGGCCACCTGTCGAAGCACATGAAATACAGCGCCGAGTTGGAGTGCCCCTTCGAGGAATGGTCGGCTGAACAGATTCTCGACCGCCTGCCGATCTATACACTGGACAGCTTTGCCCCGGCCAAACGGATGGACGATCCAGCTTTTGGTCAGCCCAATGGCAGCAGGATGCAGGAGGCGGTGTTCTGGCCCAAGGCCGGCTATGTCACCGATCCGGCCCTGTCGGCGCAGAACCTTCTAGATGCTGCCAAGCGACACGGCGCGCAGGTGCGGACCGGGGTCGAGGTCGTCGAAATCTTGCAGGAAGGTGGCAAGGTCAAAGGCGTCCGGCTGGCCTCGGGCGAAAAGATTCACGCGCCGGTGGTGATCAACGTGGCCGGGCCGGGATCGTCGATCATCAACCGCATGGCGGGTGTGCTGGACGACATGACCATCGAAACCCGCCCGCTGCGGCAGGAGGTGGTCCACGTTCCCGCGCCGGAAGGGTTCGATTTCGAGCGTCAGGGAACCATCGTATCGGACGGCGATATCGCCTGCTACTGCCGGCCGGAACATGGCAACCATATCCTGATCGGCTCGGAAGACCCGGACTGCGACCCGCATCAGTGGTGCGAGGACGATGTGCACTACAACCACGACTTCACCGACCAGTGGACGACGCAGGCTATGCGATACGCGCAGCGCGTTCCCAGCCTGGGCATTCCGTCCAGAACGCGGGGAGTGGTCGATCTGTACGACGCCTCGACCGACTGGATCCCGATCTATGACAAATCCAGCCTGCCGGGCTTCTACATGGCCTGCGGCACCAGCGGGAACCAGTACAAGAACGCGCCGATCGCGGGCAAGATGATGGCCGCGTTGGTCGAGTATTGCGAGGGCGGGGCGGATCACGACGCCCAGCCCCTGCAATTCGAGCTGCCCCATATCAAACGCACCATCGACGCGGGCTTTTACTCCCGCAAGCGACCCATCAACGAGGAAAGCAGTTTTTCCGTCCTTGGCTAGCCAAGCCGGACAAATGCGCTAGCTCTCTGGAAACACTGAGAAAGGGCGGGCGCGATGGCGGAGAATGACACCAGAGTTCTGATCTTGGGAAGTGCGCCCGCAGCGCTGGCGGCACGGGAATGGGCGCGTGGGCCGTTCACTCACATCGTGGTCATCAACAACGCCTGGCGCATCCGCGAAGATTGGGATTTCCTGATCCATCCCGAGGATTTTCCGGCCGAGAACCGCCCCGACTGTCTGACAGCGACGCAACGCATCGTGACGGCGCAGGATTATGTTCCGATCCAGAACGCGTATGGCGGCTTCGTCTATGCCGGTGGCACCATGGCCTTTACCGCCGGGTACTGGGCGCTGGGTGCTCTCAAACCATCGGTGATGGCCTTCTTTGGCTGCGACATGGTCTATCCGCGCTCGGGCAATACGCATTTCTACGGCCAGGGAACGGCCGATCCCCTGCGCGCCGACGTCACCCTGCGCTCGCTCGAGGCGAAATCGGCACGGCTGGCGCTGCTGGCGGCGCGTCAGGATTGCAACGTGGTGCGGTTGTCCGTTGGACCCAGCCGGCTGGTCTATCCGTCCGTCTCTCATACCGAAAAGATCCCCGAGGCCCGGCCGCGCACTGAACACGTCGATGCTCTGCTGCAGGCCGAGTACGAGGCGGGCTACATGGTGCCATCCGGCCGGTATTGGGAGGTCGAAGACCGGTTCAATCCAGCCGTTGTCGACCGGCTGGATGCGGCTTGGCTTGCGGCCTACAAAGCCTCGGCGCTGGATCAGGCGGCCTGAGCGCGCGGCGCGCGCAACAAGTCATCGACCTTTCGTCTGGCGGTCTCGGCCGCTTGTATCCGAACCGGGCCGTAACCGCGGATCTCGTCAGCGCAGGACAGGATGCTTTGCCACGTTTCGGTATCCCGATCCCCGTACTCTGCCACAAGGCGGTCCAACAGCCCCTGGTACCAATTCAGCAGATCGCGGTGCAGGCGCGCTTCGGCATGATAGCCAAACGGATTGAGAGCTGTTCCGCGCAGTGCCCGCATCTTTGACAGGCCCCGCAGAACCGGCTGCATCCAAGGTCCGAACGCCTTTTTCAGCGGTCGGCCCCGGGCATCCGTTTTGCGGCTCAGCAGGGGCGGAGCCATGTGGAAGCGGACCGCAAAATCGCCCTCGAACTGGTTGGCCAGATCCTTTGCGAAATGGTCCGAAGTCATCAGCCGCGCGACTTCGAACTCATCCTTGTAGGCCATGAAGCGGAACAGGTTGCGAGCGACGCTGCGCAGCAGGGTCTCGTCAGCCTGCGGCAGCGCCGAGCGGAGGGCGGCGATACGATCGGCGTAGGCCTGCGCGTATTTCGCGTTTTGATACTCGGTCAGGTAGGCGGTGCGGCGCGCAATCATCTGATCCAGAGTTTCTGCTGAACCAACGTCGTCGGAAGGCAGCGCCAGAACGTCCGGACGAACCGCCATGTTGCGCCCGATTGCAAAAGCCAGACGGTTCTTCTCGACAGCGACGCCGTTCAGCAGAATCGCCTGACCCAGCGCGACTTGCGATACCGGCACAAGACCGTGCTGCCACGCAAAACCCAGCATGATCACATTGGCAAACACCGCATCACCCAACAGGGTTTCAGCCACCGCATTGGCGTCGAAACCGAACAGGTTTTCCGCCCCGACCACGTTCTGAATGGCCTGTTCACGGGCATTTACCTGCAACTGAGCGTCGCGGCGCAGAACAATGTCGCCGGTCGGCATTTCCGCCCGGTTCAGGACCACGCGCGTACCCTTGCGGTAATGCGCCGAGGCTTTGGGGGCCGAACTGACGACAACGTCGCAACCAATCACCGCATCGGCCGCGCCCTGATCAATGCGGACCTGGTTCAATGCGTTCGGAGTGTCGCCCAAACGGATATAGCTGAGAACGGTTCCGAATTTCTGTGCAAAGCCTGTGAAATCCAGGACCGAAGCGCCTTTCCCCTCGAGATGGGCCGCCATCGTGATCAGCGCCCCCACCGTTACCACACCCGTGCCGCCGACGCCGGTGACCAGCAGCTCGAACGGTTTGTCCAGACGGGGCAGGGCAGGGTCGGGCAGCCCGTCCTCGAGTGTTGCCAGATCCAGCTTTGCCATGCGTTTGCGGCGTTCGCCGCCTTCGATGGTCACGAAGCTGGGGCAGAATCCGTTGAGGCACGAGAAATCCTTGTTGCACGAGCTCAAATTGATCTTGCGCTTGCGGCCCAGCGGGGTTTCGCGCGGCTCGACGCTCAGGCAGTTCGACTCGACCGAGCAGTCGCCACAGCCCTCGCAGACCAGATCGTTGATCCAGACGAACCGCTTGGGGTCCTCCATCGTGCCGCGCTTGCGGCGGCGGCGTTTTTCGGTGGCGCAGGTCTGTTCATAGATCAGAACGGTCACGCCCGGGATCTCGCGCAACTCGCGTTGCAAGGTGTCCAGTTCGGCGCGGTCGTGGAACGTGGTTTCCGACGGAAAATCCGCGTGGTGGAATTTCGAGATATCGTCAGACACGATGGCAATACGTTCCACGCCCTCGGCGCGGCAGGTCTGGGCGATGCCGGCCACGCTGACCGGGCCGTCCACCGGCTGGCCGCCGGTCATGGCCACGGCGTCGTTGTAGAGGATCTTGTAGGTGATGTTGGTCCCGGCCGCGACCGCCTGACGGATCGCCAGCGAGCCCGAGTGATACCAGGTGCCCTCGCCGAGGTTCTGGAAGATGTGCTTGCCGCCGTTGAACTTGGACGCCACCACATGCGGCACGCCTTCGCCGCCCATCTGGGCATAGCCGACGGTGTGGCGATCCATCCACGAGGCCATGACGTGGCAGCCGATGCCACTGGCCGCGATCGAGCCGTCGGGCACTTTGGTCGAGGTGTTGTGCGGGCAGCCCGAGCAGAAATAGGGCGTGCGGGTCGCGCCCGGCACATTGATCAGTTGCGGCGGCTGGTCCGTCAGCGCCTTGGCCTTGGCGGGCAGGTCCTCTTCGGGGAAAAACCGGTGCAGGCGGTCGGCCACGATGGGCACCAGCATCCGCGGGCTGAGTTCACCCGTCCAGGGGATCAGCGGCTCGCCGTGGCTGTCGTATTTGCCCACCATCTTGTGCGGCTTGTCGCCGGGCCAGTCATAGAAATATTCCTTGAACTGGCTTTCGATGATGCCGCGCTTTTCTTCGACCACCAGCACCTCGGCCTTGCCCTTCACGAAGCGCAGCGCGTTGCGCCGCGCCAGCGGCCACACCATGCCGACCTTGTAGATGTCGATGCCCAGACGGCGACAGGCGGCCTCGTCCAGTCCCAGCAGGCGCAGCGCCTCCATCAGGTCCAGATGCGCCTTTCCGGTGGTGACGAAGCCGAACTTGGCGTGGTCGATGTCATAGATGCGCCGGTCGATCGGGTTGGCCTCGGCAAAGGCGCGCACGGCGCGCAGCTTGTGCTGGATGCGGGTCTCGATCTCGGGCGAGGGCAGGTCGGCGGCGCGCACGTGCAGGCCGCCCGGGGGCAGGTCGATCTCGGGCAGGATGAACTGCCGGTCGGGGCGCAGCTCGACCGAGCGGGCGCTTTCGACGGTTTCCGAGATCGCCTTGAACCCGACCCAGGTGCCGGAAAACCGCGACAGCGCAAAGCCGTATTCGCCGAATTCCAGATACTCCTCGACCGAAGCGGGGCTCAGCGTGGGCATGAACCATGCCATGAAGGCCACGTCGGACTGGTGCGGCATGGATGAACTGACGCAGCCGTGGTCGTCACCGGCCACGACCAGAACGCCGCCCTTAGGCGCCGAGCCATAGGCATTGCCGTGCTTCAGCGCATCGCCCGAGCGGTCGACGCCCGGCCCCTTGCCATACCACATCGAGAAGATGCCTTCGAATTCGCACTGCGGGTCCAGCGTCGCCTGCTGCGCTCCCAGAACGGCGGTTGCGCCCAAATCTTCGTTCACGGCGGGCATAAACGTAATGCGGTCGGATTTCAGCCGTTCGCGCGCGCGCCACAGCTCCAGGTCCAGCCCGCCCAAGGGCGAGCCGCGATAGCCCGAGACGAACCCGCCCGTGTTCAGCCCTGCATCGCGGTCGCGCCGCGCCTGATCCATCAGGATGCGCGCCAGCGCCTGCGTGCCGGTCAGGAACACGCGACCCTCGGTCTGTTCGTACCGGTCTGTGAGTTGATAAGTGCGAAGAGTGCTGTCGTGGCGGCTCATGGCTTGGACCTGGATTGGCTTTGAGATTGAACAACTGTAGTTCGGTATTTGCGAAATGTTGTGCCAATGGGTCCGCAAGCTTGATATCATTTCGAAAAAATTTGCCGATAAACGCTAAGAAGACGAAAAGGTTTACCAAATGATGCAGTTGGACGACAGGGATCGCCGGATTCTGACCCTGCTACAAAGGGACAGCCGCGTGTCGAATGCGGACCTTGCCGATGCGGTCGGTATGTCGACCTCGGCCCTTTGGAGACGGGTGCGCGCATTGGAAGAGGCCGGGATCATTGAACGCTACGGCGCAGTTGTGAACCCGGTCGCGCTGGGGTTGGGGTTCGAGGCGATCGTACATGTGCATCTGACGCGGCATGATCCCGACAAGATCGTGGAGTTCATCCGGGCAATCGAAACCTGCAAGGAAGTTCAGGAATGTTTCGCAACGACCGGTCAGGCAGACTATCACCTGCGAGTGCAGTGTCCCGATCTTGCCGCCTACAACGTCTTTTTGGAGAGGTTTCTGTTTCGTTTGCCGGCCGTCGCAAGTGCACAGACGAATGTGGTTCTGCGCGCGGTCAAACGCAATCGTTCGGTCGAGTTCTGACTAGCGCGCGACGAATTCAACCCAGGCCCAGGCCATCGCGATGTAAGTGAGGTTGTGCAGGCATTGATCCAAACCGGCGGCCCGCCAAAAGGCGGCCTGATCAGGTTGCAATTGTTTCTTGTCGGAATAGCTGGCTTTGGCGAAATCGATATTGAAATGCACGATCCACTCAAGCGCACCGATGATCAAAATGAATGAAAGCGGCGCGCCGAATATCAGGAAAACCACGACTGAACCCACAACATGCACCGCAGCATGCTGTGCGCGCCCGACATGCAGGTACTCCCCCCGCCCAGACAGCATCTTGGGCGTTTGAAGGTAGAAATCGGCAAACATGTGTTTGATCTGCAGTGCACACAGCAGAAGCAACACAGTGCCAAGTGTAGCAGGCAAAAACTACCCTCCCGATATCGTCCTGACCTTCAGACTAAGGGCTATGAGACAGGATCGCAAATGAACTAGTTCACACAAGTCGAAATAGTTTTCGCCTTGGAAACCATTTGCCTATCCAAGCGCGATTGCAGTACCGTCGTGCTGCTTTGACCGCGGCAGGATCGCTGCAAAACAGTTTCGGGTCACCAGTAGGGGCAGGGGCCATAGAACGTTCAATTTTTGGATTTATTTGGAAGTATTCCAAGCGTGATCAGCTTGTTCTGCTGGCCGTGACGGCAACTTTGTTCCCGCTGCTGTACCTGACGCTTGAATTGCCCAAACGCATCATCAACGACGCAATCGGCGCCTCCAGCGAGATCGTGGATGTCTGGGGATACAGTCTGTCGCAGACGACGTTTCTGGTAATTTTGTGCTTCGCCTTTTTGGCGGCGGTGTTGGCGCATGGTTTGATGAAGATGCGCATCAACACGATGAAAGGCGTTCTCAGCGAACGAATGCTGCGCCGGTTCAGATACCAGTTGATCAACCGCGCACTTTTGTTTCCTCAACCCTATTTCGAGCGCGTCAGTCAGGGCGAACTGGTCTCGATGATCACCGCCGAAAGCGAGCCGATGGGCGGGCTGATGGGCGATGCGATCAGCCAGCCTGTCCTTCAGGCGGGGCAGATGCTGACAATCCTGTCCTTTCTATTCCTGCAAAGCGTCTGGTTCGGGTTGGCAGCTGTCGCGCTGATCCCATTGCAGGCCTGGCTGATCCCGCGATTGCAGCGCCAGATCAACCTGTTGAACAAGCGCCGGATCCAGGAGGTTCGCGTACTGGCCGCTCAGATCGGCGAGAATGCAGCGGGCGCGGCAACCCTGCGGCAGAACGGCGGCTGGCGCCATCGCCGGGCGCTGATTTCAGATCAACTGTCCCGGCTGTTCAGTATCCGGTTCGAGATCTACCAGAAAAAATTCTTCATGAAGTTCATCAACAACTTCATCTCTCAATTGACTCCGTTTCTGTTCTACCTGGTCGGTGGTTTGCTGGTTTTGCAAGGGTCAGTTTCGCTCGGTGCTCTCGTGGCCGCGCTCGCTGCCTACAAGGACCTCAGCTCGCCCTGGAAGGAGCTGCTGACCTACTACAACCAGACACAGGACATGTCTCTGCGCTGGGAGGTGGTCATCGAACGGTTCGCCCCGAGCGGCATGCTGGATGAAACCCTGTTCGAAGGCGAGCCCGACAGCCGACCGCACCTGAATGGCCCGATCGAGTTGGAGCAGGTCTCGGTGCGTGATCTGGATGGCAATCAGGTTCTGGATGATCTGAACCTGACCTTCCCTGCCGGCAAGACCATAGGGATCGCGGCCCCCAGCGAAGAGGACCGCCGGGCCCTGGCGGATCTATTGACCCGGGAGATCCTGCCAAGTTCGGGCCGGGTCGAAATCGGGGGTGTTAACCTGTCCTCGCTGCACCAGGCCGTTGTGGCGGCCCGGATCGGTCATGCCACATCGCGACCGGTGATGTTCCAGGGAGCCGTTGGCGGCAACGTGATGATGCCGATGCAGCTCAGGCCTCTGACCGCTCCACCGGAGGACGCGGACCACCTTGAAACGCTGCGTGCGGGCAACAGCCCCGATCCCTTCCGGGCCACTTGGCTGGACCCTTCCCTGGCAGGGTTCGAAACGGCCGAGCAGCTGCGCGATTGGTGGTTGAAGCTGATCGACGGACTGGGCTCCGGGCCCACCTTGTTCCAACGCGGGGCCGAGTTGGGTTTCGATCCCGAAAAACACCCCGACCTTGCTGCCAAGCTGATCGAGCTGCGGCCTTTGGTGCAGGACGCTGTCAAAAAGGCCGGTCTGGAGTCGCAAGCCCTGATTTTCGACCGCATGACGTACAACGCTGCGCTGCCCGTTGCCGAAAACCTGCTGTTTGCTGTGCCACGCGTGCAGGTGACTCAAGAGTTGCTGGCCCGGCAGACCGTTTTCCTCGGGCAGTTGCGCGAGTTGGGTCTGGATGAAACACTGGTCGGCCTGACACGTGACGTGATCGAAATGCTGCGTCAGATCTTTGGTCTGGACGGGACGGATCACCCGTTGTTCCGCAAGCTGGGTCTTGAGGCCGCCACCTACGAAGCCGCTGTCGATCTGGTAGAGAGGACCCGGGAAACCGGCGCATCGGGGTTGGACGATGACCAGTTGGCCAGCCTGCTGGCGGTGCCTTTCGTGATCTCGGCCGAACAGATTGGGCCGGCCTTTTCCGAAGAGCTCAAGAACCGCATCCTCGAACTGCGGCACAGCCATTCCGACAAGTTGATGGAGCGCCTGAACGACGTGTTCGAGCCGCTGGACCCGGCCACCTTTGCGCCCGGATTGACGGTTATGGAGAATGCGCTGTTCGGCAAGGTCAGCCAGATTGGGGGCGCGCGGTCGGACGAGGTTCGGAAAGTGATCGCAGACGTGCTGACCGAAAACGGAGCCCGTCCGCTGGTGGTTGAGCTGATCTACGATGTACCGGTCGCGCTGGGCGGGCAGAACCTGCCGGCCGCGCTGGCCGAGCCTTTGGCCTTTACCCGCGCGACGATCAAGAAGCCGGATATCCTGATACTGGAAAACGCGCTGGCGAGTTATGGCATGGACACGCAGGTGGCTGTGTTCCGAAACCTGCGAGAGCTGCTTCCGGACGCCACGATCATCTACCTGAACGAACAGTTCAAGAACCCCGGCGCTTTCGACATGTTTGTCGAGATCCGACAGGGGCGCGTGGTATCCGATCAGGTTCCGTCGGATGTTGAAGGTGACAGTGCAGCCTCGGCGGACCTCACGCGAAAGCTGCGTGCTTTGGAACAGACACCGCTGTTTTCGGGGCTGGATCGTCGTCAGCTGCGGCTGCTCGCCTTTGGTGCGCGCTGGTACGAGGCAAAGGCCGGCGAAGTCGTGTTCCTCAAGGATGACCAGCCGACCGATGGTGCCTACATGATCATCGACGGCGAAGCGGGTCTGTACCTGCCGCAGCCGCCCGAGGAGGATCGGCTGGTGACCCGCGTCGGCAGCGGCACCCTGGTGGGCGAACTGGGCCTGATCCGCAAAGAGCCCCGCGCACTCAGCATGGTGGCCGAAACCGATCTGACCTGTCTGCGAATCGGCGAGGAAGAGTTCCTGGCCGTGGTAGAAAACGATGCTGCGACCGCGTTCAAGCTGTTGCAGGTGATCGCAGGCTACGTATCACGCTGACAGGTTCAGGCCTGCGGGCTACAGAACAGGGAATGCATCAACTCGATCACCTGCTTGGCTTTGCCGTCGCGCAGCGAATAGTAGATGGTCTTGCCCTCTCGGCGGGTTGAAACCAGGCCTTCGGTTCGCAGACGCGCCAGCATCTGGCTGACCGCGGCCTGGCGCAACTTGAGCAAGGCTTCAAGCTCGCCCACCGAGCGTTCTCCAGCCGCGAGATGGCACAGGATCATCAAGCGGCCCTGATGCGCCAGCGTCTTGAGGAAAGCCGCAGCTTGCGCGGCGCTTTCCTCCATTTCCGAGGGCAATTCGGATTGTGGGGTCGTCAATTCGGCGTCAGTGAAAGTCACGTGGTACCTTGGGGATGGAAATAAGGGGTGGACGCAGTATGCACCAACTTGTCTGAAATTGTCATCCCTCGGTTGCCGGGGCCCCGCCCTGAAACGCAT
The DNA here is from genome assembly GCF_056539185.1 of Ruegeria sp. BC6. Taxonomy (NCBI): domain Bacteria; kingdom Pseudomonadati; phylum Pseudomonadota; class Alphaproteobacteria; order Rhodobacterales; family Roseobacteraceae; genus Ruegeria; species Ruegeria sp. BC6. The sequence goes on from NZ_JBQFUM010000002.1 coordinate 180,498, forward strand.
TGCCGTTGACATAGTCGCAGGGGCCTTCCTGCATCTGCAGGTGCAGACCGTCGCCGGAATAGGGGTGGGCACGGGCCAGTTCCTCGTCGACCTCGATGCCCAGGCCGGGGGCCGAAGGCGGCTCGACAAAGCCGTTCTCGACCCGGATCGAGCCCTTTATCAGCTGGTCATGAAATGGCGTTTCGATGGTCTCGAGCAGCAAAAGGTTCGGGATCGAGGCCGCGAGATGGATGTTAGCGGCCCATTCCACCGGCCCGGCATAGAGATGCGGCGCCATCTGCGCGTTGAAGACCTCGGCCATGGCGGCGACCTTCTTCATCTCCCAGATCCCACCGGCCCGGCCCAGGGCGGGCTGCAGGATCTCGGCCGCGCCGGCGCGCAAAACCGCGCCGAACTCGGCCTTGGTCGTCATCCGCTCGCCCGTGGCCACGGGGATGCGGACACTGCGGGCGACGCGGGCCATGTCCTCGATCATGTCCGGGGGGGTGGGTTCTTCGAACCACAGCGGCGAGTAGGGCTCGATTGCCTGCCCAAGACGGATGGCGCCTGCAGTGTTGAACTGGCCATGGGTGCCGAACAGCAGGTCGGCCTTGTCGCCCACGGCGTCACGGATCGCCTTGCAAAAGGCCACCGACATCGAGATGTCGGACATGGCGGGCATATGCCCGCCGCGCATCGTGTAGGGGCCGGCGGGGTCGAACTTGACCGCGGTGAAGCCGCGCCGGACCATTTCGGCGGCGCTTTCCCCGGCCTGTTCGGGCGAGGTCCAGAAATCGGTCAGATTGTGTTGCGGCAGCGGGTACAGATAGGTGTAGGCACGGATGCGGTCGTTCATCCGGCCGCCGATCAGAGCGTATACCGGGCGGTTCCGGTCCTTGCCCAGAATGTCCCAACACGCAATTTCCAGCCCCGAGAAGGCGCCCATCACCGTCAGGTCGGGGCGCTGGGTGAAGCCGCTTGAATAGGCGCGACGGAACATAAGCTCGATATTCTCGGGGTTTTCGCCGGCCATGTGGCGGTCGAAGACGTCACGGATGACGTGTTTCATCGCCTCGGGACCGACCGAGGAGGCATAACACTCGCCCCAGCCCGTGATGCCGGTATCGGTGGTGACTTTCACCAGAATCCAATAGCGCCCGCCCCAGCCCGGCGCGGGCGGAGCGGTCACGATGATGTCGAGATCCTGCAGTTTCATCCGGTCTCCTCCCGCCGGTGGTCCGGGGCCGTCAGCCCCGGTCGAAAACGATGACGTTGCGCTTGGCCGACCCGGTCTTGGTGTCCTCGATGGCCTCGTTGATCTGCTCCAGCGTCCAGCGACCCGAGATCAGCTCGTCCAGCCTCAGCCGCCCCTGTTCATACAGATCGATCATCCACGGAATGTCGCGCTGGATCACCACGTCGCCCATCTTCGACCCGACCATGCCCTGACCCAGGGCCGCCAGAATGACCGGCTCATAGCTGGATTGCGCGCCGGAATGCGGCATGCCGATCATCACCGCCTTGCCACCGCGACCCAGATAGCGGGGCGCCTGATCATAGGCGGGGATCGCACCGACGGTGATCAGAACCGCATCGGCCCCGCGACCGCCCAGAGCTTTGTAGGCCGCCTTCCACGGTTCTTTCAGCGTGGCCAGAACCCCATGCGTGGCTCCGAATTCCTTGGCAATTTCCAGCTTTTCCTCGGTCATGTCGACGGCCACGATCCTCCGGGCCCCTGCCAGCCGCGCGCCCTGGATGGCGTTCAGACCCACCCCGCCAGCGCCGATGACCACGACATCCTGACCCGGGCGCAACTGCGCGGCGTTGACCGCCGCCCCCACACCGGTGATCACCCCGCAGGACAGCAGGCTGGCCACGTCCTTGGGCATCGCGTCGGGTATCCTGACGATCTGGCGGTGGCTGACCACGACTTTTTCTGCAAAAGCACCACAGGCCATGGCCTGCTCCAGCGGCCCACCGTCAGCTGTGCGCAGCGGGCCCTTGACGGTGTCATAGGGTGTTTCGCAGATCACCGGCTTGCCGCTGGCGCAGGACGGGCAGGACCCGCAGGCGCGGATCAGGGTCACCACGACCGCATCGCCAACCTTGAACCCTCCACTGGCTTCTCCGACGGCCGAGACCACACCGGCAGCCTCGTGCCCGTAGACGGCGGGCAGAAACCCGCCCCAAGCTCCGCTGGCATAGGTGATGTCGGAGTGGCAGATCGCCACTGCATCCAGCGTGACTTCGACCTCGCCCATGCCGGGCGGCGCGATCTGGATGTCTTCGATGACAAGCGGTTCGTTGAAGGCGCGGCATACGGCGGCTTTGATGGTCTGCATGGATCCCTCGTTTGGTTTGGGCCACGGTGACGCGGGAACCTGCGGTCCGCAAGGCTGAAACCGTCATTCCCGTGTCGTTGTTACGTTTCGCTGGGATGTGCGCGCAGAAACAGGACGAATCCGGCCAGCATCAGCAGCAATGCCAACAGGAACGGGGCCCCTGGAAGGTAGAATGCTGCATCAACGCGCGCGAATTGGGCGAAAACGGTGGTCATCACCAACGGGGAGATCACCATCGACAGCGCGTGGAGCGCGGCCAGAACCCCCTGAAGCTCTCCCTGCTGCGAATCCGGGGTTGCACGTGACATCTGTGCCTGAAGGGCCGGCGTCACGACGGCGCCCAGTGCGGTGATCGGAATCAGCATCAACGCAATCGTGCCGTTTGTGAGAAAACCCAGGGCCAGAAAGCTGACGATCTCGAAGATCATGCCCCAAACGATCGTGGTCCGCTCTCCCAAGTGGCGGGTGGCGGGGCGGATCAAGCCGCCCTGAACCGCCGCCATGCCCAATCCGTAGACCGCGAGTGACAACCCGATCATCTGCGGTGACCAACCGAAACGCTCGGTCGTGAAGTATGACCAGATGGCGGGATAGACGTAGATCGATACCGAGTACAAAAAGTATACCCACAGCAACGGTCGGATGCCGGGCAGGGCGGCGATGGCCCGCAATGCGCTGTCAGGACGCGCGCGGTGCCAGCGGAATCTGCGGCGGTTTTTGTCCGTTACCGTCTCAGGCATGACCGCGAGGCCCAGCAGGAAGTTCGCAAATGACAATCCGGCAGCCGCCCAGAATGGGGCGCGGGTTCCGTATTCGCTCAGCAATCCTCCCATCAAAGGGCCGAGGACAAAACCTACACCAAAAGCCGCTCCGATGAGACCGAAATTGGCGGCCTTTTCATGAGGTTTCGAAACGTCCGCCATGAAGGCCGCTGCGGTAGAGTGGGTGGCCGCGGTGATGCCACCCACGATGCGGCCGATCAGCAGCAGCCAGATGCTGCCGGCCAAGGCCATGACCACGTAGTCCAAGCTCATGACAAACAGGGAAACCAGCAGGACCGCGCGGCGTCCGTAAGCATCCGACAGGTTGCCCAGCACCGGACCGAACAGGAATTGCATCGCAGCAAAGGCAGTGCTGAGGATCCCACCCCAGATGGCTGCCGATGCCAGAGAGCCGCCCTGAACCTCGACGATCAGCTGAGGCATGATCGGCATGACCAGTCCGATGCCCATGGCATCGATCATGACAGTGCCGAGAACGAACAGAAAAGGAAGACGCATGAAACCGCACGAATGACTTATTTTGCAGGACCTTAGTCGCCCGCCTGTCGTGTTGTAACCCGGTCTTTTGTGATCGAGGCGAAATTCTCGACTGACGGCACGTCAGCCTTGGCCGGGCCGGATCTCAGACGCGGGTGGCGATTTCGTTCAGGTGTCGAGCCAGATCCGCGGGATGCGAGAAGAATGGAGAATGGGAACTGTCGATCGTCAGGCGCAATTCGGGCGGCGCGCAATGGCTCATCTCTTCCTGGTACTCAGTTGGAATCGTCCGGTCATCCATGGTGCGGACATAGGCCTTGGGAATTCCGTCAAAACGATCGCTCAGGTCCAACGGCGTGTCCTGCGGGCGGTTGGCCTGCGGGCACAGGCGGGCCAGGGCATAGGTGACAACGTCGGCCGGACAGTCGTGATAGAAGAGAGATTGCACCCGATCCGGCAACACGCTGTAGGACAGTCCGTCTGCCGATTTCTCGACCGCATCGCCAATCAGCTGTCTTGGTGCACGCCGGCGCATTTCTATCATCGACAGCCCGGAGACCGGCACGTAGGCGCAGACATAGATCAGGGCTCGCATCCGATCTGAGGCGAATTCGGCGGCCGCACTGATCGGGTAGCCGCCCCAGGAATGGCCGACAAGAATCGTTTGCGGGGTCGTGGCATTCAACACCGCATCTCGACACGTCTCGAGCGTGACCTCGGATACTGGGGTCGGGTCCGATCCATGACTGGGCAGGTCGATCGCCCGGACCGAATGCCCCAGATTCTCAAGTTCCGGTATCAGATCGCGCCAGCACCATGCGCCGTGGCAAGACCCGTGAACAAGAAGAAATTCCGCCACCGTGACCTCCTTCAGATATGTCCGGTTTCTCGCAGAAAAGCGTTCAGCAGCTCGGCGTAGACCTCGGGCCGCTCGACGCAGGGCAGGTGCCCGGCCTTGCGGATCAGCTCGAACCGGGAGCCGGGGATCAGGTCGACGGTTTCGCGCACCAGATCGGGAGGGGTCGAGCCATCTTCCGAGCCCGCAATTCCCAGCGTCGGCAGTCTGAGCCCGCTGGTTGGCGTATAGAAATCCGTGCCCGAGATGGCGGAGCAGCAGCCCAGATACCCCTGCACCGGTTGGCGTACCATCATATTGCGCCATAGCTCGACATCGGGGGTTTCCCGAAATGCTTTCGAAAACCAGCGCTCCATGGTTGCGTCGGCCAGCGCCTCGATCCCACCTGCACGAACGGCGGCCATCCGATCGGCCCACATGGCGGGCGTCCCGATTTTGGCGGCCGTGTTGGACAGGACCATCGCCCGGATCTGATCCATCCGCTTGACGGCCAGCCCCTGCGCGATCATTCCGCCGATCGACAGGCCGACGAAGACGCAATCCCGCACCTCGAGAAAGTCCAGGAGCCGCTCGGCATCGCGCACCAGACTTCCCATCGAATAGGGACCATCCGGTTGCGAGGACAGGCCGTGCCCCCGCTTGTCATAGCGGATGATGCGCAGACCTTTGGGGAGCAGAGGCAGCACGGGGTCCCACAAGCGCATGTCGGTGCCCAACGAATTGGCAAAGACCAGAGGTGGACCATCCGGGTCACCGTCCAAGCGATAGTGAATCTGAACATCTCCGAAATCAGCGATGTGCATCTGGTCAGCCTTTTTTGCTGCGATCATTCCGACAGTTTACGCCGCGATTTATTGCATCTGTCCTAACCCGTTGTCAGGTAAGGAATTCCAACGCGCGGGCAAAGACCTGCGGATCGACATTCCCGCCCGATGCCACGACGATAACGGCGTCGCCCTGGATCTCGTCCTTGCGGAACAACGCCGACGCCAACGAGACTGCCCCACCCGGTTCCAGAACGACCTTGAGGCGCAGGAACGCCAAGGCCATGGCGCGGAGAGCCTCGTCTTCGGATACCGCCAATCCCGGTCCGCAGAGGCGACGGAGGATCGGGAAGGTGATATCACCGGGCCGCGGTGTCAGGATCGCGTCGCAGATATTGCCTGCGGCTGCGTTGTTGGTCTGAACGGACCCTGAGGCCAAGGATCTTTTGACATCGTCGAATCCTTCGGGCTCGCAGGGGCGCGCCTTGAGACCTGGCGCGTGTTTTTCCAGGGCAAGTGCCACGCCTGAGGTCAATCCACCGCCACCACAGCATACCAAAACATCGGCATCGGTCACACCGAGATCGTGCGCCTGCCGCGCCACCTCGAGGCCGACGGTGCCCTGACCGGCGATCACCTGCGGTTCGTCATACGGGCGGATCAACGTAAGACCGCGCTCCCGGGACAACGCCTCGCCGATCTCTTCTCGGCTTTCATTGGCGCGATCATAAAGGATGACCTCGGCGCCCAAAGCTCGGGTGTTTTTGATTTTCAGAGCCGGTGCGTCGGACGGCATGATGATGACGGACTGAACACCATGAAGTGTAGCGGCATGTGCCACGCCCTGCGCGTGGTTGCCTGATGAATACGCGATGACCCCGCGTTTGCGAGCCTCGGCATCCAGGGCGGAAATCGCAGACCACGCGCCGCGAAACTTGAAGCTTCCGGTGTGTTGAAGACACTCGGGCTTGACCAGAACGCGCCGCCCAGCAAGTTCGTCCAGAAACGGCGACGTCAGGATCGGGGTTTCGCGCGCGTGCCCTTGCAGGCGCACGGCAGCGGCTTCGATCAGGTCAATTGTGCTCATATCAAATCCAGTACTTTGCGAATGACGGTAATGGACTGCGGTTCGTCCAGAAATGGAACATGGCCCCGTTCGGGCACTTCGGCCGAAATCAACCCCGCATGACGCTGGTGCATCTCTGCAAGGGTCTCGGCGCTCAGCAAGTCCGAGTTCGCTCCACGGATCACTCCGGTGGGAAGCGGGTTCAGGGCTTCGAACAATGGCCACAAATCAGCGGGCGGGCCCGCTGCAATCTGTTCTTGCAACGCGGTTCTCAATGCGGGGTCATAGCGCAACCGTAGGCCGGTGCCGGTTTCTTCGTACTGGAATGCGGCCTGCTTTCTCCAGGTTTCAATCGATACGCCCGGAAACTGCGGGTCCATTGCCTGTTTCAGCGCAAAAGCGGCCTGTTCCAGCGTTGTTGCGGCAGGAGCCTTGCCGACATAATCCATGATGCGCCCGATGGCCGACGGTTCGATTACGGGGCCCACATCATTCAAAATGACGGCACTCAGACGTTCGGGGCGAATTGCGGCGAGGGTCATGGCAATCAACCCGCCACGCGAGGTGCCAAGGATGCTGGCCCGATTGAGCTTCAGATGATCCAACAACTCGATCACGTCCTGTGCCTCGCGCGGAACGGTATAGTTGCGATAATCCGGATCAAAATCCGAGTCTCCGCGCCCCCGATAGTCCATCGTAATGACACGCAGTCCGTTGGCGTACGGCGTGAAGAAGGAAAAATCCCGGCTGTTTCTGGTCAGGCCGGCAAGGCACAGCAGCGGCTTGCCGCTGCCTGTATCTTCGTAGGTCAGGCGCAGACCGTCAGACGTCGTGAATTGTGGCATCAAACGCCTGCCAGTTCCGGAATCGAGGTCAGGTCGGACAGGACATGCGCCGGGGTCCACGGCAAGCGGTCCATCGGCTCGCCGGCGCGGTTGACCCAGGCCGTAACGAACCCGTACCCGCTGGCTCCGGCGGCGTCCCAACCATTCGAGCTGACGAACAGAACGTTCGATCGTTCGCACCCGAAACGGTCGCACACAAGATCATAGACCCGGGCATGCGGTTTGAAGACGCCGACGCTTTCGACTGACAGTATGTCGTCCAATACGCCGCCGATACCCGCAGATCTGACCGCGCCTTCCAGCATGGGCGGCGATCCGTTTGACAGGATTGCGGTCTGCATCCCGCCATCCTTGAGCGCCTTCAGCATGGCCGGAACCTCGGGATAGGCCTGCAGTTCCCAATACAGGTCCAGCAGTCTCTGCCGCAGCGCTGGGTCCCCCTGCAGGCCTGTCGCCTCGAGCGCCCAGTCCAGGCCATCCTGCGTTACGTCCCAGAAATCGGCATGTGCGTCCGCCACAGCACGCAGCCACGTGTATTGCAGCTGTTTCAACCGCCAGTGGTTGGCCAGTTCAGGCCACTTGTCACGCAGCGCATCCTGGCCCGGTTCGGCGGCCGCCTGACGCGCGGCTGCGGCCACGTCGAAAAGGGTTCCGTACGCATCGAAAACGCAGGTTGTGATCGCCATCTGCCTCTCCCCATCTTCCGGGGCAGGTTGGCACAGGCCATGCGCGGGTTAAAGCGTAAAAGGGTTTACATTGCCGGGTCAGTCTCTAGGTTGGACCGCTCATTCCAAACTCAGGTCGGAGACAGTCATGACCGCGATCAAACAAGGCGACACGGTTCGCATTCACTACACTGGAACTTTGCGGGACGGCAACGTTTTTGACAGCTCGGAAGGACGCGATCCGCTTGAGTTCGCCGTGGGGTCCGGCCAGATCATTCCCGGTCTGGACGCCGCACTGCCGGGCATGGAAATTGGCGAGAAAAAACGTGTCGAAGTGGATTGCCAGGACGCTTATGGGCCGATCAATCCCGCGATGCGCCAGGACGTCCCGCGCGAAGGCATCCCGGACGACATCCCGCTGGACCCCGGCACCCAGCTGCAGATGCAGACCCCCGATGGTCAGGCGCTGCCTGTGACGGTGGTGGACGCCAACGAAGAAACCGTGACCCTGGACGCAAATCACCCGTTGGCGGGCCAGGATCTGATCTTCGACATCGAGGTCGTTTCGATCAACTGATCAGCGCGCGTTCAGCCGCCCAACAATGACCCAACCGCCTCGCGAAGCTGCGGTTGGGTATAGAAGATCCACAATACCAACAATGTCGTCAGGGTCAGCAGCAGCCCACGCGCGCGGCTGCTGAGCACTCCGGTCTTGCGACGAGAGTGAGATGCACGCGAATTGGTCGCGATTATCCAGTCTAGTTTGCTCATGTGATATCCCTGCCGCGGAAGTTTGGTAAAATCTTGGCAACGACAGGGAAAGATCGCGTCACATGAAGTCGGGCTGAGGCATTCCCAAGATGTGGAAACCGCCGTCTACGCGAATGATTTCACCGGTGGTGCAGGCCCCTGCGTCTGATGCAAGATAAACGGCCGTGCCGCCAACCGCTTCGAGCGTAGCATTCGATCGCAGCGGGGCGTTCTGGTCGCAGAACTTGTAGGTCTTGCGAGCCCCCCCGATGGCCGCGCCGGCCAGGGTTTTCATAGGTCCGGGCGAGATGGCGTTGACCCGGATCCCGTCGGGGCCCAGATCATTCGCTAGATAGCGCGTCGCCGATTCTAGAGCAGCCTTTGCAACTCCCATGACATTGTAGTTCGGCACGACCTTGTTCGAACCCTGATAGGTCAGGGTGAGCAGCGTCCCGCCGTTTTCCTTCATCATCGGATAGGCGCGACGGGCCACTTCGATGAATGAATAGGCCGAGACATCCAGCGAGTGCTTGAAATTCGCCCGCGTGGTGTTCAGGAACCGCCCGGTCAGCTCGGTCTTGTCCGAGTAGGCGATGGCATGGACGAGGAAATCAATCGTTGGCCAACGGGCGGCCAGTTCGTCGAAGGCCCGGTCCAGCGATGCGTCATCGGTCACGTCCGCATCGACCATGAAGTCGCTGCCCAAGCTCTGTGCAAGAGGTTCCAGCCGTTTTCCGAAAGCCTCGCCCTGGTAGGTGAATGCCAGTTCAGCGCCTGCCTCGTGCATGGCCTTGGCAATGCCCCAGGCGATCGACCGATCATTGGCGACGCCCATGATCAGCCCGCGCTTACCCTTCATAGAATCCGACATCATAATCACCCGTTATACTTGGACAGAATCATGGAACCGTTGGTGCCACCAAAGCCGAAGCTGTTGGTCATGACACTGTCCAAACCTGCGTTTTCAACAACCTCAGTTGCAATTTCGCCGGGCTGGATGCCTTCGGCCAGCGTGTCGACATTGATCGACGGCGCAATGAAATCATGCTGCAGCATCAAGAGGCAGAAAATCGCCTCGAGCGCGCCGGCAGCACCCTGAGCGTGGCCGGTCATCGACTTGGTCGAGGAGATCGGCGGCACATTGCCCTCGCCGAAAATCCGGCGGACGGCTTCGACTTCGCCCACATCTCCGACCGGTGTCGAGGTCCCGTGCGCGTTGATGTAGCCGACCTTGCGGCCTTCGGGCAGGGTGGACAAGGCCAAGCGCATTGCGCGCTCTCCGCCTTCTCCCGAGGGCGCGACCATGTCGTGCCCGTCCGAGGTTGCGGCATAGCCCGTCACCTCGGCATAGATCTTCGCGCCCCGGGCCAGAGCATGTTCCAGCTCTTCCAGAACGACGATGCCGCCGCCGCCCGAAATCACGAACCCGTCGCGGTTCTGATCAAACGCGCGCGAGGCTTTTTCGGGCGTGTCGTTGTATTTCGAGGACATCGCGCCCATCGCATCGAACAGGCAGGACAGGGTCCAGTCCAGTTCTTCGCCGCCACCGGCGAACATTACGTCCTGTTTGCCCAGCATGATCTGCTCGGCCGCGTTTCCGATGCAATGCAGCGACGTCGAACAGGCCGAGGTGATCGAGTAGTTGATACCCTTGATCTTGAACGCGGTCGCCAAGTTGGCCGAGATCGTCGAGCACATGCATTTCGGAACGGCAAACGGTCCGATGCGCTTGGTTGCGCCGGTTTTCAGAACGGTCTGGTGTGCGGTCAGCATGGCGCTGGTGGACGGTCCGCCGGACCCGGCAACAAGACCGGTACGCGGATTGACGACCTGATCTTCGCTCAGCCACGCGTCAGCGATTGCCTGGCTCATTGCGATATGGGCATACGCGGCGCCTGGTCCCATGAACCGCAAAGTGCGCTTGTCGACCTGTTCCGACACATCGATCTTGAGCGTCCCTGCAACCTGGCTGCGGAAGCCGTGCTCGACCATCTGCTCGCTGGCCTCGATGCCGGACTTACCCGCCTTGAGCGAGGCCAGAACCTCTTCGGCATTGTTCCCAATGGAAGAGACAACCCCCAACCCGGTGACGACGACGCGACGCATTTGCGTTCTCCTGTGTTCCATTCCCTGTTGACTGTCAGTCAGCTGGGGTCAGCTTTCCGACAATGCAACTTTCATGTCCTTGACCTGATAGATGACTTCGCCATCCGCTTCGACCCGGCCATCCGCCACACCCATGGTCAGGCGGCGGGTCTGGACTGCCTTGGTGAAGTCCACGTAATAGGTCAGCATCTTGCGGTCGGGGCGCACCATGCCTGTCAGTTTCACTTCGCCCACACCCAGCGCATAGCCGCGACCCTGCCAGCCACGCCAGCCGAGGTTGAAACCGGTCAATTGCCACAGTCCGTCAAGACCCAGACAACCCGGCATGATCGGGTTTCCGGGAAAGTGGCAATCGAAGAACCAAAGGTCCGGTGTGATGTCGAATTCCGCCACGACATGCCCCTTGCCGTGCGCGCCGCCGTCGCCTGAAATGTCGGTGATGCGGTCCATCATCAGCATCGGGGGAGCCGGAAGCTGAGCATTTCCGGGGCCGAAGAGTTCGCCGCGGGCGCATTTCAGCAGGTCGTCCTTGTCAAAGCTGCTTGGGAATTGGGCCATTCTGCCGCGTCTCCTGCCAGGGGTCTGTTTATTCAATCTGGCCTCGTCTATCACCCGTTTGCAAGGTCCTGCAAGACCACCCGAACACATCCGGCCCGCCGGAGCCGTTGGTTGCGAATGAATTTCATTTGAAATTGGTGGTGGTCGGCACTTATATATTGGGGCAGGGGAAATTGGGTAATGGTTTCATGACAGCTCAAAGCCGGGACATCGCTACGAACTGGTTGGTTGACGCCGGGCTGCGCCCGACGCGCCAACGTGTTGCCTTGGCCGAATTGCTGGTGGGCGATGGCCGCCACCGACATGTCACCGCCGAAAGCCTGTTCGAGTCGGCCAAGAACAAGGGCGACGCCGTTTCCCTTGCTACGGTCTACAATACCCTGCGTGCCTTCTGCGATGCCGGCGTTCTGCAGGAAATCACCGTGGACGGCTCAAAAAGCTATTTCGACACCAACACCCATGACCACCCGCATTTCTTCTGGGAGGACGAGGGCCGCCTGAGCGATGCGCCGTCCGACCAACTGGTTATCCAGCGACTGCCCGAAGCACCGGCCGGGGTCGAGATCGCGTCGGTGGACGTTGTCATCCGGCTGCGCAAAAAGCGCTGATCACAGTTTCCCAAGCGACCTAACCAGAGCCTGTTCAGCAGCGGCGACTGTCGTGTCCGCAGGGCCGGTGCCGTGACGAGCCAGAATCACGGCCTCGGTTGCATCGGGGTCGATGATCGGCAGGCTCAGCAGCGGCATCCGATCATAGCTGCGGCCGTTTTGCGGGCTGGCATAGCTGATGCCCACCCCTTCACCATGGGCCGCAAGACTGCGTTGGATCTCGAGCGATTCCGCGCGGTAGGACACGCTGGGGTGCAGTCCATGACGTCGGAACAGACCCAGGACATGCTGCGCTGACAGACCTTCTTTGGACAGGATGAGCGGGTATTGCTCAAGCTCGGCAAGCAAAACGCTGCCTTGCCCGGCCAGAGGGTGCGCGGGACTGACCAGCGCGTTTGGCGTACTGTCCAGCAGCTTGTGGCGTGAGAAACCGGCATCGAGGCCCAAATCATAGGTGAGCGCCAGATCGAAGCGGCCGTCGGTCAATCCGCCGATCAAGCCTTCGAAAGTGTCTACCCCGTGGGTCAGAACGATATCGGGAAGAGTGTCCCTGATCGTCTGCATTGCCCGCGCCAGCAGGAACGGCGCAAGATCCACAAAGCAGCCCAACTTCAAACGGCTTGTTCCGGCAACCGGGGCTTCCGCCTCTTCGATCTGGGCAGCGCTCGTCAGCAAGGCTTCGGCCTTGTCGATGAACTTGCGCCCCTGAGGCGTCAGCGACATTGCCGCGCCGCGTCGGCGCGAGAACAGCGGATGGCCCAGGTGTTCTTCGACCCGGGTCAGCGCGTTTGAAAGCGCAGGTTGCGAAACGTTCAGGTGCTGTGCCGCGGCGGACAGGCTTCCATGTCGCCCTATGGCGCAAACATAATCGTACTGGCGCAACGTGATATATAACATGGAGTTAATGCTTATTTTGAAAGATATGATTTGAACAGGGGTGCCGGACATGTGCAAATCGGCCTCAGCAAATGACGGAGACCGACATGCCACACCCTCTTGTTTCCCCGGAGATGATCGAAACTTATCGCAATGACGGGGTTGTTCTGGTCAAGGGACTGTTCGCCGATCACGTCGATGCCTTGCGGGAAGGGGTGGCACGCAACATGGCTGATCCCGGGCCATATGCGTCGGAAAACAAGAAAGAAGGCGAAACCGGCCGTTTCTTTGACGACTACTGCAACTGGTCTCGTATCCCCGAGTTTCGGCAGGTCATTCAAGCCTCTCCGGTTGCCGAGGTCGCTGCCGACCTGATGGAGTCCCGTTCGGTCCAGATGTTCCACGACCACGTTCTGGTCAAGGAACCCGGCACCTCGATGGCCACGCCGTGGCATCAGGATGGACCCTATTACTTTGTGGAAGGGTGTAAGACGATAAGCTTCTGGTCGCCGCTCGACCCGGTGACGCAGGCGACTCTGCGGTGCGTGGCCGGGTCGCATCTGTGGGAAAAGGAAGTGTTGCCGACGCGCTGGGTTTCGGAAGAGGGTTTCTTTCCTGACGAGGGCCAGTACATCGCGGTGCCAGACCCCGAGGCCGAAGGGATGCGGATCGTTGAGTTCGACATGGAACCCGGCGATGCGGTCGCCTTCAACTTTCGAACCCTGCACGGTGCCCGAGGGAACCAGTCCGACAGCCGGCGCCGCGCCTTCTCGCTGCGGCTGGTCGGGGATGACGCCCGGTATGTCGAGCGTCCGGGCCGGACGTCGCCGCCGTTTCCGGGGCATGACATGCGGGCTGGGCAACGACTGCGCGAGGACTGGTTCCCGGTCCTGCTCAATCGCTGAGCCGTTCCGGCCCCCTCAGAACCACTGGCCGGGTTCCATCAGGCCAAGGTCCAGCAACTGGTGCGAGTTCCATTGGAAAGGAACCGAGGACGGGCAGCGGAAACTGGGAATATCAAAGGTCGATCCCGCATTGCTTTTCAGCGCTTTGGCGGCGCGGAAGGAACAGATGGCGGCCGTCAGGTTGTGATGCCAGGGACAGGCATAGGTGTTGTACTCGGGCTCGTTAAAGGTGTGATCGGGTTGGAGGGTCAGACCCTTGCAGCTTTTGAACAGCGCGATCCGGTCGATCCGGCGCCGTTCGTACGGGATGTGATCCTCAAACCGCCAACGCAGGCCACCGGACATGTCCAACTGACGCTCCAGCGGTTGTCCCGATCGGTCGTGCCGGGAATGAGCATAATATCCAGTACTGTCCAGCATCGCATGATCCGGGGCCACACCGTTGGGATAGGCGGACAGGTCGTCGGCGTAGATGTCGATCACGTGGCAGAGCATCGCGTCGCGCCGCTCCTCGGCGTGAAAGGCCAGCATCTCGCCGACCGTGCGCGTTTCGCAGAACGGAAAGAACAGGTATTCCGAGTTGTAGCAGTAGTACAGCCAGATGTTTGGCGCCGCCTGAATGACGCGATTTATGGTGTCGAACACCACGTTTCTGGGCGAGCAGCGCATCGTGACCCGGTGCACCCGGTCCAGGATTTCAGGCAGGATCGAAAACTGGGCCGGTGCAAATACGATCACGGATTTGAACCCCAAGTCCAAGTGATGGCGCAAGGTCCCATCAAGCTCGACATCGTCTTCGGCAAAAACCAATGCGACCGGCCCCTTGGTCAACGCTGCCCGGCCCGATTTCAGAAAGTGGTCGAGGGATTCGTATTTCATTGCCCGCGTGTAGCCTGCCTTGCTGGAAATATCCGTCAAATTCGGGTAATTGCGCCAGCATTGCAAGCGGCGTTCGATGGGTATAGACGACGCCGGTCCAGCGAACGCAAAAGGCCCAGCCCATGTCCGAACCGAAAAAGCTGTATATCAAGACCTATGGCTGTCAGATGAACGTCTATGACAGCGAACGCATGTCCGAGGCGTTGGGCGGGCAGGGCTATGTGGAAACGCAGTCGCCCGAAGATGCGGACATGATCCTGCTGAACACCTGTCACATCCGCGAAAAGGCGGCCGAGAAGGTGTATTCCGAACTGGGCCGCTTCAAGGGATTGAAGGCCGAAAAACCCGATCTGAAGATCGGCGTGGCCGGTTGTGTGGCGCAGGCCGAGGGCGAAGAGATCATGCGCCGGCAGCCGCTGGTCGATCTCGTCGTCGGCCCGCAAAGCTACCACCGCCTGCCCGAGTTGGAGGCCAAGGCGCGTGCGGGCGAAAAGGCGCTGGATACCGATTTCCCCGAAGAAGACAAGTTCGAGAAGCTCAAGAACCGTCCCAAGGCCAAACGCGGCCCGACGGCGTTTCTGACCGTGCAGGAGGGTTGTGACAAGTTCTGCGCCTTCTGCGTCGTGCCCTATACCCGCGGGGCCGAGGTCAGCCGCCCCGCCGATCGCATCCTGCGCGAGGCGCGGAATCTGGTCGAGCGCGGGGTGCGCGAGATCACGCTGCTGGGCCAGAACGTCAACGCCTATCACGGTGCCGGACCCGATGGCGACATGACTTTGGCCGGGCTGATCTGGGAATTGAACAAGATCGACGGGCTGGAGCGCATCCGGTTCACCACCTCGCATCCCAACGACATGACCGACGACCTGATCGAGGCGCACGGCACCTGCGAAAAGCTCATGCCCTATCTGCACCTGCCGGTGCAGTCGGGGTCGGACAAGATCCTCAAGCGGATGAACCGCAGCCACACCGCCGAAAGCTATCTGCGTCTGATCGAGCGGATCCGGGAAGCGCGCCCCGATATCCTGATGTCGGGCGATTTCATCGTGGGCTTCCCCGAAGAAACCGAAGAGGATTTCCAGGCCACGTTGGATCTGGTCGAGCAGGTCCGCTACGGCTATGCATATTCGTTCAAGTATTCGACCCGGCCGGGCACGCCTGCGGCCGAGCGTCCGCAGGTCGACCCGCAGGAAGCTGACGACCGTCTGCAACGCTTGCAGGCTCTGATCACCCGGCACCAGCGCGAGGTCCAGGATGCGATGGTTGGTCGGACAGTCCGGGTTCTGTTTGAGAAACCCGGGCGTCTGGCCGGACAGATGGTGGGCAAGTCCGAGTACCTGCATGCCGTCCACGTTTCCGGAGCCGATCTTTCGGCGGGAGATCTTCGCAACGTCCGGATCACGGCCTCAGGGGCCAATTCACTGGCCGGCGAGGTGCTGTGACAGGGCCGCGGTTCACCGCTCACGCAACACTCGTGGCGTTTGTTTCCAAAATTTACCCTTGATTTATCGCTTGGAACTATGGTCGGAGAATAGCCAGAATTCTCGGGGCCGTGTTTCAGGTGGCCTTCGGGCTTTACATCGGCGGGGCTTCCGGTCGCCCGGGCACCGCAATGGAGGGTACGAGTGACACGTCAGGCAGGTATTCGACAAACAGGGGCGGGCCGTGTTCTGGCCGGCCTATTGCTGGCCGCCAGCGCAGGTATTCCCACTCATGCGGGGGATTTGGACGGCGCCGTTTCCGATCCGGTCGTGTTGGGGCCGGAGCGTTATTCCAAAGACGTCAGCGCCTTCTATCTGGGGTTCAGCGCCGGGTATGGATCGGGCGGAACAGACCAGTTCGGGCTGGCCACCAATGCGGGCACCTTTCCCATCGGCAAACTTGACCTGAGCGGTGCCTACGGCGGGATACGGGGCGGTTGGCGCGGTGTTCTGCCTGCCCGTGGCGGGCGCGATTACGTCTACGGGTTCGAGATCGGTTACGATTTCGCTTCGCTGGATGACAGTGTCACCACGCAGATAGGCAACACGACCGTTCAGGGAGGTTCCGAGATATCGGATGTGCTGTCGCTGCGGTTCAAGAACGGGCTGACCAACCCCAGCGGTTCGGTTCTGTATTTCGTTACCGTCGGGTTCGTTCAGGGTGAAATCGAAACGACCAACAGCCTGTCCAGCGGCGGCACCACTCAGTCTTTCGCAAGCGATGACCGACGCAACGGATTCGTTGCCAGCATCGGGGCCGAGCATCAGTTGAACGACAATTGGTCCGTCACCGGCGAATTCGAATATGTGCAGTTCCAGTCGAAGGTCGTCGATTTTGGCTCGGGGTTCTCGACCAAATCCACGCCCAGCTACCAGGGGATTCGCGTCGGGTTGAACTACAAGTTCTGATCCCAAGGGCGGATTCCGGCCTGAGATTTCATTGCGCCGGGCCGTGAATTCCTTTCCGCCTGACCGATTTGCGATCAGTTGCTCAGATTTTTGAATCTGTGGCTTGCGCCGACCGACTCTTGTTGTCTACGCTTGGGGTGACAACGCCAAGACAGGAGAACGGATTGGCCATCGGTGCCCTTACCCCACCGCAAGATGAAATGCCCGCGAACGAGGCGTTTGTTGAATTCCCTGACAACCGATTGTTGATTGATCTTTGCGGCGAATACGACCGCAATCTGGCCGAGATCGAGCGGAAACTGTCCGTTCAGATCGTGCGACGCGGCAACCAACTGGTCGTCATGGGCGAAGACGAGCTTCAGAAGCAGGCGATCGAGGTTTTGCAGGCCCTCTACACCCGGCTGGAAGGCGGGCGCGACGTCGAAGCTGCCGACGTTGATCGCGAATTGCGGATGGGCAATTCCGAAGCCGGAACCGGCTCGCGTGATGGCGACCAGCTTGAAATGTTCAAGGGTGGAACTGTCGAAATCAAGACCCGCAAAAAGCTGGTCGAACCCCGTACTGACGCGCAAAAAGCTTATGTGCAGTCGCTGTTCAACAACGAACTCGCCTTTGGCATCGGCCCGGCGGGAACGGGCAAGACCTACCTTGCCGTGGCCGTGGGTGTGTCGATGTTCATCGGCGGACATGTGGATCGAATCATCCTCAGCCGCCCAGCCGTCGAAGCCGGCGAAAAGCTGGGTTACCTGCCCGGAGACATGAAAGACAAGGTCGATCCGTATATGCAGCCGCTGTACGACGCGTTGAATGACTTTCTGCCTGGCAAGCAACTGGCCAAGCTGATCGAGGAAAAGCGGATCGAAATCGCCCCGCTGGCGTTCATGCGCGGGCGGACACTGGCCAATGCCTTCGTTGTATTGGACGAGGCCCA
Organism: Ruegeria sp. BC6; assembly: GCF_056539185.1. Taxonomy (NCBI): domain Bacteria; kingdom Pseudomonadati; phylum Pseudomonadota; class Alphaproteobacteria; order Rhodobacterales; family Roseobacteraceae; genus Ruegeria; species Ruegeria sp. BC6. The sequence continues at coordinate 198,277 of NZ_JBQFUM010000002.1, forward strand.
GAACGCCACGACGATGCAGATGAAGATGTTCCTGACGCGCTTGGGCGAGGGTAGCCGGATGGTGATCACCGGCGACCGGTCGCAGGTGGATCTGCCGCGCGGCGTGGCTTCGGGGCTTGCGGATGCCGAGCGGCTGCTGAAGACGATCCCGAATATCAGCTTCAACTACTTCACATCCAAGGACGTGGTGCGCCATCCGCTTGTCGCGGCAATCATCGAGGCGTATGAGGCCGACTCGGGCCGGGAAACGGGTTGAACCGTCGGGCCCGGGCAAATCGGCCTCGGAGCGTCACGAGATGAACTTGGAAATCACGATCGAAGACCCGCGCTGGCAGGGTCTTGAGCCGTTGGCGCGCAGGGCCGTGGCCGCGACGCTGGCGCATTGCGGTGTGGATGCCGATTTGTGCGAAGTCAGCGTTCTGGGCTGCGACGACGCCCGGATTGCCGAGTTGAACGCTGAATTTCGTGAAAAACCTGCGCCGACGAATGTGCTGAGCTGGCCCGCCGAGGACCTTGCTGCGGATCAGCCCGGCGGCACACCGCTTGTGCCCCAGCCGGATTTCACGGGTGACATCGCGCTTGGTGACATCGCGATTTCGTATGACACTTGCTGGCGCGAGGCTCAGGAGGCCGGGAAATCCATGGATGACCACGTGACCCATTTGCTGGTTCACGGAGTGTTGCATTTACTGGGGTATGATCACATTCGTGACCTTGACGCCACTTTGATGGAACGTGCCGAGGTCGAGATACTTGGCAAATTGGGTATTGATGACCCATATAATGGGTAATGTGGGCCTTGGTGCCCGATCTATTGGAACAGGAAAATGGGCGATATTGACGGCAGTTCTGGAGCGGCGCAGAGCGCGCACTCGCAGAGCAGCGATGAAACCAAAGAGAAAAGCGGGCTTTTCTCTCGTATTCTTGATGCTTTTTCTTCCGCCGAGGATGACGCCGAAGTCGTCGTGAACGGGAATGAGGCCGTGACCCCTCAGCCACGCGGCATGATCAATCTGCGGCGCATGCGGGTCGAGGATGTGGCAATTCCTTCCGCCGATATTGTGTCAGTGCCTTCGACCATCACCAAAGAGGAACTGGCCCAGGTCTTCCGGGATAGCGGTCTGTCCCGAATACCGGTCTACGAGGGGACGCTGGACACGCCGCTGGGCTTTGTTCACCTCAAGGATTTTGCCCTGACGCATGGGTTCAACGGTGGGTCGGCGGAATTCGATCTGATCTCGATGCTCCGCCCGCTGCTGTTCGTTCCACCTTCGATGCCGATCGGTGTTTTGCTGACCAAGATGCAGACCGAGCGTCGCCACATGGCGTTGGTGATCGATGAATATGGTGGCGTCGACGGGCTTGTCACGATCGAAGATCTGATCGAACAGGTCGTCGGAGAAATCGCCGATGAGCATGACGCCGACGAAAATCAGCTGTGGGTGCAAGAAAAGCCCGGGTGCTATATCGTTCAGGCCAAGGCGCCGCTTGAGGATTTCGAGGCCGAAATCGGCCGGTCGCTGACCAGCCACGAGGATGTGGACGAGGAAGAGATCGAGACCCTGGGCGGGCTGGTCTTCATGCTTTCTGGGCGGGTTCCAGCTCGCGGCGAGGTGGTTTTGCACCCCGAAGGCCCCGAGTTCGAGGTTATCGACGCGGATCCGCGGCGCATCAAGCGCCTGCGGGTGATGCTGCCGGATATGGCTGCATGAATCCTGCCTTGCGGTGGCCGCATTGGCTGCGCGTGGTACTGGCCGCGATACTCGGCGCGTTGGCGGCCTTTGGCTTGGCGCCGTATGGCTATTGGATAATCACCTGCATTGCGCTTGCATCCGTCGCGCCGTTGTTTCTGGCCAGTGCCACGCGCGCTCGCGCGGCATGGGTGGGCTGGGCTTTCGCAACCGGTTACTTCGCCAATGCCCTGAGCTGGATCATCGAGCCCTTTCAGATCGACGCTGAGCGTTATGCCTGGATGGCCCCTTTTGCGCTTGTGTTCATGGCTGCTGGCTTGGCCTTGTTCTGGGCGTTTGCTTTTTGGCTCGCGCGCGGAACCCGAGAGGTGGGGCCGCGGAAGGTCATCGTTCTGGCCCTGACCCTGTCGCTGGTTGAAATGGCGCGCGGCTACGTTCTGACCGGGTTTCCTTGGGCGGGAATGGCACAGATTTGGGTGGATGCCCCGGCCGGGCAACTCTTGGCATGGGTTGGTCCATATGGCCTTGGGGCCGCGACCTTTTTGCTTGCCCTGCCGTTGGGCGCTGCCGTCGCCGGTCCTCGCAACGGCAAGGCGATTCTTTGGCCCGTAGTGGCAGTTGTCATCTTTGCCGGTTTGGCGCTGGTTCAAGCCAGCAACCGCCCGAGGTTTGCAGAGACCGGTCATAGTGTTCGTCTGGTCCAGCCCAACGCGCCGCAAGAGCAGAAATGGGACCCGTCTTTTGCCCCGCTGTTTTTTGCTCGACAGATTGAATTCACTGCCGCCGATCCGCGTCCGGACCTGATCGTATGGCCCGAGACGTCGGTTCCGGCGTGGCTGGGCAGTGCGGGTCCCTATCTGGAAGCGATTGCCGAGGCTGCTCAGGGAACGCCCGTCATCCTCGGTATCCAACGCGGAGACGGGCCGCGCATCTACAACTCAATGATCTATCTCGACGAGCAGGGGCGTCAGACCGGCCTGTACGACAAGCATCATCTGGTGCCCTTCGGCGAGTATGTTCCCCTTGGCGATCTGATGGACAGGTTCGGAATACACGGTATGGCCGCGACCACGGGAAGTGGCTTCAGCGCCGGGCCCGGAGCGGCGATGCTGAACGCCGGCAAGCTGGGTCTGGCGCTGCCGCTGATCTGCTACGAGGCGATCTTTCCGCAGGATGTTTCGGCGGCGCCGCGGCGTCCGGATTTCCTTCTGCAGATAACCAATGATGCCTGGTTCGGGACCCGTACAGGACCATTCCAGCATCTGGCGCAGGCAAGGATGCGGGCCATCGAACAGGGTCTGCCGCTGGCGCGGTCGGCAAATACCGGTGTTTCGGCGATGGTCGATCCCTATGGCAACGTAATCGCCTCCCTGCCTTTGGGACAGGCGGGTTTCGTGGATGCTCATCTTCCGGCGCCATTGCCTCCGACACTGTATGCGCGAACCGGCGACGGGCCGACGCTTGGGCTATTGTTGGTGCTTCTGCTGCTGTTTGGGCGCAACGTTCGGTTTGGCAGGGCATAATTACCGATTGACCCCCTGTTTCTTCGGGCGTATCCCGTCGAATGCCTGTCACAACGGCTTCCTGGCGTGACGGGGAAATCTTAATGGAGCGCTTTCATGTCCCGACAGAACTACATTTTCACTTCGGAATCCGTTTCCGAAGGGCATCCCGACAAGGTGTGCGACCGAATTTCAGATGCGGTCCTGGATGCCTTTCTGAACGAAGAGCCCGAAGCGCGCGTTGCGTGCGAAACCTTTGCCACCACCGATCGGGTGGTCATCGGCGGCGAGGTCGGTCTGTCGGATCACGAAAAACTGCACGACTACATGGGCAAGATCGAAGAGATTGCCCGCGCTTGCATCAAGGACATCGGTTACGAGCAGGACAAGTTTCACCACGAAACGGTCGAGGTGACGAATCTGCTGCACGAGCAGTCCGCGCACATCGCCCAAGGTGTCGATGCGTCTGCTGACAAGGATGAAGGCGCCGGTGACCAGGGCATCATGTTTGGATATGCCACTACCGAAACCCCAGCCCTGATGCCGGCTCCGATCCAATATGCACACGCCATCCTGCGCCGCCTGGCTGAGGTGCGCAAGAGCGGGTCCGAGCCCGCTCTGGGTCCCGATGCCAAATCGCAGCTGTCGGTGATCTACCGTGACGGGCGGCCAGTCGGTGTCAGTTCGGTCGTGCTGTCCACCCAGCATCTGGATGAGGCGCTGACCTCGGACGATATTCGCCAGATCGTCGAGCCCTACATCCGCGAATCTCTGCCCGATGGCTGGCTGAGCGACCAGACGGAATGGCATGTGAACCCTACCGGCAAGTTCGTCATCGGCGGCCCGGACGGGGATGCTGGTCTGACCGGGCGCAAGATCATCGTCGACACATATGGCGGTGCGGCTCCGCATGGGGGCGGGGCGTTTTCAGGCAAGGACCCGACCAAGGTCGACCGGTCGGCGGCCTATGCGGCGCGGTATCTGGCGAAGAACGTCGTGGCCGCCGGCATGGCCGAGCGTTGCACGATCCAGCTGAGCTATGCGATCGGCGTTTCCAAGCCGCTTTCGATCTACGCTGACACCCACGGCACCGGACAGGTTGCCGACGCCGAGATCGAGAAGGCGGTCGGACAGGTGATGGACCTGACCCCGCGCGGCATCCGCGAACATCTGCAACTGAACAAGCCGATCTACCAGCGCACGGCGGCCTATGGGCATTTCGGGCGCGAGCCGGATGCGGACGGCGGCTTCAGCTGGGAGCGGACCGATCTGGTTGAGGCCTTGAAAAAGGCTGTCTGAGCCAGCACCGGGAAATCAAACACGGCAAGGCGCGTCCGATGTGGCGCGCCTTTTTCGTTTCGAAGGTCGCCCCTCCGGCACAGCCCTCCCCTTGCAACGCAAACCCCACCGCAGTAAGGGCACCGGCATGAGCACCCAGTCACCCGAACGCCCCCGCAGAAACTTCTATGGCCGCTTCAAGGGCAAGACCCTGAAGCCCAGCCAAAAGACCTATCTGTCCGAGGACCTGGCCGCCCTGTCGCCGGGCGCGGTGGATTGGGACAGCAACCCCGACCGCACCCCGATCGACCTGGACGCGCTGTTCGGCGGCAAGCCGGTATGGCTTGAGGTCGGGTTCGGCGGTGGTGAGCATCTGGTGCATCAGGCGCAGCAGAACTCCGATATCGGCATCATAGGGGCCGAGCCGTTCATCAACGGCGTGGCCATGCTATTGGGCAAGATCCGCCGGGCCGAAGTGACCAACCTGGCGGTACATCCCGGCGATGTGCGCGACCTGTTCGACGTGCTGCCCGATGCTAGCATTTCGCGCGCGTTTCTGCTCTACCCCGATCCGTGGCCCAAAAAGCGGCACCACCGCCGCCGCTTCGTGACCTCCGAGCACCTGGAGCCGCTGGCCCGTGTGCTGAAACCCGGCACGATTTTCCGCGTGGCGACCGACATCCCGGACTACGTCCGCCAGACGCTCGAGGAGGTGCCCCGCGCCGGTTTCGAATGGCTGGCCGAGGGGCCGGAGGATTGGCGCCAGCCGTGGGACGACTGGATTTCCACCCGCTACGAGCAGAAGGCCCTGCGTGAAGGCCGCACGCCGCACTACCTGACCTTCCGCCGCAACGGGTGATTGCGGCTGGACGCTGCGGCGCCAATTCGCTAATCGGCAGGGGCACTGATTGCGCAAAAGGAGCCCTCATGTCCGGACACGGCACGCCCATCCCGATGACCTCGTATCCCTGCGGCCCGCTGACCGGCACGGCCGAAGTGCCGGGCGACAAGTCGATTTCGCACCGCTCTCTGATCCTTGGGGCGATGGCCGTGGGCGAGACCCGGATCTCGGGCCTGCTGGAAGGCGAAGACGTTCTGGACACCGCCAAGGCGATGCGCGCCTTCGGGGCCGAGGTGATCTCGCACGGGAATGGCGAATGGACGGTGCACGGCGTCGGCGTGGGCGGTTTTGCCGAGCCGGATCATGTGATCGACTGCGGCAACTCGGGCACGGGCGTGCGCCTGATCATGGGCGCGATGGCGACCAGCGCGATCAGCGCGACCTTCACCGGCGACGCCAGCCTGAACAAACGCCCGATGGCGCGGGTGACCGATCCGTTGGCCCTGTTCGGGGCACAGGCCGTGGGCCGCTCGGGCGGGCGCCTGCCCATGACCATCGTCGGCGCGGCCGATCCGGTGCCGGTGTGGTACGAAGTGCCGGTGCCCTCGGCCCAGGTGAAATCCGCCGTTCTGCTGGCCGGCCTGAACGCGCCCGGCAAGACCGTGGTGATCGAGAAGGAAGCCACCCGTGACCATTCGGAACGAATGCTGGCCGGGTTCGGCGCCGAAATCACTGTCGAGGACACCGACGAAGGCCGGGTCATCACCCTGACCGGCCGGCCTGAGTTGAAACCGCAGGTGATCGCCGTGCCGCGCGATCCCTCCAGCGCGGCCTTCCCGGTCTGCGCGGCGCTGATCGCGCCGGGATCGGACGTTCTGGTGCCGGGCATCGGCCTGAACCCCACGCGCGCCGGCCTGTTCACGACGCTGCGCGAGATGGGCGCCGATCTGACCTATGAGAATATGCGCGAGGAAGGCGGCGAGCCGGTCGCCGACCTGCGCGCGCGTTACTCGCCCGACATGAAGGGCATCGACGTCCCGCCCGAACGCGCGGCTTCGATGATCGACGAATATCCGGTGCTGTCGGTGGTTGCGGCCAACGCCACCGGTAAGACGATGATGGGCGGCGTCAAGGAACTGCGCGTCAAGGAAAGCGACCGCATCGACGCCATGGCGCGTGGCTTGCGGGCCAACGGCGTCACGGTTGACGAGGGCGATGACTGGTGGTCGGTCGACGGGCTGGGCATCGGCGGCGTTCCCGGCGGCGGCACCTGCGAAAGCTTTCTGGACCATCGCATCGCCATGTCGTTCATGGTGATGGGCATGGGCGCGCAACAGGCGGTCTCGGTCGATGACGGCAGCCCCATCGCGACCTCGTTCCCGATCTTCGAGCCGCTGATGAAGGGCCTTGGCGCCAAGGTCGAACGCACATGAGCTTTACCGTCGCCATCGACGGCCCGGCCGCTGCGGGCAAAGGCACGATCTCCAAGGCCGTGGCTGCGCATTTCGGGCTGGCGCATCTGGATACGGGGCTGCTCTATCGCGCGGTCGGCCGACGCACGTTGGACGGCACCGACCCGGTCGAGGCGGCGCGGTCCCTCACGGCCGAGGAGTTGGAGCAGGGCGACCTGCGGACCGCCGAGATCGCACAGGCGGCGTCGAAAGTGGCGGTGATCCCCGAGGTGCGCGCAGCTCTGGTCGATTTCCAGCGCAGCTTTGCCCGGCGGGCCGGCGGCGCGGTGCTGGACGGGCGGGACATCGGCACGGTGATCTGCCCCGAGGCCGAGGTGAAGCTGTTCGTCACCGCCAGCCCCGAAGTGCGCGCCGAGCGACGCTATCTGGAACTGGCAGACAAAAGCGCGGATGTAACCCGCGCGCAGGTTCTGGCCGATGTCCGCGAGCGCGACGCGCGGGACGCCGAGCGCAGCACGGCCCCGATGAAACCGGCCGACGATGCCGTAATTCTGGACACTTCGAACCTGAGCATCGAGGCCGCGCTGGAAAAGGCGGTCGCGGTTATTCAAGGAAAGCTGCCCGCGGCAAGGTGAGACCGCGGACAGCGCTTGGCGACAGTCCGATTACAGTTCGCCGACCGCAATCGACTTGATATTCGCCCACTGGTCATCCGCGGTCTTGGCGGTGCCGGACACGTCTTCGAGGAACTTGGCGCGAGTTGCCGCGTTCAGAAACAGGTACAGCTTGCCACCGGCCAGCAGGTATTGATCCGGATCGCCATCGAACTTCTTGCCTACGGAAACACCGTACGAGCAGAAGCCGCCGTGCTGCGGCAGGTATGCCTCGGGATTGGCCTCGAATGCTTCGCGGTTCTCAGCCGAAGTGAAGTAGTAGGACGCGCCATCATAGGTGGCCGAATGCGTGGCGAACCCTTCGACCGGGTTGCCGTCGGTGACCAGCGCCACCAAATCGACCCCGTGAGCAGCCAGCGGCGCACCACCGGCCGAGATCCCGTTCGAGACATTGATCTCATCCGCCGCAATAGCCGGTGCGGCGATCATCGGCAAGACGGCGACAAGGGCGCTGAGTACAACAGATTTCATTATGTGTTCCTTTCGTGTTCAGTTGTGGCCGGCACGCGCGCCGACCCGTGCTGAACAGATAAATGCGGGCGTGCGGACGCGTAATCGCAGGGCGAACGGAAAACCTTGCAGATCGTTCGCACTTGCCGAGAGCCAGCCAAACCGGCTCACCAAGCTGTGTTTGGCCAGTTGATCAGTCCCCGCTTAGGCTGAACGTGTCTATGGTGGAGAGAGCGGATGATCCGATTTGCCTTGATCTGGGTTTTGTTGGCCGGCCATGCGTTGGCACAGGAAGCCGAGCCACCGATGACCTACGAGAGACTTGGCAAGATCATCTTTGCCCTCGACCCCGATGCCGAGCCGCAGGGTCCGGGCTTTACCATGACGATTTCGGATGTTCCGGTACTGGTTGTTACTGATGTGCATGCAGACCGGATGCGGGCAATGGTGGCGATCAGCGGAACCTCAGAGCTTTCGGCCGAAGACTTGCAGCGCATGATGCAGGCCAATTTCGACAGCACGCTGGACGCGCGCTATGCGATCGCCAACGGAACCTTGTGGGCCGTGTTCATCCACCCGCTGTCACGGCTGAACAAGGATCAACTGATCTCGGGCCTGGCGCAGACCGTCAATATCGCCCTGACCTATGGCACTCTCTATTCCGGGGGTGCGGCCGAGTTCGGCGGTGGCGACAGCCATGATCTGCAACGCGAATTGATCAACGATCTTCTGAAGAAAGGCGAGGACATCTGAGGCCGCCTCGAAAGGCTCAACCGTCATCGCTGTCCGTTCAGTGCAAGGGAAGCAGGTCGTGACCATGCGTTGCTTTTGCAGCGGCGCCCGTTTGGGCCCACTTGATGCCGCCATTGGCCCTAGCTGGATGCCGGAAAGCTGCTATAGTTTCACTCAGCGATAAGGGGAGGTCGCCACCGAGGCCCGGAAAAACGGGCAGGCGGCCGCATAATCCTCACAGCCAACAGGGACAGAACAACATGAATAATCGTTTGCAAAAAATCACCATCGTGGGTGGCGGTACGGCTGGCTGGATGACGGCGTTGCTACTCGAGATGGTGTTTTCGCGCACGTCAGCACCCAAGGACCGTCCGCGGATCTGCCTGATCGAAAGCCCGAATATCGCCACGGTCGGCGTTGGTGAAGCGACCGTGCCGCGTATGCCGGTCACGCTCCGGCAGGCCGGAATTTCCGAGCGAGACTTTTTTCGCGAAACCAATGCGTCGTTCAAGCTGGGCGTCAAATTCTGCAACTGGAACAAGGACGCAAAGGGAAAGCGCATCGACTACGTGAACCCATTTGCCCATGGCCAGATGCTGGAGGGCCTCGAGGCCGCCGAGTACTTCCTTCGGTTTGGCAACGGTGACCGGGATTTCACTCAGTCCATCTCGCCGCATGATGACCTGGCTCGGCTGTGCAAGGGCGCGCGGCTTCTGGGGCAGCCCGAATTCGAGCAGCGGTTTGGCTATGCCTATCACCTGGACGCCGTAAAATTCGCGGGCATGCTGACCAGGGTCTGTACGCAGCGTGGCGTCGAACATATCCGCGACGAGGTGCAGTCGGTCGAGTTGAATGAACAGGGCAGTGTCAGCCATCTGATGCTTGAGCGTGCAGGCCGCCACGATATTGAAATGGTCGTGGACTGCACCGGTTTCCGCGGCCTGATCATCAATCAGGCACTGGGCGAGCCGTTCATGGATTATTCGGACTATCTGCCGAACGACCGTGCCATGGCGTTGCAGATCGAGCACCCCAATCCGCGGAAAATCGAAAGCGTCACGCGGTCGACTGCACTTGGCGCTGGTTGGACATGGCGCGTGCCTCTCTACAACCGGGTGGGCACGGGATACGTGTATTCATCCGCGCACCGGACGGATGATCAAGCGGCGGACGAATATCTGGAGTGGCTGGGTGACAGCGGCAAAGGCGCGACGCCGCGGGTGATCCCCATGCGGATCGGGCGCGTGCGCAACGCGTGGGTCAAGAACTGCGTTGCGATCGGGCTGGCCGGTGGGTTCATCGAGCCGCTTGAAAGCACTGCGATCCATATGGTCGACCATGCTGTGCGCTGGTTCGCCGAGCATTTGCCGACCCGCGATATCGAACCCTCACTGAGGGACAGGTACAATCGTCAGATGAACAAGCTCTATGACGAAGTGCTGGATTTCATTTGCCTGCATTACAAGCTGAACAATCGTCACGATGATCAATACTGGATCGACGCGCGGACCGAGATGAAGGTGCCGGACAGGCTGGCTGAAAACCTCGAGCTTTGGAAAAACCGCCTTCCGATGCAGCACGATGTCGAATTTGCAACGCTGTTTGACCATCGCGTCTATCAGACGGTTCTGCTGGGCAAGCAGGTCTATGACACGGGGTATGGCACAGGAATTCGTGATCGTATTCGACCATTGCGGAAGGACATCTGGTTCCAGTGGTGGAAGGGCGCAAAAGTGGACCTTGCGCAGATCCTGAAAGCGATGCCGGATCACAAAACCCTGCTGCGCGACATTCGCGGAGAACTCAAGCAACCCACTTTTGCGATGGCCAAGGCGGCACAGCCGACCGTTCCGATGCCGGGTGCGGCACCCGAGCCGGTGGTCATCCAGAACATGCCGAATCTAGCTGAGATTCAAAGCGGCAAGAAAGACCTGCAACTGTTCTAGGTCTCCCGGCTTCGGCTAATATTGAGAGCTTCGGAATGGCTGAGGGCAGGGTTGCAGAACCCTGCCTTTTTTGACCTCAATCCGGGGTTGCGCACCAAAAATATGTTACGTAATAACATACCATAAACGTTGGAACGTTTCCCCAACCCATTCCGTCCGGTCCAGTTCCCGCTCTGAAAATTCGCATTGGTACAGTCGATGCCCATGACCACTCAAAGACGCAATCTGCGCAGCCGCCTGAACCGCCGGAGACGGCACCGCCCCGCCATGCAGGCCTATGACACCCTTCCGCCTCAGTTGCGCCAGTGGCTTGCGAATGCCTGCTTGCCGTGGAGTCCGAACTCTGCTCTCAAGATTTGGAAGGCAGCCGGTGGGGCAAAGGCCCCGGCCGACGCTCTGGCGCGTTTGAATGCGATCGAGCAGGCCATGCTGCTGAGGGATGCCCGGATTTGGGAGGAGTAGCTGGCCCGGAAAACGCAAGCGGAATCCCGCGTCGGCTTGCAACAAGGGCCTTTCTGCTTGCGCTGTGCCCAGAATCCGCCTATACGCGCGCTGTCTGAACAAGGGCGGTCAACGCCCGGACGACGTATCTGAGCAGGGCCGGGTTTCCTCGGCCCTTTGTGTTTGTTTAGCCAGATGCGCACCGGGTCACGCCAGAGGACATCATGAAACAAGACCGGCGGAGACAACCGCTCGGCCAGCAAAAACGTTATGTAAAGGAAAACAACGCCACATGGCTAACGCATCCATGGAGGAATTCGAAGCCCTCCTGAACGAAAGCTTCGAAATGGACACCCCCGAAGAGGGTTCGGTTGTCAAAGGCAAGGTCATCGCGATCGAAGCGGGCCAAGCCATCATCGACGTAGGCTACAAGATGGAAGGCCGTGTCGATCTGAAAGAATTCGCAAATCCCGGCGAAGCTCCTGAAATCGCTGTTGGCGACGAGGTCGAAGTCTACCTGCGCGCCGCAGAAAACGCCCGTGGCGAAGCCGTCATCTCGCGCGAGATGGCCCGCCGTGAAGAGGCATGGGACCGTCTGGAAAAAGCATATGCCGACGACCAGCGCGTCGAAGGTGCTATCTTTGGTCGCGTCAAAGGTGGCTTCACCGTGGATCTCGGTGGCGCAGTTGCGTTCCTGCCCGGCAGCCAGGTTGACGTTCGCCCCGTGCGCGACGCTGGCCCGCTGATGGGTCTGAAGCAGCCGTTCCAGATCCTGAAAATGGACCGCCGCCGTGGCAACATCGTTGTCTCGCGTCGTGCAATCCTTGAAGAATCGCGTGCCGAACAGCGTGCCGAAGTCATCGGCAACCTGTCCGAAGGTCAGACCGTCGAGGGTGTCGTCAAGAACATCACCGAATACGGTGCATTCGTTGACCTGGGCGGCGTTGACGGCCTGCTGCACGTCACGGACATGGCATGGCGCCGCGTGAACCACCCGTCCGAGATCCTGACGATCGGCGAGACCATCAAGGTTCAGGTCATCAAGATCAACAAGGAAACCCACCGCATCAGCCTGGGCATGAAGCAGCTGCAGGAAGATCCGTGGGATCTGGTTGGCGCCAAGTACCCGCTGGGTTCGGTGCACAAGGGTCGCGTCACCAACATCACCGACTACGGCGCGTTCGTCGAGCTGGAGCCCGGTGTCGAAGGTCTGGTGCACGTGTCCGAGATGTCCTGGACCAAGAAAAACGTCCACCCCGGCAAGATCGTTTCGACCAGCCAGGAAGTCGACGTCATGGTTCTGGAAATCGACGGCGCCAAGCGTCGCGTGTCTCTGGGCCTCAAGCAGACCCAGCGCAACCCGTGGGAAGTGTTTGCAGAAACGCACCCCGAGGGCACGCAGGTCGAAGGCGAAGTCAAGAACATCACCGAATTCGGTCTGTTCATCGGCCTGGAAGGCGACATCGACGGCATGGTTCACCTGTCCGACCTGTCGTGGGACGAGCGTGGCGAAGATGCCATCCAGAGCTACCGCAAGGGCGACGTCGTTCAGGCGGTTGTCTCGGAAGTTGACGTCGAAAAAGAGCGGATCTCGCTGTCGATCAAAGCCCTGGGCGGTGACAAGTTCGCCGAAGCCGTGGGCGGCGTGAAGCGTGGCTCGGTCATCACCGTCGAAGTGACCGCGATCGAAGATGGCGGTATCGAGGTGGAGTACGAAGGCATGAAGTCCTTCATCCGCCGTTCGGACCTGAGCCGCGACCGTGCCGAACAGCGCCCCGAGCGTTTCTCGGTCGGTGACAAGGTCGACGTTCGCGTCACCAACGTGGACAGCAAGACCCGCCGTCTGGGCCTGTCGATCAAGGCGCGCGAAATCGCCGAAGAGAAAGAGGCCGTGGAACAGTACGGTTCCTCCGACTCGGGTGCATCGCTGGGCGATATCCTTGGCGCAGCGCTGAAGTCCGGCGACTAAGCCAGACTTGCAGTTTTGAACACTCAGACGGCCCCGCTCATCCCGAGCGGGGCCGTTTCTTTTGCGAATCAATGTGTTCCGGTTTTGCGAGTTATTCGGTGATAGGTGCAGGCATGAACCGCCGGATTCGCGTCTCTACAGGCGAATTTCCGGTGCTTTCTTGGAAAATGCACCCCGGACACACAGAGTTTACATTCCACCCGGCACCGTTTTTTCCTATACTGACCAAACCAGTAGACGAGATGACACGGTGACCTGGGAGGGTAGCACGCATGATCCGTTCAGAACTGATTCAGAAAATCGCCGACGAAAATCCACATCTGTACCAACGTGATGTCGAGCGGATCGTGAATACCGTATTCGAGGAAGTCACAGACGCGATGGCGCGCGGTGACCGTGTCGAACTGCGGGGCTTCGGAGCTTTTTCGGTCAAGAAACGGGATGCGCGGGTCGGCCGGAACCCACGCACTGGCGAGACGGTTCAAGTCGAGGAAAAGTGCGTGCCGTTTTTCAAGACCGGCAAGTTGCTAAGGGATCGTTTGAACGGTAAAGCGTGATCTCATGATGCGCTACATTCGATACGGTTTTCTTGCGGTCCTGGGGATCGTCCTTGTCTCGGTCTCGCTGGCCAATCGCCAGATGGTTCAGTTGCAGTTGATGCCGGACGCCTTGTCTGACTTGCTTGGCTTCAATCTGGCCACTTCGCTGCCGTTGTTTCTTGTAGTTCTTGGCGGGATTGTGGCCGGCCTTGTCATCGGTTTTCTGTGGGAATGGCTGCGTGAGCACAAGCACCGCAAGGACGCCACCGTCAAAAAGACCGAGGTCAAGAAGCTCGAGCGCGAGGTCAAGAAGCTCAAGAAGAAGCAGAACGAAGGCCAGGACGATGTGCTTGCCCTTCTGGACGAGGCCAGCTGAGAGCCGATGTCTTCCGAGATCAGCGTAAAAATATGCGGCTTGACCGCACCCGAGCATGTGCGTGCCGCCGTTGAAGCAGGTGCGCGTTACATTGGGTTCAATTTCTTTCCCAAGTCTCCACGCTATGCACCGATTGCCCAGGCAGCGGCGCTGGCCAGTGACGTGCCGGTCGGCGTAGCCAAGGTGGCCTTAGCGGTGAACTTCAGCGACGCGCAGTTGGATGAAATCGTCGCGGGGGTTCCACTGGACATGCTGCAGCTGCATGGCGCCGAAAGCCCCGAGCGCGTGGCCGAGGTCAAATCACGCTACGGCTTGCCGGTAATCAAGGCGATTGGAGTGGCGGAAGCCGAGGATTTGGCCGCAATAGACCTGTATTCGGACGTGGCCGATCAGTTGTTGGTTGACGCCAAACCGCCAAAGAACTCTGAGCTGCCCGGCGGCAACGGTTTACCCTTTGATTGGCGTCTGCTCGCCGGTCGCAAATACTGGCGGACGCCGTGGATGCTGTCGGGGGGTCTCAACCCGGACAACGTAGCCGAGGCGATCCGTATGACCGGTGCAAGGCAGGTGGATGTAGCATCGGGCGTGGAAAGCGCCCCGGGCGTCAAGGATCCGGGCCTGATCCGCTCATTTATTGAGGCGGCACGGTGATCTGACCAGAACGCGCTTGCGTATCCTTCTCAAAGGGGAGGATGCAGGATGCTGGCTGCAATTGGCGCGGTTTCACTAAAGCGATGGTACCATGGGCCCGAGTTTTTCTGGCGCGCGGGCAAGGCCTTGCGCCAGGCCAAGGGCGATCCCTTGTGCCTCCATGCCGAGGTGTTTTCGCATGAGGGCGCGTATTTCTCGCTCAGCGTTTGGCACGACGTCGAAGCCATGCTGACCTTTGCCCAGTCGAACCCGCACCGAGGGGTGATGCAAGCTGCCCCACGTTTGACCAATATCTACCACTTCCGTCACTTTGCCTGCATCGCCATTCCGACCCGGGACCAGGCGCTGACTATCTGGATGAACGGCAGTACCGCTGCGGAATAGTGCGATTTGCGATGGCAAATCCCGCCGGCACCTCCTAATAACAACAGGCACGACGATGGAGACCACCATGGCCAATGATCTGTTCAATTCCTTTATGTCCGGCCCGGATGAAAACGGCCGCTTCGGCATTTTCGGCGGGCGGTTCGTCAGCGAGACTCTGATGCCGTTGATCCTGTCGCTGGAGGAGGAATACGAGAAGGCCAAGACCGACCCGAGTTTCTGGGCCGAGATGGACGATCTGTGGGCCAACTACGTGGGCCGTCCGTCGCCCCTGTATCACGCCGAGCGCCTGACCGAACAACTGGGTGGCGCAAAGATCTATATGAAGCGCGACGAGCTGAACCACACCGGCGCGCACAAGATCAACAACGTGCTTGGCCAGATCATCCTGGCGCGCCGCATGGGAAAGACCCGGATTATCGCCGAGACCGGGGCCGGGCAGCACGGTGTCGCCACCGCGACGGTCTGCGCCAAGTTCGGTCTGAAATGCGTGGTCTACATGGGCGCACATGATGTCCAGCGGCAGGCGCCCAACGTGTTCCGCATGCGCTTGCTGGGGGCTGAGGTGATTCCGGTGACCTCGGGCCGCGGCACCCTGAAGGACGCCATGAACGACGCACTGCGCGACTGGGTGACCAACGTGCGCGACACCTTCTATTGCATCGGTACGGTGGCCGGACCGCACCCGTACCCGGCGATGGTGCGCGACTTCCAGTCGATCATCGGCAAGGAAGCCAAGGAACAGATGATGAAGGCCGAGGGTCGCCTGCCGGACACGATCATCGCGGCGATCGGTGGCGGCTCGAACGCCATGGGGCTGTTCTACCCCTTCCTCGACGACAAATCGGTCAACATCATCGGCGTCGAAGCAGGCGGCAAGGGTGTCAACGAAAAGATGGAGCACTGCGCCTCTCTCACCGGCGGCCGGCCGGGTGTTCTGCATGGCAACCGTACCTATCTGCTGCAGGACGACGACGGCCAGATCCTCGAGGGGTACTCGATTTCGGCCGGGCTCGACTATCCGGGCATTGGCCCCGAACACTCCTGGCTGCACGATATCGGGCGCGCGCAGTATGTCTCGGTCACCGACAAAGAGGCGCTTGAGGCGTTCCAGCTGTGCTGCGCGACCGAGGGGATCATCCCTGCGCTCGAACCCAGCCACGCGCTGGCGCATGTCATGAAGATCGCGCCGGAGCTGCCAAAGGATCACATCATCTGCATGAACATGTGCGGACGTGGCGACAAGGATGTGCAAACAGTCGCCAAGTATCTGAACTTCGACATGTCTGATACCGAGGGTCGCGACGCAACCTGAGGGCTGCCCAAAGAACAAGACCCGGCACGCTTCAACCGTGCCGGGTTTTTCATTCCCGGTTCACTGTTCGGAGTTTGCGCGGTGGCTGGTCAGAACGTGCAGCGGCACGATTTCCAATGCGCGCTGGTGAGTCGCCTCAAGATGGACCTTTGGCGCACAGCCTTCGTCATGGGCCTGCATGAACCGCGCGGCACACAGGCACCAGCTGTCGCCAGGCTTCAGGCCCGGGAAATCGAATTCGGGCCGTGGCGTGCTCAGGTCGTTGCCGACATATTTTGAATAGGCCAGAAACTCGGCCGTCATCACAGCGCAGACCGTGTGGCTGCCGCGATCCTCAGGGCAGGTGTTGCAGGCCCCGTCGCGGAAAAAACCGGTCAGGGGCTTTCGTGAACACGGAGCCAGCACGCCGCCCAGAACATTTATGCTGTCCTGCTTTTGCATGAAGCTACCTTACAGGCTTTGCGCGATCTTGCGGAACATTTCGATGTTCTGCTCATTGACCCCGGGCTCGCGGAACTTCCGATCAGCGCCCGTGGCTACGATCAGCACGCCGCGCGACTGGTCGAAATACATGTACTGGCCATAAACACCGCGTGCCAGAAACTCACCGTCATGGGCGCCAACGGGGATCCACCACTGATATCCGTAGCCGATCTTTCCGGGTTCGGTCGGCGCGCTTGGCAAGGTGGATTCCTTGATCCAGCCGGCCGGAACGATCTGGCGCCCATCGCGCACGCCGTTCTGCAGGATCATTTGGCCAAAGCGGGCGTAATCCCGCGTCGTGAAATTCAAGCCACCCAGAACAAAGGCTACACCGGCGCCGTCGGTGATATAGTATCCGTCCCGCTCAAGACCGAGGTGCTGCAGGATCTTTTCGTCCAGCAACGCGGCGACGCTTTGACCCGTCGCCCCTCGGATCACCATTCCAATGACATGGGTATCGATGGAAACATACTGCCAGGTCTCGCCCGGTGCCGCGAAACTGTCCTTCAACGAGGCCGCAAAGTCATCCAACTCGCCCCCCAGGGCGACGACCCGACCCATACGGTTGATGTCGGATTTCGGGTCCAGATAGTCTTCGTCAAAGGTCACACCGCTGGCCATGTTCAGCACGTTGCGGATCGTGGCTGTTTCATAGGCGCTGCCCTGCAGCTTGGGGGCATATTTGATGACCGGATCATCCAGCGAGGCTATGGCGCCCTCCTCAAGAAGGATGCCGAACAGAGCGGACAAATAGCTTTTGGCCATCGACCACGAGATCCGGCGGTCCTCCGGCGATGTGCCCAGGAAATACTCCTCGAACCGGATCTGCCCGTCCTGCATCACCAGCAGGGATGTGACGGCGCGCTCTTCGATCCAGTCTTGCGTCTCGGCGGGCAGGTCGAATTCAGCTCCATAGGGCAGGTCCCAGGTGGGACCATTCCCGCGAGGGAGGTCGACAGTCAGAAACGCCGCGTCCATGTGAGAGAAATTCTGAACGATCTTTTCTTCGGAAAACAGAGAGTTCACCGCCAGAAGGCGCTGGATTTCCTCGCGCTTCCAGAAACCGACAACTGCAGCGGCCAAGACCAGCGTCAGGACGATTCGCAGCAGCCACTTCAGACCTGTTTTCATGATTTTCCTCCCGTTTGGCGGCATTGGATCGTGATGACGGAAATTCTGCAATTGCTACGTTGCGGAAGGTCTTTGCCGCTATCGGAACTTGTCCAACAGCTTCTGCATCGCCGTGCGGTCATCGGGCGTTTGCGTCTCGGCTTGCGGGGCAGGAGAGGTCTTGGTTTCGGATTTGGGCGTCGTGGTGGAACTGCGCGGTGGCGCTGTTCGCAGCGCCACGGCGTTCATGAACTTGGCCGCATCGCCCGCAGCCAGATGGACCGCCCCGTCTGCAACACCTTGCAGAACATCGTCCAGCCAGTCGGCGTCGGCCTTGGCGAAATCGCCCAGAACATAGGGCGAAACCAGCTCTTTGCGTCCGGGATGGCCGATCCCCAGCCGGACACGGTCATACGCGGCACCGATATGGTCGTGGATCGACCGCAGGCCGTTATGCCCGGCATGGCCGCCACCGGCCTTGGCGCGAACCTTCCCGGGTGCAAGGTCCAGTTCGTCATGAAAAACGGTCACATCGGTTGAGTCGAGCT
The DNA here is from genome assembly GCF_056539185.1 of Ruegeria sp. BC6. Classification (NCBI taxonomy): domain Bacteria; kingdom Pseudomonadati; phylum Pseudomonadota; class Alphaproteobacteria; order Rhodobacterales; family Roseobacteraceae; genus Ruegeria; species Ruegeria sp. BC6. The sequence goes on from NZ_JBQFUM010000002.1 coordinate 216,619, forward strand.
TGAAGAACCGCATGGCCTCGCCGACCGATTGGCCCGAGCGGTTCATGAAGGTCATGGGTTTCAGCAGCAGGACCTTCTCTCGGCCCAGCATTCCTTCGGATATTTCACCCTGAAATTTCGAACGCCATGGCCCAAAGCCATGATCCCTGGCGATGGCATCCACCGCCATGAAACCGATATTGTGCCGGTTGCGGGCATACTTTGCGCCCGGGTTGCCCAATCCGACAAACAGCTTCATCGCGAATTCCTTGTGCGTTTCGGTCCGGCGCAGAATTGCACGAGATGCCTTTCCAGTGCCAGCCGGTCGTTCAAAGAAAAACGGGGCCCTGGACGAGGCCCCGCTTCAAATTCCACTCCGAATGATCCGGATTTATTCTTCGTCTTTGCCTACGACTTCAACTTCGTCGGCTGCGACTTCCTCTTCACCTTCGCCTTCTTCATCGTCGCTGGACGCCAGGCCGGTCGGTGCCGAGATGTTCGCAATCACAAAATCACGGTCGATGGTCGGCTTGGTGCCGTTGGGCAGGTCAACCGACGAGATGGTGACAACGTCGTTGATTTCCAGACCGGTCAGATCGACGGTGATCTTTTCGGGGATGTCGCCGGCGGTGCAGACCAGCTCGACCTCGGGACGGACAACGGTCAGAACGCCGCCCTTCTTGATGCCGGGGGCCTCTTCCTCGTTGATGAATTCGACGGGGATGTACAGGGCGATCTTGGTCGTACGACGCAGACGCATCAGGTCTAGGTGGGTCGGCAGGTCCTTGACGACATCACGCTGAACGTCGCGGCAGATGACGCGGACGTCTTCGTGGCCTTCGACCTTCAGGTTCCACAGGGTCGACTTGAAGCGGCCTGCCTTGAGGCGCTTGAACAGTTCGTTGAACGGAATCTGGATCGGCAGCGGGTCTTTCTCGCCACCAAATACGATGCCCGGAACCATGCCGTCGCGGCGTGCCTGACGAGCGGCGCCCTTGCCCGTCCCCGTCCGTTCCAGAGCTACGAGATCAGGAATCTCACCAGCCATGATAAATCTCCAATGTTAGGGCAGGGTGCCTCCAAGGCTGTCACCCCGCGTGAAGCGGCGTCCTTAGACCGAATCCGGCCATTTGGAAAGGGGTAAAAACGATTTCCGCGTCATTCCTGCCAGCGGCCGCAGAAATCCTGCGGGACAAGCAGGTTGTGCGGCCCCAGATCGGCCACGTTGCGTTCGCCGCACAGGGCCATGGTGGTGTCCAGTTCCTTCTGGATCACCTCCAGCGCGGTGGTCACGCCCTTTTGTCCCATCGCGCCCAGCCCGTAGACGAAAGCGCGCCCGATATAGGTGCCCTTTGCCCCCAGCGCCAGCGCCTTGAGCACGTCCTGCCCCGAGCGGATGCCGCTGTCGAGATGCACTTCGACGTCGCCGCCCACCGCATCCATGATCCGCGGCAGCATCCGGATCGAGCTGAGCGCGCCATCCAACTGCCGCCCGCCGTGGTTCGACACGACGATGGCGTCGGCACCCAGTTTGGCCGCCATCTTGGCGTCTTCGGGATCAAGGATGCCCTTCAGGATCACCTTGCCGCCCCATTGCTCCATCAGTTTCTCGATCTTCTTCCAGTCGAGGCTGGGATCGAACTGCTCGGCGGTCCACGCGCCCAGCGATGAGGCGTCCGAGATGCCCTCGACATGGCCCACGATATTGCCAAACTCGCGCCGCTTCGCGCCCAGCATCTCGATGCCCCAGGCCCATTTCGTCATCAGGTTGGCGATCGTTTTGGCGGTCAGTTTCGGCGGGGCGGACAGGCCGTTCTTCAGGTCCTTGTGCCGTTGGCCGAGGATCTGCAGGTCAAGGGTGATGACCAGGGCCGAGCAGTTGGCATCCTTGGCGCGCTGGATCAGGCGGCGGACGTAATCTTCGTCCTTCATGGTGTACAGCTGGAACCAGAACGGCGCGCCGGTATGTTCCGCCACATCCTCGATCGAGTTGATCGACATGGTCGACAGCGTGAAGGGCACGCCGAAATCCAGCGCGGCCTTGGCGGCCTTCATTTCACCATCCGCATGCTGCATCCCGGTCAGGCCCACGGGTGCCAGGGCCACCGGCATGGCCACGTCCTGTCCGATCATCTGCGACGCGGTCGAGCGGCCGGACATGTCCACCGCAACCTTCTGGCGTAGGCGGATGTCGTGGAAGTCCGAGCTGTTGTCGCGGAAGGTCTGCTCGGTCCAGCTGCCGCTTTCGGCATAGTCATAGAACATCCGGGGCACCCGGCGTTCATAGATGCGTTTCAGGTCTTCGATATTGGTAATGACAGGCATGGCCGCGCCCTTCTGCAGATTGGTTAGGTTTCTTTACCAATTCTTCGGCCGCGGCGCAACGGCCAGTTGCGCATGTGGTCAGGTGGGTCAAAGGCGCAAAGAAAAACCGCCGCAGGCGTGCGGCCCTGCAGCGGTTGCAATTCGTTTGGGATTTTGGCCTCAGGCGCTGTGGGCGCCGTCTGCCAGCGATTTCACGAAGTCCAGAACCTCGGCCACGGGTTTGCCGGCGGCGATCTGGCTGACGATGGCCGAGCCGACCACCGCCCCGTCGGCAACGCTGGCGATGGCACGTGATTTCTCGGGCGTGTTGATGCCGAACCCCACGATCACCGGAAGATCGGTCGCCGCCTTGATGCGCGCGACCTCGGGGCCGACATCGGTGGCCTCGGCTTCGGCCGCGCCGGTGATGCCGGTGATCGAGACGTAATAGACAAAGCCCGAGGTATTCTGCAGCACCCGCGGCAGGCGCTTGTCATCCGTGGTGGGCGTGGCCAGCCGGATGAAGTTCAGACCGGCCGCCTGCGCGGGCAGGCACAGCTCGTCATCTTCCTCGGGCGGCAGGTCGACGACGATCAGGCCGTCGATGCCGGCCTCTTTGGCGTCGGCCAAGAACTTGTCTACGCCGCGGCTGTAGATCGGGTTGTAATAGCCCATCAGTACGATCGGAGTGGTGTCATCGGTTTCCCGGAACGCCTTGGCCAGATCCAGCGTGCGTTGCAGCGTCATGCCGCCATCCAGCGCCCGTTGACCAGCCGCCTGAATGGTGGGGCCGTCCGCCATCGGATCGGTGAAGGGCAGGCCCAGTTCGATCACGTCCACGCCGGCCCCCGGCAGGCCGCGAACGATCTCAAGCGAGGTGTCATAGTCGGGATCCCCGGCCATGATATAGGCGACAAAGGCCTTCTTCCCCTCGGCTTTAAGGGCGGCGAACTTGGCGTCGATACGGGTCATGGACGATCCTTGCATACAGGTTTGGACCTGATGTGCAGAAACTTTGGCCGAAAATCAATCCCGTCCTGAGCGGTGGGGTCAGAAGTTCAAGTGATACCGCAGCAACAGCGCGTTCACGCCGGGGTTTTCCTCTTGCGTGCTGGCGTTCGATTTGTGGGTCACGGCCAACGAGATGTCATTGCCGTTGTTCAACGTATAACCCAGCCCAAAAAGGCTTCGGATTTCGAAACTCCCGCCAAGGTCGTTCAATTCGTTGGCTTCGCTGTAGAAACCCGGCATCACGCTGCCTTCCACGAACCATCTGTCGGCAAAGGAATAGACCCCGATCACCCCGGCGCCGATATGTGTGTTTCCATCCTCGTCCACCGACAGCGCGGCCCCCAGCGCAGCGCTGAAGCGGGTGGCCTCGTGAAATGGCCGGTGCTGGTATTCGAGGGAAAAGATCGCCTGGTCAATCGAACTGCTGTCGGAATAGTCGGCGTAGCCGGCGCCGAAAATCACCGACTGCGCCTGCGCGGCTGTTGAAAAAGCCAGAAAAGCGGCGCTTGAAAGGAGGTTTTTCATGGGGATGTTCGCTGTTGATATTCGTTACAAAGTTAAAGTTTGACACTATTCTCTCGTGTTCAATGGCAACAAGCACACGTTTTCCCTACATTTTCGTGATGTTGCGGATTGGACTCAGGGCCAGCAGCCGCAGGTGCCTTGCGCATTGCACCGGACCCGCATAGAAGCAGCCCGCGAATGGCATCAGGAGGCCGTCATGGGCTTTAAAATGGGTATCGTGGGTCTGCCGAATGTCGGCAAGTCGACCCTGTTCAACGCGCTGACCAAGACCGCGGCCGCGCAGGCGGCGAATTTCCCTTTCTGCACGATCGAACCCAATGTGGGTGACGTGGCCGTTCCCGATGCGCGTCTGGACAAGTTGGCTGCGATCGCCAAGTCGAAGCAGATCATCCCGACCCGGATGACCTTCGTGGATATTGCAGGCCTGGTCAAAGGCGCTTCAAAAGGTGAGGGGCTGGGGAACCAGTTTCTGGCCAACATTCGCGAAACCGATGCCATCGCTCATGTGCTGCGCTGTTTCGAAGATGGCGACGTGACCCATGTCGAAGGCAAGGTCGATCCGGTGGCCGATGCCGAGACCATCGAGACCGAACTGATGCTGGCCGATCTGGAAAGCATCGAAAAGCGTCGCGCCAACCTCGTGCGCAAGCTCAAGGGCACCGACAAAGAGGCGCAGCAGCAGGATCGGTTGCTGGCCACCGCGCAAGAGATGCTGGAAAGCGGTAAACCCGCCCGCTTGGTCGAGGTGTCCGACGAGGATTCAAAAGCCTGGAAGATGCTGCAGTTGCTGACCACCAAGCCGGTCCTGTATGTCTGCAATGTCTCGGAAGAAGACGCTGCCGAAGGCAATGAATATTCCGCGCGTGTGGCCGAGATGGCCGCGGCGCAGGGCAATGCGCATGTCATCATCAGCGCCAAGATCGAAGAAGAGATCAGTCTGCTGGAGCCTGAAGAGGCGCAGATGTTCCTCGAAGAGATGGGGCTTGAAGAACCGGGCCTCGATCGGCTGATCCGTGCGGGGTACGACCTGCTCAAACTGGAAACCTATTTCACGGTCGGCCCGAAAGAGGCCCGCGCCTGGACCATTCGCAGGGGCACTGCAGCGCCTCAGGCGGCCGGTGTTATCCACGGCGACTTTGAAAAGGGTTTCATCCGCGCCGAGACCATTGCCTATGATGATTTCGTAGCGTGCAATGGCGAACAGGGTGCCAAAGAGGCCGGCAAGATGCGTGCAGAAGGCAAAAGCTATGTCGTCAAGGATGGCGACGTTATGCACTTCCTGTTCAACACCTGATCACGAAACAGCTTTTCTGGGCCGGCATTGGCGGTATCTTACGGTATCGCTCCTGTCCGCCCGAGGCCCGCACGTGTTCGAAATCCGCGATCTGCAATTGCTCAGCGCCTTGGCGCGCCATCGCCATTTTGCCAAGGCGGCCGAAGAGTGTGGTATTTCGCAGCCCGCGTTCTCGATGCGGATCCGCAACCTCGAGGATCGGCTGGGCGTGTCCATCGTCCGCCGTGCGAACCGCTTTCAGGGCCTGACCGAAGAGGGCGAGATGATCGTCCGCCGCGCTCGCCGCATACTGGATGACGCCAAAGCGCTCGAGCAGGAGGTGCAGGCGATCAAGGGCGAGATCACCGGTACACTGATCCTGGGCGTGATCCCGACCGCCATCGCGTTTACTGGCCGCTTGGTCAAGCGGCTGCAGCAGGCGCATCCGCGTATCCTGTCGCGGATCGAGACGATGTCGGCCACGGCAATCCAGCACCGTCTGGACGAAGGCAGCCTGGATGCCGGGATCACCTATGGCGACAGCATCGGCACTGACCTGCGTTATGTGCAGCCTCTGTACGAGGAAACCTATGTTTTGCTCGTTCCCGAGCATATGACTCAGGGCACGGGCCCGATCCCATGGGCGCAGGTCGCCGAGTTCCCGCTCAGCTTGTTGGAGCCCCAGATGCAGAACAGGCGCATCCTCGACAGGATATTTGCCGAACTGGGGTTGCATCCGCGTGTAGTGGCCGAAACCAGCGGGTTTACTGCCTCGATGGTCATGGCGCGCGAAGGGCTGGCGGCGACGGTCGTGCCACGGGTTCTGGTGCGGGCGCTCGGCGATTTGAAAGGCACGCGTGTCCTGCCTCTGGTTGATCCTGTGGTCAGCAAGCCGATCTGTCTGGCGACGCTGGCGCGGGATCCGGAATTGCCCACCGTTGGCGCATTGCGGCAGGTCGTGACGTCTTTGCGGTGATAAACTGTCGTTATCGTGCCATTGGGTTTTGCGATTTGACGATATGCTATTCTGATGAGAGACGAGGCTCGAGCGGAGGGCATCATGGCACCATTGGATACCAAGCCATCAGGCGCGCCAAAGGGCGTCTGGAAGTCAGGTAAAGGCAAGGGGCGGCACACGCCCAAGGGACGGCAATTCACCGACGAGGCGCAGGCCGAGATTCAGCGCCTGCTAGGCGACCGCCCGCGCCGCCGCGATCTGCTGATCGAGTTTCTGCACCTGATCCAGGACACGCACGGCCATATCAGTTCCGACCACATCGCCGCGTTGGCCGTCGAGATGCGGATCGGTCAGGCCGAGATCTACGAGACCGCAACCTTCTATGCCCATTTCGATGTGGTGAAAGAGGGTGAAACGCCACCCCCCGCCCTGACCATCCGCGTCTGCGATTCCCTGTCCTGTGAAATGGCCGGGGCGCAACAGTTGAAAAAGGCGCTGGAGGATGGGCTGGACCCGTCCGAAGTGCGCGTTCTGCGCGCGCCCTGCATGGGGCGCTGCGACACCGCGCCGGTGCTGGAAATCGGGCACAACCATATCGACCACGCGACCCCCGAAAAGGTGCAGGCCGCCATCGCGGCCGGCGACACCCACGCCCATCTGCCGGAGTATGAGACCTTCGCGGCCTATGTCGAGAACGGCGGTTACGCCAAGCTGAAAGAACTGCGTGAGGGCGGCGACTGGGAAGAGGTTCAGGAACAGGTTCTGGCCTCGGGCCTGCGCGGTTTGGGCGGTGCCGGTTTCCCGTCGGGCAAGAAATGGGGCTTTGTCCGCATGAATGACGGCCCGCGTTACCTGGCCGTGAACGGCGACGAGGGCGAACCGGGCACGTTCAAGGATCGCTACTATCTGGAGCGCACCCCGCATGTTTTCCTCGAAGGCATGCTGATCGCCGCCTGGGCGGTCGAGGCTGAGACTTGTTTCATCTACATGCGCGACGAATACCCGGCGGTGCTGGAAATCCTGCGGCGCGAGATAGCGGCGCTGGAACAGGCCGGAATCGTCGAGAAAGGCTATATCGACCTGCGCCGCGGTGCGGGCGCTTACATCTGCGGCGAAGAATCCGCGATGATCGAATCGATTGAGGGCAAAAAGGGCCTGCCGCGTCACCGCCCGCCCTTTGTGGCGCAGGTCGGCGTATTCGGCCGCCCGACGCTGGTGCACAACGTGGAAACGCTCTACTGGGTGTCCAAGATCTGCCGGGAAGGCCCGGAAATCCTCAATTCGGTCGAAAAGAACGGCCGCAAAGGCCTGCGCAGCTACTCGGTCTCGGGCCGGGTGGCGAAACCCGGCGTCTACCTGCTGCCGGCCGGCTCGACCATTCTTGACGTGATTGATGCCGCCGGGGGCATGGCCGAGGGCCATGTGTTCAAGGCGTATCAACCGGGTGGTCCGTCGTCGGGTCTGTTGCCCGCGTCGATGGACGACGTCCCGTTGGACTTCGACACGCTGCAGCCGCACGGCACCTTCATCGGGTCCGCTGCGGTGGTGGTCCTGTCCGACCAGGACACCGCGCGGGATGCCGCGCTGAACATGCTGCGGTTCTTCGAGGACGAAAGCTGCGGTCAGTGCACCCCCTGCCGGGCGGGCTGCGAAAAGGCAGTCAAACTGATGCAAGCCGAGAGGTGGGACACCGACCTGCTGAAAGACCTGTGCCAGGTGATGGGCGATGCCTCGATCTGCGGTCTGGGGCAGGCGGCCCCGAACCCGATCCGCCTGGTCATGAAACACTTCGCCAATGAGATCTGAGGGAGACAGCCATGCTTGATGCAAGCGAAACCAAGACCGTCACCTTCAATCTGAACGGCGAAGACGTGACGGTGCCCGAGGGCACCACGATCTGGGAAGCGGCCAACGGCAAGGGCCTGGTTATCCCGCATCTGTGCCATAAACCCGCGCCGGGCTATCGCCCGGACGGCAACTGCCGCGCCTGCATGGTCGAGGTCGAGGGCGAGCGTACGCTGGTCGCCTCGTGCATCCGCCCGGCGGCCGAGGGGATGGTGGTGAAAACCGACACCGACCGCGCCGAGAAATCCCGCGCGCTGGTGATGGAGCTGCTGGTGGCCGACCAGCCCGAGCAGCCGCACGATGCCTCCAGCCATTTCTGGGACATGGCCAAGCTGAACGATGTCAGCGACAGCCGTTTCCCGGCGAAAGAACCCGAGAAGATCCCGCTGCTGGATGACAGCCATGTGGCGATGCGGGTCAATCTGGATGCCTGCATCAACTGCAACCTCTGCGTCCGTGCCTGCCGCGACGTACAGGTCAATGACGTGATCGGCATGGCCGGTCGCGGGCATACCGCGCAGGTGGTGTTCGACCAGAACGACCCGATGGGCGAGTCGACCTGCGTCGCCTGCGGCGAATGCGTTCAGGCCTGCCCCACCGGCGCCCTGATGCCCGCCACCGTGCTTGACGACCAGCAGCGCGGCGGCAGCAAGGATTACGACAGCGAGACCGAAAGCGTCTGCCCCTTCTGCGGGGTGGGCTGCAAGGTCAGCCTCAAGGTCAAGGACGGCAAGGTCAAATATGTCGAGGGCATCAACGGCCCCGCCAACGAAGGCCGCCTGTGCGTCAAGGGACGGTTCGGGTTCGACTACATCCACCACCCGCACCGCCTGACCAAGCCGCTGATCCGGCGCGAGGATGCGCCGCCGAAGGGCCTGAACGTCGATCCCGCCGACTGGAGCACCCATTTCCGCGAGGCCACCTGGGACGAGGCGCTGGACCTGGCCGCCAAGGGGCTGATGAAGCTGCGAGATGAGGATCCGCGCAGTGTGGCGGGCTTTGGCTCGGCCAAATGCACCAACGAAGAGGCCTATCTGTTCCAGAAGTTCATCCGGCAGCGCTTTGGCCACAACAACGTGGACCACTGCACGCGGCTGTGCCACGCCTCGTCGGTTGCCGCGCTGATCGAGAACGTGGGCTCGGGCGCGGTGACCGCGACCTTCAACGAAATCGAGAACGCCGATGTGGCGATCATCATCGGCGCCAACCCGATCGAGAACCACCCCGTCGCGGCGACCTATTTCAAGCAGTTCGCCAAGCGCGGCGGCAATCTGATCGTGATGGACCCGCGCGGCGTGGGCATGCGCAAATTCGCGACCGAGATGCTGCAGTTCCGGCCCGGCGCCGATGTATCGACGCTGAACGCGATCATGAACGTGATCGTCGAGGAAGAGCTGTATGACAGCCAGTACATCCACCGCTGGACCGAGAACTGGGAGGCCGAGAAGGAGCACCTGCGCCAGTTCACCCCCGAGAAGATGGCGCCGATCTGCGGAATCGAGCCCGATCAACTGCGCCGCGTGGCCCGGATTTTCGCCAACGCCAAGGCGGGTCTGATCTTCTGGGGCATGGGCGTCAGCCAGCATATCCACGGCACCGACAATTCGCGCTGCCTGATCTCGCTGGCCCTGATGACGGGCAATGTGGGCAAGCCCGGCGCGGGTCTGCACCCCCTGCGGGGGCAGAACAACGTGCAGGGGGCGTCGGATGCCGGCCTGATCCCGATGTTCCTGCCCGATTATCAGTCGGTCACCGACGACGCCGTGCGGGCCAAGTTCAGCCAGGTCTGGAACTCGGGCGATTTCTCGAACGAGAAGGGCCTGACCGTGACCGAGATCATCGACCACGCCTATGCCGGCAAGATCAAGGGCATGTACATCCTGGGCGAAAACCCGGCCATGTCCGACCCCGACGTGAACCACGCCCGCGAGGCGCTGGCCAAGCTGGATCTGATGATCGTGCAGGACATCTTCCTGACCGAAACGGCGAATTATGCCGACATCATCCTGCCAGCCTCGGCGCTGTATGAAAAGAACGGCACGGTGTCGAACACCAACCGTCAGGTGCAGCGCGTGCGCCCTGCGGTGCCGCCGCCGGGCGAAGCGCGCGAGGATTGGGCGATCACCGTCGATCTGGCAAAGCGCATCGGGCTGAACTGGGATTACACGGATGTCTCGCAGGTGTTCAACGAGATGAAGCTGACCATGGCTTCGCTGGACAACATCACTTGGGAGCGGCTCGAGACCGAGAGCATCACCTATCCGTCGCTGTTCGAGACCGATCCGGGCCAGTCCATCGTGTTCGGCGACGGCTTCCCGCGCCCGGATGGCCGTGCGAAATTCACCCCGGCCAGCATCATCCCCCCGGATGAGGCCCCGGACGAGGAATTCCCCATGATTGCTACCACAGGGCGGCAACTGGAACACTGGCACACCGGGTCCATGACCCGTCGTGCCAAGGTTCTGGACGCGGTCGAGCCCGAGGCGAACTGTTCGATGAACCCGCGTACGCTCAAGCTGATGGGGATCGAGCCGGGCGAGATGGTGCGTCTGACCACCCGGCGCGGCTCGATCGAGATCATGGTGCGCGCCGACCGGGCGATCGCCGAGGACATGGTGTTCATCCCCTTCGCCTATGTCGAGGCGGCGGCGAACATCCTGACCAACTCGGCCATCGACCCCTATGGCAAGATCCCCGAGTTCAAGTTCTCGGCCATCCGCGTGGACAAGATCGAGGACGCCATCGCGGCCGAGTAGGGCCTGCAACCACTCACGAAACCTGGAAAGGCGGGCCTGCGTGCCCGCCTTTTTCTTGGCTTGACAGATGCTTGCAACCAGCCAACCCTTGAGCCGCGCAATCCCGGAGGAGTTCATGGCCCGCCGTTTCGTCGATCTGTCCGTTCCGCTGGAAACCGGCATCGTGTCTGACCCACCGATCATGCTGCCGCAGATCGAATACATGAGCCACGACCAGACGGCCGAGCAGGTGATGGCCTTTTTCCCCGGTCTGAAGAAAGAGGACCTGCCCGGCGGCGAGGGCTGGGCCATCGAACGGCTGCAGATCGCCACCCACAACGGCACGCACCTGGACGCGCCATACCATCACCACTCGACCATGAACCGGGGCGAGCGGGCGATCACCATCGACGAGGTGCCGCTGGAGTGGTGCATGAACCCGGGAGTGAAGCTGGATTTCCGGCATTTTGAGGATGGCTACGTCGTCACCGCCGCCGATGTCGCGGCCGAGCTGAAGCGGATCGGGCATGACCTGCAACCGCTGGATATCGTCGTGGTCAACACCTCGGCTGGCACCTGTTATGGCCAGCCGGATTACCTGATGAAAGGCTGCGGAATGGGGCGCGAGGTCACGCTGTACCTGACCGAGCGCGGCGTGCGGGTGACCGGCACCGACGCCTGGAGTTGGGACGCGCCCTTTCCGCTGACCGCGCAGGAATACGCGGAAACACATGACCCCTCGATCATCTGGGAGGGGCATCGCGCGTCGATGGAGATCGGCTATTGCCACATGGAGAAGCTGACCAATCTGGAAAGCCTGCCGCCCACGGGGTTCGAGATCTCGTGCTTTCCGTTCAAGATCAAGGGCGCCTCGGCCGGGTTCATCCGCGCAGTGGCGATCTTCGAGGAGGACGACGACGAATGACCCGGGAAACCGAGCCTTTGGGCGGCCATGACGGCCCGTACCCCGCACCGGTCGAAATCACCGGTTTCACGGTCCGGCCCGATTGGATTGACTATAATGGCCATATGAATGTGGGGTATTATGGCGTGGTGTTCGATCTGGCCTTTGAACGGCTGCTGGTCGATCATCTGGGCTTGGGCGAACCGCAGGTCGCGGCGCTGGAGCAGGGGCCGTACATCCTGCAGTCGCACCTGCATTTCCTGCGCGAGGTTCGCGAGGGCGAGGCGCTGGTTTTCCGGTTTCGGATGCTGGATGCCGATCACAAGCGTGGTCACTATTTTGCGCAGATGGTGTCGGCCAAGGATGGCGTGGTCTGTGCCACACAAGAGGCCCTGGTCATGAATGTCAGCCACACAACAGGCCGGTCGGAACCCTATCCGGACTGGGCCGCGGTGCGGCTGGCGCGAATGGTGTCCGACCATGCCGCATTGCCCCCTGAGCCGCAGATCGGCAGACCAATCGGCATTCGGCGCAATTAGCCCGGGGATAGCCTTTGTTGCCAGAATTCCTGGAGCGGGCTACGCTGACCACCCGGTTCGGGCTTGGTCACGGGAGGGCAACCAAATGTGGATCTTGAGGAAATGCGCGCAGGCGCCAGCCTGTATTTTGGCGGCATCGCTGATCGTCTTGTCTGCGTCAGCCGCGTTGGCGGACAAGAAGAAGGAAGAAGATGCGCTGAAGGGAGCCCTGATCGGCGCCGGCGTCGGAGCGTTGATCGGAGATGGCAAAGGCGCGGCCGCAGGTGCGGTTGTCGGTGCAATCATTGGGGCAAACCGCAAGTGACGGGGGTGTCCATGATTGACCGCCTTCAGAAAGGAGCTCTGATGCGACTGCTTGATTTCAAACCTGTTCTGGCCGGCTTTATCCTTCTCCCGTCCATCGGCACTGCGGACGAGGCCGCAGACCAGATGGCGCAAGACGCACTTCCGCTGATGTACCATACCTGTGCTTCGGTCATCGAAGAGGCTGATGGGAATGATGAATACGTTTTCGACGTTGTCAGAAAGATGACCGCTCTTTCACTCTACAACCGTCAGGTTAATATCGAAGATTTTGCATCCTCGGACGAAGAAAAGGCCAAGCTGCGTGAGGCTTTTCTTTCAGCGCTGACCGAAGGTTGCGCAGGCGATGAGGATGCCCTGTTGGGTGGTGTCGTCGACGATGCCGTTAGATCAACGCTTGGGCTGTAGGGGCTGGGCTCAATAGTGCGGTGGGCGCTCGTCGCCCAGAATGACTCCGCCGGATCCTTCCTGCGCACGTTCGGCTTCGCGCTGCATCAACATCGCCACGCGGCGGGTCAGGCGGTCGATTTCGTCCTGCTGCTTGGCGACCACCATGCTCAGGTCATCCACGGCGCGGGTCAGATGGGCAATTTTTTCTTCCAGATGCTGCATCGCTGGGGCTCCTGTGATCTGGTGCGGTCATACCGCTGTGGCGCGCGCAATGCCAGCGCTGGCTTGCCCCGACCCAGACCATGGGATAGACCGCGCGCGCAAGTGATGAAATCCCAAGGACGCCCCACATGGCCAAGCCCAAGAAACAGCCCCGCCCCAAGGCCGTCACGCCGAAAGGGTTCCGCGACTATTTCGGCCAGGAAGTCACGCAGCGCACCGAGATGCTGCGGACGATTGCGGACGTCTATCATCGCTATGGGTTTGACGCGCTGGAAAGCAGCGCCGTGGAAACGGTCGCGGCGCTGGGCAAATTTCTGCCCGACGTCGATCGCCCGAACGAAGGCGTGTTCGCCTGGCAGGAGTTTGGCGAGGGCGGCAACGGCGACTGGATGGCGCTGCGCTACGACCTGACCGCGCCGCTGGCCCGGGTCTATGCCCAGCACCGCAACGACCTGCCCACGCCCTATCGCCGCTATGCGATGGGGCCGGTCTGGCGCAACGAAAAGCCGGGGCCGGGACGGTATCGCCAGTTCTATCAGTGCGATGCGGATACGGTGGGCACGGCCAGCATGGCCGCCGATGCCGAAATCTGCGCCATGCTGTCGGATACGCTGGAGACCGTGGGCATCCCGCGCGGCGACTATCTGGTGCGGGTCAACAACCGCAAGGTCCTCAACGGCGTGCTCGAGGCCATGGGCCTGGCCGCGGACACGGCGGCGCGCGATGACGTTCTGCGTACCATCGACAAGTTCGACAAGGTGGGTGAGCAGGGCGTGCGCGAGTTGCTGACCAAGGGCCGGCTGGACGCCTCGGGCGCGTTCATTGACGGGGTGGGCCTGTCCGACGATCAGGCCGAGCCGGTGATCGCCTTCCTGACATCCAAGGCTGATGACGCCGCCGGAACGCTGGCTAACCTGCGCGCGGCCGTGGGCGACAGCAAGATCGGCGCCGAAGGCATCTCCGAGCTGGAACAGATCGGCGAGCTGCTGGCCGCGGGCGGCTATGGCGCCGATCGCATCCAGATCGACCCCTCGGTCGTGCGAGGGCTGGGATACTACACCGGTCCGGTCTACGAGGCCGAGCTGACCTTCGAGATCTTCGACGAAAAGGGCCGCAAGCGGCAGTTCGGTTCGGTCTCGGGCGGCGGGCGCTATGATGATCTGGTGAAGCGTTTCACCGGACAGGAAGTGCCCGCGACGGGCATCTCGATCGGGGTCGACCGGTTGTTGGCCGCGCTGCGCGAAAAAGGGCGGATCAAGTCGCATGACACCGGGCCGGTCGTCGTGACCGTGATGGACCGGGACCGCATGGCCGACTATCAGGCGATGGTGGCCGAGCTGCGCAATGCCGGCATCCGCGCCGAGGTTTACTTGGGCAACCCCAAGAATTTCGGCAATCAGTTGAAATACGCGGACAAGCGGAACTCGCCCGTCGCGGTGATCGAGGGCGGGGACGAGAAGGACCGTGGCGTGGTTCAGATCAAGGACCTGATCTTGGGCGCCAAGATCGCCGAGAGCGCCACGCTCGAGGAATGGAAGGAACGCCCCAGCCAGTTCGAGGTGCCGCGCGGTGATCTGGTCGCCAAGGTGCGCGAGATTCTGGACAGTCAGGACTGAGCCATGCCCAATCGATCCCAGATCCAGGCCCGGGCCGCGATGATGCGCGTGCGCTTCGAAGCCGCCGGGGCGCAAGTCGTCGACCCGCCGCTGCTGCAATCGGCCGAGACGCTGCTGGACCTTTACGGCGAGGATATCCGCGCGCGCGCCTATGTCACCTCGGACGCGCTGCGCGGCGAACAGATGCTGCGCCCGGATTTCACCCTGCCGGTGGTGCAGATGCACATGCGCGACGGGGCCGAACCGGCGCGCTATACCTATTCGGGCGAGGTGTTCCGCCGTCAGGAACATGACCCCGACCGCGCCAATGAATACATCCAGGTGGGCTACGAGGTCTTTGACCGCGACGACCCGGCAGGGGCCGATGCTGAGGTGTTCTCGCTGTTTGCCCTGCAATTGCGGGGCCTGCCGCTGCGCGCGGCGACCGGCGACATCGGCATTCTGACCGCGGCCGTACAAGGCCTGCGCACCTCCGACCAACGCAAGGCCGCGCTGATGCGCCATCTGTGGCGTCCGCGCCGGTTCCGGTCTCTGCTGGACCGGTTCGCGGGCCGCAAGCCCGAGCCGGACCACCGCGCCGCTTTGCTCGGGGCGGCAGACCCGATGGCCTGCGACGCGCCGATGATCGGCAAGCGCCGACCGGCCGAGATCGTCGCTCGCATCGACGCCCTGCGCGCCGACCGCGACACACCGCCGATTTCCGACACGGAAATGGCCGGGCTGGACTCGCTGCTGGGTGTGCGCGAGACCATGCCCTATGCGCTGGAGCATCTGCGCGACATCGCCGTCGATCTGCCCCAGATCACCCCCGCGCTGGACCGGCTCGAGGCGCGGATTGCCGCCCTGCAGGCGCGTGGCGTTGATGTCAGCAAGCTGGATTTCGAGGCCTCGTATGGGCGCACCTCGATGGAGTATTACGACGGGTTCGTCTTCGGCTTCTACGCCGAGCGCCGCCCCGACCTGCCGCCCATCGCCACCGGCGGGCGCTATGACGCGCTGACGCGGCGGCTGGGCAACGGGGCCGAGATCCCGGCGGTGGGTGGCGTGCTGCGCCCCGACCTGATGCTGGAAATCGAGGAGGCGGGCCAATGACCCTGAAGCTGGGCGTGCCGTCCAAGGGGCGGCTGATGGAGAAAACCTTTGCCTGGTTCGCTCGCCACGGGATCGAGCTGTCGCGGGCCGGGTCTGACCGGGAATACGCAGGCAAGGTAGACGGGATCGAGGATGTCTCGCTGATCCTGCTGTCGGCCGGAGAGATCCCGCGCGAGCTGGCTGCCGGGCGGATTCACCTGGGCGTGACCGGCACCGATCTGGTGCACGAGAAACTGCCGCGCTGGGAACAGCAGGTCGAAGAAATCGCACCGCTGGGCTTTGGCCAGGCCGATCTGGTGATCGCGGTTCCGGCCTGCTGGGTCGATGTCGAGACGCTGGATGACCTGGACGCCGCCGCCGCCGCCTTTCGGGAAACGCATGGGCACCGCCTGCGGATCGCCACCAAGTATCACCGTCTGGTGCGCGAGTTCCTGACCGATTCCGGGGTTGCCGATTATACGCTGGTCGACAGCCAGGGGGCGACCGAGGGCACGGTGATGAACGAAACCGCCGAGGCGATCGCCGACATCACCTCGACCGGTGAGACCCTGCGCGCCAACCACCTCAAGATCCTGTCAGATGGGCTGATCCTGCAATCGCAGGCCACTTTGTGGCGCAGCCGGGTTGCGGATTACGGGGGTGCCGAAAAGGCCGCTCTGGCAGAAGTGATGCGCCGTCTGGGCTGAGGTCAGAGCACGCCGATCTCGGCCAGCGCGCGGTTCAGATCCTCGGGCAGGGCGTCGTCCTGGGCGCGGCTTTCGGGCAGGTCTGCGGGGCTGTCCTCGGGTTTCAGATAGCGCCAGCCCTGAAACGGCCGTTTCTGCGCGCCCTGGGTGCGGTGGACCTGCGGGTCCAACACGATGGCGCAGCGGCGGATGCCATCCTCACCCGTCACCTCGTCCAGCCGCAAAATGCGCTGGCGGCACTGGATGACACCCTTGATGACCCAAAAGATCGATCCGCCGTTCAGAATCTCGGGCTCGCGCTTGGGCCACATGCGGGTGATGTGGCGGGGCAGGCCGTCCGCGAACCGCCGGCGATAGCTGTCCTGCCAGGCGATCAGGCTGTCAACGCTCTCGGACCCGACCGAGAGTTTCACGAGGTTGATGTACTTATCCACAGCTTTCCCACAGAGTCGTCCCACGGACCATCTTTATATTGTAGCTTACCGTTGCGCGCTATCAAGCTGTTGTGGTTCGGCGCTGGTTTGGTCTAATCTGGATGCCTCTTTCACGACAGGGAATCACCAATGAGCCGCTTTGCCGCCCCCATCGCCGAGCAGATCTGGGACATGAAATACCGCTTCAAGAAGGCGGATGGCACGCCGATCGACAAGTCGGTCGAGGATACGTGGCGGCGGATTGCGCGCGATCTGGCACGGGTGGAAAAGGACCCCGCGCACTGGGAACAGAAGTTCTACGAGGCTCTTGAGGACTTCAAATACCTGCCCGCCGGGCGGATCACGGCCGGAGCAGGCACCGCGCGGCAAGTGACCCTGTTCAACTGTTTCGTCATGGGCACGATCCCCGACAGCATGGGCGGCATCTTCGACATGCTGAAAGAGGCCGCGCTGACCATGCAGCAGGGCGGGGGGATCGGCTATGATTTCTCGACCATCCGGCCGCGCGGCGCGGATGTGCATGGGGTGGCCGCCGATGCCTCGGGGCCGCTGTCGTTCATGGATGTGTGGGACGCGATGTGCCGCACCATCATGTCGGCCGGCTCGCGCCGGGGCGCGATGATGGCGACCATGCGCTGCGACCACCCGGATATCGAACAGTTCATCACCGCGAAATCCGACCCGGCCCGGCTGCGCATGTTCAACATGTCGGTGCTGGTGACCGATGCCTTCATGGAGGCGGTCAAGGCCGATTCCTCGTGGGATCTGATCTTTGACGGCAAGGTCTATCACACGGTGCAGGCCCGCGATCTGTGGAACAAGATCATGCAGGCCACCTATGACTATGCCGAGCCGGGCGTGATCTTCATCGACCGGATCAACCAGGCCAACAACCTGAGCTATTGCGAGACCATTGCCGCCACCAACCCCTGCGGTGAACAGCCCCTGCCGCCCTATGGCGCTTGTCTTTTGGGTTCGATCAACCTGGCGCGGCTGGTGTCGGCGCCGTTCGAAGACGCGGCCCATCTGGACGAGGCGGCATTGCAGGAGCTTGTCGCCACGGCCGTTCGCATGATGGACAACGTGGTGGATGCCTCGAAATTCCCGCTGCCGCAGCAGGCCGCCGAGGCGCAGGCCAAGCGCCGCATCGGCTTGGGCGTGACCGGACTGGCGGATGCTCTGTTGATGCTGGGCCTGCGCTATGGCTCGGACGAGGCGGCGCGTCAGACCGAGCGCTGGTTGCACGCGATCGCCCGCGCCGCGTATCTGGCTTCGGTGGACTTGGCCAAGGAAAAAGGGGTGTTTCCCCTGTTCGATGCCGAGAAATACCTGGCCAGCGGCACCATGCAACAGATGGATGACGATGTGCGCGAGGCCATCCGCGAGCATGGGATCCGCAATGCTCTGCTGACCTCGATCGCACCCACCGGGACGATCTCGCTGTATGCGGGTAACGTGTCGTCGGGGATCGAGCCGGTCTTTGCCTATGCCTACACCCGCAAGGTGCTGCAGAAAGACGGGTCGCGCACCGAGGAAGAGGTGGTGGACTATGCCGTTCAGATGTGGCGCGACAAGTTCGGCGATGTCGAGCTGCCCGACTATTTCGTGAACGCCCAGACCCTGACCCCGGCCGAGCATGTCAAGATGCAGGCAGCGGCCCAGAAATGGATCGACAGCTCGATCTCGAAGACGATCAACTGCCCCGAGGACATCTCGTTCGATGCTTTCAAGGACGTGTACATGCAGGCCTGGGATCAGGGCTGCAAGGGCTGCACGACCTATCGCCCGAATGATGTGACGGGCTCGGTTCTGACCGTCTCGGAAAGCGACGACAAGGTGCCGGGCGAGAGCGCTGATGCCCCGCACGAGGTGGACGGCGGTGACGTGATCTACATGTCCGAACCGCTGGACCGGCCGCAATCGCTTGAGGGTTCGACCTACAAGTTGAAATGGCCCGATAGCGAGCACGCGATCTATTTGACGATCAACGACATCGTCATCGGTGGCCGGCGGCGTCCGTTCGAGGTGTTCATCAACTCGAAGAACATGGAGCATTACGCTTGGACGCTGGCGTTGACGCGGATGATCTCGGCCGTGTTCCGGCGCGGGGGCGACGTGTCTTTCGTGGTCGAGGAACTGAAGGCCGTGTTCGACCCGCGCGGCGGGGCCTGGGTGCAGGGCAAGTACATCCCCTCGATCCTGGCGGCCATCGGCGGCGTGATCGAGCAGCACATGATCGCGATCGGGTTCCTTGAGGGGGAAGGGATGGGGCTGAAGTCCGACCCGCAGGCGCAGGTGGTCAACATGGATGCCCCACGCGGCAAGGCCTGCCCGTCCTGCGGCCAGTATGACATGGTGATGATCGAGGGCTGCATGACCTGCCGCAGCTGCGGACATTCGAAATGCGGTTGACGAGTGCCACATAACTGTCGTTAAAGTTGTATTGTGTTTCGCCGGAGTCTCAATTTGATTTGACTCTCCGGCAACATTCTCGTGAAAGCTGCAATTCCGTCTCTTTTCCGCCGGATTCATCGTTGATACACCGCTAGTGTACGGGGTGATGAGTTTGAAAGGTCGGGCGGGCAGATGACAGCCGGGTATAACGGTCGCGTAGCAGTATTTTGGTCCCAGACGGAAATTGACGGGCTTGAAGCAGCGCCTGTGGCAGATTTGGCCATTGGAGCATCTTGGTCGTGGCATGGGTGCATGACACGCTTGCCGGACTGTAACGCGGAATATTCCGTTCAGACTGGACATGATCAGGCGTTGATGGCGCTGGCCGGGCATGGCCCCGAAGCCGCAACGCTGAAGCCGGTCGCCACGCTTGCAGTTGTCTCATTGACGAATGGGGCGCAGACCTACGAGGCCGAGTTGACGTTGGTCGAGGGTCAGAAGGACGCAGTTCTTCTGTTCGAAAATGGCTGCCCCGCGCGGGGCCAGGACTTCTGGGTGTGCGCCGTCGAAGAATATGTCGACGCAAGCCAGTCGGATGCAGACAATGTTGTTTCCTTCCCCACGCATCGCAGGTCAACGGAGCAAACGTTGGTTCTTGCGCCGCATATGGCTGCGACCGCCGCTGAATAGACGGCCCATTCCTTAGGAACTATTTTTTTGTCCACGCATCGCCGCGTGTTGACTCTGGTCTGTTCGCAGATATAAGCGCGGCTTCATTGGTGTTGGTGGCCCCCGCAAGGGGATGCCTGTCATGGGGGAAACCTCAAGAGGACAACGCCCTTCCTAGTGGCCTGTCAGGGCCTCGACCTTAAGAAGGAGATCAGCCGTGACCAAACGCACGTCTGCCAAGCACAAAATCGACCGCCGGATGGGCGAAAACATCTGGGGTCGCCCGAAATCCCCGGTCAACCGTCGTGAATACGGCCCCGGCCAGCATGGTCAGCGCCGCAAAGGCAAGCTGTCGGACTTTGGTCTGCAGCTGCGCGCCAAGCAGAAGCTGAAAGGCTACTACGGCGACCTGACCGAGAAGCAGTTCCGCCGCATCTACGCCGAAGCCGTACGTGTGAACGGCGACACTGGTGAAAATCTGATCGGCCTGCTGGAGCGCCGTCTGGACGCTGTCGTCTACCGCGCCAAGTTCGTGCCGACCGTGTTCGCCGCACGTCAGTTCGTGAACCACGGCCACGTCAAGGTGAACGGCAAGCGGGTGAACATCCCCAGCTACCGCGTCAAGGAAGGCGACGTGATCGAGGTCCGCGACAAGTCCAAGCAACTGGCCGTCGTTCTGGAAGCCGTTGGCCTGGCCGAGCGTGATGTTCCGGATTACCTGGAAGTCGACCACTCGAAGATGACCGCGACCTTCGTGCGCACCCCGTCGCTGGGCGACGTGCCGTACCCGGTCATGATGGAACCGAACCTGGTCGTCGAATTCTACGCGAAGAACTGATCTTCGCGGGCAGTTTCAGAAAACGGGCCGTACCTGCGAAGGTGCGGCCCTTTTTCATGGCAAACACTCAGATCGGCAGAGGGCGGTCTTCGGCGATCGCCTCCATCGCGAAATACGAGGTCACGCTGTCCAGTTCGACCTTCTCGATCAGGCGCTGATAGACTTTGTCATAGGTCGCCATATCCTGCGTCACGACCCGTAGCTGATAGTCGTAGTCGCCGCCGATCCGGTGGAAATCCACGACTTCCGGAATGGTCAGGACATGGCTCCGAAAGGCCTGCAGCCATTCGGCCGAGTGGTGACGCGTGCGCAGCATCACGAAGACCACCAGATTCAGCCCCAGTTTTTCGCGCGCGATCCGGGCTGTCGACCCTGTCAGGACGCCTGCGTCGTTCAGCGCCTTCAACCGCCGCCAGCAGGCGTTTTGCGACAGTCCGACCCGCTCGGCCAGTTCGCGCTGGGAAAGGGTTGCGTCCTTTTGCAGTTCGCGCAGGAGACGCTTGTCAATGTGATCTATATTTCCGTTCATTTCAGATCATATGACCCAAAATTTTAATAATTCAAGCAAAGATAGGTGAAGTTTACTCAGCTCAGGTAGATCATATTGGAAAGTGCAATATGGAGCCAATGACATGACCCTGTCCCATTTTCGTGCAGAAATCCAAGCCGCCACTCACAATTCGACCCTGCGCGACGGGCTGATCGGAGAAAACGTTCTGATCCCGGGTCTGCATGGGGACGTACCGCTTGTGTACGCGGACTACGTTGCCTCGGGCCGCGCATTGCGGCAGGTCGAGGATTTTGTGGCCCAGCATGTGTTGCCTTTCTATGCGAACAGCCACACCGAGGCCTCCTATTGCGGTTCCTACATGACGCGACTGCGCCGCGAGGCGCGCGCGGAAATAGCCCGCATCGTTGGCGCGAGGGGAGATGACGCGGTGATCTTCACCGGGTCCGGCGCCACTGCGGGGCTCAACCGGCTGGTCACTTTGATGGGAGTGCAAGAGGCTGACCAGCCGGTTGTCTTGATCGGTCCGTACGAGCACCATTCGAACATCCTGCCCTGGCGCGAGAGCAAGGCACAGGTCATCGAGATCCCCGAAGGCCCCGAGGGCGGGCCGGACATGGCGGTGCTGCAACAGACGCTGATCGAGCATTCGGATTCAGATCTGGTGATCGGGTCATTCTCGGCGGCGTCGAACGTCACGGGCGTCATCACCGACCCTGACCCGGTGACGCGGCTGCTGAAACGGCACGGGGCGCGCGCGGTCTGGGATTACGCCGGGGGCGGGCCCTACCTGCCGATGGACATGGGGCCGGACGATGCGCGCAAGGATGCCATCGTCGTGTCTCCGCATAAGTTTCCGGGCGGGCCGGGGGCTTCGGGCGTTCTGATCGTGAACCAGGGCGCCGTGCGCCG
Organism: Ruegeria sp. BC6; assembly: GCF_056539185.1. NCBI lineage: Bacteria > Pseudomonadati > Pseudomonadota > Alphaproteobacteria > Rhodobacterales > Roseobacteraceae > Ruegeria > Ruegeria sp. BC6. The sequence goes on from NZ_JBQFUM010000002.1 coordinate 238,756, forward strand.
CACCTGTCCCAGCTGGCCGGGCGGGGGCACGGTCAGCTTCGTTTCGCCCTGGCGCCACGACTACAGCACCGATCTGGCCACCCGCGAAGAGGCCGGAACCCCGAACGTGATCGGAGATATCCGCGCGGCGCTGGCCTTTATCGTCAAGGATGCCGTGGGTACCGACGAGATCGCCCGGCGCGAGGCGCTGTACAACCGCATGGCGCTGGATGGGTGGCGTGACAACCCGAACCTGACCCTGCTGGGGGTGGACCATCCTCACCGCCTGCCGATCTTTTCCTTCCTGGTGCGCGACAACACCGGGCAGCCGGTACACCAACAGCTGTTCACACGGATGCTCAGCGACATCTACGGCATTCAGGCGCGCGGCGGGTGTGCCTGCGCGGGCCCCTATGCGCATCGGCTGCTGGGTATCGACAAGGCGGCCTCAGAGGCGCTGCACGCGGCGCTGTCGGCCGGGGAAGAGATGAAAAAACCGGGTTGGGTGCGGCTGAATTTCTCGTACATGATGACCGAGGACACGGTTCAGTTCATCATCGACAGCGTCAATGACCTGTCGCGCCGCACGCAGGAATACGCCCCGTTCTACGCCGCCGATCCGGCAACCGCCCGCTTCAAGGCGGCGTGACGGAATTGCCGCTTTTCCCAAGGCCTTGAGACCTGTATGAGGGGCGCAACCAACGGAGCCCCTCATGAACAAGATCACCCCGCAACCCGGCATCATGGATATCGCGCTGTATCAGGGCGGTCAGTCGCATGTCGAGGGCGTGGAAAACGTCATCAAGCTGAGTTCCAACGAAAACCCCTTTGGCCCCAGCCCCAAAGCGATCGAAGCCGTGCGCGACAGCGCCACGTTGCTGCATCGCTATCCGGTGACCGATCATTACAACCTGCGCGCCGCGATCGGCGAGCGGCACGGGCTGGACCCCGACCGGATCATCTGCGGCGTGGGCAGTGACGAAGTGCTGCAATTCGTGGCCCAGGCCTATGCCGGGCCGGGGGACGAGGTGATCCATACCGAGCATGGCTTCTCGATGTATCCGATCATCGCCCGCATGGCCGGCGCGACCCCGGTCGAGGTGCCCGAGCGTGACCGCAAGGTCGATGTCGATGCGATCCTGGCCGCGGTGACCGACCGCACCCGGATCGTGTTCGTGACGAACCCGGGCAATCCGACCTCGACCATGATCTCGGACGCCGAACTGACGCGCCTGGCCGAGGGCCTTCCGCAGACCTGCCTGATGGTTCTGGACGGCGCCTATGCGGAATTCGTGGCGGGCTTTGACGGCGGCGCCGGTCTGGTGGACCGGTTCGACAACGTGATCATGACCCGGACCTTCTCGAAGATTTACGGGCTGGGCGGGATGCGGGTCGGCTGGGGCTATGCGCATCGCGAAATCATCGACGTGCTGAACCGCGTGCGCCAGCCCTTCAACCTGTCGCTGACGGCCATCGCCGCGGCCGAGGCCGCCGTGGCCGATGTGGAATATGTCGAGTTCTGCCGGGCCGAAAACGCGCGCCTGCGTGAATGGCTGTCGGCCGAGCTGGCCAAGATCGGCGTTCCGTCCGATCCGTCCTGCACCAATTTCAACCTCGCGCGGTTTGCGGATCAGGCCGAGGCCGAGGCCTGCGACGCCTATCTGCAATCGAAAGGTTTGATCGTGCGTCGTGTTGCGGGCTACAAGCTGCCCAACGCGCTGCGGATCACCGTGGGCGACGAGAAGGCCTGTCGCCGCGTGGTTGCGGCCATCACCGCGTTCAAAGGGGGCGCCGCATGAGCCAGATCTATGACCGCGTGGCGCTGATCGGGTTGGGTCTGATCGCCTCGTCGATGTACTGGGCGATCAAGCGCGCCGGCTTGGCGGGCGAGGTGACCGGCTATGCCCGGTCCGAGGCCACCCGCGACACTGCGCGGCGCATCGGTCTGTGCGACCGGGTCTGCGACACCGCGCAAGAGGCGGTCGAAGGTGCTGATCTGGTCGTGCTCTGCGTGCCGGTGGGCGCAATGGGCGCCGTCGCCAAGGACATCGCGCCGGTGCTCAAACCCGGCGCAACCGTGTCGGATGTCGGTTCGGTCAAGCGGCACGTCATTGAAGAGGTCGGCCCGCATATTCCTGAAGGCGTTCATTTCGTGCCCGCCCACCCGCTGGCCGGGACCGAGCATTCCGGCCCCGAATCCGGCTTTGCCGAGCTGTTCGACAACCGCTGGTGCCTGCTGGTTCCGGTCGAAGGGTCCGACCCCGAGGCCGTCGCCCGCCTGCGCGCCTTGTGGGAAGGCATGGGGTCGAATGTCGACGAGATGGATGCCGATCACCACGATCTGGTTCTGGCCGTCACCAGCCACGCGCCGCACCTGATCGCCTACACGATGGTGGGGGTCGCCGACGACCTGCGGCGCGTCACCGACTCCGAGGTCATCAAGTACTCGGCCGCCGGTTTCCGCGATTTCACCCGGATCGCGGCCTCGGACCCGACCATGTGGCGCGACGTGTTTCTGACCAACAAGGATGCGACGCTGGAAATCCTCGGCCGTTTCACCGAAGAGCTGTTTGCCCTGCAGCGCGCGATCCGCACAGGCGACGGTCAGCACCTGTTCGACTACTTTACCCACACACGCGCAATCCGGCGCGGCATCATCGACGCGGGTCAGGACACCGATGCCCCCGATTTCGGGCGCGTAAAGGCCAAGTCATGAAACTGATCAAAGGCAAAGCTCTGACGGTTATAGCGATGGTATGGGCCGGCGCAGCCACTGCATCGGCCCCCGACACATCACTGGTTCCGGTTGCGCGGCCATTCCCGGTGTCAGAGCTGGTGCAGGCCGCTTATGTCCCGGCAAGTCCGGCGACGCCGATCGCTGTACCAGCGAAGATGCGACCCGCTGTGCGGCCCGTATCCCCTCAGGTGCTGGCCGTGGCAGCGCGCCCGGCCGACCTTCCGCTGCTTGGACCGGATACCTCGCTCAAGCCCTATCTGCGGCCGGAGGCGTTGGAACAGCAAGTCCTGTTCAAAAAGCGAAAACTGCGTAAAGGATCGGTGTGCGGTGACATCGCCATTCAGGGCAAGGCCGTGGGCTCGGTTCCCGGCAAGATCAAAGCCTGCGGGATCAAGGATGCCGTCCAGATCACATCGGTGTCAGGCGTGGTTCTCAGCCGCCCATCGACGATGGATTGCGGCACGGCGATCGCATTGAACAAATGGGTCGACAAGACCGTCAAACCGACGTTCAAACGGCGCGGTCCAGTTGTCGAATTGCAGGTTGCTGCGCACTACGCTTGCCGTACCCGGAACAACCGGAAAGGTGCCAGGATCTCGGAGCATGGCAAGGGTCGGGCCATTGATATCTCGGGGTTCAAAATGGCCGATGGCGAGGTGGTGACGGTTCTGGACGGTTGGCGCAAGAACCCCTCGAAGAAACAACTGACCAAGATCTGGCGCGGAGCGTGCGGGCCCTTCGGCACGGTTCTTGGCCCGAATTCAGACCGCTATCACCAGAACCATTTCCACCTTGATACCGCCCGTTACCGCAGCGGACCCTACTGCCGCTAACGCAGGATCAGACGCGGGGCCGGGCCCAACGGCAACGGTCCCAAAGCCACGAACCCGTCGCGGAAATTCAGCTGCAGGTCCAGCGCGTTGGGGTTGCCCCCCAGACCTGCCAGCAGGTTCAACGCCCGCGTGACCGGATCAACGGCCTGATCGGGCAGGGCACCTGCAGCATTGGCCATGGCAATCATGTCACGCCAGTTCTCGGCTTTAACCGCAATCTCTCCGACCGGAATGCCCTGTTCATCGACCTCCAGTTCGCCGGTTGCAAACAGACGCAATTCGCCCCATTGCACCTCGGCAAGATGCAGGTCGATCAAACGAGGTTGAGGGCGACGTTCTTCCAGCGCGGAACGGTCCCAGGTTTTGTCGAAGGTGACATTCATATCCAGTTCGAGTGTATCGAAGGCTTGGGGCAGCGAAGCAGCCGTTCGCATCAGCGCGCGCAGGTCTTCACCGGGCGTGAAGGCATCCGAACTGACCCCGATCGCATAGCTCTCGGGCTGGGTGCCTTGTTCCATGACCAGGGCAAGTGACTGGCCGGCAGCCATGTCGGTTCCGTCCTGGGTCACCGACCAGTTGCCCGATGTCAGGGCCATCTTCTCCAGCTCCAGCGCGACGCCCGGACGCAGATTCAGTTCTGCCTGAAGGCTGTCGGCCAGGATGATTGCGGTCTGGTCGAAATAGGACAGCCGCTGCGGCGTATCCGCAAAGCGCAAGATCTGTCGTCCGGGCCAGATGGCGGGGCTTTCGAATTCGATCCAATCCGCGCTCCAGGCTGTGCCGTTCACCGGATCGGCCAGCGCTACACTGTTCAGGCGGGTCACGTGGTGCAGCGGAAATCCGGCGATTTCCACGTCGGAATAGTCGGCCTGCCATCCAAGATCCTGCTGATGCGCGAACCAACCGGTGATGGCGCTGCGCAGCCCATACCCGGCTATGGCCCAATACCCGCCCCAGAGGATGGCCAGAAATATGAACACTCGTACCAGTCGGCGCATCGCAAATGGCCCTTTTTCCTGCCTTGGAATTGATGTTTATAGGCCTAAACGGGCAAGGACCAGAACTATGACGATGTGGGTATTCGGATACGGGTCGCTGTTGTGGAATCCGGGCTTTCCGGTGGCCCGGCGCGAGCAGGCTACACTTCACGGCTATGCGCGGTCATTCTGCATGCGGTCGATCCATCACCGCGGAACCGAGGAGAACCCCGGACTTGTCCTGGCCTTGGACGAACACCCGGATGCCCATTGCAAGGGCTTGGCGCTGGCGGTCGAACCGGGCCATGAGGACCGCACCCTCGAGGAATTGCGCGAGCGTGAACTGATCTCGTCAGCCTATGTGGAGAAGATGCTGGATGTGCATCTGGACAGCGGCCAGACGGTGACGGCAGTGACTTATGTGATCGATCCCGACCACGTGCAGTATTGCGGGGGCCTGCCGCTGGAGGAGCAGGCGCAAATCATCGCGCAGGCCGTGGGCGGCCGCGGCCCCAACCCCGAGTATCTTTACAATACCGCTGAACACCTGTCCGAGATCGGGTTGCACGACCCGGATCTTGAGTGGTTGGCGCAACGGGTGCGCAGCCTGACCGCATAAACCCTTGGCCTTGCCACCAGATTTTCGATAGATTCGCCACAGAGCAGGCAAAACCGGGAAAGACGCGCATGGCGCATGTACAGCAGGGCGCGAGACCGCATTTCTCGCAACCGATCCGTCAAATCGTGATGATGCTGATCGCCATCGGGCTGTCGGGTCTGGGCGTGTTCATGGCTCTGCCCTACGTGCTGCCGGTTTTTTATGCCAACCCCTACCTGAACGGATTCATCCTACTGGTCTTCGTTATCGGCGTGGTGGCCTGTTTCTATCAGGTGACCCAGTTGATCGGTTCGGTTCGCTGGATCGAAGCGTTCGTGGGCGGCGTCGTGCGCGAAGACGCTCGTACACCGCAGCTGTTGGCCCCTTTGGCGTCGCTGCTTCGCGCGCGCGGCGCGAAATCGCAGATCAGCTCGACATCGACCCGGTCGATCCTGGATTCTGTTGCGGAACGGGTCGAGGAAGAGCGGGAATTCACCCGCTACATCACCAACGTACTGATCTATCTGGGTCTTTTGGGCACATTCTTCGGCTTGGCAACAACGGTTCCTGCAATTGTCGACACCATTCGCAGCCTGAACCCCCAAGAGGGCGAAGAAGGCCTGGCCGTATTCAATCGCCTGATGAGTGGCCTCGAATCCCAGCTGCAAGGCATGGGCGTGGCGTTCGGGTCCTCCCTGTTGGGGCTTGCCGGATCGCTGATCGTGGGTTTGCTCGAACTATTCGCCGGCCACGGGCAGAACCGGTTCTACCGTGAGCTTGAGGAATGGCTGTCGTCGATCACGCGCGTCGGATTTGCCGCCGGAGATGAAGGCGGTGCGGAACTTGCGGTGCTGACCCCGGTCCTTGATTCCATGTCCGAGCAGATGGACGCGCTGCAGGACCTGTTCGCGGCCCAGGAGGCGGATCGCGCCGAGGTATCGGCCAAGCTGGGTGCATTGGTCGATGTCATCGCGGACATGAACCAGCGACAGGCGGAAAGCGAAGGGGTCACCGCCGCGCTTGAGCGGATCGCGTTGGGGCAGGACGCGCTGCTGGATCACATGCGTGAACATGGTGCGGGCGAGGGGATCGACGCCGAAAGCCGGATGCGGCTGCGGTCGATGGACGTGCAGCTTCTGCGCATTCTCGAAGAAATCTCGGCCGGTCGCCAGGACAGCATGAACGAACTGCGCAAGGATTTCGAGCTGCTGGTCAAGGCGCTGACGCTTCCGCGCGGGGCGGCGCGCCATACACCGGGCGGAGAATAACACATGGCCCTGTCTCGTCGAACCGGTCAGCGTTTCCAGGGCTCGGTCTGGCCCGGCTTCGTTGATGCGATCACGGGGCTGCTTATGGTCATGACCTTTGTGCTGACCATTTTCATGGTCGTGCAGTTCGTGCTGCGCGAAACCATCTCCGGACAGGAAGACGAATTGACGGCCCTGTCGGACGAAGTGGCCGCCCTTGCGGATGCTTTGGGCTTGGAAGAGCGCGAGAACAGCCGCCTGCAGGCCCGGTTGGGGGCACTGAACACCACGCTGTCGCAGGCCGAAGAAGATCTGAGCCAGGCGCAGGCCTTGATCTCTTCTCTGACCTCGGAGCGTGACCAGCGCGCGGCCGAGTTGGAAGAGGCGCAGACTCGTATCACAGGGTTCGAAGCGCAAGTCGCCGCGCTTTTGGCTGATCAGGCGCGTGCGCAGGGCGATATTGCCGAATTGGAATCCCAACGCGAGCAACTGCTGTCCGAGCAGGAGGCATTGAACCTAGCCTTGGCCCAAACCCGTGCGGAGGTGGATGCCCAGGCCGAAGCAGCACGGCTGGCGGCTGCACGCCGCGAAGCGCTGGAGGCCTTGGTGGCCGACCTTGAGCAAGCGGACAGCGCGCGCGCGGCGCAGATCGCGGAATTGCAAAGCCAATTGTCCGAAGAGGAAGCCGCCCGCGTCGCCGAAGCTGCTGCCGCTGAGGCACTGCGCAACAGATTGCGGAATGCGGATGCCGAATTGACGGCCATGACCCTGGCACTGGAAGAGCAGCGCAAGAAGGCCGAGGAAACACTGACACTGTTGGCCGCCGCTCAGTCGGCCAAGGCTGAGCTTGAGCGGCAATTCGGTGAGTTGAATGACGAGGAGCTCAAGGCTCAGCTTGAAGCAGCCCTTGCGGCGCGAACCGAAGCCGAGGCTGAGGCCGAAAGCCAGCGGACGCTGGCCGAGCAGCGCGACGCCTTGCTTGCCGTTGCCCGGGAAACGATCGCCACCGAAAAGGCTCTGTCCGCAAAGGCGCAACGCCAGACGGCCCTGTTGAACCAGCAGATCGCCGCATTGCGCGGCCAATTGGGGTCGTTGCAGGCGCTGCTGGATGACTACAAAGACAGGAATGCCGAAGCCGAGGTGCAAATTCAGACCCTTGGGCAGGACCTGAACGCGGCCCTTGCACGGGCCGCTTCCGAAGAACGGCGCCGCCGCCTGCTGGAAGAGGCCGAACGTGTCCGTCTGGAGGCCGAGGCCGAGAAACTGGCCGGTCAGAATCAGGAACTTACGGCACAGGCCGAAGACCTGCAGAGGTACCGCTCCGAGTTCTTTGGTCGCCTGCGCGACGTACTTGGCAATCAGGAAGGCGTTCGGATCGAGGGCGACCGCTTCGTATTCTCGTCCGAGGTGCTGTTCCCACCCGGTTCGGCGGTTCTGTCCGAGGATGGCCGGCGCGAGGTCGCGAAAGTGGCGGGCATTCTGCGTGGGATTGCGGCGGACATTCCGCCCGAATTGAACTGGGTCATCCGGGTCGACGGTCACACGGACAATATCCCGCTGAACGGAACAGGACGGTATCGCGACAATTGGGAGCTCAGCCAGGGGCGGGCGCTGTCGGTCGTGCGCTACATGGTCGAACAGTTGGGGATTCCGCCGGAACGCCTGTCAGCAAACGGATTTGGCGAGTTTCAACCTGTCGATACGGCGGACACTCCGGAAGCGCGGGCAAAGAACCGTCGCATCGAATTGAAGCTGACCGAACGCTAAGCCAGTGTCAGCGCGGCCCGAAGCGGAAGCTGGGATCGGGTGTGCCCGCAAAACAGCGTGGAACAACCGGGTAGTCATCCGTCAGGAAATAGGCGTAGGTGCCCGAAGGAAACTCGGCCGAGACGGTCATGGCGCCATTGCATTCATCGAGCGTTCCAAGCCCCGCCACGAACTCGTAGTCTTCGTTGAACGTTCCATCATGTCGTCCGTCAGGGGCGGCGACGCCCGGGCGCTGGCCGGCCTTCAACCGGTAGGATGAGGTCATTTGCGTGACCTTGCCGCCCACCACACCGGTTCGGGTGTAAATCGGAAACCCGTCCGCCGCATAGCCGATCAACGGAGAGTGTTCTTTCGGTGACCAGCCCTGCATTTCGATCAGGCCGGTCGGAACCCCGTGGTAGTGGTATTTTCCGTTTGGTTGGACATGTGCGAAATTGGCATCGAGCCCAAGGGCGATCGCACCGCCCAAGGCATTGTAGGACCAGCCCGACCGGGGATCGCCGTGCCAGAATTCAGCGGCCAGTGGGTCAAAGACGACCCCAGTCAGAGTTACACCAAAGTTCCACCCCATGCGCAGAGGCGTCGGGGTTGCACTCGCCCTCGGAACGGCCGGCACGCTCAACTTGACCGGCTGCTCGGCGATATGATGCGGGTTGCCTTTGTTCGGAAAGCGACCGACCAGATGATTGGGGATGCCATTGCCGGTAATCGACAAGGCGCGGCCTTGTTCGGTGATCTCTGATCTGTTGACGCCTGGGTTGACGGTCGCCGGTTCCAGGTTCAACGGTTGGGCGCGGGTTTCGTCATGAAAGCGAAACCGATGCTGGGCAGAGGCGATTACGCCGACGACCGAGGCCGCGAAGGCGATGCTCCAAATGACGGCGATTTTTCTGGACACTGTGCTGCTCCACTCCAAAGGCTTTGGTTTGAAACGTGGCGCGCAGCGGTTTCCGTCGCTGGGAACTGTCTTTTTGGAGGATACTGGCAGGAGAGGGGGGCGGCCACTCACGAAATCGCCCGGCAGAACTGGCTGCCGGGCGACGAGACTTGTTTGATTGGACCTAGGTCTAATCCGCGGTCAGCAGCGGCGGCTTGTCGCCCGAGATCCGCGGATTGTCGGGGCCGACAATCTCGAGATCCAGATCGCCTTTCTTGACCGAGACCCGCACAACACCGCCCTTGGCCAGCTTTCCGAACAGCAGTTCTTCGGCCAACGGTTTCTTGATGTGCTCCTGGATGACCCGGCCCAGAGGCCGTGCGCCCATCTTGTCGTCATAACCCTTGTCGGCCAGCCACTCGGCAGCTTTCGGGGTCAGGTCGATGGTAACGCCACGATCCAGCAACTGCGCCTCAAGCTGCAGGACGAACTTCTCGACCACCTGCAGGATGACCTCTTTCGGCAGCGGGGCGAACGAGATCACCGCGTCCAGACGGTTGCGGAATTCAGGGGTGAACATCCGTTCGATTGCGGCGGTATCTTCACCCTCACGCCGGTCGCGGGCAAAGCCGATAGCGGCCTTGGCCTGTTCCTGCGCGCCCGCGTTCGAGGTCATGATCAACACCACGTTGCGGAAGTTCACCGTCCGGCCGTTGTGATCGGTCAGCTCGCCGTGGTCCATCACCTGCAGCAGGATGTTGAACACATCCGGGTGGGCCTTCTCGATCTCGTCCAGCAGCAGCACGCAATGCGGGTGCTGGTCGACGCCATCGGTCAGCAAACCGCCCTGATCAAACCCGACATAGCCCGGAGGCGCACCGATCAGACGGCTGACCGCGTGTTTCTCCATGTATTCCGACATGTCGAAGCGCAGCAGTTCCACGCCGAGCGTATCGGCCAGTTGCTTGGCGACCTCGGTTTTGCCGACACCGGTCGGGCCGGCGAACAGGTAGTTGCCGATCGGTTTTTCCGGCTCGCGCAGACCGGCCCGCGCCAGCTTGATGGCGCTGGACAGAGCTTCGATTGCCTGGTCCTGCCCGAACACCACCCGTTTCAACGAGTTCTCAAGGTCCTTCAGTACCTCGGCATCGTCCTTGGTGACGTTCTTCGGCGGAATGCGCGCGATCTTGGCCACCACGGCCTCGATCTCCTTGACGCCGATGGTTTTGCGCCGCTTGCTTTCCGCGACCAGATGCTGGGCCGCACCGGCCTCGTCGATCACGTCGATCGCCTTGTCAGGCAGTTTGCGGTCGTTGATGTAACGCGCAGACAGCTCGACCGCGGTCTTGATCGCGTCGGCGGTGTATTTGATGTCGTGATGCTCTTCGAAATAGGGCTTGAGACCACGTAGGATCTTTACGCTGTCCTCGACCGAAGGCTCGTTCACGTCGATCTTCTGGAACCGGCGCGACAGCGCGCGGTCCTTCTCGAAGTGCTGGCGGAACTCCTTGTAGGTGGTCGATCCCATGGTGCGCAGCTTGCCGCCCTGCAACGCAGGCTTCAGCAGGTTCGAGGCATCCATGGCGCCGCCCGACGTAGCGCCGGCACCGATCACGGTGTGAATCTCGTCGATGAACAGCACGGCGTCGGGGTGATCCTCAAGCTCGGTCACCACGGCCTTGAGCCGCTCTTCGAAGTCGCCGCGATAGCGCGTGCCGGCCAGCAATGCGCCCATGTCCAGCGAATAGATGGTGGTGTTGGCCAAAACCTCGGGCGCGTCGCCCTGGACGATCTTGTAGGCCAAGCCTTCGGCAATCGCCGTCTTGCCCACGCCCGGATCACCCACCAGCAGCGGGTTGTTCTTGCGGCGGCGGCACAGAACCTGGATGCACCGCTCGACCTCGTCGGCGCGACCGATCAACGGATCGACGTCGCCGGCGCGGGACTTGGCGTTCAGGTCCACGCAATACTTGCCCAACGCGCTTTCCTTCTGGTCGGCGTCACCGGAGGCGTTCTGCGCTTCCTCTTCACCCTGATCGGCGCCGGTCACCGGACGATTTTCACCAAACGCCGGGTCTTTGGCGACGCCGTGGGCGATAAAATTCACCGCGTCATACCGCGTCATGTCCTGCTCTTGCAGGAAGTATGCCGCGTTGCTTTCCCGTTCGGCAAAGATGGCCACCAGAACATTCGCCCCGGTCACCTCGGTCCGGCCCGAGCTTTGCACATGGATCGCGGCGCGCTGGATAACACGCTGGAACGCAGCTGTCGGTACGGCTTCGGACCCGTCGATGTCTGTTACCAGATTGGACAGATCCTCGTCGATGAACTCGACCAGAGAGCTGCGCAATTCGTCCAGATCCACGCTGCACGCCTTCATGACGCGCACCGCATCGGGTTCTTCCAGCAGCGCCAGCAGCAGATGCTCCAGCGTTGCGAATTCATGACGCCGTTCGTTTGCAGCCGCCAGGGCCGCGTGAATGGCTTGTTCCAGTGTGCTCGAGAATGAAGGCACGCGGGTGCTCCTCTGTATTGGGCCGGAAGGGGTTCGAGTATTGGCCGGATCCCCATCCCAACCATGACCTCATACTATTAGAGTTTGGTTGATCATGGCGCGGCTTCAAGGGTTTTCTTTCACTTGACAGTCACATTTAACGTGACCGTGGCCGTGGAGAAGACCAATTAGGCATCAGAAGCGGTCTTTTCTACCCCGGATCTCGGCAAAAACGGCGACCGGGTCCGCACCCACCATTCCAAGCTGTGCCTGAATCTTGGGATCAGTGGCGCGCAGGAACGGATTGGTCGCCTTTTCCACGCCCAGACTTGACGGCACGGTCGCGCGACCCTTTGCCCGTGCCTGATCGATCTCATGCACCCGTTGCTGCAGCGCTGTGTTGTCAGGATCAATGGTTACCGCAAATCGTGCGTTTGACTGGGTGTATTCGTGACCCGAGCAGACCGACGTCTCGTCGGGCAAAGCAGCGAGTTTCGAAAGCGAGGTCCACATTTGCGCTGCGTCTCCTTCGAACAAGCGCCCGCATCCCAGCGCCATCAGGCTGTCGGCCGTGAATACCACCGCGCTTTGGGGCATGTAATAGGCCACATGTCCCACCGTGTGCCCCGAGACATCCAGAACCTCGACGGGTTCGCCCCCAATCTCGAACCGGTCTCCGTCAGCCACCTGTTTGTCGAGGGGAGGAAGCCGGTGAGCGTCGGCCGCCGCACCAATCACCTGTGCTGGGTGCTGCTCGAGGATGCCCGGCAAGCCGTCGACGTGATCCCAGTGGTGATGGGTCAGAAGGACATGGCTCAGGCGCCAGCCGCGTGCGGTCAATTCGGCCAGAATGGGTCCGGCCTCCGGAGCGTCGACCAGGGCTGTCTGTCCGCTTGCATGGTCATGTGCCAGAAAAGCATAGTTGTCGCTGAGACAGGGGATGGTGACGATCTCAAGAGGCATGGCCTTTTGCCCTTTCGTTGCTAGACTGCGCTCAGCTAAGCCGATCGACCGGGTATCTGCAATGCATCTTGATGTGCAGGATCTTAGGAACTTCTACTACCGCAGCACGCTGGGGCGTGCGGCGCAGGCTGCCATTCGTGGCCGGCTGATCGAGCTTTGGCCCGAGGCCAAGGGCCAGACGGTGGCCGGATTCGGATTTGCGGTGCCTCTGTTACGCCCTTATCTTGCGGACGCGCGGCGTGTCATCGGCCTGATGCCCGGACCGCAAGGGGTGATGCCTTGGCCCGCTGGTATGCAGAACGTGTCGGTGCTGACCGAGGAAACTCGCTGGCCGATCGAAACCGGTCATGTGGACAAGCTGGTGGTCATGCACGGGCTCGAGACCTCGGAAAGGCCTAGTCAACTTCTTGAAGAATGCTGGCGTGTTCTGGGGCCCGGTGGTCGAGCGGTGTTTGTCGTTCCCAATCGGGCCGGGCTTTGGTCCCGAACCGACCGAACGCCCTTCGGCTACGGTCATCCGTATTCGGCAACCCAGCTTGAGAACCAGCTGCGCGCACATCATTTCGTGCCCGAGATGCACTGTTCCGCGCTTTACCTGCCGCCCTCGTTCCGGCGGTTCTGGCTGCGCTCGGGTGGGCTGATCGAAAAGACAGGGCAACGGATCCCGACCATCATGGCCGGTGGTGTTCTGATGGTCGAAGCCAGCAAGCTTGTGCGGCCACCAAGCGGCAGCGTGACCAAGGATGCCGAAAAACGCCCCATCAAAGCGCTGGACGGATTGCTGAAGCCGGCGTGAACCGGCGCGCATCCACAAGCGCGGGATTCCCGGAAACATGAGGGAAAAAGGCCACAGGAATCGCAAAAACAGGCAACTTGGTAACATTTTTCACGCCGGCGAATGGGTTCAAACCGTCGCAGTTTCCGTAACCAATTGAAAAGAAAGATTTTGTGGATAAAGCTGAGCCCGGCATAACATATTGCTAGGTGGCTTAGGCTCTGCTACATCCCCGGTGATTTTGATCCCCGCCCTTTCAGGACGGGGTTTCCTCACGCCCCCGGTTCAGCTGCCGCACGCGAAATCGGGGCCCAAAATATCGGAAGGGTGGACGTGTCCGAACCAGCTTCGATTTCGACGGGCATAGCCAAACGCTATGCAACGGCGATCTTCGAGATCGCAAAAGAGAACAAGGACCTTGCAGGTCTGGAAACCGGCATCAATGACCTTTCGGCTGCATTGGGTGAAAGCGCGGACCTGCGCGAGGTGATCTCTTCGCCGCTGATCTCTCGGGCCGACCAGCAGGCGGCCATCACCGCCGTGGCCGACAAGATGGGCCTGCACCCGATCATGCGCAACACGCTGGCTCTGATGGCGCAGAAGCGCCGTCTGTTCGTGCTGCCACAGCTGATCAAGGTTCTGCGCGAAATGCTGGCCGACGAGCGCGGCGAAGTGACTGCCGAAGTTGCCTCGGCCAAGGCGCTGACCAAGACCCAGCTGGAAAAACTGTCCAAGACACTGTCCGAGCGCGTGGGCAAGGACGTGACCATCAATGCGACCGTCGATGAAAGCCTCATCGGTGGTCTTGTCGTCAAAGTGGGCTCGCAGATGATCGACAGTTCGATCCGCTCCAAGCTCAACTCCCTACAGAATGCAATGAAAGAGGTCGGATAAATGGGTATCCAAGCCGCAGAGATTTCTGCAATCCTGAAAGACCAGATCAAGAATTTTGGTCAAGAAGCAGAGGTGGCCGAAATCGGCCGCGTGCTGAGCGTCGGTGACGGTATTGCCCGTGTTTACGGCCTGGACAATGTGCAGGCGGGTGAGATGGTCGAGTTCCCCGGCGGCATCATGGGCATGGCGCTGAACCTCGAAGCCGACAACGTCGGTGTCGTGATCTTCGGCTCGGACCGTGACATCAAGGAAGGTGACACTGTCAAGCGCACCAACTCGATCGTGGACGTTCCGGTTGGTGACGAACTGTTGGGCCGCGTTGTTGACGGTCTGGGCAACCCGCTGGACGGCAAAGGCCCGATCAATGCCAAGCAGCGCGGCGTCGCAGACGTCAAGGCGCCGGGCATCATCCCGCGTAAGTCGGTGCATGAGCCGATGGCGACCGGCCTGAAGTCGGTTGACGCGATGATCCCGATCGGCCGTGGCCAGCGTGAGCTGATCATCGGCGACCGTCAGACCGGCAAGACCGCTGTGGCTCTGGACACCATCCTGAACCAGAAGGTCTACAACGAAGCCGCTGGCGACGATGAATCGAAGAAGCTGTACTGCGTCTACGTGGCCATCGGCCAGAAGCGTTCGACCGTTGCTCAGCTGGTGAAGAAACTGGAAGAATCCGGCGCCATCGAATACTCGATCGTCGTGGCCGCAACCGCGTCCGACCCGGCGCCGATGCAGTTCCTGGCACCTTATGCCGCAACCGCGATGGCTGAATACTTCCGTGACAACGGCCGCCACGCTCTGATCATCTATGATGACCTTTCCAAGCAGGCCGTCGCCTATCGTCAGATGTCGCTGCTGCTGCGCCGTCCGCCGGGCCGCGAAGCCTATCCGGGTGACGTTTTCTACCTGCACTCGCGCCTGCTGGAGCGTTCGGCCAAGCTGAACGAAGACTTCGGCGCCGGTTCGCTGACCGCTCTGCCGGTCATTGAAACCCAGGGCGGCGACGTGTCGGCCTTTATTCCGACCAACGTGATCTCGATCACCGACGGCCAGATCTTCCTGGAAACCGAGCTGTTCTATCAGGGCATCCGCCCCGCCGTGAACACCGGTCTGTCGGTTTCGCGCGTGGGTTCGTCGGCTCAGACCAACGCGATGAAGTCGGTTGCTGGTCCGGTGAAACTGGAACTGGCCCAGTACCGCGAAATGGCTGCATTTGCGCAGTTCGGTTCTGACCTCGACGCCGCAACCCAGCAGCTGCTGAACCGCGGTGCGCGTCTGACCGAGCTGATGAAGCAGCCGCAGTACTCGCCGCTGACCAACGCGGAAATCGTGTGCGTGATCTTCGCCGGCACCAACGGCTATCTCGACAAGATCGACGTTTCGGACGTTGGCCGCTATGAGGCTGGTCTGCTGGCGCATCTGCGCGGTAAGCATGCCGATCTGCTGCAGTGGATCACCGACGAAGATCCCAAGATCAAGGGCGAGGCTGCCGACAAGATCAAGGCTGCGCTGGACGAATACGCCGCAACCTTCGCTTAAGGAGACGCGGCGATGCCAAGTCTAAAGGACCTTAAAAACAGGATCGAGTCGGTCAAATCGACCCGCAAGATCACCAAGGCCATGCAGATGGTCGCGGCTGCAAAACTGCGCCGCGCCCAGGAATCTGCCGAAGCCTCGCGCCCCTATGCCGAGCGGTTCAATGCCGTGATGGCGGGGCTGGCGGCGTCGGTCGGGGGCAGCGATAGCGCCCCCAAGCTGCTCCGTGGTACGGGCAGTGATGATGTCCATCTGCTGGTCGTGATGACAGCTGAACGCGGCCTGTGTGGCGGCTTCAACTCGAACATCGCCAAGCTGGCCCGCCAGAAGGCGGAAGAGCTGCGCCTCAAAGGCAAGACGGTCAAGGTTCTGACCGTCGGCAAGAAAGGCCGCGACGCGCTCAAGCGTGATCTGGGCGATCTGTTCGTCGGTCATGTCGACCTGAGCGAAGTAAAACGCATTGGTTACACCAACGCGCAGGACATCGCGAAGGACATCCTGTCCCGCTTTGACGGGGGTGAGTTCGATGTTGCCACGATCTTCTACTCGAAGTTCGTCAACGTTGTGACCCAGATTCCGACGGCACAGCAGGTAATCCCCGCCTCGTTCGAAGACGAAGCGACGGGTGACGACAGCGGTGCCATCTTCGACTACGAGCCCAGCGAAGAGGCCATCCTGGCCGACCTGCTGCCCAAGGGGGTCGCGACAGCGATCTTCTCGGCTCTGCTCGAAAACGGTGCGTCTGAACAGGGTGCACGGATGTCCGCGATGGACAACGCGACACGCAATGCGGGCGAGATGATCGACAAGCTGACGATCCAGTTCAACCGCTCGCGTCAGGCCGTGATCACCAACGAGCTGATTGAAATTATTTCCGGCGCCGAAGCGCTGTAAGAAAACCGGAGACGAAACATGGCGAATGCAAAAGGCAAAGTCACACAGATCATCGGGGCCGTCGTCGACGTGCACTTCGAAGATCAGCTGCCTGAAATTCTGAACGCGCTGGAAACTACCAACAATGGCAAGCGCCTGGTGTTGGAAGTTGCTCAGCACCTGGGTGAAAACACCGTCCGTACCATCGCGATGGACGCGACCGAAGGTCTGGTCCGCGGCGAAGCCGTGACTGACACCGGCGCACCGATCTCGGTTCCGGTTGGCAACGCCACCCTGGGCCGCATCCTGAACGTGGTCGGTGAACCGATCGACGAAAAAGGTCCGGTTGAAGCGTCTGAGGCCCGCGCGATCCACCAGCCCGCGCCGACCTTCGACGAACAATCGACCGAGTCGGAAGTTCTGGTCACCGGCATCAAGGTTGTCGACCTGCTGGCCCCCTACGCCAAAGGCGGTAAGATCGGCCTGTTCGGCGGCGCCGGCGTTGGTAAAACCGTTCTGATCATGGAACTGATCAACAACATCGCAAAAGTGCACTCGGGTTTCTCGGTGTTCGCGGGTGTTGGTGAACGGACCCGTGAAGGGAACGACCTGTACCACGAGATGATCGAATCGAACGTCATCAAGCCCGACAACCTGTCGGAAAGCCAGGTGGCCCTGGTCTACGGTCAGATGAACGAACCTCCGGGGGCGCGTGCCCGTGTTGCTCTGACCGGCCTGACCCTGGCCGAGCAGTTCCGCGACCAGTCCGGTACCGACGTTCTGTTCTTCGTCGACAACATCTTCCGCTTCACGCAGGCGGGTTCCGAGGTGTCGGCTCTGCTGGGTCGTATTCCTTCGGCGGTGGGCTACCAGCCGACGCTGGCCACCGACATGGGCGCCCTGCAGGAACGCATCACCTCGACCAAGAAGGGCTCGATCACCTCGGTGCAGGCGATCTACGTGCCTGCGGACGACCTGACCGACCCCGCGCCGGCAACCTCGTTCGCCCACCTGGACGCAACCACCGTTCTGAACCGTGCGATTTCGGAAAAGGGTATCTACCCGGCCGTGGACCCGCTCGACTCGACCTCGCGTCTGCTTGACCCCGCCATCGTCGGCGAGCGTCACTACAAGGTTGCGACCGACGTTCAGCAGATCCTCCAGCGCTACAAGTCGCTGCAGGACATCATCGCCATCCTCGGCATGGACGAACTGTCGGAAGAGGACAAGTTGACCGTGGCCCGCGCCCGCAAGATCGAGCGCTTCCTGTCGCAGCCGTTCGACGTGGCCGAAGTCTTCACCGGTTCGCCGGGTGTGCAGGTTCCGCTGGAAGTCACCATCGACTCGTTCGAGCGTGTCGTGGCCGGCGAATTCGACCATCTGCCCGAAGCGGCCTTCCTGATGGTTGGTGGCATCGACGAAGTGATCGCCAAAGCCGAGAAGATGGCCGCAGCTGCTGCCTAAGGAGTATCCCCGATGGCAAACACGATGCAATTCGACCTCGTCAGCCCGGAGCGGAGCCTTGCTTCGCTTCAGGCCAGCGCGGTCCAGATTCCCGGTGCGGACGGGGACATGACGGCGATGCCCGATCATGCCCCCACCATTACCACGCTGCGTCCGGGCATCCTGAAGGTCGAAGCGCCCGAAGGGACCAGCGAATACCTGGTCACCGGCGGGTTTGCCCAGATCAACGGCGATGCTCTGTCGGTGCTGGCCGAAAAGGCCATCCCGGTTGACGAAGTGACCCGCACGCATCTGGACGAGCTGATTGCCGAGGCTCGCGCCTCGCACGAGGCGGCGAAGGAAAACGGCGAACAGACCATTGTCGACGAGGCAGCCAAGCTGCTGGCCGACATGGAAGCGCTGGGAACGCATATGAGCCTGTAACGGCTGATGCACCGTCAGAATTGGAAACGGCCCTGCTGCTGCGGGGCCGTTTTTTTGTCGTGATTTCGCCGAAAGGTCAGGATAAGTTGCGGAAATTCATAGGAATTGATGCGCAATGAAGAAATTCTTGACCCACCCCATCGGAATTGACCGAGGTGAAGAGGTTCTGTTCTCGGAATTCGCAGATGGCGGAGACATGTGGACGGGCGAGGGGCCGCGGGAACGACGCCGGCCCGTCACCTTCAGCCAACCCTTCCGCACCCCGCCCGTCGTGCAGATTGGAGTGTCCTTGTGGGATGTCGATACCTCATCGGCCTTGCGCGCCGAGCTGCTGTCCGAGAATGTTACAACCACGGGCTTTGATGCGGTGTTCCGGACGTGGTCGGACACCCGTATCGCCCGGATCCGCGTGGCATGGACCGCGATCGGGGAAGTTGCGCACGAGGACGACTGGGACATCTCCTGACCCGCCGTTCCCAGCGGGCCATCCGCAATGATTTAGGGTTCGATCATTGCCACGCGTTTCGCGTGCCGGCCGCCTTCGAATTCGGTGCTCAGAAAGGCATCGACAATATCCAGCGCCAATCCAGTGCCAACAACACGCGCGCCGATCGACAGCATGTTGGCGTCATTGTGCTGGCGGATCATGCGAGCAGAGAACGTATCCGAACAGACGCCGCAGCGGATGCCGGGAACCTTGTTTGCAGCCATCATGATACCTTGCCCCGTGCCGCATAGGACAATGCCCAATTGGCACTCGCCCGAGACGACGGCCTCGGCGGCGGCTTTGCCGTGCTTGGGGTAATCGGTGCTTTCGGGGCTGTCAGGGCCGAGATCCAGAACGTCCCAGCCTTGTGCCGCTGCAAAAGCGGCAACTTCCTTGCGCAGGTCGATGGCAGCGTGATCGCTGGAAAGAACCAGACGTTTGTTGGCGGTCATGGGAATGGCTTTCCGGTTTCTTCAGTCTGTGTGGTACAGGGATTCGTAGATCGGGATCAGGGTCTTGTCTTCGAACAGCGACGACACTGATGTGCCCTGCCAGATGTTCAGAATGGCCTGTGTGAAGATCGGGGCCGTCGGCACCGTGCGGATATTCTTGGCCTTCTTGATGTCTTCGGTCGGCATGATCGTGTCGGTCAAAACAAGCGATTTCATCACCGAGTTCGAGACGCGTTCAACAGCCGGGCCGCTCATGACGCCATGGGTGATGTACGAGTGAACCTCGCGTGCGCCGTTGTCTATCAGCACCTGCGCCGCCTTGCATAGCGTACCGGCCGTGTCGCATATGTCGTCGACGATCAGGCAGATCTTGTCCTTCACGTCGCCGATCACGGTCATCTCGGCCACTTCCCCGGCTTTTTCACGCCGTTTGTCGACGATCGACAGAGGAGCGCTGATCCGCTTGGCCAGCTCGCGGGCACGAGCCACACCGCCGACGTCGGGCGAAACCACCATCAGGTCGTCCATCTGGTCGCGGAACTGGTCCTTCACGTCCAGCGCAAAGATCGGAGAGGCATACAGGTTGTCGACCGGCATGTCGAAAAACCCTTGGATCTGTGCCGCATGCAGGTCCATCGTCAGGATGCGTTCGATCCCGGCACCGGTCAGCATGTTGGCCACCAGCTTGGCGCTGATCGGGGTGCGCGCCTTGGTGCGGCGATCCTGGCGGGCATATCCGAAATAGGGGATAACCGCGGTGATCCGCGCCGCCGACGATCGGCGCAGCGCATCGGCGATGATCAGTAGCTCCATCAGGTTGTCATTGGCCGGGTTCGAGGTCGGCTGGATGATGAACATGTCCTCGCCCCGGACGTTCTCGAAAACCTCGACAAAGATCTCGCCATCGTTGAACCGTTCGACACGCGCATCGACCAGACGCTGGTTGACGCCGCGGTGCAGGCTCATGCGGCGCGCGATGGTTTCGGCAAGCGGAAGGTTTGCGTTCCCAGCAATAAGCTTGGGTTCGTGATGTGTCGGCATCGGCTGAGGTCCCCGGGCAGCAGTGGCAATGTGACAGATTCGTGATGTTGACACCGCTTAGCATGGCCTTACGGTTCCGCAAAGGTAACTGGGTGGAGAAAGTGCACATGGCCGACATTGACTACTTTTTTGCGACACTGTCGCCCTATTCCTATCTCGCCGGGCTACGGCTGGAGGAGATCGCGGCCAAGCACGGCGCCACCATCGCCTACAAGCCGGTCGACATCATTGCGCTGTTTGGGCGCACCGGCGGCGTGCCCCCCAAAGACCGCCACCCGTCGCGCATCGAATACCGGGCGCAGGAACTGGTGCGTCAGGCCAAGAAGACGGGCCTGCCGTTCAACCTGCAACCTGCACATTGGCCGACCAACGCAGCGCCGTCCTCATACGCCATCGTCGCGGCCATTCAGGATGGGTCGGGTGATGTGGGAAAACTGTGCCATTCCTTCCTGCGCGCCTGCTGGGCCGAGGACAAGGACATCGCGCAGGACGACGTGATCCGCGACTGTCTGGCCGGCGCGGGCTTTGATCCGGCGCTGGCCGACAGCGGACTGCTGGTCGGGGCCGAGACCTATGCGGCCAACCTCGAAGAGGCGGTGGACCGCGGCGTGTTCGGCGCGCCTTTCTACATCACGCAAGACGACCAAAGGTTCTGGGGGCAGGACCGGCTTGTGGATCTGGACGAGCATCTGGCGACGCTCAAAGCATGACCGTGGCCAAGGCCGTGCTGCCGCCCGTACACGTTCGCATTCTTGGGGCGGGTGCCCGCAAGGTGCTGGCGCTGCATTGCACGATTGCGCATTGTGGTGCGTGGTCCGGTTTGGCGGCCGCTTTGGACGACCAGGCGACACTGACTGCACCCGACATGCTGTCGCACGGACGCAGCCCGGATTGGGACGGGCAGGGAGATTTTTTTGACCTCACCACCGCTCTGTCTCGGGCGCAGTTGAGTGAACCGATGGACGTGATCGGGCATAGTTTCGGTGCGATGGTCGCCCTGCGGCTGGCCATCGAATACCCGGACCTTGTGCACAGCGCCGTTCTAATCGAGCCGGTGTTCTTTGCGGTCGCCCACCAGGACGCGCCAGCGCTTGCGGCGCAGCACGCGGCCGAGTCCCAGCCCTACAAGGCTGCCCTAGCCGAAGGTGACGCGCCTCGGGCTGCCCGTCTGTTTAACCGCATGTGGGGCACGACCGACCGCAGCCCGCGCTGGCCGGACTTGCCCGAGCGAGCCCGAAATGCGATGATCCGGGGCGTCGGAGTGGTCGGCGCGGTCGAGGGGCCGCTGTTCCGCGACACCACCGGCCTGCTGGCCCCGACGGCCATGGCGCGGGCGGACATGCCGATCCTGCTGCTGCATGGATCGGCCTCGCACCCGATCATGGCGGCGGTAAATGCCGGGCTGCGCGCCCGCTTGCCCAATGCGCGGCAGGGCTTTGTCGAGGGGGCAGGGCACATGCTGCCCATCTCGCACCCGGATGAGACGGCCGCGCAGATCGACGCATTCTGGCGCGCCTAGAGCAGCGCCAGGAACCGGTCGATTTCTTCGGTCGGTGTCGACCAGTCGCAGACGAACCGGCATGCCAGCATCTCGTCCTCGTCCGGGCCGTCCAGTGGGTCGCCCCACAGGTGATAGACGGCACCGGCCGCGTGCAGCCGCTTGTGCAGGCTGCGGGGAAAGCTGGCAAAGATGATGTTGGCTTGGGGTTCATGCAGGAACTGCGCACCCGCAGCCCGCAGCCCATCGGCCAAACGCGCGCAATTGGCGTTGGCCTGACGGGCCGAGCGCAGCCACAGATCATCGCGCAGATAGGCCGCCATCTGGGCCGACAGATACCGGTGCTTGGAAAACAGATGCGCCCCGCGCTTGCGGCGCAACTCGAACTCCCAGGCCTTGCTTTCGTCGAAGAAGATCACCGCTTCGACCCCCATCAGCCCGTTCTTGGTGCCGCCGAAACTGACCGCATCCACGCCCGCCTTCCACGTCATCTCGGCCGGGGAACAATTCAGCGCCACCAGCGCATTGGTGAACCGCGCGCCATCCATGTGGACGGGCAGGCCGAACTCCTTGGCGACCCCGCACAGGGCCCGCAGTTCGGTCAGCGAATAGACCGAGCCCCGCTCGGTCACCTGCGTGATCGACACCGGACCGCGTTGGGGCCCATGCACGCCGCGGGTCTCTTCGGCGGCGATGGTGCGGCGCAGTGCATCCGGCTGCATCTTGTCGCCGCCCGGAACCAGCGTCAGCTTGGCGCCGGTGTAGAATTCGGGCGCGTTGCACTCGTCCTCATGAATATGCGCGACGGGCGAGCAGAATACGGTCTCCCACGGCTGCGACAGGGTCGCCAGAGTCAGCGAGTTTGCCGCCGTTCCGGTCGCCACCAGATAGACCGCCGCCCCGGGCGCCTCGAAGATGCCCCGGATCCGGTCGCGCACTTCGTTCATCAGGTCATCGGCGCCATAGGCCATCTGATAGCCCTGATTGGCCTCGGCCAGAGCGGTCAGGACCTCGGGGTGGACGGGCCCGGAATTGTCAGAGGCGAAATGCATCAGGTTGGCTCCTCGATAATGTAGTCTTCCCACTCTTCCTCGGGCGTCTCGAATTCGGACACGGTAAGCCCTTGAACCGAAACGCCGGCGGCGTGGACGCTGTCGGGCGACCCTGACAGCAACGGGTGCCAATCGTAAAGGGGCTTGCCCTCCCACAACAGGCGGTAGGCGCAGGTCTGAGGCAACCAGTAGGCGTGTTCGTGAATGTTGTCCGGGCGCATGACGATGCATTCCGGTACGAACTGGTGGCGGATGTCATACTGGGTGCATCGGCACGTCGCGTCATCCAGCAGCCGGCAGGCGACACGGGTCAGGGCAACCTCGCCACTGTCCTCGTCTTCAAGCTTGTTCAGACAGCATTTGCCGCAGCCGTCGCACAGGGCTTCCCATTCGCGCGGGTTCATTTTCTGCAAGGGCTTGCGCTCCCAGAAACGCGGGGCCAGCCCGGCGCGGTCGATCGGATCCTTGCTCATGTCGCGGCCAGGATCTTGCGCGCGCGATCGCAGTCTTCGGTCATCTGGGCGATCAGAGCATCGAGGCCGTCAAAGGTCATCTCGGGGCGCAGGAATTCGACCAGACCCACCGAGAGGGTCGCCCCATAAAGATCGCCGGAGAAGTCGAACAGGAAGGTTTCGATATTCGGCACCTCGCCATGGAACATCGGCCGCACCCCGACCGAGGCCGCACCGTGATAGCTGCCGGCATGTGGGCCATCCAGCACGTCGACCAGAACCGCGTAGACGCCGAATTTTGGGGGGTGGATTCCTTCGATCGACATATTGGCCGTGGGAAAGCCCAATTCGCGGCCGCGCTGTTCGCCGCCGATAACCTCGCCTTCGATCCGGTGCCAGTGGCCCAGCATGGCCGCCGCGTCCCGCGGGCGGCCGTCGCTCAGGGCTTGCCGGATCGCGGTGGACGAGACCACGTGATCGGACTGCTGCATCAATGGGGCGATGGTGACACCGAACCCCATCTGCTGGCCGAACTGAACCATGTCCTGCGCCGTGCCGCTGCGGCCTTTGCCGAAACAGAAATCGGCCCCGATCACCACATGGGCCAGACCCAAGCCTTGGCAGATCACGTTGCGGGCGAATTCCTCGGGCGTCAGCCCGGCGAGCGCGGCGTTGAACGGCAGTTCGTAGAGTTTCTGTACGCCCAACTTCTCCAGCCGGTGCGCGCGCGCATTGCCCCGCATCAGGCGAAAGGGCGGGGCATCCGGGGCAAAATACTCGCGCGGGTGCGGCTCGAACGACAGAACGCCCAAGGGTGCTTCCGGGCATGCCTTCCGGGCAAGATCGATCACCGACTGGTGGCCAATATGAACGCCGTCGAAATTCCCGATCGCAACGCTGGCGCCGCGGTCTTCTGGGTCTACAAACTGGAAATCCCGGATGATCTGCATGGGGCTTGCCTAGCGGGACTGTCCGCCGGGTTCAAGCGGCAGTTCCAGACCAGCGCCCAGCAGGGCGTCAAAACCTGCCGTCAGTCGAATTTCCGTGATGGAGCCAAAACCATCGCCTCGCCAACCAGAACCTTCTTGCCGTCTACTGCGCAATGGCAATCCAGCTTGACCCGGCGCTTGGCGAAGTCGATGTCGATCACCTTGACTTCGGCATAGACCATGTCGCCGGGGCGGACCGGTGCAAGGAATTTGAGCGACTGGCCCATGTAGACGGTACCATGGCCCGGAAGCTGTTCACCGATCACGGCCGAGATCAGACCAGCTGTCAGCATCCCGTGGGCGATGCGCCCCTCGAAAATCGTATCGCGGGCATAGTCGTCATCCAGATGCACCGGGTTCCGGTCGGTCGAGACCTGGGCGAACATCTCGATGTCTTCGTTCGTCACCACTTTGCGCAGGTAGCGGGTCATGCCCATTTCGATGTCTTCGATACAGATCGTTCCGCGTGGAAGATTGTCCAACATGTTGCCCTCACTATGCATCGGCCCGGCAACAAAAAATCACCAAAGACCCAAGATTGGCAACTTTATTACTTCGCAACTGCAGAAAATCAAGCGTTTTCTGCCTAGCGCAGACGACCGATCGTGTAGGTTGGGTTGATATTTTCCTTGGAAATATAATCGCTTAAAGAATTCGGATCCGGCTGGTGCGACGTTTTTGTTTCCGATGCGGCCAGACCGCCGCTGATGAACAGGGAATCAATTCCCTCTCCCATGCCGCCGGCTATGTCGGTATGCGGACCGTCGCCGATGGCCAGAATCTCGTCATCCGGCACGTCCGTTCCCAGCGCATGCAGGCGACGCCGGGCCAGATCATAAATGGGCGGGTGTGGTTTGCCGAAATACAGGCTCTCGCCGCCCATTTCGGAATAAAGCTTGGCCAGCGCACCGGCGCACCATTCCCGAACTTCGCCCCGATCGACCACGATATCGGGATTGGCGCACAACAGCTTCAGGCCTTTCTGCTTGGCATACAGGAAGTCCGGGCGGTTCACGGCCGGGTCGGCCATCGGGTCGAACGGGCCACAGCAGACGATCCCCTCGGCCTGGTCCAGCGGCACGCGTTCGATGTGGATCGGATGTTCCAGGATTTTCAGCGGCTCGAAGAAGCCGGCGTCGCGCTCCCACTCACCCATGAAATAGACTTTCTCGCCCACGGCCCCGCGGAACATGGCGGACCGGGCCGAGTCACCACTGGTCGCGATGGTGTCGTAGCAGTCTGCGGGGACGTTGAACTGTTTCAACTGCTCGGCAACCCCGGCACGCGGCTTCGGAGAGTTGGTCACCAACACCACCTTGCCGCCCCGGTCGCGATAGGCCTTCAACGCGGCAACAGCCTCGGGGTAGGCGGTAATGCCGTTGTGGACGCAGCCCCACAGATCCACGAACAGCGCCTTGTAACGGTCGGAAATCTGGTCAAGCGCGGAGATGATCTGGGTCATGCGGGCCTCGGGCTGTTGAAACGGCGTTGCGCCACCTATGGCAAAGCTGGCCCCGCTTGACCAGAGGCAGCCGGGTGCTGGCCGTCATTCCTCGTCGCTCAACTTTTCGACATCCGGGGCCTGTTGCACGGTTTCGGTGCCAAGAATGACCTGCGCGCCAATCCGGGTCTGGTACCGGATCACGGCGAGATAGCCGGGGCCAAGTTCATCCTGCAGGACGTCGACCAGCGACGTTTCCCGTAGGCTCTCGGGCAACAGCCCGGCAACGGACGAGACCTTGAATTGCGCCTCGGGCGGCAGATCTACGATCACCCAGACCTCGGCCCGTTTGCGCTTGGCATTCACGTCGATGCGGATGATCTCGACCGATACCGGGTCCGCCCAGTCGCGGATCGCTTGCGCAACCTCGGCCTCGGTACGGGTTTCCAGGTAACGGTTGTAGGTCGATTTTCCCAACTGGACCACGACGAGGGCCAGGAACGCCATGGTTATGACCACACCGGCAGTAAAGTTGAGCTTGCGCCGGCCCTTGCCGAATGCAACCGACCTTGCGGCATAGACGATATAGACCGCGCAGGCCGACAGAACGATCGCGCCAAGGTTGGTCGCGAACAAAAGACCCGCCTCGTAGGCGTCGGCGGGTTCCCCGAAATACAGCAGGATCCCGGACGCGGATAATGGCGGAACCAGAGACACGCCGATGGCGGCGCCGGGCAGCAGGCTCAGTTCGGCCTTGTTGATCTGAACGTATGCGCCGGCCACGCCGGCCGCGAGCGCCACGATCAGATCTTCGGTGCCCGGGTCGGTGCGGGCCAAGACCTGATCGGGGATCAGGATGCCGCGCGGGACATCGGCAAGATAAACCAGGATCCAGGCCATCATAACGCACAGAACCGCCGCAATGCAGACCGTCAGGGTCAGAACGAAAGCGCGTTTCAGCCAGCCCATGACCATCGCGGCCGCAATGCCCAGAATTGGTGTCATCAGCGGCGCGACCAGCATCGCGGCAATGACCACGGCGCCAGAGTTGCGCAGCAGTCCCATGGTTGCGATCATCACCGAAAGGGTCAGCAGCATGGCAAAGCGCCGCCAATAGGCAAGCCTGTCGCCGCCTTCGAACAGCAGAATGCTGCGTGTCGTGCTGTATTTCCGTGTGACCACCGTGTCCTGATCCACCCTGTCCCTGCGTCTAGCCTAGCAACGATTTGCCATCCGGCAAACCTTTCGATGCGCAAACAAAAAAGGCGCCCGGTGAGGGCGCCTTTCGCTGAACTGTGAGCGGGATCAGACCTTGAGGTTCGGAATGATCTGCTTCTTGCGGCTCATGATGCCCGGCAGAACAATCGTGTCGCCGGACACCGAAGCGCCAAAGCTTTTCTCGGCAACCGATTTGACCAGGTCGTTCGGCACCAACAGGGTGGCCTCTTCGTTTAGGATGTCGACGACGAACAGCAGCACCTGGTCCACACTGTCTTCCTTGGCCACCTCGACCATCGACTGGGCCAAGCTATCCTTGCGGTCAAGCACCACGCCCGGCGCGGTGGTTTCCAGAACGGACACGCGGAACTTGGTACCGTCGACCTCGTATTCCTTGCTGTCCATGCGGATCAGTTCGGCGTCCGAGAAAGACGATACGTCCGATTTCGCGGCGAACATGTCGGCAGCATAGGCCGAAACATCCAGCCCCAGCTCGGCGGCCAGTTTCTCGGCTACTTCGCGGTCATGCGCGGTGGTCGTGGGCGAGCGGAACTCCAGCGTGTCCGACAGGATGCAGGTCAGGGCCGCGCCCTTGACAGCCTCGGGCATCTTGGCGGCGTCGTCGCCCATCAGGTCGATCATGATGGTCGCCGTGCAGGCCAGCGGGCGCACGGTGATGTCGATCGGGCCTTTGGTCTCCAGCCCGCCGACCAGCTTGTGGTGGTCGATGATGGCGCGGATGTCGGCGTTGTTGATATTGGCCGGCAATTCGGCCGGGTTGTTTGTGTCAACGATGACGACGGGCGCATCGGTCTCGACATCCTCGATGATGCGCGGCTTGGGCAGGTCCCAGCGCTGCAGCATGAAGGCAGCTTCGGTGTTGGGTTCGCCCAGCAGGACGGCCTCGGCCTTTTCGCCTTTGACTTCGTTCAGATACCAGGCCCACAGGATCGGCGATCCGGTCGAGTCGGTGTCGGGAGATTTGTGGCCAAATACTTGGGTGGTCATGTCTGTTTCCTGCACATAAGGAGTTTGCGCGCCTTATAGGGTGGTCCATTGGCGTTGTCACCCGGCAGAAACAAGGCTGCGACGGTTGGTCTGACAGAAGCGCTGACCGCTCAGAACTGTGCGCGGCTCAGTTGATATCCGGCGCGTTCCAGCTGTTGCAGAAGTCCATGGTCTCCACCCAGATGACCGGCGCCAACCGCGATCACCGCCGCCTGGTTTTCGATGGTCAGGATCGTTTCCATCCAGTTGTCGTTGCGTTGAACCAGAAGCTGGTCCTCGAATGCGGCCCATTCCTGTGCAAACACGTCAGGCGCCAGGCCCGAAGCCTCGCGCCCATATATCTTTGCGAATTGCAGGATTTCTGCGTGCTTCTCCTCGAAATATGCGGTGGCCATCGTCACCATGTGGTCATCGCCGGCGTCAAAGGCATCGACCATGCGCACCAAAGACTGCACCTGCTCTTCAAGCGTGTGGCTGTCGAAGATCGCGATCAGGTCGTCGATCTGTTCCAGAGAGTATTGCGGTTTGCCTTCAGCTTCGGCCAGTTCGGTCAGGCGCGCATCCATTCCCCGGTCTGCGTCTGGCACCTGGAGCATGCAGGGTGGCATACCCAGCATCATCGACAGGAACCAAGGGCGCAGTTTCGCGGCCATCCAACCGGGAATGCCGCGTGCCGAAAGCGCCTTGGAAATCACGGCCCAGTCCTCTTCGCTCATCAGATCAATCAGAGTTGGTCCCGAGTTGATCAGGACCGGGCTGAAATCCTTGGCCAGGTCTTGTTCGAAAGCGGACATGTCGGATTGGGTGATCTCGAAATAGAACGCGTCGGCCTCGCTCAACATCGGCGCCAACCGCTCGACCACCGGGCCCATTCGCGGATCGTTGACGTGCAATGTGCCAATCAGATGCAAAACAGTGTTGTCCTTCTGTGCAATCCAGTGATTGCCTTCGGGATATGCCATCTGACTGGTGGCCGCGTTCAACTCGGCCCGGGCCTCAGGCGTCATGTCTTGCCGCAAATCGCGCCCGTCACAGGCGGCATTGGCCACAATTGGATGCAGAGCAGCAAGCAGGGCAAAAAGAAACACGCGCATCGAAACCATTCCGATTGTGGCTGAAAGAACTTGGGAACAGATAGCCACGCCCGCCTACCGCGCGCAAGCCGTGTATCCGTATGGCGTTTCTCTGAAAAAACCATAGCATGGCGTCATGAACCGCGAACAGGATCTCTATCCTCCGATCAAGGCGCTGTTGCAGCGGCAAGGATACACCGTGAAAGGAGAGGTCGGCGCCGCCGACATCGTGGCCGTCAAGCCCGGTTGCGATCCAGTGATTGTTGAATTGAAGCTGAGGTTTTCGCTGGCCTTGTTCCATCAGGCCGTGACCCGGTTGAAGGTATCGGATCAGGTCTATGTGGCCGTCGGCAAGCCCACCGGCCGGTCAGCGCGCCGGGCGCTGCGGGACAACCTGTCCCTGTGTCGTCGGTTGGGGCTGGGGTTGATCACCGTTCGTGCGGATGGACGGGTTGAAGTCCATTGTGACCCCGGCCCCTATACGCCGCGAAAGAACAAGGCCAAAGCTGCGCGACTGTTGCGCGAGTTCGAGCGGCTGGAAGGGGATCCGAACTCAGGTGGGGCAACTCGGCACGGTATCGTCACTGCCTATCGGCAGGATGCCCTGAAATGTGCCGCGCATCTGGCCGAACACGGGGCGACCAAAGGCGCTGAGGTCGCCAGTGCCACGGGCGTTGCGGCGGCGACGCGCCTCATGCGCGAAAACCATTATGGCTGGTTCGAAAAGGTGGCAAAGGGCGTCTATGAACTGTCGCCTTCCGGGTCCGAAGGGCTGAAGCACTGGGCTTACAGCTGGGAAGACCCGACCTGACTAGGCCGGTCTCAGGCTGCGCGCGAAAAAAATTCATCACCGATTGTTGACTCGCCGGAAATCACCCCCTAGCTATGCGTCGTTAGCACTCGACCAAGTTGAGTGCTAACACCCCGCAAGACCGCGGGGGGAGGAAAACAACCTTTGAGCCCAAGGAGCTGCAAAGATGGCATTGAAACCGCTTCATGACCGCGTGCTGGTTCGCCGTACCGAAAGCGAAGAGAAAACCGCAGGCGGCCTGATCATTCCCGACAGCGCAAAAGAAAAGCCCAGCGAAGGCGAAGTTGTTGCAACCGGCGAAGGCGCGCGGAAAGACAGCGGCGAACTGATCGCGATGGCTGTGAAGCCCGGCGACAAAATCCTGTTCGGCAAATGGTCCGGCACCGAGGTCCACGTCGACGGCGAAGAGCTGCTGATGATGAAAGAAAGCGACATCATGGGGATCATCGAGTAACGCGCACGCGCTTGCTCTGATCTTCATTTCAAACACATTTCTCGAGGAGAAAAAGACATGTCTGCAAAGGACGTCAAGTTCGACACCGATGCCCGCAACCGCATGCTGAAGGGTGTGAACATCCTGGCGGATGCTGTGAAGGTGACCCTCGGCCCCAAAGGCCGCAACGTGGTTCTGGACAAATCCTTCGGCGCGCCGCGCATCACCAAAGACGGTGTTTCGGTCGCCAAGGAAATCGAACTGGAAGACAAGTTCGAGAACATGGGCGCGCAGATGGTGAAAGAAGTCGCCAGCCGCACCAATGACGAAGCCGGTGACGGCACCACCACCGCAACCGTTCTGGCCCAGGCCATTGTCAAGGAAGGCCTCAAGCAGGTCGCAGCCGGCCTGAACCCGATGGACCTGAAGCGCGGCATCGACGTGGCAACTGCCAAAGTCGTCGAGGAAATCAAGAACGCTGCCCGCGAAGTCAAAGACAGCGACGAAGTTGCGCAGGTTGGTACCATCTCGGCCAACGGCGAAGCTGAAATCGGCCGCCAGATCGCAGACGCGATGCAGAAAGTCGGCAACGAAGGCGTCATCACCGTCGAAGAGAACAAAGGTCTGGAAACCGAGACCGACGTCGTCGAAGGTATGCAGTTCGACCGTGGCTACCTGTCGCCCTACTTCGTCACCAACGCTGACAAGATGGTTGCCGAGCTGGAGGACTGCATGATCCTGCTGCACGAGAAGAAACTCTCTTCGCTGCAGCCGATGGTTCCGCTGCTCGAGCAGGTGATCCAGTCGCAGAAGCCGCTGCTGATCATCGCCGAGGACGTGGAAGGCGAAGCGCTGGCAACTCTGGTTGTCAACAAGCTGCGCGGTGGTCTGAAGATCGCTGCCGTCAAAGCTCCGGGCTTCGGCGATCGCCGCAAGGCAATGCTGCAGGACATCGCAATCCTGACCGGCGGTCAGGTCATCAGCGAAGACCTGGGCATGAAGCTGGAAAACGTCACCATGGACATGCTTGGCACCGCCAAGAAAGTGTCGATCACCAAGGACGAAACCACCATCGTCGACGGTGCTGGCGAGAAGGCCGAGATCGAAGCACGCGTTGCCCAGATCCGCACCCAGATCGAAGAAACCACCAGCGACTACGACCGTGAGAAGCTGCAAGAGCGCGTTGCCAAACTGGCAGGCGGTGTTGCCGTGATCCGCGTCGGTGGCATGACCGAAGTTGAAGTGAAAGAGCGCAAGGACCGTGTGGACGACGCTCTGAACGCAACGCGCGCCGCCGTTCAGGAAGGTGTCGTCGTGGGTGGCGGTGTTGCCCTGGTTCAGGCCGGCAAGGCTCTGGCCGATCTGAAAGGTGTCAACGCCGATCAGGACGCCGGTATCAACATCGTTCGCAAGGCCATCGAAGCGCCGCTGCGTCAGATTGCTGAAAACGCAGGTGTCGACGGTGCCGTCGTTGCCGGCAAGGTGCGCGAGTCCTCGGACACCGCCTTCGGCTTCAACGCTCAGACCGAAGAATATGGCGACATGTTCAAGTTCGGTGTGATCGACCCGGCCAAAGTGGTGCGTACCGCTCTGGAAGACGCTGCCTCGGTTGCAGGTCTGCTGATCACCACCGAAGCCATGGTTGCCGACAAGCCCGCCAAAGAAGGTGCAGGCGCCGGTGCTGGCATGCCCGACATGGGCGGCATGGGCGGCATGATGTAAGACTGTCCGGGTTCGCGTCAGCGAATTCAGACAACCCGCAAGGGAAAGTCATATCAAAAAATTCAACGGGGTCGCCTTCGGGCGGCCCCGTTTTGTTTATTCTGGTGTTCCGCAGGGGTTCGGCCGGCGTTGCTTGCAATGCTGGGGAACGCCGCAGCCGGTCACGCGGAAGTGCAGGAAACCGGGTGTCCATTGCACGCGGACACGATATTGGTGGGGCATGCAGCTGTTTCTTCTGACCGCCCTGACCATGTGTGCCTTTGCGGCGAATTCCATCCTGAACCGGTTGGCCGTGGAGAGCGGAGCCAGCGACCCGGCGAGTTTTGCCGTTGTTCGCGTGCTCTGTGGTGCGCTGGTCCTTTGTGCATTGGTCGTGCCGCGGGGTGGCACCCTGCGGGTGTTCGACAGGCGCCGAGTGATCGGAGCAGGCTCCTTGTCGCTTTACATGGTCGGGTTCTCGGTGGCCTATCTGTCACTTGATGCGGGATTGGGCGCCTTGATCCTGTTTGCGGTGGTCCAGATCTCGATGTTTCTGGCCGGCACCCTGACGGGGGCGATCCCGACTTTTCGACAGGTGGCGGGGGCAGCAATTGCAATGGCCGGATTGGCTTGGGTTCTGTGGCCAGGCACTGAGGCACGTGTTGACCCGACAGGGGCAGCCTTGATGGCCGCCGCAGGGGTCGGGTGGGCTGCGTATTCGATTGCTGGTCGGTCCGAGCCCGATGCGCTGGCGGGAACGGCCTCGAACTTTGTGGTGGCCCTGCCGGTGACCGCTGGCATTTTGATCGCCGGCGCTCCGGCGTGGAACTTGACCTGGGCGGGTTTGGGGCTGGCGGCCGTATCTGGCGGCGTAACCTCGGGGTTGGGGTACGCCCTGTGGTATCGCCTGCTGCCCCAGTTGGCGCCTGCGGTTGCAGCCGTAGTGCAGCTGAGCGTCCCGGTGATTGCGATCATTGCAGGTGTGGCGCTGCTCGGCGAGCAACTGAGCCTGCGGCTGATGGCAGGGGCAGGGTTGGTTGTGGGCGGTATTGCATTGGCAGTTATGCGCGTGAGGCGGCGCTAGGTCTTTCCTCTCTGAAGAATAGCGATTATCTGGCAGCCATGCGGATCCTGTTTTTCATATTGCTTTTCCTGATGCCGATCGCCGCGCAGGCAAAATGCGTTGTCCTGCTGCATGGGCTTGCCCGGACCGAAGCATCGTTTTCGGTCATGGAGCAGTTGTTCAAGGTGCACGGGTACACCGTTGTGCGGCCGGGTTATCGCTCGACGGATCTTCCGATTCCGGAACTGGCCGACCGGACCATACCCGAGGCGTTTGCGGCGTGCGGAGATGACACCGTCAACGTTGTCGCGCATTCGATGGGGGGTATCCTGTTGCGCTACTGGCTGCAGGATCACCATCCGCAGAATCTGGGCCGCGTCGTCATGCTTGGCCCGCCCAACCAAGGCAGCCAATTGGTCGATGAACTGGGCGATTGGGAAGTGTTCGGTCTGTTGAACGGCCCCGCCGGCCTGCAGCTGGGTACGGGTCCCGAAGGTATTCCGCGTCGCCTGCCACCGGTCGACTTCGAGCTGGGGGTGATTGCAGGCGAGAACTCCTTGAATCCGGTCTTTTCGTCGCTGGTTGATGGACCGGATGACGGCAAGGTCGCTGTCGAAGAAACCAAAGTCCAGGGCATGACCGACCACATCGTGCTGCCGGTGACGCATACGTTCATGATGAACAACCCGCAGGTCATGGCGCAGGCTTTGCACTTCATCGAGTTCGGTGAGTTCGATCCCAACATAACCTGGCTGGACGGTGTGATGGACATCATTGATGAGATCTGCATCGGAGAGGACTGCGCCGAACCCGCCTCGGAACCCACGCGATGACCGCATTGGAGCTGACCTTTTCCGGGGCGCAGGTTCTGCACCCTGATCGCGGACTTGTCGGTAACGATCTCTCAATCGCGGACGGCTTGATCCAGGAGGGCAGCGGTGCGCCGGTCGTTGATCTGAGCGGCTATCTGATCCTGCCGGGCATCATCGACCTGCACGGGGACGGGTTCGAGCGTCACATCGCCCCGCGCCGGGGGGCCATGAAGCAGATGGACGAGGGCATCCGCGCCGCCGAGGCCGAACTGGCAGCCAATGGCATCACCACCGCCGTGCTGGCGCAGTTCTACAGCTGGGAGGGCGGCGTACGCGGCCCAGAGTTCGCCGCCGACGTGTTCCGCGCGATCGCGGCGGTGAAGGGCAGCGTGGTCACCGACCTGATCCCGCAGTTGCGGTTCGAAACCCACCTGCTGGATGACTATGCCGACCTGCCGGGGCGCATCGCCGACTGGCAGGTGCCCTATGTCGTGTTCAACGATCATCTGCCCCATGACCGTCTGGCGCAGGGGCGTACCCCGCCGCGTTTGACCGGGCAGGCGCTCAAGGCTGGTCGCAGCCCCGAGGCGCATCTGAAGATGCTGCAGGACATGCACGCCCGCACCTCCGAGGTGCCCGCTTCGCTTGATGCGCTGTGCGCGGCGTTGGCCCAACAAGGCGTGCGTCTGGGCAGCCATGATGATGCGACGGCAGAGGCCCGTTCCCACTGGCGCGCGCGCGGCGTGCATATCGCCGAATTTCCTGAAACGCTCGAAGCGGCCGAGGCGGCCAAGGCCGCGGGCGATCACGTCATTCTGGGCTCGCCCAACGTGGTGCGGGGCGGATCGCACAAGGGCAACGTCAGCGCGCTGGACCTGATCGCCATGGGGCTGTGCGATGCGCTGGCGTCGGATTACCACTATCCCAGCCCGCGCAGGGCGGCGCTGATGCTGATGAAATCGGGGCTGATGGATCTGGCAGGCGCGTGGGCGCTGGTGTCGTCGGGTCCCGCGCGGGTGCTTGGCCTTGGGGACCGCGGGTCGCTGCACCCCGGCAAACGCGCCGATCTGGTCATTCTGGACGCCGAAACGCAGCGCGTAGCGGCCACCATCGCCGGTGGCCGGGTCAGTTTTCTGTCGGGGGATATCGCCGGGCGGTTCGTTGCCGCGGCGCGCTAGCGTTTGATCCGGTTGAAATGGCCCATCTTGCGGCCCGGCTTGACCTCGGCCTTGCCGTACAGGTGCAGGGCCACGTCGCGCTGTTGCGCAAGCTCGGGCACGCGGTCCATGTCGTCGCCGATCAGGTTCTCCATCACCACATCCGCGTGACGCTGCCCGTCGCCCAGAGGCCAGCCGGCCACGGCGCGGATATGCTGTTCGAACTGATCGACCGCACAGCCGTTTTGCGTCCAGTGGCCCGAGTTGTGAACGCGCGGCGCGATCTCGTTCACGATCAGGCCCTGCGGCGTCACGAACAGTTCGACCCCCATGACGCCGACATAGTCCAGCGCGTTCAGGATATTCGCGGCCAGCAGCACCGCGTCGGTCCGCAGGGCAGGGGACAGGCGCGCGGGCACCGTGGTCGTGTGCAGGATGCCGTCGCGGTGCACGTTTTCGCCGGGGTCGAAGCAGGCCACCTGGCCGTCCAGCCCGCGGGCGGCAATGATCGACACCTCGTGGCTGAAATTGACGAAGCCTTCCAGGATCGCGGGCGCGCCCTGCATGTCGGCCAGTGCGGACCTGGCGTCCTCGGGCGACTTCAGCCGCGCCTGCCCCTTGCCGTCATAGCCGAAGCGGCGGGTCTTGAGGATGGCCGGCGTGCCGATCCGTTCGATGGCGGCCTGCAGGCTGTCGAGGTCGGTCACATCGGCAAAGGGTGCGGTGTTCAGGCCCAGGCCTTGCAGGAATGTCTTTTCGGTCAGCCGGTCCTGACTGACCCGCAGCGCCTCGCGTCCGGGGCGGATGGGACGGTGCGATTCCAGAATGTCCAGCGCCTCGGTCGGGATGTTCTCGAACTCGTAGGTGATGACATCGACCGATTGCGCAAACGCGGCAAGCGCCTCGGCATCTTCATAAGGTGCGGTGGTCACGCGATGCGCCACCTGGCCCGCCGGCGGGTTGGCGCCCGGCTCGAAGATATGGGTCACGAAGCCCAGCCGCGCCGCGGCCATCGACAGCATCCGCCCCAGCTGGCCGCCACCCAGAATTCCGATCACCGCGCCGGGCTGCAAAGGGTCATTCATCGCGCGGCTCCTCGGGGATCGAGTCCGACAGCGCCGCGCGCCAGGCGTCCAGCCGGTCGGCCAGAGCCGCATCTTGCAGGGCCAGAATACCAGCGGCCATCAGACCGGCATTGGCGCCGCCGGCCGAACCGATGGCCATGGTCGCAACCGGGAAACCCTTGGGCATCTGCACGATGGAATAGAGCGAGTCGACACCGGACAGCGCCCGCGTCTGCACCGGAACGCCGATCACCGGTACCCGCGTCTTGGACGCCATCATCCCCGGCAGATGTGCGGCACCGCCAGCGCCGGCGATGATCACCTGCAGCCCGCGCTGCACGGCGGTCTTGCCGTACTCCCACAAACGATCCGGCGTGCGGTGGGCCGAGACGATCTTGGTCTCGTAGGCCACGCCCAGTTCGTCCAGTATCTCTGCAGCGCCTTTCATGGTGGGCCAGTCCGACTGGCTGCCCATGATGATTCCGACCTTGATCTCGCTCATCCGCCCTGTTCCCCGCCTGCTTTAGGAAGCGCGCACTATAGTGAAATCCGCTTGCGTGGCAATGCGGTTGACCGCGCCGGATCAGGCGATGATGTCAGGGGTCAGGCGATCCTCGATCAGCCGGATGATATCCTTCAGGCGCAGCTTCTGTTTCTTGAGCCGCTTCACCGTCAGCTGATCGGCAGTGCCGGTCGCCTCGAGCGCCTTGATCGCCTCGTCCAGGTCGCGGTGTTGTTGGCGGAACACCTCCAGTTCGACGCGCAGAACCTCGTCGGTTTTCATCGAAATGTCGGTGGGCGCGTTCATGGGCGACTCATGTGTGGCTGGTGGTGCGTGTTACACAAGATAGTGCGTTCAAGTGAATCCGCCTAGACCTTGTGGAGACACACGTTTCATCCCATATTGTCTTGTGCGCAGCTGCCGTTACGGGGCCGCGCATCACGTCGCTTTGACAAAGAAGGACGAGAAAACGTGTCAAAACTTACTCTTGGCTCATACCCGCATCTTCTGGGGTTCGAGCAGCTGGAACGCCTTCTGGAACGGTCTGCAAAGGCCGGAAACGAAGGGTATCCGCCCTACAACATCGAACAGACGTCGGATCATTCCTACCGCATTACCTTGGCCGTAGCCGGGTTTGCCGAGGACGACCTGTCGATCACCATCGAAGATCGGCAACTGGTGATCCGCGGCCGTCAGCGCGACGACAGCGAGGGGCGCGTGTTCCTGCACCGCGGCATCGCGGCCCGTCAGTTCCAGCGCATGTTCGTGCT
This sequence comes from Ruegeria sp. BC6, assembly GCF_056539185.1. Classification (NCBI taxonomy): domain Bacteria; kingdom Pseudomonadati; phylum Pseudomonadota; class Alphaproteobacteria; order Rhodobacterales; family Roseobacteraceae; genus Ruegeria; species Ruegeria sp. BC6. Next base: position 276,217 of record NZ_JBQFUM010000002.1, read on the forward strand.
GGCCGACGGTGTCGAGGTCGGCGAAGCCATCATGGAAAATGGCCTTCTGCATATCGACCTGACCCGCGCCGTGCCCGAAACCGTTGTGCAGACGATCAACATTAGGAAGGGGTAAGCCATGAATACACCGTATGAAATCAACACCGAAGGCAATCGGATCGTCTACGTGAAGGCCGTGAACGTGGCCAACCTGCCGCACGAGGTGCGCACGCAGGTGGGTGATCTGGATCATCTTTATGCCGTTCACGATTCAGATGGGCAGCAACTGGCGCTTGTCGCCGATCGAAAGCTGGCCTTCGTTCTGGCGCGGCAGCATGACCTGTCTCCGGTGGCCGTGCACTGACACGGCCACAGACCGATTCAGCGTGACAAGCGGCGCGTGAGGCGTCAAACATGCCACCCGCGGGTTTGCATTCCCGGCACTTTCTGACCGCAGGCACGAGAGGGCGCATGAGCTGGTTCGATTTCGATTGGGTGGATGCTTTCAGCGACACGGCATTCGGCGGAAATGGCTGTGCAGTCGTGCATGGTGGCGCGCATTTGCCGGAAACAGTCTGCACGGCGTTTGTCCGCGAGACGTCTTTGGTCGAATGCACGTTTACCGGCCCATCGGATGTGGCGGATATCCGAGTGCGGTATTTCCTGGCCAGCCGTGAAATTCCCTTTGCCGGACACCCGACCATTGCGACCGTGGCTGCCATGCGCTCCCGAGGAATGATATCTGCTGACGCACTGACGCTGGAAACCGGAGCAGGGATCTTGTCGATCGAGCTGCATGGCGACCAGATCGAGATGACCCAGATCGCGCCCGAATTCGGCACGCGGGTGCCGGAAGACCTTGTTGCAGCTGCGATCGGCCTACCTGCAAGTGCGATCATTTCGCCGCCGCAGATGGTTTCGACCGGGCTGCCGTTCTGCATTACAGTTCTGCGGGATCACGCAGCCTTGCGCGCGGCACAACTGAATGTGGATGCGCTGCAACGGGTGGCGGAAACTGCCGGATATGCCGGGTCCGACATGGCCGAACCCTTTCTGGTGACCCTGCAGGGGGCCACGGCTCAAGGGGATACGTTCTCGCGTCTGTTGCTGGCGCCGCCCAGCCCGCCCGAAGATCCGTTCACCGGCTCCGCCACCGGCGCAATGGCGGCTTACCTGTGGAAATACGGGCTGATGCTGAAAGACAGCTTTATCGCCGAACAGGGCCACGACATGGGCCGTCCCGGTCAGGCGACCGTAACGCGGGTCGGGCCAACGGATGCGATGACGGGCATCAAGGTTGCCGGGCGCGGGTTCGTCCTGATGCGCGGACAGACCGACCTGCCGGACAGCCTGCAATGACCGAACCTGCGATCGCGATTCTGCCCTATGGCCACCGTCTGGGGCCGAAACTGGCCTCGGTTCCGCTGGCAGATCTGAATTGGCCGCTGGGCTGCCCCGAGCGCCTGTCAGGAAAGACCGTTGGTGACCTCGCGCCCTCCGACCACCTGATTATGTATCCCAATTCCACTGTACACCTGCGCCTGCGACGCGGCACGCGGGCTCGGATATCGCTGATGATGGGCGAGCCATCGGCCATACATGGCAAGCACGATCGGATGCTGCGCTGGACCTGGCGGCGTTTTTTCCGGGTGTTCACCTTTCACGACGTATTGCTGAACAGCCTGCCCAACGCGGTTTTCCTGCCCTACGGCGTGACCCAAGTTCCCGAGTGGCAGGATCTGAGCGTCGTCAAGACGCGGTCATGTTCGCTGATCGCGTCGGCGAAGCGCGATCTGGAGGGGCACCAGCTGAGGCACAGGCTGATCGATTGGGCCCGCGACACAGGCGCTGACATCGACATCATGGGCCGCGGCTATCAGCCGTTCGAGAACAAGTCAGACGGGTTGGCACCTTATCGTTATTCGGTCGTCATCGAAAACGTGCGCGAGAGGAACTACTTCTCGGAGAAGCTGATCGACTCCGTTCTGTGTTCGACAGTCCCGATCTATTGGGGGTGCCCCAATATCGGCGACTTCCTCGATACCGAGGGGATGATCCTGTGCGAAAGCGAGGCGGACATCCAGCAGGCCGTGCAAATGCTGTCGGGGGAAGACTATGAAAAACGCCTGCCGTATCTGCGGGCGATGCAACCGCAGGCCGCCATCTATGGAGAGTTCGAACTGAGGGCTGCCGAGGCCCTGCGGGATCAGCTTTCAGCAGGCTGACTGTGCCGCACGCGCGCTTTGGCTGTGCCGGCGTGGGTCAGTGCCGCGAGACTCGTTCCAGGTAATCGATCGCGTCCTGCAATTCCTCTAGAATGTCATACCAGCCATCCACGTCGTTCAGCCGGCGGAACTCGGCTTTGACCGAGTCGTGGTGCATCATATCCTTGGCCTCTTTGAGACTGCCGCGCGCCGAGTCTGGCTCCATGTTGCCGGCAGCGGTCTTGGCCGCATCGATGACCTCAAGGATCTGACGAAGACGGGTCGTGCCGGGCGTCGGCGGAACCGGTGGCACGACAAGCCCCAAAGGGTGATCCTGGGGCGGCGGCTGCAGTGTATCCAGCGCCTTTTGAATCTTGGCTTTGATCTTGTCGCATTCCTTCACCCAATCCGCGTAGGTGCGGATCGATTTCAGAAGGTCCAGCAGCCAGTCTATGGGGATAAATGGTGTCAGGCCCCCTGCCATAGCCGGTGCAGCCATCAACGCCGGAAGTTGCAACCGGGAAAACTGGGCGATCTTGTAGTCGGCAATTACCGCTGCGCGGTTGTCTCCCGCAAACATGGCTCCGCCATCGTCGGTATTTTTCTGAGTTGCCATATGTTCACCCTCCCAAAGGATGCAGACAAATTATGTCTGCGCAAAATATGCGAAATAGTAGCATTTTTTGGATGAAACGTCGAACGACCGCCAATCTCGCGGACGGAAGGGGGGTGTTCAAAGCAGTGTTCTGGAAATGAAAGACCCCCGGAGATGTCTCCGGGGGTCAGTGTTGACAGCAGTTGGCTGTGGCTCAGGATCCGGCGATCAATCCCATGCTTTCCAGCTTCAGCAGAACCTGGTGGGCGCAGTTGTCCACGTCCACATTCTCGGTCTCGACGCGCAGTTCCGGGTTTTCCGGCACATCGTAAGGGTCCGAAATACCAGTGAACTCTTTGATCTTGCCTTCACGCGCCAGCTTGTACAGGCCCTTGCGGTCGCGGCGCTCGCATTCCTCGATGCTGGTGGCAACGTGAACTTCGCAGAACGCGCCGAACTGCTCGATCTCCTCGCGCACGGCGCGGCGGGTGGTGGCGTAGGGCGCGATCGGGGCACAGATGGCGATGCCGCCGTTCTTGGTGATCTCGGAGGCCACATAGCCGATGCGGCGGATGTTCAGGTCCCGGTGTTCCTTCGAGAAGCCCAGTTCCGAGCTGAGGTTCTTGCGGACGATGTCACCGTCCAGCAACGTGACGGGACGGCCGCCCATCTCCATCAGCTTGACCATCAGAGCGTTTGCGATGGTCGATTTGCCCGAGCCCGAGAAACCGGTGAAGAAGACGGTAAAGCCCTGCTGGCTGCGCGGCGGATAGCGGCGGCGGAGCTGCTCGACCACCTCGGGGAACGAGAACCACTCGGGGATCTCAAGCCCCTCGCGCAGACGGCGGCGCAGTTCGGTGCCCGAGATGTTCAGGATCGTGACGTTGTCGCGGTCCTCGATCTCGTCCGCGGGTTCGTACTGGGCGCGTTCCTGCACATAGACCATGTGTTTGAAATCGACCATCTCGATGCCGATCTCGTCCTGGAATTTGCGAAACAGGTCCTGGGCGTCATAGGGGCCGTAGAAATCTTCGCCCTGGCTGTTCTTGCCGGGGCCGGCATGGTCGCGGCCGACGATGAAGTGGGTGCAGCCGTGGTTTTTGCGGATCAGGCCGTGCCAGACCGCTTCGCGCGGGCCGGCCATGCGCATCGCCAGGTTCAGCAGGCTCATGGTGGTGGTCGAGGCCGGGTATTTGTCCAGCACCGCCTCATAGCAGCGAACGCGGGTGAAGTGATCGACATCACCGGGCTTGGTCATGCCCACAACCGGGTGGATCAGCAGGTTGGCCTGCGCCTCACGCGCGGCACGGAAGGTCAGTTCCTGGTGTGCCCGGTGCAGCGGGTTGCGGGTCTGGAAAGCCACGATGCGGCGCCAACCCACCTTGCGGAAATAAGCGCGAAGCTCGTTCGGGGTGTCGCGGCGCGCCTTGAAATCATAGTGCACCGGCGGCTGGATGCCGGTCACGGGGCCGCCCAGATAAACCTTGCCTGCCACGTTGTGCAGGTAGTTCACGGCTGGGTGCGCATCATCATCGGCACCGAACACCTTCTCGGCCTCACGCGATTTGTCCGGGGTCCAGCGATCGGTAACAGTCATGGTCGCCAGGATCACACCTTCCTGGTCGCGCAGCGCAATGTCCTGACCCAGTTCGATCTGATCGGCGAAACCTTCGTTCACATCCAGTGTGATCGGCATCGGCCACAGGCTTCCGTCGGCCAGGCGCATGTTTTCGACGACGCTGTCATAGTCTTCCTGACTTAGAAAGCCCTTGAGCGGGTTGAACCCGCCATTCATCAGCAATTCCAGATCACAGATCTGGCGCGGGGTCAGGTCCCAGCTGGTCAGGTCGGCGGCTTCGACTTTCAGCTTTTGGGCGGATTCATAGGAAACATACAGTTCTGGGATCGGAGCCAGGTTACTCAACATCGTCATCGCAATACTCTTGAGGCAGTGTGGTCATTCAGTGATTCAGGTGCATTTCCGGGCCATGTGCCCCGGTCGTCAGTCGAAGTCCATATACATTCATGAAACAAAGGAGGATATGCGCGGTTTTTCCCCGGAATGGAAGGTTTTTCCGGGCCCGAACCGAAAAAGCGACGAAAATCCCACCGGATGGGGACAATATCGTCAACCGGCGGCGATCTGTTCTGGTGCGGTCAGAAGTTGGTCCAGATCCAGAGCGCGCTCGACGGGCAGGGCAGGGACGGGCTCGGTTACGCCCCGCAGCTGGAACAGACGCAGGTCAAGGCCATCGGTCTCAAACCCGGCCGCGCACAGCACGGCTTCCGAGACCAACAGCTCGGCCCCGAGCGCCTTGGTTTCTCCTTCCAGCCGACTGGCGACGTTCACGGCGTCACCGATGATGGTCCGCGCGGCGTGGCCGGCAGCGCCGATCTCTCCCAACACGAGGTCGCCCAGGTGCAGGCCCATGCCGATGCGGATCTCGGGGCTGTTTTCCTGGGACAGCTGCTGGTTGAACTGCGCAAGCGCATGACTGATGTCGATTGCAGCTTTCAGGGCAGAACGGGCCGAGCTGGACGTGTCGGGTGTTTCGAACACGGCCAAAAGTCCATCGCCCATGTATTTATCGACGACCCCGCCGTCTGCGGTAATGGCTGGAACGATGGCGTCAAAGAACCGGTTCAGCAGGAACACGATGTCATAGGGCAGTTGCCCCGTTGTGCGCGCGGTAAACCCGCGCATGTCCAGAAACAGCACGGCCAGTTTACGCTCTTGCCCCTGGCTGGCATGCGCCCGCTGGCGTCCACCATCCGGCCGGAAAACACGGAAAACCGTCAAGGGGCTGGAGGGGCGGACCTGGCAGGCCAGGCGCGTGCGCTGTGTGGCCCCCACGGCCTTCAGGCTGCGAGCTTCGACCTCGCTGGGCGGTGGTAGTGACTCGGCGCCATCCTCGACGATGACGCGGCAGGTGGTGCAGCGCCCCCGGCCGCCGCACAGTGCAGTATGCGGAATACCGTTGGCTTGTGACATCTCAAGCAGGGTCATGCCTTTCTCTGAGGTCACTTCCGGCCCATCGACATATCTGACGCGCACCGAGTGTCGTCTACGCCAAAGCTTGCCTCCGAAATGGAACGCAAGAGCTGCACCAAGCGCGATCCAGAAGGCCATCAAGGCGTTGTCCTTGACGCTGAACAGAACCTGGAACTCTTCGGGGCCGGGCCAGTTGTAATGCTCAATATACTGTTCGCGTAGATCCGGATCCGCAAAATCCATCCAGATGCGCCGCCCTTCGGTCAGCAAACCGGCCAGGGCAAAGCTTGGGATGAAGACGGCAACTCCGATCAGATAGGGTACGGTTTGGCGCCACCACGAGGTCAGTCGCAGCCAGATATGCAGTCCGATGCACCCGTGTATCCAGACGATCAGCATCAGCAGGCTTTGCATCCAGATGGCCGAGTTTGGCCACATCAGAATGATGATGTAGCCCATCTCGTCATTCACGTCGAAAACCTGATGCGCATAGCGTGTCTGTACGATGTGCGAGATCAGTTGCAGCGGAATGAGAAGGCCAAGAATGATTTGCAGGCCCGTATGAAAGGGCATTCGCAGAGTTCGGCGCTGGGCGATCGACACCAATGCCAGACCTGCATGTACGATCAGGGCAAGATACAGGACAGCGCTGCCAATCGAATGGCGCGTGACCGTTTTCCGAGAGTCCTGCATGTCATGCAGGTAGTCGGTGTGAAACAGCCCCAGCCCGATATTGATGAAGTGGAAGAAAGCAAAGGCAAACAGCACAAGACCACTGATGATCCTGAGACGGGTCGCCCAACTGCCCTGCCAAAGGGGGGTGTTCAAAAGATCACCTGAAATCTGCCGCGCTCGGGGCAAGTCTGCGTTGCCGCGCTGTGTGGGTCAAGGTGCCAGAGGAGGGCGGTACGCAGCGCAGAAGACGCTGCGCGTCGCGGTCATTCCTGTTCGGCAAGGAACCGTTCGGCATCCAGTGCAGCCATGCAGCCCATTCCGGCCGAGGTCACGGCCTGCCGGTACACATGGTCGGTCAAGTCGCCGGCCGCGAACACGCCGGGGATCGAGGTCTGCGTGGTGCCGGGTTTGGTTTTGACATAGCCGCCCATATGGGTTTCCAGCACGTCCTTGACCAGTTCGTTGGCCGGGGCGTGGCCGATGGCAACGAACACGCCTTTGCAAGGGATCTCGGTGATTTCGCCCGTCTTGACGTTCTTCACCCGCACGCCTTCGACGCCCAGTGGGTTGTCGGTGCCGATCACTTCCTCCAGCTGGTGGAACCACAGCGGCTCGATCTTGTCGTTCTTGAACAGGCGCTCCTGCAGGATCTTTTCGGCGCGCAGCTCGTCCCGGCGGTGGATCAGCGTGACCTTGCTGGCGAAATTGGTCAGGAACAGCGCTTCTTCCACGGCGGTGTTGCCGCCGCCGATCACCACGATCTCCTGTCCGCGATAGAAGAACCCGTCACAGGTGGCGCAGGCCGAAACACCGAAGCCCTTGAATTTTTCTTCCGACGGCAGCCCCAGCCATTTGGCGCGTGCGCCGGTCGCCAGGATGACGGCGTCCGCAGTGTAGACGGTGCCGCTGTCGCCCTTGGCGGTGAAAGGACGCTTGGACAGGTCCAGGTCGTTGATGATGTCGCCGATCACCTCGCAGCCCATGGCCTTGGCGTGATCCTGCATGCGCACCATCAGGTCGGGGCCTTGAACTTCGGTGTCGCCTGGCCAGTTTTCGACCTCGGTGGTGGTGGTCAGCTGGCCGCCCGGTTCGATGCCCTGCACCAGAATCGGGTTCAGCATCGCGCGGCTGGCATAGACGCCCGCAGTGTATCCGGCAGGTCCCGATCCGATGATCAGAACCTTGGTGTGTCGTGTCTCGGCCATGGAACCCCCACTCGATTATTGCCTGAGCGCCGTCGTGGGCGCCGGGCTTCGATATAGCGACAGCATCGGTCGGCTTAAAGCCCCTTCGTCTCACGCGTCAGTCATGTGGTTCCAAGGTGCCGGCTTGCCTGATCGACAGACAAAGATTATTGCGCTGGTGCGAAAGAATATTGCGCATGGCACCTGCGCTGATATAAGAACCGAAAATTTCAGGAGCACCGCATGGTCACGACACGGCTGGACGAGATCGACCGAAAGATCCTTGCAGAACTGCAGGCAGACGGACGAATGACCAATGTCGAGCTCGCAAAACGTGTCGGAATCTCGGCCCCACCCTGCCTGCGGCGCGTCCGCACGCTGGAGGAGGCCGGCTTTATCCGAGGATACCACGCCGAGGTCAACGCCCGAGAACTGGGGTTCGAAGTTCAGGTCTTTGCGATGGTTGGCCTTGAAAGCCAGGCCGAGGCGGAATTGCGGGCGTTCGAAGACCGCTGCCGAGACTGGCCGCTGGTCCGAGAATGCCACATGCTGAACGGCGAGGTCGACTTCATCCTGAAATGCGTCGCCCCCGACCTCAGCAGTTTTCAACAGTTCCTTACGGGTGAGTTGCTGACCACGCCGAACGTGGCCAGCGTCAAGACTTCGCTTGTCATCCGCGGTGCAAAAGACGAACCCGGCGTGCCGTTCGACGTATTGGAAGAACGGATGAACCGGACGGCGTAAAGCCGGCGCGTCTGGTTTGCGATGCGCATGGCGGCAGCACCGCCACGATGGCCAGAGAAATGGCCCAACTCAGTAAAATCTGCATGTTGCCCCCCAAAATGCAGTGGTGATGGTTAAAGCTGTCACGCCGTGATGGCGTCGATCTCGCCCTCCCCGGCGCGCGCCATGAGCAGCGGACCGAAATCGTGCAACGAATGGATATGCGCGAACAGGTTCAGGTAGATCGAGCGCAGCGAGTGGCTCATCATCCGGACCGCGTTCACGCCGGGATGATAGGTTTCGAACTGCAGCCCATCGACATTGATGACCGCGTGGTGCTCCAGGCAGATGTGGAACAGCTCGACCGGAGTGGGCGGCTGCGTTTCAATCACGGACATGCCGTCCTGAAATTCGGCAACGGGTGTCAGCATCGGCTGGCCACCTCCAAGATGCCTCAGATGCGCCGGTGTTGCCAGCAAGCGGGCTGCGGGGCCGGCAATGACGCCGGACAATGGTTTTTGCATGCCGAACGTGTCTGCCATAATGCGGGTCAAAGGGCGTGTCCGCCCGCGCGAGTCTTCGCGACCAGGTACCAGAGTGACCGAGCCTTTCCACAACACCTTTTCGGATGCGCCGGTCTGGGTCAGGACCGTGTCGCCCGGCATCAAGTCCTCGATGGCGACCGGGCCGTGTTCCGTCTCGACCAGAGACCCACGTGTAAAGGCGCAGAACGCGTCTTCGAAAACGGGCAGCGCCGGTGCGATGTGGCGTGTCTGCGAAACTTCCCCGCTTTTCAGCAGTGCACTCACCTCGTATCGACGCAGTTGCGCCTTCTGCTTGGTGCCTGGACGCGGTGCTTCGCGCAGCAGTGCCGAAGTGTCGACGGCATTCTGCGCGGCACGTGCCAGTGAATTTGGAATAGTCATATTATTCCGTTCCTTCCAATACGCCGAACAGGCGGGAAACATCCCCGTGCAGGCCCGCCTGACAGCTTGATTCTTTGTCTTGAAAAAAGTGCGCCACCTCCATGCGGGTACCGACGTGGCCGCGCATGGCGAATGGATTTCGCATTCGTTTGGTCAACACAATGACCCCCCAGACAAACTCGTACACTGCGAACGTAATTGTCCGCACACAAACGCCCTGAAAAACGTCGGCTGCGAATACCAGCCTCGGTTCACGCACCGGCCCAGAGCAGCTTCCGGTGCGCGTCTTGCCCTGTTGAGGCCGGCAGCTGGCCCCAGAGGGAGTTCGTATCAGCGTCGCGCGGCCAACCGGCGCACGACCCTTGCAGAGTGACTGGAAACCCGCTTCCAGGGCATTTCCGGTTGTTGGTCCCGGGCGGTCGCGACAACGGCGCGAAGAAAGCGAGATTTCAACTTCATATTCATGTCCTGCTCGATGTTCGGGGCTAAGCCCTTTTCCCTTTGTAAAGCCAATGTAACGCGTCTTTGCGGCAGCGATGTGGCTGTTCCGGGATCAATTGAGGACAAAGATGAAGTCTTGCGGCACCCCCTGAGTTCGGATGCCAGAAATCAGACGTTCGGAGAACGGATAACCATCTGAGCACTGGCAAAAATTAACAACGATTCTGATGACAGATAGACACAATAAATGTGGCGGAAAAGTGGCGCTTTCGCCTTAATTCGGCCGATCTTTACAATCGTATGGCGGAAATCAGGCGGCCGTAATCCGCCTCTCCGGCGTGGGTCGCGCGCCGGTAGGAATAGAACTTGTCGGGATCGGAATAGGTGCAATGCCGCGTCCATTCTGCCTGCCCGACGCCGGCCTGACGCAGCTTGTGAAGGCCAAAGGCCGGCAGGTCGAAATGCATCCGGTCGCCTTGCCCATTTGCAAAGAAACGCGCGTTGTCTTGGCTGTCCAAAAGGAAGTCTTCCAGAAACTCGGGGCCAACCTCGTAGGCGCGCTGCGAGATCGTCGGACCGATGACGGCGATCATATTTTTGCGGTGCGCGCCCAGCGCCTCCATGGCGTCCAGCGTCGCCTCTAGGACACCGTCCAGAGCACCGCGCCATCCCGCATGTGCCGCACCGATCACTTTCGCTTGAGGATCCGCAAACAGCACCGGCTGGCAGTCGGCCGTCAGGATCGTCAGCGCGAGACCCGGCGTTGCGGTAACGATTGCATCGGCCCTTGGCTTCTCGCCTGCAATCGGCTTGTCGACGGTGATCACGTGCGGGGAATGTACCTGATGCACGCCGACCAATGCATCCAATTCAACGCCCATGGCCTCGGCCACTCTGCTCCGGTTCAGCGCGACCGCCTCGCTTAGGTCGGACGAGCCGGTGCCGCAATTCAGTCCGCTGAAGATACCGGAAGAGGCGCCGCCCTTGCGACTGAAGAACCCGTGTCGAATCGGTGACAGCAAATCCGAGGTCAGAATTTCCAGAGTCATGTCCCAAGTCCCGATGGTGGCATCGCAGTTTTCGGGTAGAGGCCCAGCACCTTGAACAGGTTTCCCATTTCCTCGGGATGCGTCAACCGCCGATGTGCACGAACCAGTGTTTCCAGTTTTGATCCGGTCAATGCGCTGGCCAGAGATTGTGCGCGTTGTGTGATGCCCAGACGCTCAAGAAACACACCCTGAGGCGTTAGCCGCGTATGGGCGCAGCCCGTCGCGCGCGACGCCAATGCCAGCGTTTCAAAATCCACATGTGCAGTCAGGTCGGCCTGGCCCGGTGTGGCGAGCGGATCGACGTATTCGTGCCCCTTGACGGCCTGCAACGTATCGCCCAGCGAACGCCAGTCGCCATAGTCGATAACGAGAGCCATACCACCGTGGCTGCGGATGATGCGGGCCGTTTCGGTCACTATGGGAACGGCAGCCGCGCAAAGCTCGACCAGATCACCGTCCCGTGTGTCCTCGAGGCGCGTCGCCAAGGCCGCTTGTGTCGCCCTCGGGCCAAGGCCGAATGCCAGACGATCGCCCAGCAGGCCCACAAGACGTTCGCACCAGCCGTCGCCGTCGCGCAGAAACTGGCGGATGGGCAGGGCGTCGAAGAATTCGTTGGCCACAAGAAACAGCGGAAGCTCTGGGAGATCGCCCACCGAAACGATCCAGTTCGGTGCGTGCGCATCCAGGGCCTCGGCTTGAAGTCCGCGCAGAACGGGCGAGGCCTCGAGCAATACCACCTGCGCGGCGTCGTGAAACCCGGGCACGCCCCGGGTGGCCCGCAGAATATCGGCCATGAGTGTTCCACGCCCCGGGCCCAGCTCGGCCAGCGCAAATCGGCCGGGTCTGCCTTGATCAATCCAGCCCTGCGCAAGGCAAAGACCAATCACTTCGCCGAACATCTGGCTGATTTCCGGAGCGGTGACAAAGTCTCCATGTGTGCCCAACGGGTCGCGGGTGGTGTAGTAGCCGTGCGTTGGATGCAGAAGACATTCGGCCATATAGTCCGCCACGCTCATCGGCCCGTCTTGCCGGATGCGGTCGGTCAGATGGCCAAGCAGGCTCATGCCGCCCGCCGTGCCCGTAGGGCGAACCACAAGCCGACTGCGATCATCGGCAGAGATAGAATCTGGCCCATCGTCAGGCCGTAGCCGCCCACATGCCACGCAAGTCCAAGCGGGTTTCCGGCCGAGACGAATTGCGCATCGGGTTGACGAAAGAACTCGACGATGAAGCGCGAAGCGCCATAGCCCGCCAGAAATACGCCCATGATGCGGCCGGGCCAATGAAATGCGCCGCGCCGATAGACCAGCCACAACAAAAGCAGGCCCAACAGCACGCCTTCCAGTGCAGCCTCGTACAACTGCGACGGGTGGCGGGCGCAAAGCCCAGCAGCGACATTGCCGCAGTCCTGAGCTGCTGCTCCGGGAAAGATCACCGCCCAGGGCAGTTCGCTGGGTCGGCCCCAAAGCTCGGCATTGACGAAATTGGCCAAACGGCCAAGCAAAAGGCCGGGGGGAACGGTATGGGCGATCAAGTCGGCCAGTGAAAGCAAGGGGGCCGAATGGCGTCGCGCGAAGACCAGCGCTGCGGTCACCACACCCAGAAGGCCGCCGTGAAAGGACATGCCACCCTGCCAGACCTTCAGGATCTCAAGCGGGTGGGACAGGTAGTATTCGGGCTGATAGAACAGGACAAAGCCCAACCGCCCGCCGATGATGACCCCCAGGATGATCCAGGTGATCAGGTCCTCCAACTGGTCCGGTCTCAGAGGAGGGGATTGATCCGGCCACAAAGCGGGACGGCGCACCGCTATCACCGCCATGCGCCACGCGATCAGGATGCCCGCGATATAGGCCAGCGCATACCACCGCAGCGCGAACTCGATCCCGAAGGCGGAAATCGAGAACAGCTCGGGCGACAGATCGGGGAAATTCAAAACAGCTTGCATGTGCGTCTCATTGCCCGGGGTTGGCTGACCAAGTCAACCTTGAGACTGGGCTCTCTATCCCCCATATAGAAGGCATTCGCGATTCCGGAGTAGACACATGCAAACCCGCAACAAGTTTCTGGACGATATGTCCCAGTTGATGACCAACGCAATGGGCGTGGCGCAGGGTGCGCGGGAAGAGGCTGAAACGGCGATGAAGTCCTTGGTCGACCGCTGGCTGGCGGATCGCGACTTTGTAACGCGAGAAGAGTTCGATGCCGTCCGCGCGATGGCCCAGAAAGCGCGCGAAGAAAACGCGGCGCTGGAAGCGCGGATCGCCGCGCTTGAAACCAAGCTGGACAAATAAGCCCAGCCGTAGATCGGCATTTCAGAATTTTTGGCAAGACCCTACACCGCTCAACCCGCGCTGGGTTTCGCAGTGTGGGGAGTCTCGCCGCATTGTAAAAATAAATCAAGGCAAAGCTGCAGGGTGCGCCAATATTTTGGTGGCCGTTGCCAGCTGTCCACAACTTATTGCTGTTATCCCCAAGAATGGGGGTTGCCAGAGTCCCAGCCACAGCGCACCATATTTAGTACAGGCCTATGGGGGAAGCCCGGCTTGTAGAGCAGGCAACTAGCGCTGGGGCGCTGCCAGCCCCGAAATGCTAGGTATTAAGTGAGGTGGCACCATGGCACTTTCCGAGCAGTATTTCGAAGAAGACATTCATCCGATTGATATTGTCGAACATCTGGCTGAACACCACGATTGGGATTTCGACCGGATCGGAGACGATCAGATCGCCATGGCGGTCGAAGGACAGTGGCGCACCTACTCGATCACGCTGGCCTGGTCCAACTATGACGAGACTCTGCGGATGGTCTGCTCGTTCGAGATGGAGCCGCCCGAGGACCGGGTTTCCGATCTCTATGAATTGCTCAACCGCATGAACGACCAATGCTGGGCCGGCGCCTTCACCTACTGGGGCAATCAGAAGCTGATGGTCTACCGCTACGGCCTGGTGCTCAGCGGCGGGCAATCGGCCAGCCCCGAACAGATCGACACGATGATCACCGCCGCGGTCCTGAGCGCCGAGCGTTACTATCCTGCGATCCAGTTGGTAACCTGGGGCAACCGTACGCCCGAGGATGCGATGCAAGTCGCCATTGCAGAGGCTTACGGCCGCGCGTAAAGCTTTGCCCCAAACCGCAAAAGCAGGGGAGGGGCAATCATGGACATGTCACGCGTTGCGGATCAGGGGCTGGTGCTTCTGGGATGCGGAAAAATGGGGTCGGCCATGTTGGCCGGCTGGCTGGAACATGGCCTGCCTGCCGCATCAGTATGGGTGATCGACCCTAACCCTTCCGAATGGCTCAGGGCGCAAGGGGTCAATATCAACACCCCACTTCCTGAAAGACCTGCCGTCGTGTTGGTTGCCGTCAAACCTCAGATGATGGGTGAGGCATTGCCGGCAATTCAGGCGTTGGGGGGCGGCGGCACCCTGTTCATCTCGGTCGCCGCCGGAACTTCCATCGCCACGTTCGAGCGTGTTCTGGGTGCTGGTACTCCGATCATTCGGGCCATGCCGAACACGCCTGCGGCGATCCGGCAGGGCATCACCGCGCTGATTGGAAATGCCAGCACGTCGGGCTCTGACATGACCCTGGCCGAAGATCTGCTTTCGGCCATCGGTGATACCGTGCGCCTGCAGGATGAGGCGCAGATGGACGCGGTCACTGGTCTCAGCGGCTCTGGCCCGGCCTATGTCTTTCATTTGATTGAGACTCTGGCTGCCGCCGGTGAGGCGCAAGGCCTTCCGCATGATCTGGCCATGCGCCTGGCCAAGGCGACCGTCGCCGGGGCAGGGGCTTTGGCAATAGCGTCCGAGGAAGACCCCTCGCAATTGCGCATCAATGTCACGTCACCCAACGGCACGACGCAGGCAGCGCTGGAAGTCCTGATGCATGAACAGGAAGGGTTTCCAAACCTGTTGCACCGTGCAGTAAAGGCGGCAACCGATCGATCCAAGGAGCTGTCCGGTGAGTGAAATTTCCTTCGACGACTTCCTCAAGGTCGACATCCGCGTAGGAGAGGTCATCCGGGCCGAACCCTATCCCGAGGCGCGCAAGCCCGCGATCAAGATGTGGATCGACTTCGGCGACGAGATCGGCGAGCGCAAGACCTCGGCGCAGGTTACCGCGCATTACACGCCCGAATCCCTTGTGGGCAAACAAGTGCTGGCCGTGGTCAATTTCCCGCCGCGTCAGATCGGACGGTTCATGTCCGAGGTTCTTGTTCTGGGTCTGCCGGACGAATCGGGCGAGATTGTTTTGATCGGTCCTGATGGCAAAGTTCCCGTGGGCGGGCGGATGCACTGATGAAGCTGTTGATCACCCGACCGATGACCCCCGCGGTCACGGCCCGCGCGCGGGATGAGTTCGACGTCGATATCCGAGATAGCAACGCACCGCTCAGCATTGATGAGATGGCGCGCGCATTGCGGGACTACGACGTGGTCGTTCCGACTTTGGGTGATGTCTTTTCGGCAAATGTCTTTGAAATGGTCACGGCTCCGCGGTGCAAACTGCTGGCCAATTTTGGGGTGGGTTTCAATCACATTGATGTGGCGGCAGCGCAGGCTGCTGGTGTTCGCGTGACCAACACACCGGGGGCGGTCACGGATGCAACGGCGGACATTGCAATGACTCTGCTGCTGGCAACGGCCCGCCGCGCGGGCGAGGGTGAACGGCTGGTCCGGTCCGGCAATTGGCAGGGCTGGCACCCGACCCAGATGCTGGGACAGCACGTCACCGGAAAATGGGTCGGAATCATCGGAATGGGACGGATCGGGCAAGCCATTGCCCGGCGCTGTCATTTCGGATTCGGGATGCAGGTCAGTTATCAATCCCGCACGCCCAAGGATCTGGATTTCCCTGCCGAGTTCGTTCCCGATTTGGCGGCCCTGGCTGCTGTGGCCGATTTTCTGGTCGTCGCCGTCCCCGGTGGTGTTGACACCTTCCACCTCATAGACGCTTCGGTTCTTTCAGCTATGCGGCCGTCGGCCATTCTGGTCAACATCGCTCGCGGAGAAGTCGTGGACGAAGCTGCACTGATCCATGCGCTGAATAACGGCCAGATCGCCGGGGCCGGGCTGGATGTCTACGAGTTTGAACCCGCCGTGCCGCAGGCGCTGCGCGAGATGGAGAATGTCACCCTGCTGCCGCATCTGGGCACTGCGACCGAGCAAGTGCGCACGGATATGGGGCACATGGCATTGGACAATGTGGCGGCTTTTGTCGCCGGGCGACCGCTGCCAAATCTGGTCTAACTGCCCACTGCCTCGCGCCAGTGTTTCCGGCAGAGTGAAACATAGGTCTCGTTTCCGCCGATCTGCACCTGCGCGCCTTGGGTGATGGTTTTTCCGTTTTCGTCCTGACGGATCACCATCGTGGCCTTTCGCCCGCATCTGCAGATGGTGCGGACCTCGCGCATTTCATCGGCCAGGGCCAGCAGAGCCGCTGATCCTGGGAACAGCTTGCCCTGAAAATCCACCCGCAACCCGTAGGCCAGAACCGGTACTTTCAGGTCATCCACCGCACGAGCCAATTGCCAGACCTGTTCTTCGGTCAGGAACTGCGCCTCGTCCACAAAAACACAGGCCACTTTCCCCTGATCAAGACGATCTTGGATCATCGCGAACACATCGTCGTGGGGAGTGAACGTATCGGCCTGTTCCGAGATTCCGATCCGCGATGCGATGCGCCCCTGGCCCGCGCGCCCGTCAATGGCTGCGGTCATCAGATAGGTGTCCATGCCGCGCTCGCGATAGTTGTGCGACGCCTGAAGCAGCACCGTGGACTTGCCTGCGTTCATGGTTGAGTAGTTAAAGTACAGCTTGGCCATGGGCTGGGTCTAATCGGCTCACGCAGCGCGAGCAAGTCGTCAATGTCCTGAAACAAATCGACGCCGCCATTGCAGTCGCAGAGGCCGAGCAGATGCTCTTGGGGATGGATAACCCCGCTTCCGCAACAGCGACACCGCCGGCCACGAAATGGCCGAAACAGCGCAGGGCCTGAAATACTGCCCCGCAAACACTCTTTACCGGCATTAACTGCCGCCACTCACTCACAAAACCCCCGCATATCTGAGGGATAGCCAACATATGACATTTCAATTATGACTCGAGTATGGGAAATTTCCCCTCCCTTTCCCCGGTGCGGACAGCCGGGCAAGAGGGCGCAGCGAACAAAGGTACAAAAATGGCAGATATCGGGGCCTATCTGAAAAAGCACACCGAAGCTTTGGTCAAGGACGTGGGGATCGAGGCAGCATGCGAGATCACAGGGAAATCCAAGGCCACATTGGGCCGGTATTACTCCGACAATCCCGAGCACAGTGACCGGTTCATGCCGGTGGATGCGGTTGCACGTCTGGAAAACGCGGCCAGCTACCCGCATGTGACTTCGGCCCTGGCGGACCTGAAGAACATCACCTTGTCCTATGATGAGCGCAATTCGACCGGTACGCGCACCGGGGGCGTCAATTCGGACGTGATCGCACTGAGCCAGCGGTTTGCGATGCTGATGACCGAATACCAGGCCGCGATCGAAGATGGCATCATTACCGTCAACGAAGCCAAGCGTCTGCTGAAAGAAACCTCGTTGTTGCAACAGGTTCTGATCGAGATGAAATTGCACCTCGAAGAGGAAAGCGTCAGCTGATTTAGTTTCCCGGCAAGCCGTCAAGGGGCGGTGAAAAAGGCGATGTGCGCATCGCCTTCTTCAAGCTGAACTGAAGTAGCTCTTAGCCTTTGTCAGTTTTCGTCGTTGTTGGCATTGTTCCCGCGTCCGGGGCTTGAGCCTTCGGGCCCATTTCCGCCCCCGTTGTTGCCTTTGCCGCCGCCATTGTTGCCCTTGCCGCCGCCTTTCCCGTCACCGTTGTTGCCTTTGCCGCCGCCGTGACCGCCACCCTTGCCGGGCTTGCCGCCGCCCTTGCCGGGTTTGTCTCCACCCTTGCCGGGTTTGCCACCGCCATCGCCGGGCTTGCCACCGCCATCGCCAGGCTTGCCGCCGCCGTTGCCGGGATCATCATTCCCGCCGCCGTTGCCCGGATCGTCGGATCCGCCATCACCGGGGTCATCGTTCCCCCCGCCATTGCCGGGGCCGCTGTTTCCGCCGCCCGACCCGGATCCGCCGCCGGCGGATGGGCCGGTGCTGGATGCGGGTTGAAACCCGCTGGGGTCGTTTTCGCGGCCGTCAAAGCTGTTGGCGTTGGAAATCGATCCGGTCGGCAAATCGCTCAGCAGATTGGCCAGCCCCGGACATTGCTGCGAGGTATTGGCAAGAACCGACCCGAAATCTGCCCGTTGTTGCAGATGCGAGAGGAAACTGGGCGTAACCTGCGAACAGCCGCAAAGGGCCGCATAGTCACCATTGTTGGCTGCGATCCGTGCTGTGTTGGCGTTGCAGACCTGGGGCTCGGCCATGGCCGCGCTGGCTGCAGCAACCCCCAAAAACGGGGCGACAACCCAGGCCGCCATTCCTGACTTAGAACTCTTGAACATGGCGCACCTTTCTTAACCTAGCGTCACCTGACATGCGGAATTGCATGGCCTTCCAGATGGAGGCCGCGGGTTAAGTTGCGCTGTATCAATTCTGAAGAAGTTTTCAGGAATACAAAACCAGTCCGCCTGCGCGGGCGAAATATTCGAGGTTATCGCTTGTTGCGCCGGACGTGGATCGGCGGCGCCGGCGTGTCAGGCGTGGCGTTTGACGATGACGGACCCCACCGAATATCCTGCACCGAACGAGCAGATCAGGCCGACATCGCCATCCTGAAGATCGTCTGAATATTTGGAAAAGGCGATGATCGACCCGGCGGACGATGTATTGGCATAGTCCTGCAGGATGTTGGGCTGTTCGCCCGGCTCCGGCTCTCGGCCCAAGACCTTTTTGCCGATGAAATCATTCATCGTCTTGTTGGCCTGGTGCAGCCACAGCCGCTTGAGATCGCCGCTTTCGATCCCTTCGGAATCCATGTGGTCGCTGATGTGTTTGCTGACCATCGGCAGCACTTCCTTGAATACCTTGCGACCGTTCTGCATGAACTGCATGTCGCGGCGGTCGGTCAAACCATCTGGGCGCGTGCGCCGCAGAAAACCGTTATTGTTGCGGATGTTGTTCGAAAACTCGGTCGCGCAGCGGGTCGACAGGATTTCGAAATGCGGGCCCTTTGCATCCTCGATCCGCTCGATCAGCGTGGCGGTGGCCACGTCACCGAAGATAAAGTGGCAATCCCGGTCGCGCCATTCCAGGTGTCCCGAGCAGATCTCGGGGTTGACCACCAGCGCCGCCCGTACGGACCCCGACCGGATCATGTCGGCCGCGGCCTGAATGCCGAACGTCGCCGAAGAACAGGCCACGTTCATATCGAACCCAAAACCAGCGATGCCCAACGCGTTCTGGATTTCGACCGCAATGGCGGGATAGGCGCGTTCATGGTTCGACGCGGCACAGATCACCAGATCGACATCCGCCGCCGTCCGACCTGCCTGAGCCAGCGCCTTTTTGCAGGCGTCCAGCGCCATCTCGGTCATAATGCCCGGCTCATCATCGCTGCGCTGGTGCAGCAGGGGATGCATCACGTCCGGGTCCAGCACACCGGTCTTGTCCATGACGTAGCGGTTCTCGATGCCCGAGGCCTTGACGATGAACTCTTCCGAGGAGTGCTGCATCGGCTCCATCTCGCCCGCGGCGATGGCATCGGCGTTGGCAGCATTCATCTTGTCGGCATAGGCGTTGAAGGCTTTGACCAGCTCGGCATTGGTGATGACGTTTTCGGGCGTGAAAACCCCGGTACCGGTGATTGCGGGCGTGTACATGTCGGGTCCTGAATGTTTCGGATTCGCCCAAAATGCAGTCACAGCGCCCTCAGATCAAGAGATGTTGACCCAAGGGAACGGCATAGGTTTGCGCAAATTCAACTTCACATCTTGAATAGTTCGGAATCCGAAGTATATCACCGCTCGACTCGTGCGGAGAGCATCCATGACCAAAGACATCAGTGAACGGCTGGCCCGACTGACCCCTGAGATCCAGGCGATGATGGGCGTCTATGCGCTGTACTGGAAACTGGAAGAGAGTTTCGGCTGCATCGATACCGATCTCAGCCATCAGGAATGCCATATGTTGATCAAGTTGGATCAGCCCAAGCGGATGGGAGTGTTGGCGGCCGACATGCTGACCGTGCCGTCGACCATTACGGCCACCGCCGATGCGCTTGAGGCGGCCGGTTATCTGACCCGTCAGCAGGATCCCGATGATCGCCGTGCGTGGTTGCTGGTGCTGACCGACAAAGGTGCCGAAGCCCGCAACATGCTGGTCACCACCGCCGGAGAGCTGTTTCACCGTGCCTCTGGGTTGGATGACGAGGAAACTGCTCAATTTGCCCGGCTTGCCCGCAAGATCCGGGACAACATTCTGAAAACGGGAATACCCGAGGGATTGACGAAATGAAGCTGCTGACTTCGCTGGGCCTCGCCCTTGCCGTACTGGCCGCACCGCTTGCGGCGCAAGACGACACCAAGCCTGTGAAACTTATGGTGGTGCATGAGACCGCTCCCGGATTCTCACGCCAGTTCTTCGGGCGCGTGGCCGCGCGGCAGACTGTCGATCTGGCGTTTCAGGTCGCCGGACAGATCGTGGAACTGCCCGTCAACGAAGGGTTCCAGGTGCCCAAGGGCAGCCTGATTGCAAAGCTGGACCAAGAGCCGTTCGAACTGGCACTGGAACGTGCGCGTCTTCAGAAGGATCAGGCTGACCGCACCGTGGCCCGCCTGTCGCGCCTGCGGGGGACGACTGCAAGCCAGGTCGCTGTCGATGACGCTGAAACCGCCGCCCAACTGGCTGCAATCGCGGTGCGTGACGCCGAGTACAACCTCGAGCACACGACTCTGACCGCGCCGTTCGATGCGCTGGTATCGCGGCGTGAGGTCGAGAACTTCACCACCGTGGCCGCCGGAACGCCGATCGTCCGGATCCACGATCTGTCCGAATTGAGGATCGAGGTCGATGTGCCCGAAATCCTGTTCCAAAGGACCAGCCAGGAAGATGGCATTTCCATCACGGCGAAATTCCCCGCAAGTGACGAAGTCTTCCCGTTGGAAATCCGCGAATTCGACGCCGAAACTTCGAGCGTCGGCCAGACGTTCCGGATTCAGTTCGGCCTCACGCCGCCGGAAGACTTGCGGGTGCTGCCCGGATCGTCGGTAACCGTCAATGTCCAGGTCGATGACAAACGCACTGGCATCATCGTTCCTCCGACCGCGATTGTCGCCGACGCCGAGGGCAATCTGGGCGTTATGGTCTTTTCGCCGGTCGGTGCAGATGTCGGCACCGTACGGCGTGTTCCCGTGACCATCGAACCAACCCAGACAGGTGACGTCCGGGTTCTGACCGGATTGTCGGACGGCGACGAAATCGTGGTGGCCGGTGGGTCCGTTCTGACCGATGGGCAGACCGTGCGCCGCTTTGCCGGCTTTGCGAACTGAAGGGGGCGAGGATGAATATCGCACGCGCCTCGATCGACAGGCCGATCTATACGTGGCTGGTGATCCTGATCGCCTTGCTGGGTGGGATCTGGGGATTTTCGTCGCTCGGGCGGCTCGAAGATCCGGCCTTTACCATCAAGAATGCCGTAGTGTTGACCACGTACCCCGGTGCGACGGCTGAACAGGTGGCCGAGGAGGTCTCGGAGCCTTTGGAATCTGCCATCCAGCAGATGGGCGAGGTCGATGTCATCACCTCGGTAAACCGTCCCGGTCAATCGCTGATCGAAGTCGAGATCAAGTCCACCTACGATGGCAGCGAATTGCCGGATATCTGGACCCGACTCCGCGCCAAGGTCCGGGATGCGGCCCGTGGATTGCCGTCCGGTGTCAGCCAGCCCTATGTGAATGACGGGTTCGGTGACGTGTTCGGTCTTTTCTATGCGGTCACCGCGGAAGGGTTCAGCGACGCCGAAAATCACGAATTGTCGACCTTCTTGCGGCGCGAGTTGCTGACCGTTGAGGGCGTTGCGGACGTTGAAGTGCAGGGCTTGCCGGACGAAGCCATTTTCATCGAGCCGGACCTGGCCATTTCGGTCAACCAGAATGTGCCGTTGCAGTCGATCAACGAAGCAATCGCGAACGCCAATTCGGTCCAGTCGTCAGGGACGCTTCGGTCAGACGACGATCGCACCACGATCCTGACGGCGGACGGATCGGACAGCGTGTCCGAGATCGCAGGGCTGTCGGTTGGCTCTCAGGGGCAAGTGATCAACCTCTTTGACATGGCCGATGTCTACCGGGCCCGCCAGACCGATCCTGACATCATGATCCGGTTCAACGGCGTCGAAGCTTTCACCCTGGGTATTGCCGGCCTGTGGACGGAAAACATCGTGGAGGTCGGAAAGCGCGTCGACGCCAAGCTGGCCGAGCTGGATGTGGAAATTCCCGCAGGCGTCGATGTATTGCCGATCTACCAGCAGCACGTTGTGGTCGAGCAGGCTTCGAACGATTTTCTTGTGAACCTGGCCATGTCAGTTGCCATCGTGGTGGCGGTGCTTGGAATATTCATGGGTTGGCGCGCGGCAGTCGTTGTGGGCTCGACCCTTTTGTTGACCGTTGTCGGGACCCTGCTGTTCATGGCGCTGTTTTCCATCGAGATGGAGCGCATTTCGCTGGGCGCTCTGATCATTGCGATGGGGATGCTGGTCGATAATGCCATCGTGGTGGCCGAGGGGATGCAGATCTCCATGCTCAAGGGAAAAAGCTCGCGCGATGCTGCCGACGAGGCCGCGTCCAAGACCCAGATCCCCCTTCTGGGGGCCACGGTCATCGGGATCATGGCCTTTGCCGGGATTGGGCTCAGCCCGGATGCGACGGGCGAATTCCTGTTCTCGTTATTTGCGGTGATCGCGATCTCTTTGCTGCTGAGCTGGGTGCTGGCCATCACGGCAACACCGTTGTTGGGGCATTATTTCTTCAAACAGGGCAAGGACGCGGATGTCGACGCCTATAGCGGCATCCTGTTCCGAACCTACGGGGCGATCCTGCGCTGGGCATTGCGGTTCCGTTGGCTGGTGGTGGCCGGTTTGGTCGGGGTCACCGTGGTCTGCTATGCCGGCTTCGCGATGGTGAAACAGCAGTTTTTCCCGGACTCCAACACGCCGCTGTTCTTCGTCCATTACAAGCTGCCGCAGGGGACACCGATCGCGCGGACGAGTGCCGATATGCAAGTCTTTGAAGACTGGCTGGCCCAGCGGGATGATGTCGTCTCGGTCACCACCTTCGTGGGGCAGGGCGCGACGCGGTTCATGTTGACCTATTCGGCCGAGAAGCCCAACCCAAGCTACGGGCACATGATCATCCGGACGGAAACACTCGAGGACATTCCCGTCCTGCGTGCTGATCTGGAGGCCTTTGGTGAAACCCAATTCCCCGAAGGCGAATTCCGGACCAAGCGTCTGGTCTTCGGCCCCGGCGGCGGTACCCCGATCGAGGCGCGGTTCTCGGGCAGCGATCCGGTCGTCCTGCGGCAACTGGCCGACGAGGCGGTGCGGCGCATGTCGGCGGCCTCGCCCAACGCGCTGGACGTGCATCACGACTGGCGTGAAATGGAATTGGCGGTCCAGCCGATCTATGCCACCGAGCGTGCGCAGACGGCCGGTGTCACCCGCGAAGACATCGCCGCCACCCTGCAGTTTTCGACCGACGGCATCATCGGCGGCGTGTTCCGCGAGAGGGACCGCCTGATCCCGATCATCCTGCGTCGCCCGGCGGATGGAGAATACTCGATCGTGGATCAAGTGGTGTATTCGGACCAGTCACAGAAATTCGTGCCGATCGAGCAGATGGTGGACGGGTTCCAGTACAAAGCGCTCAATACACTGGTGCATCGGCGCGATCGCGTTCTGACCGTCACGGTGGGCGCAGACATCCCGGCCGGCCTGACCGCTGCACAGGTTCATTCCGAGGTTCGCGATGCGATCGAGGACATGGAGCTTCCGCTGGGCTACAAGCTGGAATGGGGCGGCGAGTTCGAGGATTCCGGCAAAGCGCAAGCCAGCCTTGGCAAGCAGTTGCCGCTGAGCCTTTTGATCATGGTTCTGATCTCGGTGCTGCTGTTCAACGCGATCCGGCAACCGGTCATCATCTGGCTGCTGGTGCCGATGTCGGTGAACGGCGTGGTGATCGGGCTGCTGGGCACGGGCCTGCCATTTACCTTCACCGCGCTTCTCGGGCTTCTCAGCCTGTCGGGGATGCTGATCAAGAACGGTATTGTTCTGGTCGAAGAGATCGACCTTGTCCGCGCCACGGGCAAGCCTCTGCGCGAAGCGATCATCGAAGCCTCGGTCTCGCGTCTGCGCCCGGTCATGCTGGCAGCGATCACCACGATCCTGGGGATGGCGCCGCTGCTGACCGACGCGTTCTTCGTGTCGATGGCAGTGACGATCATGGGGGGGCTGGCCTTCGCGACGATCCTGACCATGGTTGCTGCGCCGGTGTTCTACATGCTGTTCTTCTCTCGGGAAGAACAGCGCAGGCTGGCGGCGCAGACTGCATAATCCCACAAAAAAGCCCCGGCGAACGGCCGGGGCTTTTTGCTTGTACGCTGCGGGCGTCAACCCTGTAGCGATTTGACCTCCACATCCCCTTCAGCCTGCGCCTTGATGGCCAGCGCGGCGGCATGGCTAGCCGCGGCCGTGGTGTAGTAGGGGATCTTGTCATAGAGCGCGATCGAGCGGATGGCCTTGCTGTCCTCAACTGCCTGCGCGCCTTCGGTGGTGTTCATGACCAACTGGACCTGACCGTCCTTCAGCATGTCCACCACATCGGGGCGGCCCTCGTACACCTTGTTGACCACGTCACAGGGCACGCCCTTGGTCTCCAGCCATGTCTGTGTTCCGCGGGTGGCCACCAGCGAGAATCCCTGCTCGACCAGAACCTGCGCAGCCTCGATCATCGCCGGACCCTTGTCGGCATCCTTGATCGAGATGAAAGCCCGTCCCTTGGACGGCAGCACCATGCCCGCGCCCATCTGCGCCTTGAGGAAGGCCCGCGGGAAATCGCGGTCCCAGCCCATGACCTCACCGGTCGAGCGCATCTCGGGACCCAAGATGGTATCGACACCGGGGAAGCGGGCAAAGGGCAGCACCGCCTCTTTCACCGAGAACCAGGGCATGTCCGGGTCGGCCAGGGTCATCTGGTCGGCGATCTTGGTGTCCTGGCCTTCCTTGTAGGGTGGGCGTTGCGGGAAGTTCGACAGCGGCTCGCCCGCCATCACCCGCGCGGCGATCGAGGCAATGGCGCTGTCGGTCGCCTTGGCCACGAAGGGCACGGTGCGGCTGGCGCGCGGGTTGACCTCGATCAGGTAGATCTCGTCATCCTTGATCGCGAACTGCACGTTCATCAGGCCCACGACGTTCAGCGCCTTGGCCAGCTTGTAGGTCTGGTTCTTGATCTCGGCGATGATCTCTTTCGACAGCGAATAGGGCGGCAGCGAACAGGCCGAGTCGCCCGAGTGCACGCCGGCCTCTTCGATATGCTGCATGATGCCGGCCACATGGACATCCTTGCCGTCGCAAAGCGCGTCCACGTCCAGTTCGACCGCGCCGGCCAGATAGCTGTCCAGCAGCACGGGGCTGTCGCCCGAGACCACCACGGCCTCGTTGATGTAGCGTTTCAGCTGATCCATGTCGCGCACGATCTCCATCGCGCGGCCGCCCAGCACGTAGGACGGGCGGATCACCAGCGGGAAGCCGATTTCCTCGGCGATTTCCAACGCTTGCGCGTCGGTCGAAGCGATGCCGTTCTTGGGTTGTTTCAGGCCCAGATCGTTGACCAGTGCCTGGAACCGTTCGCGGTCTTCGGCCAGGTCGATCGCGTCGGGCGTGGTGCCCAGGATCGGAATACCTTCGGCCTCGAGCGCATTGGCCAGCTTCAGCGGGGTCTGACCACCGAACTGAACGATCACGCCGTGCAGTGTGCCGTTCTGCTGCTCGGTCCGCAGGATCTCCATCACATGCTCGAAGGTCAGCGGCTCGAAATACAGCCGGTCCGAGGTGTCGTAGTCGGTCGACACCGTCTCGGGGTTGCAGTTGATCATGATGGTTTCATAGCCCGCGTCGGTCAGCGCGAAACAGGCGTGACAGCAGCAATAGTCGAACTCGATCCCCTGGCCGATCCGGTTCGGGCCGCCGCCCAGGATGACCACCTTCTTGCGGTCGCTGGGGCGGGCCTCGCATTCGACCTCGCCCATCGTGGGGGCCTCGTAGGTCGAATACATGTAGGGCGTCTGCGCCTCGAACTCGGCGGCGCATGTGTCGATCCGCTTGAACACGGCGGTGACGCCCAGATTGTGGCGGGCGCGGCGCACGTTGGCCTCGTCGCGGCCGGCCAGATTGCCCAGACGCGCGTCGGTAAAGCCCAGCATCTTGAGCCGGCGCAGGCCGTCCTCGGTCATCGGCAGGCCGTCCTTGCGAACGGTGCGTTCCGCGTCGATGATCTCGCGGATACGGGCTAGGAACCACGGGTCGAACTTGGTGACGGCAAAGATTTCGTCGTCGGTCAGACCGTGGCGCATCGCCTGCGCGATGGTGCGCAAACGGTCGGGTGTCTGCTGGCTGATGGCCTTGATGACATGTGCCTTGTCGTCGCTGCTTTCGACCGCATCCCATGGGCCGATGCTCAGGCCCGGTATTTCAACTTCGTCAAACCCTGTCAGACCCGACTCCATCGAAGCCAGCGCCTTTTGCATCGATTCGTGGATCGTGCGACCGATCGACATCGCCTCGCCCACCGATTTCATCGCAGTGGTCAGGTAGGGCTCGGATCCGGGGAATTTCTCGAAGGCGAATTTCGGGATTTTGGTGACGACATAGTCGATGGTCGGCTCGAAGCTGGCAGGCGTGACCTTGGTGATGTCATTGTCCAGCTCGTCCAGCGTGTAGCCCACCGCCAGCTTGGCGGCGATCTTGGCGATCGGGAAGCCTGTCGCCTTGGACGCCAGCGCCGACGAGCGCGACACGCGCGGGTTCATCTCGATCACGACCATACGGCCGTCAGCCGGGTTGATCGCCCATTGCACGTTCGATCCGCCTGTTTCGACGCCGATCTCACGCAGAACGGCGATCGAGCCGTTGCGCATGATCTGGTATTCCTTGTCGGTCAGGGTCAGCGCCGGGGCCACGGTGATCGAGTCACCGGTATGCACGCCCATCGGATCGACGTTCTCGATCGAGCAGACGATGATCGCGTTGTCGGCGGTGTCGCGCACCACCTCCATTTCATATTCTTTCCAGCCCAGAAGGCTTTCGTCGACGAGGATCTGGTTCACCGGCGAGGCATCCATGCCCGAGCGGCAAAAGTGGATGTAATCCTCACGGTTGTAGGCCACCCCACCGCCGGTGCCGCCCAAGGTGAAGGCGGGGCGGATGATCGCGGGCAAGCCGATGTTTTCCAGCTCGTCCAGGGCCATTTGCACGCCGGCATCCAGGTCGGCAGAACCGTCGGCTTTTTTGGGGGCGGTGACGATGGTGGCCTTGGGGTTTTCAAGCCCCAGGCGGTCCATCGCTTCGCGGAACAGCTTACGGTCCTCGGCCATCTCGATGGCCTCGCGCTTGGCCCCGATCATCTCGACGCCGAATTTTTCCAGCACGCCCATCTCCTCAAGCGCCAAGGAGGTGTTCAGGCCGGTCTGACCTCCCATCGTAGGCAGCAGGGCGTCAGGGCGTTCCTTTTCGATGATCTTGGCGACGACCTCGGGCGTGATCGGCTCGATATAGGTGGCGTCGGCCAGTTCGGGGTCGGTCATGATCGTGGCGGGGTTCGAGTTCACCAGGATGACCCGATACCCTTCCTCGCGCAGGGCCTTGCAGGCCTGGGCGCCGGAATAGTCGAATTCGCAAGCTTGCCCAATGACAATGGGCCCCGCCCCGATGATCATGATCGACTGGATGTCGGTTCTCTTCGGCATGGCCTGGCCCCTTCGATTTTGCACGAGTCGCGGGCGCCGCCCATGCGCCCAAATTGTCGTGCGTTATAGGGACCCGGGCAAAAGGTGCAAGGGGGATCGGAAACGGAAGCGAAATTGCCGCTTTCCCCCCTTTCCCCTGGCACCGTATTCTCTATATGCCGCTGCACGACAGATGAGGAAGCAATTGCGCATTCGTTTCGATCATGGACCCGCCGGTCCGGGCATCGGTTTCGACCGGCCTGCCCAGGTGATCCGCGCCGACCGGGCGGAGCAGGTGCCCCAGGCATTGGCGGCGCTGGATGACGCGCGCGCGCAGGGCGGCTGGCTGGCCGGATATGCCAGCTACGAGCTTGGCTATGCGCTTGAGCCCAAGCTGGCCGCAAGGCTGCCCGCGACCCGTCGATTGCCGCTATTGTGCTTTGGGGTGTTCGACGGCCCGAGCGTGCAGGACCTGCCGTTCGGTGCGGCCGGGCTGACTGCGTTCCAGCCGCGTTGGAGCGAGGCGCGCTATGCCGAAGCCTTCCGCGCCGTGCATGATGCGATCGGGGCCGGCGACATCTATCAGGCCAACCTGACCTTTCCCATCGACCTGGAAACCGAGGGCGACAGTGCCGCGCTCTATGCCGCGCTGACCGCCGGACAGCCGGTCGGCCATGGCGCATTGGTCCAGCAGGACGGGCTGCCCGATCTGCTCAGCCGCTCGCCCGAGCTGTTCTTCCGCACCGATGCCGCCGGGATGATCGAGACCCGGCCGATGAAGGGCACTCAGCCGCGCAGCGCCGATCTGGCCGAGGACGCCTGGCGGCGCGATTTCCTGTCCTCGGACGAAAAGAACCGGGCCGAGAACCTGATGATCGTGGACCTTCTGCGCAATGACATCAGCCGTGTGGCGCTGCCGGGAACCGTTCAGGTGCCCGAGCTGTTCAAGGTCGAGACCTACGCCACCGTGCACCAGATGGTGTCGCTGGTGCAGGCGCGGCTGCAGGTGGGGGCCGGGCTGTCCGACATCCTGTCGGCGCTGTTTCCCTGTGGATCGATTACTGGGGCGCCCAAGATCCGTGCGATGGAGATTCTGTCGGATCTGGAGCCTTGGCCGCGCGACATCTACTGCGGCACCATCGGCTGGGCCGCCCCGGACGGGCGGTCGGAATTCAACGTCGCGATCCGGACCTTGATGGTCGAGGGCAATCGGGCCACTTTGAATGTCGGCGGAGGCGTCGTCTGGGACAGCACCGCCGCTTCGGAATACGAGGAAGCGCTATGGAAAGCCCGGTTCGCGCGCCAACTGAGCCTGATTTCCGCCTGATCGAAACCTTTGCGTTTCGGCCTGGGCAGGGCTTTGTACGTGTGACCCGTCACCTGCGGCGTATGGCGCGGACTGCGGACTGGCTGGGTGTTCGGTTCGACGTACGGCGCGTCGGCGACGTGGTGGGCGGTGTGTCCGGCGCTGACCCGCTGCGGTGTCGGCTAACGCTGGACTTGACCGGTGCACCCAAGTTCTCCACGGGGCCTTTGGCAGACAACCCGCCGGGCTGGACTGTGGGTCTGGCGACAACAAGGCTGACGTCCTCGGACACCTGGCTGCGCCACAAGACCACCCGCCGCGCGATCTATGATCAAGCGCGGGCGGAATTACCCGACGGCGTGGACGAGCTGTTGTTCCTGAACGAACGGGATGAACTGTGCGAGGGCACCATCACTAACTTGTTCGTCGAAAATGAAGACGGGCGCCTGCTGACACCGCCGGTTACGGCGGGCCTGCTGCCGGGCATCCTGCGTGAGGAGTTGCTCGAAACCGGACGTGCGGCCGAGGCAGTCTTGACCCTGCATGACCTGGCAGCCGCGCACCGGGTCTGGATGGGCAATTCCTTGCGCGGTTTGATCCCGGCCGAGGTGAGGCTGCCATGAGCGACCACAGCTCTGCGCGTGGATTGCAGGTATCGAACCTGCGCCTGAAGGCTGAATTCGTGGCGTTCTATGTCGCGGTCCCCTTGCTGATCGCGGTTCTGTTTCCACCCGACTGGATGTTTCCGGCTCTGTTCTTCTTCACCGCTGTCGGGATCGCCCTGCTGCACCGCACCCCAGGTTTTTCGTGGGCCGAGCTGCGCTATGGCTGGCGCAACTGGCGCTGGGCCGAGGTGATCGGGTTTTCATTGGCAATGGCGGCGATCTGTTCGGCCCTGGTGATGGCCACGCGCCCCGATGCGGCCTTTTATCTGCTGCTGAACCGGCCCGAATTTCTGGCCGTGATCTGGCTGGGCTACCCGTTGCTGTCGGCGCTGCCGCAAGAGCTGCTGTTCCGCACGCTGTTCTATCGCCGCTATCACGCGATCCTGCCTAACGGCGCGGCCTTGCCGTTGCTGAACTCCGGGCTGTTCGCCTTTGCCCACCTGATGTACTGGAGCTGGATCGTCACCGTGATGACATTCGCGGGCGGGCTGCTGTTTTCATGGGCCTACCGCAAGCGCGGGTCGTTCTTCTATGCGGTGCTGCTGCACGCGATCGCGGGCAACATCATCTTTGCCGCCGGGCTGGGCGTGTTCTTCTATTCCGGAAACGTGCAGCGCCCGTTCTAGGTGCTTTACTCCGCGGCATCGCGCATGTCCTGATCGGGCTGATACAGATAGTCCCGCGTCAACGGCGCCGCGTCGCGGCGATGGCCCAGCTGCAGTTGGAACACGGTCTGGTCGCGCTCTTCGAACACCAGGATGCAGGCGGTCAGATAGAACCGCCACATGCGGATGAACCGGTCATCATACATCGCGCGCACCTGATCCAGATTGCTCTCGAACCGGTCGCGCCAGGCGCGCAGCGTCAGGGCATAATGCAGCCGCAGGCTTTCGACATCCAGAAACCACAAGCCGGTGCGCGCCACGGGCTTGACGATTTCTTCGAGCGACGGGACATAGCCGCCTGGGAAGATGTATTTGTTCAGCCAGGGCGACTGGCCGGTGGGCGGCCCGTTGCGGCCGATGGAATGGATCAACGCCACGCCGTCGGGCTTCAACAGGGCTGCGACCCGGTCGAAATAGGTGCGCAGCTGTGGCGCGCCCACATGCTCCAGCATCCCGACCGAGACGATCCGGTCGAACTGATCCTGCATCTGCCGGTAGTCCATCAGCCGAATGTCGATGAGGTCGGCCAGCCCGGCCTGCTGCACCCGCGCGGTCGCGGTGCGGTGCTGGTTCTGCGACAGGGTCAGCCCGGTCACCTGCACGCCGTGGTCACGCGCCAGCGTCAGGGCCAGACCGCCCCAGCCGCAGCCGATGTCCAGCACCCGCATGCCGGGCTCGAGGCACAGCTTGCGCGCAATATGCGCCTTTTTGGCGGTTTGCGCCTGTTCCAAAGTCATCCAGGGCTGCTGGAAATAGGCGCAGCTGTACTGCATGTCAGGGTCCAGCATCAGCCGGTAGAAGTCGTCGGACAGGTCATAGTGATGCGCAACATTGCGCCGCGCCGAGCGGACAGAGTTGCGCTGCAGGATCGGCCGCAGAAGATACCCGGCCCAGTCCTGGATCTGCTGCAGCAGGGGCAATGAACCGCTGGCCGCGCATCGAATCGCGATCCGCATGCCACTTTCCAGGCCGCCTTCGTCGACGGTCAGGGTGCCGTTCATGTAGCCCTCGCCAAAAGCCATCTCGGGATTGCGCACCAAGCGCGCCATCAAAGCGGGGTCATGCAGGGTGATATGCGCCTCGGGCTGCGTGGCGTCGCCATAGGTGCGCGCCGTCCCGTCAGGATAGGTGATCCGCAGAGTTCCGCGGGTGATGAAACCCCGCAATACGCGATCCAAAACAGTTTGCCACATCGGCCGAACACCTCCTTGCTCAAGGGGCCTGGCTCCCGCGTGCCGGGAAAACTATTCGAGTTCACATGTCCAAAAGATAGCGATTTTTTCGAATTTGTCTGCATTCCGGGCTCCGATGGAGGCGCATCGTGCTCCAACCCTTGACTTCCCGACGTGATCGCGGTGTATCGGCGCGACGAATTCAGCGCCCGAAGGGATACCATCCATGCACGCCTATCGCAGCCATACCTGCGCCGATCTGACCGCCGCCAATGTCGGTGAAACCGTCCGCCTGTCGGGTTGGGTTCATCGGGTGCGAGATCACGGCGGCGTGCTGTTCATCGACCTGCGCGACCACTATGGCGTGACCCAGGTTCTGTGCGACGGCGACAGTGCTGCGTTCAGCGCGTTGGAGAAAGTGCGCTCGGAATGGTGCATCCGCATCGACGGCACGGTCAAGGCGCGCGATGCCGAGTTGGTGAACCCCAAGCTGCCCACCGGCGAGATCGAGGTCTATGTCCGCGAACTGGAAGTGCTGGGCGCGGCCGAGGAGCTGCCGCTGATGGTGTTCGGCGATCAGGAATACCCCGAGGAAACCCGCCTGCGCTATCGCTACCTGGACCTGCGTCGCGAGGCGATGCAGCGCAATATGGCGCTGCGCTCGGACGTGGTGGCCAGCATGCGCCGCCGCATGTGGGATCAGGGCTTCCGCGAATATCAGACGCCGATCATCACCGCGTCCAGCCCCGAGGGCGCACGCGACTTCCTGGTGCCCTCGCGCCTGCATCCGGGCAAGTTCTATGCGTTGCCGCAGGCGCCGCAGCAGTTCAAGCAGCTGATCATGGTGTCGGGCTTCGACAAGTATTTCCAGATCGCGCCGTGCTTCCGTGACGAGGACCCGCGCGCCGACCGCTCGCCCACCGATTTCTACCAGCTCGACCTCGAGATGTCCTTCGTCACCCAGCAGGACGTGTTCGATACCATCCAGCCAGTTCTGACGGGGATCTTTGAGGAATTTGGTGGTGGCCGGAAGGTTGATCAGGAATGGCCGCAGATTTCCTACAAAGACGCGGCGCTGTGGTATGGCACCGACAAGCCCGATCTGCGCAACCCGATCAAGATGCAGGTGGTGTCGGAACACTTCCGCGGGTCCGGTTTCGCGATTTTCGCCAAGCTGCTGGAACAGGAAGGCACCGAGATCCGCGCGATCCCGGCGCCGGGTGGCGGCAGCCGCAAGTTCTGCGACCGCATGAACGCCTTTGCACAGAAAGAAGGTCTGCCCGGCATGGGCTATATCTTCTGGCGTGATCAGGGTGAGGGGATGGAAGCGGCCGGCCCGTTGGCCAAGAACATCGGCCCCGAACGCACCGAGGCAATTCGCCAGCAGCTGGGCCTTGGGGTCGGTGACGCGGCGTTCTTCCTGGGTGGTAAGCCCAAAGCCTTTGAAAAAGTCGCCGGCAAGGCGCGCGATGTTATCGGCGAGGAGCTGGGCCTGACCGACAAGGACCGGTTCGCCTTTGCCTGGATCGTGGATTTCCCGATCTACGAGAAGGACGAGGAAACCGGCGAGATCGATTTCGAACACAACCCGTTCTCGATGCCGCAGGGTGGCATGGAGGCGCTGCAGGGCGACCCGCTTGAGGTCAAGGGCTATCAGTACGACCTGGCCTGCAACGGTTACGAGCTGGTGTCGGGTGCGATCCGGAACCACAAGCCCGAGATCATGCTCAAGGCCTTCGAACTGGCCGGCTATGGCGAGGACGAGGTCAAAAGCCGCTTTGGAGCGCTGTTCAACGCGTTCCACTATGGCGCTCCGCCGCACGGGGGCTGCGCCGCCGGCATCGACCGGATCGTCATGCTGCTTGCGGACGAGGCCAACATCCGCGAGGTCATGATGTTCCCGATGAACCAGCGTGCCGAAGATCTGATGATGCAGGCGCCGTCGGACCCGACCTCGGATCAGCTGATGGAGCTGGGTCTGCGGGTCATCCCTCAGGAATGAGCCAAGGACCGTACACAGAGTGTGAAAAACCTTTGGGTGCGGTCAAAACTACTGCGGTGGCGCGAAGCGAACTTTCCGCCAAGTACTTCAGTGCGTATCGGTGCCCGCGTTTTCCAACTGGCTAAAATCCCTTGAACTTGAAATCAGTCCAGCCAGTTCGGCTGTTTTTCGCGGTTGGCGCGAATGGTCCGCGCGGATCTGCGGGTGTGCCAATACCACCAAGCGCAGAGCATGGCTGTTGTCGCGAAGTAGGCCAAGGTCATTCAGATCGCCTTTCGTCTTTCAAGACGGCTTTGGACAAGACCGGCAACGCGCGCAGCCAAAGCTGTTACCGGAGCGCCCTTGGCGCGCGAGGATGCGAGGTCATGGGCTGCTTGTTCCAGAACCGTATCCTCGGCATCCCGGGCAACACCGCGCAGGAATTGAGCGGCATAGTCCAGAGTGCGCGAATCCGCCGGCCCGGTCAGAACATCTGCGATATGCGCCATGTCATCCTGATAAGCCAGCGGATCGGGGCAGATCTGTTCGTCTTTGACGGATTGGAGTGTACCCGGGCGGCGGTCTTCGGGGAGGTTTTCCAGGATAGCCCTTTGGAAGCTGATCAGCGAATTCAACGGTTTCGCCAGAAAGCCATCGGCTCCGGCTTGCAACGCAAGCGTTTCGGCGCAGTCGTCGCCGGACATACCAAGGATGACGCTGATACGTGGGGAAACCGCGTTCAGTTCCGCGATCAGGTCTGCGCCAGAGCCGTCCGGCAGGCCCATGTCAACCACGATCACCGACGGGCGATAGATCTGAAGGTGCCTGCGCGCCGACCTCAGGCAATCGGCCCTGCGAATGCGGGCGCCACTGTGCAGGCACATCAGTCGCATCGCATCACAGGCATAGCGACTGTCCTCGACAACCAGAATGGTTTGACCCAGCAAAAGCCGGGTGGCGCTGGGGGCGACGGCGGATGGGGCGAACGGCACCGAATCGTCCATGGCAGAACTCCTTTCAGCAGATGCCCCACGCTAGGAACTCCTGGCTAACACAGGGTTAACGCGCGTTTTGGCGCACTTGCCCTTTGACAGGGCAGCCCCCATAAACGCTGCAACGCAGAACAGAGGAGACTGCCATGATTGGCCGCCTGAACCATGTCGCCATCGCCGTGCCCGACCTCGAGGCCGCATCCGCCCAATACCGCAACGCGCTGGGCGCCAAGGTTGGTGAACCTCAGGATGAACCGGATCATGGCGTTACGGTTGTCTTCATCGAACTGCCCAATACCAAGATCGAGCTGCTGTACCCGCTGGGCGACGACAGCCCGATCAACGGCTTCCTGGAAAAGAACCCGGCGGGTGGCATCCACCATGTCTGTTATGAGGTCGAGGACATCATCGCCGCACGGGATCACCTGAAGGCGACCGGTGCCCGCGTTCTGGGAACCGGAGAACCCAAAATCGGCGCGCACGGCAAGCCCGTGCTGTTTTTGCACCCCAAGGACTTCAACGGGTGCCTTGTGGAGCTGGAGCAAGTCTGAGCCGGGCTGAGGAGGCGCCGAAATGACAATCACTGCTGCGCTGGTATTGTTCGCCGTGATCTGGTTCATGACCTTGTTGGTCGTGCTGCCGGTCCGCATCAAGACGCAAGGCGATCTGGGCGACATCGTGCCGGGGACCCATGCGGGCGCTCCGGAAGTTCACCACATGAAAAAAAAGATATGGATCACCACCGGTATTTCTATCGTGTTGTGGGCGGTGATCGCAGGGATCATTGTTTCTGGCGTAATCTCAGTTCGTGATTTCGACTGGTTGAACCAGATGGAACCGCGCGAGTAATCAGCGCTCGGCCTGTCGCGACAGCCCATGAAAGATATGCGTGAACGTTGCGGCTCCGATGATCGGAATGAAAAGGTTCACCAGCGGGACCGACAGGGGGATGGCCATCAAGGTTCCGGCGACCCAGATCGTCCCGGCATGGCGTGCCCGCAACGCCCGCGCACCGTCGCGCCCGATCCGGCGCATGGCCGCCAGCGTGAAATACTCCCGACCCAGCAAAAACCCGTTCATCCCCCAAAAGATGAACGGAGCGAGGGGTGTGAACAGCGCGTAAAGGGCCAACGCCAATACGTTGGCAACAATCAACACACCCAAGAATCCCAGCGAGTCCAGCACCGCGTCCCAGATCGGGACGGACGGGACGGGGGGTAGGTTCGGGTAATGCCGGTCTTCAACGGCCTGTGCGACCTCATCCAGAAACATCGATGTGATGGCTGAGGCCACCGGCACCATCAGAAAGACCGGCAGGATCAGAACCAGAAAGATCCCTGAATAGTTCAGAACGTCGTTCAACCACGGGACGTCGCCGACAAATGGCAGCGAGATCTCCTGACCAGCAAGGGCGTTGATGCCCCAAATCGCAACCGCACAGGCAACAACAAGCAGCAGGATCGTCAGGCCGACACCGCGCAGTAGCACCGATCGGAATCGAGCATCGCCGAGCTGTCCCAAGGCCGCGAAGAACGCGTTGAGGATAATCATTCCGTCACCCACTCGGTGACTGCGGCCACGTCCGGGCGGGGCCTTTCGGGCGGCGTGGCCCCTTCGGTTGCGATGTGAATCAGTCCGGCAATGCGTTCATTGTCGGCCAGGCCCAAACCGCGTTCGCAGAATTCGCGGTCGTGCGACTGCCAACCTGAAAGCCAGTTGGCACCCCAACCCGCAGCAAGGGCTGCGTTGAGCAGTGCAAGGCAGACCGCCCCGGCCGAGTAGGTTTGTTCGATTTCCGGGATTTTCGGCGATGGTTTTTGCACTTCGATGACGGCAACAGCGAGATGCCCCATATCGAACTGACTACGGGCCTTGGCAATGTCTTCGGGGCCTTTCCCCAGCGCAACGCCTCGTTCCTCGGTCAGATCGGCCAATCGCGGCATTGCGCCTTTTTCTATGACGACGAACCGCCAAGGTTCCAACTTGCCATGATCGGGGCTGCGAGCGGCTGCGGTCAGCAACGGGATCAATTCGTCGCGGGTCGGCGCCGGGGCCATCAACGTCTTGGCGGGCCGCGACCTGCGCGACTGCAGGAACTCGAACGCAGCCGGGTTTTTCAGCGTCATATGTTAAATTCCTTTACATGGTTCTGTCGTATCTCGGGCAGACACGCGTCGGTTTCAAGGGCAAGATGCAAAACTGTTGGATATTGTGCCACCCGGCACCGTCCAAATGCGGAAGCGAATGTGATGGCAAAACCGAAACTGCGAAACCTGCCGGACCTTGGGCATCTGGCGCGACCCGGGCAATCGATTCCCGTGCGGGTGACTCCCAAAGCTGCGCAGGACCGGATTTCTTTCGATGGGGCGACAGTGCACATCGCTGTCACCGCCGTGCCCGAGGATGGAAAGGCGAACCAGGCCGTGGTCAAGCTGTTGGCCCGGGCCATGGGTGCTTCACCGTCAGCTTTGACGCTGAAAAAAGGCCATACAGGGCGCGACAAGGTCTTTGTCTACGATCCCTAGGCTGGTGTCTCCCTGATTTGATACACCCCTTCGGGCAGATCCAGAGCGGCGGCAAGATCGCGCACCTGTTCGGGCGAAAGGGTGATTTTCTGCATCTGGTCCGTTCGGGGGTCCAACTGCTCGATCGTGACGCACTCGGCGAAACTGTTGATCACCACGTCTTCTTGCAAAGGCTCCGGGCCTTCGTCCACCAAGGTAATGACTGTCGAGTCGAATTCATGCTCAATCGAAAACATGTTCCCAGACTGCCCAGCCTGCGATCGCAATGCAACCCGCTGATTGGGTTTCGGGCTGTGGTCAGGGGGGCCACATCGCGCTAAGCTTTCCTGCCGGCACGAACAGAAAGGATCCGGAATGCACCGCCTCAGGTTTTTGCTGGTCTTGGTTGTGTCCGCGTGCACTGCGGGCGGGTTCATTGCTGTTGATGATTGGTCACCATCCTCGCCCGAACTGCGCGACTCGGCACTGACGTTTCAGCAGGTCAGCAGGTCGGTCGGGGCAGCCGCGCAAAAAGTCTGTCAGCGCGAGACACGGGGGCAAAACTGCGATTTCGGGATTCTGATCGACACGGATCCGTTTGCCGAGCCAAATGCGTTCCAGACGTTGGACAAGGATGGGCGCCCGTTCATCATTTTCACGCAGGAAATGGTCAAGTCGACGCAGAACGCCGACGAGATGGCGTTCGTGATGGGACACGAGGCGGCGCATCACATCCTGGGCCACATCGCCCGGCAGGTAAAAAACGCCAAGGAAGGGGCCCGCATTTTCGGAGAACTGGCTGAGGCGCAAGGCGAGGACGCGGCAGGAATTGAACGTGCTCAGAAGCTGGGTGCTGAAGTCGGAGTTCAGAGCTACACGAAAGAATTCGAGCTGGAAGCGGACCGGATGGGAACTTTGATCACCTATTCGGCTGGGTACAATCCGCTGGTCGGCATGGCCTATTTCGGCCGGATTCCAGATCCGGGTGACCGCTTTCTGGCGTCTCATCCGCCCAATGCCAAGCGCATCGAAGTTGTTCTGGAAACAGCCGCCCAGCTCGGCCTGACCCAATGACCCAGATCCAGCGGATGGGGGTTGTTCTGACGGATCGAGGCTCGAAATACGCGGTGAGCGGTGCTCCCGTCAGGTCGCGGGATGAGGTCGATGCGGTATTGCGCGACCTTAAATCGGACAAGGCATATGCCAAGGCGACCCATAACACGTGGGCCGCGATTTTGCCGACCGGCGCTCTCAAGGCAGATGATGGCGAAACTGGTGCGGGGATGGTCATATTGCGCATGTTGGAACGCGCCGGTGTGCAGGATCACGTGGTCATTGTGACCCGATGGTATGGCGGCAAAAAGCTGGGCGGAGATCGTTTCAGGCGGGTCCAGGACGCCACACG
This sequence comes from Ruegeria sp. BC6, assembly GCF_056539185.1. Classification (NCBI taxonomy): domain Bacteria; kingdom Pseudomonadati; phylum Pseudomonadota; class Alphaproteobacteria; order Rhodobacterales; family Roseobacteraceae; genus Ruegeria; species Ruegeria sp. BC6. The sequence continues at coordinate 314,596 of NZ_JBQFUM010000002.1, forward strand.
GGCCTACCTGGACGACCTGGGGATCGTCTCTTGACCTGAATCAAGGGCGCCGTGGGGTTATGGCGCTAGGGTTCTTTTCAGCGAGACAGCGAAAGGAACTCGGATGTCCAGACGCGAAGAATTGCGCCGCCACGCCGCTTTGGTGGATCGAATGGCCCTGAAACTGGGCGTTGACCTGCAGGAGGCCGCAATCGGCGGTTCGGTTTCCATCGACGAAATCACTGACGCGGTGCTGCGCTGTACAGGCTGTACAAACCCCGATCACTGCGACCGCGCGTTGGCGCTTCAAAACAGCGACGGACGGCCACCGGAGTATTGCCGAAACCAGGATTTGCTGGCCAGGCTTGCACCCTAGCGCGGACGGGCAGAACCATGAACGTCCTTGGCCAGACCATGAAGCATGTACGCCTTGTTCTGCGGATGGGGCAGGCGACCGGCGTTGACCTTGTAGATGCCCATCTCACGGGTCGGCTCAGTCCCGACGAATGGGCGCGCATGGTGGGACGGTGCCGGGGCTGCGAGTGGGCTTGCGACTGTAGCGACTGGCAGACGCACCGAGGTGACAGGGTTGAGGCCCCGGAGACATGTCCGAACAGGAACCGATTCGCCAAACTTAAGACGCTGCAGAATCAGGAAAAACAATGAAACTTGTGCGACTCGGAGACATAGAAAAACACTTCTGGCTGACGCGGTCGGTTGCGCGCTGCATGGAAATCTCGCTGTCCGAAGCCATCGCCGAAGGGCGGCTGACCGCGCAGGGATACAGCGAAATGGTGACCCGATGCCGAGCCGCTGACTGCAGCGAAAGATGTGCCGTCTGGCTTGCGTGCCAACAAAGCCGGGCGACCGCCGCCCCGGAATTTTGCGCCAATGCCAAAGCTTTGAATGCGCTGACCTGATTGGCCTAAAGCTTGGAATGGCTTCCGTCGCACAGCGGCGGATTAGCGGTCTGCTTGCATCCGCAGAAGAAGACCTTCTTGCTTGATTCTGCTACATATTTTACCGGCTCAATCCCGGTTTCCTTGTGCGAACCGTCGCAGAATGGCTGACGTTTGGAGCGTCCGCAAGCGCACCAAAAGTAGCTTTTGCCTTCAGTCACCTCGATGGGGTAGGGCGATTTCTGGGCGATTTGAGATCCTTTTGGCATATTGGCGCTCCGGCTGTTGAAAGGGACATCCGAGAGCTTAGCCCAACGCAGAGAAATGTGTAGTTCGCGCGTCCCGGTCCGGCGGTGGCACGTCGCGGTGCAAGCGTGGATTCGCCTCTGATCACACGGATGTGACCGTATCTGTTGCCAGAAAGCCGAACTGCCCGTATCCTTAACCTGGCCCCGAAAAGTTGGGCAATATCAGAAAAGTATTAAAGGATTGATGGACATGAAACTGAAATTCGCTGCCGCCGGCGCCTTTGTTTTGTTCCTGACTGCTTGCTCGCAGCAGGAAGAGCCCACCCCGGTTTACGTTCAGCCAAGCTATGACAAATATGGCTCGCCCAGCTGTTCGGCAGGCTATGAACTGGCCACCACCGAGGCCGGCCAGACCGTGTGTAACCCGGTCACTCAATAAGCTTTTAGCAGACGGTCCCGATTTGGGGGCCGTCTGCCTTCTTCCGCCGGATGGCGGTTCAGCGCACCAGCTTCCCCCACAGATCGTATTCACCAGCCTCGTCGACCTGAACAAGGACGACGTCGCCGGGTTTCAGGTTTTCATGACCGTCGTCGATGAACAGGTTGCCATCGATCTCAGGCGCGTCTGACTTGGTGCGGCAGGTGGCGGCTTCGGCATCCACCTCATCCACGATCACTTGGATCCTCTGGCCCACTTTCGACGCCAGTTTCGCTTCGGAAATCGCCTGAGCCTTTTGCATGAAGCGCTCCCAGCGCTCTTGCTTGATCTCATCCGGGACGTGATCCGGCAAGTCGTTCGAGCGGGCCCCTTCAACGTTTTCGTATTGGAAGCACCCGACGCGATCCAACTGCGCCTCGTCCATCCAATCCAGCAGGGTCTGGAACTCGGCCTCGGTCTCGCCGGGGTAGCCGACAATGAAGGTCGATCGCAGCGTGATGTCGGGGCATATCGCGCGCCAGGCGGCGATCTCGTCCAGTGTCTTGGCGCCGGCAGCGGGGCGCGCCATTCGTTTCAGAACGTCCGGATGTGCGTGTTGGAACGGGATGTCCAGGTAGGGCAAAAGGTTGCTGCCTGCATCCGCCATCAGCGGGATCAACTCGCGCACATGTGGATAGGGGTAGACGTAGTGCAGTCGTATCCACGCATCCAGTTGGCCCAGTTCGCGGGCCAGATCGGTAATGTGGCTACGCACCTCCCGGTCTTTCCAGAGGTTTACGTCGTATTTGCGATCCAGACCAAAGGCCGAGGTGTCCTGGCTGATCACCAGCAATTCGCGCACACCGCTGTCGACCAGTTTTTCAGCCTCGCGCAGAACGGCGTGGGCCGGTCGGCTGGCCAGTTTTCCGCGCATATCCGGGATGATGCAGAATTTGCACTTGTGATTACAGCCCTCGGATATCTTGAGATAGCTGTAGTGGCGCGGGGTCAGCTTCACGCCCGAAGCCGGCAACAGATCCACATACGGATTGGGATCAGGCGGAACGGCGGCGTGAACGGCATCCAGCACCTGTTCATACTGGTGCGGGCCGGTCACGGCCAGGATACGGGGGTGATGTTCGCGGATGTAGTCCGGCTCGGCACCCAGGCACCCGGTCACGATGACCTTGCCATTTTCCACCAGAGCCTCGCCGATTGCTTCGAGGCTTTCGGCCTTGGCGCTGTCCAGAAACCCGCAGGTGTTCACGATCACGGCATCCGCACCTGAATAGTCGGGCGAGATCCCGTATCCTTCAGCGCGCAGGCGCGTCAGGATGCGCTCGCTGTCGACCAGTGCCTTGGGACACCCCAAGGACACCATTCCGATGGTGGGTTGGCCGCTGCGCGGTGCGTCGGTGATCCGGGCTGCGGGTGCCAGATCGGGGCGTAGGTTTGGCGGGTTGGTGCTCATTGCGCGGCATATAGTGGGGAAATCTTCCCCTTGCAAATCCTTCGGACGCGAGGAACATCGAAGCTGAGGCAAAAAGCCGGCAAGGCAGAGAGCAAAAAATGAAGTGGCTGATACGCATTCTATTCATTCTGGTTGCGGTCGCGGGGCTGGTGATCGGGGCGTTGCTTTTGATGCCCGGCGACAAGCTGGGCAAAATCCTCGCCGAACAGGTCAAGGCGCAGACCGGACGTGAGCTGACGTTGTCGGGTGATGTCCGCCTGTCCTTTTGGCCGGTTCTGGGAATGGAAACCGGGCCGGTTACGTTTGGGAACGCGCCCTGGGCCAACTCTGAACCGATGCTAAGCGCGCAAAGCCTGGCAGTTGGCGTGGATGCCTCAGCGCTGCTGGCGGGGGATGTGCGTATCCGGCGCGTCGTGGCCGAAGATCCGGTCTTGCGGCTGGAACTGTCACAAGGTCGAGGCAATTGGGAAATGTCGGCGCCGCAATCCGGGGCGTCAAACACGGGCTCTGGCAATTCAGATGCACCCGCACCCAACTCTGCGGCACCGGCCGAGACAGGAACCGTGACCCTGGACCGATTGGAGCTCAGCAACGCGCGTCTGGTTTATGTGGAAAACGGTGTCCCTCAGATGGATTTTTCCGGGGTCGATCTGAAGGCCAGTTGGCCCGATGTCACTGCGCCGATGAAGATGAGTGCATCAATGCCGGTGCCCGGTGGCGCGGTTGAGGTTGATCTGGAAATTCCTGATTTACCTGCCTTCTCCAGTGGCGCGGTGACGACATTGGTTCTTGGCCTGACAGCGCCGGGCGGAGAGATCAGCTTTGACGGACGCGTCAACCTGGCCGGTGAAATGGACGGCAAAACTCATATCCGGACCACAAACACCGACGCGATGCTAGCCGCTTTTGGTCAGGGTGGGGTGTCAGTCCCAATGGGACTTGGACGGGTCGCGGATGTGTCTGGCCAGATGACCTACACCAAGGATGGGCGCATTTCCTTGCGGGATATGCGGGCAGTTCTGGATCAGAACAGTTTTGATGGTGCCGCCGATATCGTTATCGCAAGCCCACCGAAGATTACTGCGCGGCTGAGTACTGGTGACCTTGACCTGACGCAGGCAACGGCCGGGAGCGCACCCAACAGCGGCGGCACGGGCGGAGGAGGCAAACAGGCGCCCGAAGGCTGGTCCCAGGCGCCGATCGACGCGTCACCCCTTTCGTTGGCAAATGGAACGATCCGGTTGAAAGCCAATTCGATCGCTATTCCGGATATGACCTTTGGCCCCAGCGATCTAAGCCTCAGCCTGGATCGGTCGCGCGCGGTTCTGAAAATGGAACCGGCCACGCTGTTTTCCGGAAAGCTGACCGGAGAAGTCGTTGCCAACAACAGAAACGGACTGTCGGTCGGGGGCAACCTGACCGCCACCGGTATCGACCTCAAGCAGGCTTTGACCACATTGGGCGATGTCGAACGTCTGTCCGGTACAGCGTCCGGAACACTGCAATTCCTGGGGGTGGGGCAAACCGAAGCGCAGATCATGCGCTCGCTCAGCGGCAAGGGCAGCCTGGACGTCGGCAAGGGGGTGATCTCCGGGTTTGATCTGGATCGTTTGATGGGGCGCGGCGAAGGCAGTGGAGGAACCACCGTCTTCAACAGCCTGACTGCCACCTACACGATTCAGGACGGCAACCTGACGAACAACGATCTTCTGATGCAGCTTGACAATTTCCGTGCCGACGGCGCGGGCCGCGTCGGGCTGGGCGCGCGCGATATCGACTATGTGTTCACGCCGGTTGCGCTGCGGGCGAACGGGGGCAATGGCATTGCCGTGCCCGTGCGGATCAAGGGGCCGTGGAGCGATCCGTCGATCAAGCCTGACCTGAGCAAGGTGATCGAAGCTGCGACGGAAGAGAAGCTCAAGGAACTGGAGCAGGACGCGAAGGACAAGGCGCTGAAGAAGGTGGGAGAGGAGTTGAATACAACCATTTCCGACAGCGAACAGGTCGAAGACGCGCTGAAGCAAAAGCTTGAGGACGAGGCCAAAAAGGGCTTGCTGAAACTGCTCGGACGGGATTGAGAAAGGGGCGCTGCAGCGCCCCTTATTTGCTCAGATCGTCTGGTCGTAGTCGCCCACACCCGGCTCGGTGCGGATCACGGCATCGATATCGGCGAAAATTGCCCGCATCTCATCTTCGCTCTCGCTGCTTTCGCAGACCACCACCAGGTTGGGCGTGTTCGAAGACGCCCGGACCAGGCCCCAACTGCCATTGTCGAGGATGACGCGGGCACCATTGACGGTCACGACTTCCTTGATCGGCCGACCGGCCAATGTTTCACCCGCCTCTGCCTTGGCAACGAGCTTGTCCACCAAGCGGGCGAGAATGTCATATTTTTCGGTATCGGCAGCATAGGGCGACATGGTCGGGGTCGACCATGTCTTGGGCAGGGCGCGACGCAGATCGGACATGCTCTGTCCCGGATTGCGGTCCATCAGTTTGCAAATTTCCACCGCGACCCGCATTCCGCAGTCGTATCCACGCCCGATTGGCTCGGCCAGAAAGTAATGGCCCGACTTTTCGAACCCGGCCAACGCGCCGATTTCCTTCACGCGCCGTTTCATGTGGCTGTGGCCGGTTTTCCAGTAATCCGCCTTGACGCCATGGGCCTGCAGTTCGGGATCGCTTGCAAACAGGCCGGTCGATTTAACGTCGGCCACGAAGGTCGCGCCGGGATGCAGCTTGGCCAAATCGCGGGCCATGATGACACCGACCTTGTCGGCAAAGATCTCCTCGCCCTCGTCATCGACCACACCGCAGCGATCGCCGTCTCCGTCAAACCCAAGCGCGAGGTCCGCCCCGCTGGCTTTGACGGCGTCTGCCATGTCGTGCAACATCTCCATCGCTTCGGGGTTCGGGTTGTAGTTGGGGAAGGTGTAATCCAACCGGTTGTGGCTAGGTACGACCTCGACGCCGATTCGCTCAAATATCTCGGGGGCAAAGGCAGATGCAGTACCATTCCCCGTCGCGCAGACCACCTTGAGGGGGCGCGACATTTTGAAATCACCGACCAGATCGTCGATATAGGCCTCTTTCACGCCGTCCACGAATTCATAGGACCCGCCGGGGCGCACCACGCCTTCGCCGTTCAGCACGATGTCGCGCAGCTCGGCCATTTCGTCAGGGCCGTGGGTCAGAGGACGGTCAAAGCCCATCTTCACCCCGGTCCAGCCGTTTGGGTTGTGGCTGGCCGTCACCATGGCGACTGCAGGAACATCCAGATGGAATTGGGCGAAATACGCCATCGGGCTCAGCGCAGGGCCAATATCCTTGACCTGGATGCCGGCCTGCATGAGGCCCAGAATCAACGCATTCTTGATCGCCAGAGAATAGTCGCGGTAGTCGTTGCCGACCGCGATTACCGGCTCGATCCCACGCTTGTGCATCTGAGTTCCCAAACCAAGACCCAGAGCCGTCATCCCCGGCAGGTTGATCTCGTCAGGGTATTTCCAGCGGGCATCATATTCACGAAACCCGGTGGGTTTGATCATCGCATCGCGCAGAAAGCTCCAGGTGTTCGGGGTCACCTCGGGGATTGGTTTGGTCATGGAAAATCTCGATCGTTAAATCTGAACTGGGTTGGCCTTGGCCAGGGCATCGAAACGCATCAATGTGTCAATCAGTTGGCCCATCTTGTCCAACGGGATCATATTCGGCCCGTCAGACGGCGCCGTGTCCGGATCCTGATGCGTTTCAATGAACACGGCACCAACGCCCAAGGCCACGGCCGCGCGGGCCATTACCGGTGCAAATTCCCGCTGTCCGCCGGACGAGCCGCCTCGGCCACCTGGCTGTTGAACGGAATGGGTTGCATCCATAACAACCGGATACCCGGTTTGCGCCATTTGCGGCAGCGATCGCATGTCGGCGACCAGCGTATTGTAGCCAAACGAGGTTCCGCGCTCGGTGAGCAGGATGTTGTGGTTGCCCGTGCTTTCGATCTTTTCGACGATGTTCGGCATTTCCCAAGGGGCTAGGAACTGACCCTTCTTGACGTTGACGGCCTTGCCTGTTTCTCCGGCAGCCAGCAGCATGTCCGTCTGGCGGCACAGGAAGGCCGGGATTTGCAGAATATCCACCGCCTCGGCCGCGATGGCACATTGCGCTTCGGTGTGGACATCCGTCAGGACCGGAATACCCATCGTTTTGCGAATGTCATCCAGCACCTTCAGCCCGGCCTCGATCCCCATGCCACGTTTCCCGGACAGGGACGTACGGTTGGCTTTGTCATATGAGGCCTTGAACACATACTGTGCCCCCGCGGCTTCACAGGCTTTTTTCATCCTTCCCGCGATCATCTGTGCGTGATCCGCCGTTTCAAGCTGGCAAGGGCCCGCGATGATGGTCAGCGGAAGGTCGTTGCCAACGGTGACGTTGGCTATTTTTACATGTTTCATGAGCTCTACGAGGATACCTGTTCACGAAGGACTGACGTAGTCAGCGAAATCATCAGGTAGATACCAGCAAACAACAGGAAAGCCAAAATCGTATTTTCGAACTTTCGCGGATAGGTGGGCTCCTGACTGGCGACCGGGTTCACGGAAACGGTGAGGTATCGAACCTTGCGGTTGGCCTCGGTCCGGGCGGTTTCCATTTGCTGCATGGCCGATTGCAGCATCATGTCCCGTGCGGCCAGATCGGCCTGTGCCATCTGGATCCGAACGCTCAACCGCGCCAGCGAGTTTTCGCCGGCGGAGGCGTCCAGCATTTCGGCATTGAGCTCTTCGAGCACGGCCTCAAGCCGGTTGATGTCAGCTTGGACGCCGTCGACCTTGGCTTTGTTCGGCCGAAGGTTGTCCAGCAACGCCGCCAGTTCCAATTCCTTGTCTTGAAGCTGTATCTCGATCTCGTTGATGCGGGCGCGCAGCCCGGCAATCACGTTTTCGGGGTCCAGCACGGCACCCTGCAACTGCAGTTCGATCAGCGCTTCCTGGGCTTTGCGCCGTTCTTCCTGAGCATCCTCGAAGGACTGCAGAGCGTCCCGCATCTGATCTTCGCGCTTCAGTTCGGTGAGGCCGTTGATCTTTTCTTCGGCGTAGGAGATCAGCAGATTTGACAGGTCGACGGCAGTGTCTGGGTCGGGTGCTGCAACCTCCATCCGGATGATACCGTCGCTGGGGTCATAGCCGATTGTGACCATGCGCTTGTACAGTTTGAACGCCTCTTCCAGCGTGGCGTCCTGAGGCAGTCTTTGAATCGGATCTATCCAGTCCTGCTTGAAAATCTCGGCAAAACCAGTGTCCCGTTCCAGACGGTTGAGCGCATCCTTGGATTCAAGGAACTCCTGGGTCGCGACCGAGTCCTGCGTGGTTGCGTATTGCGTCCCGGCCAAAAGCCCGCCGATCTCACCAGCTCCACCATCTGCCTGTAGAATGGAAAACGCGGACTCGCTGGCGTACATCGGAGTGGCTATGCGATAGAAGTAATAGCCGACAATAATCGTGGGCAGCAGAACAAAGGCGAATAGACGGGCAAACAGACCAAACAACTTTCGTCTGCGCCGACGGGCGATGTCCTTCTGAATCTGGCCGATTTCAAATTCGCGCCGCTGTGCCGGACTCCATTCGGGGCCGGGAAGGGTCTGTTGCTTTTCTTTCACCGTTTGCGGTAGCTGGATCTTGACCTTGTCTTTTGGCTGGTCTTCCGCATCCGCGGGATCGGAAGAACCCGCCGCAAAATCCAGAAGGTTGGAGCGCGGAAACGGATCGATCCCCTTCTTCCGTAGCAGGCGCACGGCATCGTAGTCCGACGTCGCAGCCAGACCGTGTTTCTGCGCCATGCGTCGGGCTATGCGCAGCTGACGACCGGTCAACCCTTCTTTTTTGATGGCATCCAGCTCGGTTCCCGCCGGGGCTTCCTCGGCCGGTTGGGTTGCTTTTCGGATGCGCGAAATCGCCTCGGCACGCGCCTCGACCGTGCCTTCGGCCTGCGAGGCATGGTTCGGGTCGTATTTCTTAACCTTGGGTTTGGTAGTCATATAGCTGCGTCGCCTCTTCCAAGGAGTCAAACATATGAAGCTGCCCATCCACAAGCACGGCGGCCTGGCGGGCGAATTTTTCGAGGGTTTTGGGATTGTGTGACACAATCACCAAAGTCGTGGTTCGCAAGCGTTCCTGCAGGATTGAACCCGCTTTTTTGTTGAATTCGACATCGGTGGTGGCAGGCATGCCTTCGTCGATCAGGTACATGTCGAAATCCAGGGCCAGCATCAACGAAAAGGTGAAACGGGCGCGCATGCCGGCTGAGTATGTCGCCAAGGGTTGGTTGAAATACTCGCCCAAGTCGCACATCCAGCTGCAGTAAGCCTCGACATAGTCGGGGTCCATTCCATAAATCTTGGCGATGTAACGGGCATTCTCGAGTGCGGACATCTTCTTGGAAACGCCGCCGGCAAAGCCCATGGGGAAAGACACCCGGCACTCTCGGCGGATCACGCCTTCGTCGGGCTTTTCGAGGCCGGCCATCATGTTGATAAGCGTGGTTTTTCCGGTGCCGTTCGGGGCCAGAACGCCAAGTGATTTTCCCAGCTCGACCCGGAACGAGACCCTGTCCAGGATCACCTTGCGGCGAGTCCCGGTCCAAAAGGACTTGCTGACATTCTCGAACTCAAGCATTCACGGCCTGCTCATGTTTTTGCTTTGGGTGCGGCCACCGGTGGCCGGCTGACGGCCGGGTGTTCTACCGCTCCATGTTGGCCACATTATGTCGAAATATGAAACAAATGTTCAATGTGTGTTCGAAACGGCTTGCCAGGATTGTGACGCACAGAGTCTGCAACTAGATCGGTTTGCGGGAGCGGCTATGATCCACTCTAGGTTTGCAACAAGCGCCAAAGGGCTGGAGATCAGGTGAAGCCACTTGCCGAGGAAATCAGATCGTGCCGGTTGTGCGCCGATCGCTTTGCTTCGACTGCGACCGCGCATCAGCCCCGCCCGGTGGTGTGGTTCCGCCCCGATGCGCGCATCCTGATTGCAGGGCAAGCTCCCGGGGCACGGGTCCATGAGAGCGGCCGACCGTTCACCGACCCCTCAGGCGACCGGCTGCGGGATTGGCTGGGGTTGGAGGAAGAGCAATTCTACGATCAGGCGCGGGTTTCGATCGTTCCGATGGCGTTCTGTTTTCCGGGGTACGATGCGCGAAAGGCGGACTTGCCGCCGCCGGCGATCTGCAAGAAGACCTGGCATCACAGGGTGATGAGTGAACTTGGCGATGTTCCGTTGACCATCCTTGTCGGTGGGTACGCGCATAAATTCCATCTGGGCGTACAGACCTCGGTGACGGATACGGTGCGCGATTGGCTACAGCATGAGCCGCGGGTATTTGCCTTGCCTCATCCGTCATGGCGCAATACGGCATGGCTGAAGAAAAATCTCTGGTTCGAAACGGACCTGCTGCCGGTGCTGCGAGCCCGGGTCAAAGAGGTGATGGATGACTGACACGACCGCGCTGGACATTGCGCATGCCCAGATGGAGACCGACCCTCAGAACGATGCCGCGCGGCTGAGGTTCTTCGAACGGCTCGCGGACAATGAACTGTTTCTGTTGCTGACCGAAGAGGCGCGAGACGAAAACATCTCGCCCGAGCTGTTTGACGTTGCTGATGGCCGTTTTGTGCTGGCCTTTGACCGCGAAGACCGACTGGCGCAGTTTGCGGGCCGTCCTGCCCCATATGCCGCTCTGTCCGGGCGGGTTCTGGCGGGGATGCTTGCAGGGCAGGGCATCGGGTTGGGGCTGAACCTTGAGGTGGCGCCGTCGTCGATGCTCATCCCCGCCGAAGCGTTGGGCTGGCTTGCGGAAACCCTCAGCCATGCCCCGCAAGAAGTGCAATCCCGTCTGACGGAGTTCCTTCCGCCCGCGGGGTTGCCAGACATTCTGCTGACGGCGCTGGACACCAAACTGGCCACAGCTTCAGGTCTGGCCTCCGCCGCATATCTCGCCGGAACCCGCGCCGAGGGTGGCGGGCAGGGTCATCTTCTTGGTTTCGTTGACGCGGTCCCCGATGCCCAGACGGCCTTGGCCAAGGCGGTCTCCGAAGCTCTGACATTTTCGGGGATTGAGGCTGGTGCCTTGGATGTCGGGTTTTTCGCGGCCAGCGATCCTGCCGCCGCAGCATTGGCGAAAGTGGGCCTGCGATTTGATATCCCCGAGCCAGTGCGCGCCTCCGGGTCCCGACCAGCGCCCGGAAGCGACCCGGACAGCCCCCCGATCTTGAAGTGAAGTCGAGGCTTCGGCGCAGGGATGGTTTGCTCCCCGCGCCAAATGAACAAAGTTATTCGGCTGCTGTTTCCAGCTTGTCCTGCGTACGGGTTTCGAAGTCGCTCGCATCATGCCGTTCGCGCAGTTGGGTGTGCAACTCTCCGAAGGCGCGGTTGACCATGCGGCCTCGCTTCACGGCCGGCCGCGCGTCAATCTCTTGCGCCCATCGCATGACGTTCTTGTAGGACGCGACATCAAGGAATTCGGCCGCGTCGTACAAACGACCCAGAACCAGTTGCCCATACCACGGCCAGATCGCCATGTCGGCGATCGAGTAGTCCGAGCCAGCGATAAAAGCTTTGTCCGCAAGTTCGCGGTCCAGAACATCCAGCTGGCGTTTGGTTTCCATCGCAAAGCGGTTGATCGGGTATTCCCATTTCTCTGGCGCATAAGCGTAGAAATGCCCGAACCCACCACCCAGATAAGGCGCGCTGCCCATCTGCCAGAAAAGCCAGTTCATCACTTCGGTGCGCTCGGGACCGGCTTCGGGCAGGAATGCACCGAATTTTTCGGCCAGATGGACAAGGATGGAGCCGCTTTCAAACACCCGTATCGGCGTTTCGCCCGATCGGTCCATCAGAGCGGGGATTTTCGAGTTCGGGTTGATCGCGACAAAATCCGAGCCGAACTGATCGCCGTCACCGATATTGATCAGCCATGCATCATATTCCGCGCCCGCGTGACCCAGGGCCAAAAGCTCTTCCAGCATGACCGTCACTTTCACCCCGTTGGGCGTTGCAAGCGAATACAACTGCAAAGGATGTTTGCCGACGGGCAATTCCTTGTCATGGGTCGCCCCTGCGATGGGGCGATTGATATTTGCGAAACGCCCTCCGCTTTCACTATCCCATGTCCAGACTTTTGGTGGGGTGTATGTGGTGGTGTCGCTCATCTTCTGCCTTTCGTCCCAGAGCCGAGCCGCGCCCGGCCCGACAAGAGTTAGTGTTGCAGAACAAGAACGCCAACCCCCGACGTGGCGGCTGTTCTGTAACAATTGCGGCAAGACTGCTCACGTTTGCTCGTCAATGGTCACAGCGGCGTTAACGGGTCTTCGCCGACGGAGGGAATTGCCTATTGTCTCAGCAGACAGCCACTCTGGCCCTGCAACCCGTCAAGACACGAGGACATGAAACATGAACAGATTTGCTCTGACCTTTGCTGCTGCAATGGCGTTGGCCGTGCCCGCCTTTGCCGGCCCGCAATATGTCGATGGGACCGGCTTCGCCGTGTCCGGATATGATGTGGTGGCCTATCGTGGGCTTGCTCAATCACCGATCGGACAGTCGCAGCCCGAAGGCGTGCGCGGACGGTCGGACATCACTGCGGAATACAACGGGGCGACCTGGGCTTTCGCGAGCGAAGAAAACCGCGCGAAGTTCCTTGAAAACCCCGCGTTCTATGCGCCGCAATATGATGGCCATTGCGCCTATGGCGTGTCCAAGGGTGGCAAGGTTCCCGGCAACCCCAACCTGTGGCGGATCGTTGACGACAAGCTGTATTTGAACATCACCGATGTCGTGGTCGGTTTTTGGGAAGAAGACGTCCCGGGCAACATCAACCTTGCTGAGGGAAACTGGCCTGGGCTCGAAGGCAATGACGCCTCGACCAACGTGATCCCGAAATTCACGTCCGAAGGCCCGATCGCGAACTGACGTGACGCGCGTTGCAGGCCCGGCAGACCCGCCGGGCCTTTTTCAATGCTGGGTTTTCAACAAGCCTGCCAGAACTGTTCCCGAGTGGCCTGATCCGCCTCGAACCGGATCCTGACGCTGCGCGCCCCGGGAAACTTGCGTTCTCGAATGGTGTCGGGAACAACGACCTCGCCCGCTCCGCCATTCTTGGCCTGGAAGGACAGTATTTCGGTTTCGACGGTCCGAAAGCCGGCCAGAACGGATGTCGGCAGGGCAACGCGGTTTTCACCTTCGCAAACCGGCGTCGCAACGAAATAGGTCAGGTCGCGGCCATAGCATCCGATCGCCTCTGGTACATGGTCCGAATTGCGCGTCGATAGCGGGCAATCTTCCGCGCTGGTCTCGCCAAAGGATAGGGCGCGACTTGGATCGAGCAGCTTCAGGCAGGCGGAAATATCCTTCTCGTCCAGCTCGATGATACGCTTTCTGAGTTTCGGGCGTCGCGGTTGGGCCGGCCCGGCGCCTTTTCCTGCCAACCCGTTTTTGCGCAGATAGTCATAGGCCGACTTCGCCCGCGCAAACTGATTGCAGTCGCCGCCTGTATGGTCGGGATGTGCATGAAAGGCGATGTCACGCCACGCATTCCGGATGTCCGATGCGGTGGCGGTCTGATCAAGGCCCAAGACGTGCAGTGCTTCTACGCGAGCCTGAATTTTCTCGACTGGCTCCATACCAAAATCACTCGATAAAACAACTGGCTCCTATTGTCCGGAGCCTTGAGCTTCTGTCAAATTATCCTGTGAATTGGTGGGCTTGGCGAGGACAGTGCGCCGTTGCAGGGGGAATTGTTCGCACCTTGCAGCGGGCCGCAGGGGGCAATCCCCCTTTGGCCTGTGCAAATGCAAGGAACAGTCAGGCGACGTTTTGCAGATCGGCTTTGGGCGTAATCCCTAGGGCAAAACATACATCGCGGGTCAGTTCGGGGCGGTTCAGCGTATAAAAATGCAGCTTGTCCACGCCTTCGTCGATCAGGTCCGAACACAGCTCGGTGCACAGCGCGGTGGCCAACAGATCGTGCCGGTTGTCACGGATTGCTTTGTCAAAGGCCTGATCGACCCAGTCCGGCACCTGCGCGCCACAGCGTTTGGCAAATTTCTTGGCACCGGCCCAGTTCTCGATTGGCAGGATGCCAGGAACGATCGGCTTGTTGATCCCGGCCTTGGCGCAGGCATCGCGAAAGCGCAAAAAGGTTTCGGCCTCGAAGAAGAATTGCGTCAAAGCCTCGTCTGCGCCGGCGTCCAACTTGGCTTTCAACCAGTCGATGTCAGCCTGTGCGTGTGGCGCTTCCGGGTGAATGTCGGGATAGGCACCGACGCGGATGGTGAAACTGCCGGTTTCCGCCAGTGCTGCGATCAATTCGACCGAGTGGGCGAACCCATCGGGATGCGGGACGAACCGTTCCTGCCCCTTGGGTGGGTCGCCGCGCAACGCAACGATGTCAGTGACGCCGGCCGCGGCAAAGCTGTCGGCTATGGCCAAGGTCTCGCCGCGTGAGGCGTCGACACATGTAAGATGGGCCGCGACTTTCAATCCCGAGGATTTGTGCAACGTCGCCACCGCATCGCGGGTCAATTCACGGGTGGTGCCCCCCGCTCCATATGTGACCGAGACAAAACGGGGTGCCAGTGGCGCCAGTGTCTGGACCGTATCCCACAGGCGAAACGACGCTTCGAGCGTCTGAGGCGGAAAGAATTCGAAGGAAATCTCGGGCTGGGTCATGGCAGTCTCGCAGGTTGTGTTGCGGCTCTTGTGCCATGGAGTTCTTTGTGAGACAAACTCATATTATTCAAGAACAACATGAACGACGCGAAAGATGCATATCGAATTTCGACACCTGCGCACGATCAAAGCCATCCATGAATGTGGTGGGTTGGCCCGTGCGGCGGATCAACTGAACATCACGCAGTCGGCGCTCAGTCATCAGATCAAAGGGCTGGAGGATCAGGCCGGCGTCGAGCTGTTCCTGCGCCGGTCGAAACCGATGAAGTTGTCGGCCGCGGGGTTGCGCTTGTTGCGACTGGCCGAACAGATTCTGCCGCAGGTCGAAGCGATGCAGGAGGAGTTTTCCTCGCTGCGCGATGGGCGCACGGGACGGATGCACATCGCGATCGAGTGCCACGCCTGTTTCGAGTGGCTGTTCCCGGTGCTCGAGGCTTTCCGCAAGTCGTGGCCTGATGTCGATGTCGATATCCGGCCGGGTCTGGCCTTTGACGCGCTGCCCGCGCTGCAGAAGGAGGAGGTTGATCTGGTCGTCTCCTCGGACCCCGAAGACCTGCCGGGCGTCGAGTTCATCGAGCTGTTTGACTACAATCCTGTCTTTGTCGCCGCCTCGACCCACCCCCTTGCCGAGAAAGCGTATATCGAGGCCGAGGATTTTCGCGGTCAAACGCTGATCACCTATCCGGTCGAACGCACGAGGCTTGATATCTTCAGCCAGCTTCTCATCCCGGCCCGCGTTGAGCCTGCTGCGATCCGGCAAGTCGAGTTGACCGCCGTGATCCTGCTGCTTGTGGCGTCAAACCGTGGAATATCCGTTCTGCCCGACTGGGTGGTGCGCGAGGTCAAGTACAACTCGGACTATGTGACCCGCCCGCTGACCAAGGATGGCATCACGCGTCGGCTGTATGCCGCAGTGCGCACCGAGGACATGGAAAAACCCTTTGTGCAGGAATTGGTCAAGCTGGCCAGCCTAGAGGCGCGCAAGCTGCAGCAGCAATAAGGTTTTGGCCACGCGGGAAACGGCATGCTGCTATGCGCATCATTCCTCTTGGCAAGGGGGCGTTGCGCCAGTATACGCGCGGTTTGACCGGACAGGAGCCTCGGAACTATGGTTGGCAGTGCAAATCTCAACATCATGATCAAGGCCGCGCGCAAAGCGGGTCGATCGCTGGTAAAAGACTTTCGCGAAGTCGAGAACCTGCAGGTGTCGATGAAGGGCGCGGGCGATTTCGTCTCGAAGGCCGACATTGCAGCCGAGAACATTCTGAAAGAAGAACTTCTGGGCGCGCGTCCCACCTACGGTTGGCTGGCTGAAGAAGGTGGTGTGATCGAGGGCGAAGACCCGACCCGGCGTTGGATCGTTGACCCTCTGGACGGGACGACCAATTTCCTGCACGGGCTGCCGCACTGGGCGGTTTCGATCGCCCTTGAACACAAGGGCAAGATCGTCGCGGGCGTCATCTACGATCCTGCGAAGGACGAGATGTTCTTTGCCGAAAAGGGCGAGGGTGCCTGGATGAACGACATGCGTATCCGCGTGTCGAGCCGCAGCCGGATGATCGAATCGATCTTCTCGACCGGTTTGCCGTTTGGTGGCCGCTCGGACCTGCCTGCCACGTTGCAGGACCTGGCCCGTCTGATGCCTGCCTGCGCGGGTGTGCGCCGCTGGGGTGCAGCTGCGCTGGATATGGCCTATGTTGCCGCTGGCCGCTACGAAGGCTTCTGGGAGCGTCGCCTGAACGCCTGGGATCTGGCCGCTGGCATCATCATCGTGAAAGAGGCGGGTGGGTTCGTTCAACCGTTGAACCCCGAAGGCAGCATTCTGTCCGACGGGGAAGTCATCTGCGCCAACGAACCGATTTTCGACCAGTTCGCCAAGGTGATCCGCGGCTGATCCGTCAATACGGCGGCCGGAAACGACCATAACCAATTTCTAAGATCGCGCGGCCGAATTGGCCGCGCGTTTTGTTTCAAAGGCGTACAGTACTCGCCAAACCGACCTCGGAAGCCAGCCGCGCGGCCACGGATGCCACGGCCAGGTCCTGCAACCCGACCCCGGTCCCATCGAACAGGGTGATCTGATCAACCTTTGTCCGGCCGAGATGATCGCCATTGATCACCGCTCCAATCGGCGTGATGGCGTCAGGATCCAGCGCGCCCGAAGCCACGGCATGTTGCGCCTCACCGATGGTGACGGACTGGGCAACCTCGTCGGTGAAGACCTGAGCCGAAGCAACCAGTTCGGGGTCGACTTCCATCTTGCCCTTCGTGTCGGTGCCCATGCAGGCCAGATGCGTTCCGGGATTGATCCAGTCCCGCATCAACAACGGTTCGAACGCCGATGTGATCGTGATGATAACGTCGGCCTGTGCCCCCAGTTCCCGCTGCGAGACGGATTCGAAATCCAGCCCGATGTCCTGCGCGACAGCGGCCAGTTTCGGAAGCATTTCGGGATGGGGATTCCATGCCACCACCTTTTCAAAGTCGCGCTGCTCGGCGGCGGCGCGCAACTGAAAGGCCGATTGATGGCCCGCGCCGACCATGCCAAGCACCTTGGCGTCCTTACGGGCCAGGTGCGCGATCGACACTGCAGAGGACGCAGCCGTGCGGATAGCCGTAAGATAGTTTCCACCGACCAGCGCGGAAGGCTGTCCGGTATCGGGATCGAACAGGATGACGGTGGATTGGTGGTTGGTCAGCCCGCGATCGGCGTTACCCGGCCAATAGCCGCCAGATTTGACGCCCAGAACCAGCGCTTCGGCGTCAAAGCCGGATTTGAACCCATATACGGCGCCGGCATGACCCAGCCCTTCGCGGATGACGGGGAAGTTGCGCGCTCCGTCGCGTGCCATCGCTGAGAACACGTCTTGGATTGCGTCAAACGCCAGCCCGCGGTTGACCAATTGCCGGCAGAGGTCTTCGCCAACGATTTGTATCAGATTGGTTCCAGCGTTCATCTCGTCCCTCATGATCAAAACGCCTTGCCGCGAGCAGAGACCGGCCACAGGGTCTCGACCCTTCCGTTGCGCACGCCGACATACCAGTCGTGCACGTTGCAGGTCGGATCGCAGTGCCCGGGGACCAGACGCAACTTGTCGTTCACCCGCAACACGCCGTTGGGGTCGCCGATCACACCGTGTTCGTCCGAACATTTCAGGTATTCGACATCATCGCGGCCAAAAATCACCGGCAAACCGCTGTCGATCGACTGTGCCTTGAGCCCTGCGTCACAGATCGCCTTGTCCGGTTTGGCGTGGCTCATGACGCTGGTGAGTATGAACAAGGCGTTTTCCCATTCGCCCCGATCGATCCTTTGGCCATTCCGGTCCAGAATCCGCCCATAGTCGGCATCCATGAACGCGTAGGACCCGCACTGCAATTCGTTGTAAACGCCCGAATTGCTTTCGAAGTAATAGGATCCCGTCCCACCACCCGAAACCAGTTCGCACTCAATCCCGTCCGCCTTCAACCCGTCGACGGCGTCCCGCACCATGGCGATTGCTGCATCCAGTTTTTCCTTTCGCGCGTCATAGCTGTCGAGATGTTGCATCGCGCCCTGATAGGCTTGGAGGCCGGTGAACTTCAGGTTCGGTGCCGCCTCAACTGCGCGGGCAATGGCAATGACGTCAGCCGTACTGGTCAC
Source organism: Ruegeria sp. BC6 (assembly GCF_056539185.1). NCBI lineage: Bacteria > Pseudomonadati > Pseudomonadota > Alphaproteobacteria > Rhodobacterales > Roseobacteraceae > Ruegeria > Ruegeria sp. BC6. The sequence goes on from NZ_JBQFUM010000002.1 coordinate 332,977, forward strand.
GCCACAGCGCCCCGCGCCGCAGTCGATCTCGACCAGGATCTCCAGCTGCGTTCCGTGGGTCTGCGCCGCAGAGGACAGCTCGGGCACATTCTCGATGTCGTCCACGCAGACCAGTGTTCGCGCGCCCAGCTGCGGCAACCGAGCCAAGCGGTCAATTTTGGCCGGATCGCGCACCTGGTTGGACACAAGGATATCCTTGATCCCGCCACGCGCAAAAACCTCGGCCTCCGAGACCTTCTGACAGCACACACCAACTGCGCCGCCCAGTTTTTCCTGCAGGCGCGCGACGTCCACAGACTTGTGCATCTTGCCATGCACCCGATGGCGCATGCCGTGCGCTTTGGCGTAGTCGCCCATTTTGCGGATGTTCCGCTCCAGCGCGTCGAGGTCCAGTATCAGGCAAGGAGTCTGGATTTCGCTCTCATCCATGCCGATTGCTGCGGGGATGTCGAAGCCGACGTCCAATTGATCGATGTTCACGGGTCTGTTCATCCTTCTCCTCCTTGCCCGGCCAGCCAGGGCAGCTTGTCCAAATCCACATTGCCGCCGGTCAGGATCACGCCGACGCGTTTGCCTCGAAAAACCTCGGGGTTGTTGAGAATGGTTGCCAACGGAACGGCCGAAGATGGCTCAATCACCAGTCGCAGGTGTTTCCAGGCCAGTTTCATGGCCGCCACGATTTCGTCTTCGGAGGCCGTGAAGATGTCGGCAACGTTCCGCGACACGAAGTGCCAAGTGTTTTCCTTGAGCGGAACCAGCAGGCCGTCGGCCACCGTCTTGGGTGCGTCGTCGGCGATGATCCGACCGGCTTTGAAAGATCGGTATGCGTCATCAGCCTGCTGAGGTTCCGCGGCATAGATCGCGACATCAGGGGCCAGATTTGATACTGTCAGGCACGTGCCGGACACCATACCGCCGCCGCCGATCGGAGCGATAACGGCATCAAGCCCACCTGTTTGTTCCAGCATCTCGGCCGAGCACGTGGCCTGTCCTGCTATGACACGCGTATCGTTGTAGGGGTGCACGAATTCGCCACCCGTTTTGGCCTGCACCTGGGCAAAGGTCGCTTCGCGCGATGACGTCGATGGCTCACATTCGGTGATCGTGCCGCCAAACCTGCGGACCGCGTCCTTTTTGGCCTGAGGTGCGGTGCGCGGCATGACGACGTTGCAGGGAATGCCGCGCCGACCGGCCGCATATGACAGGGACAGTGCATGATTCCCGCTGGAGTGGGTGCAGACGCCCTTGCCGGCGATCTCGTCGGGCAGTCCAAATACCGCATTGCAGGCGCCGCGGACCTTGAAGGCTCCGGCCTCCTGCAGGTTCTCGCACTTGAAAAAGAGCCGTGCGCCGGTTTGTGCGTTCAGATACTCCGACGACTGAACGGGTGTACGCCGGATATGTGGTTTGATCCGTTCATGCGCTGCGCGCATGTCGTCGATCGTCAGCTCTGCAGCCGAAAGAGTGTCCAACATACCGATCTCCTCAAGCCGCAGCGCGCGAGCGGTTGGTGCCGTTTGCACGGAAGTATTCCTGCGCTGCCGCCACGCCGCTGCCCAGTTGTATCGGGTAGTTCAGATCGGCCATCGCCATCTCGATCGTGGCGAGGCCGGACAGAACCATGACGTCCGTCAGGCTGCCAAGGTGCCCGATGCGAAACGCCTTGCCGTTCAATTGGCCCAGGCCGATCCCGAAGGACACTCCATAGGTGTCATAGGTATGGTTAGTCAGGACATTGCTGTCGAACCCATCGGGTACATAGACTGCGCTGACAGTGTCCGAGTAGAGGTCCGGCGATTGAGCGACCAGGTTCAATCCCCACGCGTCGACGGCCCGACGCACGCCTTCAGCCAGACGGAAGTGACGGGCGTAGACGTTGTCCAGGCCTTCGTCAAACAGAATGGACAGGCTTTCCTGCAGCCCGCAGATCAACTGCAACGGCGGCGTGTATGGAAACCCGCCCGAGGCATTGGCGTTCAACATGTCCCGAAAGTCGAAATAGGTGCGGGGCAGCCGCGCACCGTCCATCGCCGCCAGCGCCTTGGGGCTGACGCACAGGATTGCCATTCCAGCGGCCAGCATGAACCCCTTTTGCGACCCCGAAACCGCAATATCGACGCCCCAGCCATCGAATTCGAACGGCATCGAGGCCAGCGAACTGACGCAATCGACCATCAGCAGGGCAGGGTGCGCCGAGGCATCCATCGCTGATCGGACCGACTGGATATCCGAGCGCACACCGGTGGCCGTTTCATTGTGCGTCACCAGAACCGCCCGGATGTCGTGGTTCCGGTCGTCGGCGAGGATCGACTGAAACCGATCGGCAGGTGCTCCGCTGCCCCAAGGGCAATCGATGACTTGCACATCCAGCCCATGCCGTTGGCAAAGGTCGATCCAGCGATGGCTGAATACGCCATGGCGGGCCACAAGAACCTTGTCGCCCGGGCTCAGTGTGTTGCTGATCGCAGCTTCCCACCCACCCGTGCCGCTGGATGGAAAGGTCACAATCTGACCCGTGGTCGACCGGAAGACCTGCTTGAGGCCCTCGAGTACCGGATCAAAGGCCTGAACGAAATCCGGCGCGCGGTGGTCAATGGTCTGGACCTGCATCGCGCGCAGGAGGCGATCCGGGATATTCGTCGGGCCGGGAATGAAGACCGGGTTCTGTTTTGACATCATCATGTCCTCCGCTTTGCCCCAAGTCTGTCTCCGCGTCGGCGGTGATGCAATTTTCTTGAAAAATATTTTCATTATTTTGTTAAAATGCGTAACCTGCCATAAATGCAGGATATTCACTTTCTCATTTCGCTGAGTGTTTGTGATCAGCTGAGAAAGCCAGACGGCCGTTCGGCCAAAATGAGGGAGAATCACAATGTCAGCCCAGAAGCGGCCGCGCGGACGGCCCAAGTCGTTGTTCAAGGAAAGCTCGGCCGGAACCATGCAGGCGTTGGACCGTGCGCTGGGGGTCCTGACCACGGTCGCACGGCTTGAACGCACCGCGCTCAGCGACCTCGCGCGTGAGATCGACGTGCCTACTGCAACCACGCATCGCATCCTGACGACCTTGCAAAAGCATGGGTTCGTCAGCTTCAGCGAAGAACGTCAGGAATGGATGATCGGAGTCGAAGCCTATCGCACAGGCGCTTCGTTTCTGCGGCACAACAGCGTTGTCGAGATCGGCCGGTCAGTTCTTAGACGCCTGATGCAGGACAGCGGAGAGACTGCGAACCTGGCAGTTCCCGACGGGTCGGAAGTGGTGTTTGTCGGTCAAGTCGAGACATCGAACCCGATCCGGGCGTTCTTTCCGCCGGGCGCTCGTACGCCGATGTATGCCTCGGGAACGGGAAAAGCGATCCTGGCGGCTATGACCGAGGCATCCCGGGCCAAGGTGTTGGCGGACACCCAGCTTGTGCCTTTTACGCCCAACACCTGCGCCACGTTGGATACCTTGCGCGAGGATCTGACCGAAACGCGGCTGCGTGGATGGTCTTATGATCGAGAGGAGCGTCACGCGGGCATGTCCTGCATCGGAGCCGCGATCTTCAACGACAAGCAGGAACCTTGCGCCGGAATCTCTGTCTCGGGGCCGACCGCGCGATTCAGTCCGGACCGGGCACCCGAGCTTGCCGCCTATGTCGTTCAGGCTGCGCAAGAGATCACGCGGCTGAGCGGTGGTCAAACTCCGGATCAGTCAGATCGATCAGAGGGGTGATTGACCCCGTCATTCCAGGGAATCGGCCCGTGGGTTCTGGGGTTTGCGCCCTCAATGCAGCCAAGGTTGACGCCGCACTCTGCCGGATCCGAGCGTCTTTGGTGATAAACGTATATCCCGCAGGTCTTGCAGAAATAGTGTTTCGCCGTATGCTTTCCCCACGTGTAGAGGCTCAGGTTCTCGGCGCCTTCAAGAATGCGCAGGCTCTCGGTTATGGCGGTCACGGCGGCGGCCCCGCGGCGGATGCAGAAGGAACAGTCGCATCGGGCAGCCGTGGACAGGCCACCGGGGAACTCGGCCTCGATCTTCACGGCGCCGCAATGGCAGGTGGCGGTCATTTGGCTCATCGGCGCGGCACTCTTGGTATGCGGGACTGGCTGAGCTTGTAGCGGTGTTCGGGATGCGGCGGGTGACCATGGGTGCGGTTCCAATAAGCTGGTCCGCCACGTTTCAGCCACATCGGGATACACAGAACCAAACCGATCACGAAACCGCCCGTATGCGCCCAATAGGCCACACCGCCAGCGTCAGGATTGCTGGACACGCTGCCCAGAAACTGCATGCCCAGCCAGACACCCAGCATCACGAAGGCCGGGATGGTGAAGACCCGGAAGTAGATGATCAGAATTAGCAGGATATCGACGCGCGCCTTTGGGAACATCAGCAGGTACCCACCCATCACTGCGGCAATTGCGCCGGACGCGCCGATGGTGGGTACCAGCGACCCGGGAGCCGTAACGATATGGACCAGCCCGGCGCCGATACCCGCGACCATGTAGAACAGCAGGAAGGGCAGGTGGCCCATCTCGTCTTCCATGTTGTCGCCGAAGATCCACAGGAACAGCATGTTGCCGATCAGATGCATCCAGCCGCCATGCAGGAACATCGACGTCACCAACGTCTCGAGCGCCACGCCGTCGCTGATGCGGGCGGGGATGATCGCATAGTCGAAATAGAACCGGTTGATCAGCCGGGCATCGTCCATGATTCCGACATAGCTGAGGAAAACCAGGACATTCGCCGCGATCAGCGCATAGACGACATAGGGTGTGCGGCCCGAAGGGTTGTGGTCTCGAATTGGAAACATGGGGGGACGCTGGGCTTTTCCCGGCCCAGCGTCAAGTCAGCTTATGCCGAACCGCCCAGAAGTGCGGCGTTCCCTCCGGCGGCCGTGGTGTCGACGCAGACATGGCGCTCGGCCATCACCCGCGACCGGTCGGGCAAGCCGGGGATCAGCGGCAGGATGGGGCCGCCTCGCCGAGCCAGATGACGCTCGATCTGACGCGCGGTGTCCGCATCGCCCCACCACAGAACCCCCGATATTCCCGGCAGGTTCTCAAGCCGGTGCAGGTCAAGCGCGCCCTCGGTCTGAATCGCGGTGCCGCCAAGCGCGAGAATGGCGTCTGCCTGTGCCTTGGACGCCTCGGGGCCGGGGCCCAGGCACAGGAACGGCGCGCGGGGAAACTCGGTCAGCCGGTTCGATTCGCCGGTCGGTCCGGGCATCGAACGGGTCGTCGGCGCGGCAGGCTGCCCGATCGGCGCCGGCAGGTCGGCTGGGGCGGACCATTCCGCGGCCACGACCTGTCGGTCCGGGGCGCAAAAACGAGCCAGATAGTTCGGGCCACCCGCCTTGGGGCCGGTGCCGGACAGGCCTTCACCGCCGAATGGCTGCGAGCCGACGATCGCGCCGATCTGGTTACGGTTCACGTAAATATTACCGGCGTGGATCGCCTCGGTCACGTGCTGCACCCGGTCGTCGATGCGGGTGTGCAGGCCGAAGGTCAGGCCATAGCCGGTGGCGTTGATGTCGGCAATCACCTGGTCGATCTCGTGTGACTTGAACCAGGCAACGTGCAGGGCCGGGCCGAAGATCTCGCGTTCCAGTGCATTGATGCCGGGGACCTCGATCAGCGTGGGCGCGACGAAGATCCCCTGGGGCGGCAGCGCCAGTTCCTTCAACACACGACCCTCGGTGCGGGCCTTGGCGACGTGGTCGGCGATGCCCTGTCGGGCCTGTTCGTCGATCACCGGGCCGCAATCGGTCGAGAGCAGCCACGGGTCGCCCACCGACAGGGCGTCCATCGCGCCCTTGAGCATGGTCAGCACGTCGTCGGCGATGTCGTCCTGCAGATACAGACAACGCAGGGCCGAGCACCGCTGTCCCGCCGACTGGAAGGCGCTTTCGATGATCGATTGCACGGCTTGTTCGGGCAGGGCGGTGCTGTCCACGATCATCGCGTTCAGCCCGCCGGTTTCGGCGATCAGCGGTGTTCCGGGCCGCATGTGTTCGGCCATTGCAGCGCGGATTTTCAACGCCGTCGCGGTCGAGCCGGTGAAGGCCACGCCCGAGACGCGCGCATCCGACGTCAGCGCGGCCCCGACCGATGGCCCGCCCGGCAGCAATTGCAGCGCATCGCGCGGCACGCCGGCTTCGTGCAGCAGCTGCACTGCCCGGTGCGCGATCAGCGGCGTCTGCGGCGCGGGTTTGGCCAGAACCGCATTGCCCACGGCAAGCGCAGCCGAGATTTGCCCCGTGAAGATCGCCAGAGGGAAGTTCCACGGGCTGATGCAGGTGAAGGTCCCGGCCGGGTCTGCGTCGGGGATGTTGGCGGCGTAGTAGCGGAGGAAGTCCACCGCTTCGCGCAGCTCGGCCAGCGCGTCGGGCAGCGACTTGCCGGCTTCGCGCGCCAACAGGGCGAAAAGCTCGCCATAATGCTCCTCGTAGAGGTCGGCGGCGGCATTCAGAATGCGGCTGCGCTCGGCCGCTGGGGCCTGCCACGGAGCAGCTGCGGCCAGCGCCAGCTCCACATCCGCGGCGCTGGCCGGGGCGACCGCGCCTGGCCGGTCCTCGGGCAGTGCGGGGTTGATGACAGGTTCCTCGGCCTCGGGCGCTGCGTCACCGGCCAGAAGGGGCTGCGCGAACCAGTGATGCGCGCGCAAGGCGTCGCGGGCGGCATCGATCCGGTCCAATGTCGGCGTGTGATGCAGGTCGAACCCTAGCGAGTTTGGTCGTTCAGGTTGAAACAGTTCGGGGCCGGTTGGAATGTGGCGTGCAGGTTTCCGCACGGCCTCGAACGGATCGGCGGCTACCACTTCGGGGGCCACGTTTTCGTCCACGATCTGGTTGACGAACGAGCTGTTGGCGCCGTTTTCCAGCAGCCGCCGCACCAGATAGGCCAGCAGGTCGCGATGCGCACCTACCGGGGCATAGATGCGGCAGCGGGTATTGTGTTGGTCCTTGGCGATCTGGTGCAGGGTTTCACCCATGCCGTGCAGACGCTGAAACTCGAAGGGTTGACCCTCGGCCATGTGCAGGATAGCGCTGACCGTGTGGGCGTTGTGGGTCGCGAATTGCGGATAGATCCGGTCGGTCATGCCCAAGAGCTTGCGAGCATTGGCGATGTAAGAGATGTCGGTTGCCGCCTTGTTGGTGAAAACCGGGAAGCCGTCGACGCCCTCGACCTGCGCGCGCTTGATCTCGGTGTCCCAGTAGGCGCCTTTGACCAGACGGACCATCAGCTTGCGGTCATACCGCTCGGCCATATCATAAAGCGTGTCCAGCACCAGCCCGGCACGCGGGCCATAGGCCTGAACCACCACGCCGAACCCGTCCCATCCGGCCAGCGCTGGCTCGGACAGAACCGCCTCGATCACCTGCAGCGACAGCGACAGGCGGTCAGCCTCTTCGGCGTCGACGTTCAGGCCCATTCCGGCGGCTTTGGCCAACAGCGCCAGCGCCCGCAGACGCGGCACCAGCTCGTCCATCACGCGCTGTTCCTGCGCAACCTCATAGCGCGGATGCAGCGCCGACAATTTAACCGAGATGCCGGGGTTGGCGCGGATGTCGTCCTGCGTGCAGGCATCGGCAATCGCCGCGATAGCACGGGAATAGGAAAGGTGATAGCGCGCGGCGTCCGCCTCGGTGCGGGCGGCCTCGCCCAGCATGTCGTAGGAATAGGTATAGCCCTTGGCCTCCATCCCGGCGGCGCGCTTCATGGCGGACTGGATGGTTTCGCCCAGAACGAACTGACGGCCCATTTCCTTCATCGCGCGGCCCACCGCAGTGCGGATCACCGGCTCGCCCAGCCGCTTGATGGCGCCGCGCAGGGCACTGACCGGCGAGGCCTTGCCCTCGTCCAGAACCTTGCCCGTCAGCATAAGTGCCCAGGTCGAGGCATTGACAAGCGACGACGATGAGTGGCCCAGATGCTTGCCCCAATCCGAAGGGGCGATCTTGTCTTCGATCAGCGCGTCGATGGTTTCGGCGTCGGGCACCCGCAACAGTGCCTCGGCCAGACACATCAGCGCGATGCCTTCATCGGTCGACAGGCCGTATTCCGCCAGAAACACTTCCATCAGCCCCGGCGACGTGCTGGACCGGATGTCGCGCACCAGTTGCGCGGCCGCCTCGCAGATGGCGGTGCGGTCCCCTTGGGTCAGGGCGGCCTGATCGGTCAGGGAGTTCAGCAATGCGGTCTGGTCCGCGTAGGTCATGGAATCGATGGTGTGGCGCAGGCTGTGGGTCATGTGTCCTCCGGTCTTTCACGCAGTATACTTGCGATTTTGCGGGACAACGGACCGAAAATGAAATATCTGGCACCCGATGTCCTGAATTTTGGATCAAATGCGATGCGAAACGACTTTCCGGGTTTGGACCGGTTTGACCGCGCGATTCTGTCCATCGTGGCTGAGGACGGGCGGATCTCGGTCGCTGATCTGGCTCGGCGGATCGGGCTGTCGAAATCGCCGACACAGGCGCGGCTGAAACGGCTCGAGTCCGAGGGGGTCATCACCGGCTATCGCGCCATGCTGGATCCGATCCGCCTAGGGCTGGACCATGTGGCCTTTGTCGAGGTGCGCCTGACCGACACGCGGGAAAAGGCGCTGGCCGAGTTCAACGCGGCTGTCCGCAAAGTGCCCGAGATCGAACAAGCGCATATGATCGCGTCGAATTTCGACTATCTGCTGAAGGTGCGGACCGGGTCGATGACGGAATATCGCGCGGTTCTGGCCGAAAAGATTTCGTCGCTGCCGCATGTGGCCAGCACCTCAACCTTCGTGGCGATGGAGGCGGTGAAAGAGACCGGGCTGGCCGATGCCATCGATGGCGCGGGTTGACGAAAGGGCGATCCGCGTCACCATTGAACTATGAGACACCTTATTCTTTCCGCAGTTCTGAGCGCGGGCGTTGGGATCCCGGCAATTGCTGAGACCTGCCCGCCTGCGCCCGATCACGCCGCCCGGCTGGGTGAACTTATCGGTCAGATCCAGCAGGCCGAGACCGAGATGGCCGCGCGCGAGATCTCGAACCAGATGTGGGAGCTGTGGGCCGACGCACCTGACGAGGCCGCGCAGACCGTATTGGATCAGGGCATGTCCAGACGAAATGCCTGGGATCTGTTGGGCGCGCTTCAGGATTTCGATCGTTTGATTGCGTATTGCCCCGAGTATGCCGAGGGCTACAACCAGCGCGCATTCGTGAATTTCCTGCGGCAGGATTTTGAGTCGGCCCTGACCGATCTGGACCGCGCGCTGGAACTGTCGCCGAACCATATCGCAGCGATGAGCGGTCGTGCTCTGACCCTCATGGGTCTGCAGAGAATGGAAGAAGCCCGCGTTGCTCTGGCAGAGGCGCTGGAACTGAACCCGTGGCTGCCCGAGCGTCACCTTGCAGCCGATGGTGGGCCTTTGGCGATGCCGGGCCAAGAACTCTGAACAGCGCTGTCACCCCCGACGCTTCGCCGGGGGTGATCGCTGAGGTAAGACGGTTCAGCCGACCAGTCCGTTATCCTTGCGTTTGATCGCGATGATCGAGGAACGCGGCGTGCCCCCATCTGGCCAGGATCCACCGGGGTGCTGGATGCCTACAAACATGGTCCGGCGGTCGGCCGACCATGTCAGACCGGTCACCTCGCAGCCGTTCGGGCCGGTCATGAAGCGAACAATTTCACCCGTGATCGGGTCGCCGGCCAGCATCTGGTTGTTGCCATGGCCTGCAAAATCGCCTTCGTTGTCGTCGTTCCCGTCGGTCTGGATCCAGACCACACCGGTGCTGTCGATCATCATCCCGTCGGGCGAGTTGAACAGGTTGCCTTCGTTTACGTTCTCGGACCCGGCATACGCATCGGAATGCACTGTCGGATTGCCGGCCATGACGTACAGATCCCACTGAAACGCCGTTTCTGCATGATCCTGGTTGGCTGGCCGCCAGCGAACAATCTGCCCGTATTTGTTGGTTTCCCGAGGGTTGGGGCCATTGACCGAAGTATCATCGCCACCCGCGTTGGGTTTGACGCCACGGTTCTTGTTGTTGGTCAGGCAGCAATAGGCCTCGGCAAGAACCGGGCTGGTTGCAACCCATTCCGGTCGGTCCATCGTGGTTCCACCGGCCTCAGACGCCGCGATGCGGGCAAAGATCAGAATCTCGGCTTCGTCCATGCCGGTGGTTTCCGGTGTCAGCGGCACCCATTCACCGGACATGTCGTCGTTGAATCTGGCAACATACAGCGTGCCGTCATCCAGCAGACCTTCGGTATCCCCGCCGGGGGTGTAGACGCCGTTCGAGACGAATTTGTACAGGTATTCGCCCCGCTCATCATCGCCCATATAGACGACAATGCGACCATCCTTGGCCAACTCGACCGCGGCGTTTTCATGTTTGAACCGCCCAAGTCCGGTATGCTTGACCGGGGTGCTGTTGGGATCGGTCGGGTCGATTTCGACCACCCAGCCGACGCGATGTGGTTCGTTGGGGTTCTTCGAGGTGTCAAACCGCGGATCGAACAACTCGTACCCGTTCCAGCTTTCGGCCTTGATGCCGTATCGCTTGAAGCCATCCGCGACCTTTGGAGTATATGTCGCGCTTTCGTTGCTGGAGCCGAAGTAGCCGTTGAAGTTCTCTTCGCAGGTCAGGTAGGTGCCCCAAGGTGTCTTGCCCGACCCGCAATTGTTCATCGTGCCCAGCGACGTTGTGCCGGTCGGATCGGCCTCGGTCTTCAGCAGGTCGTGGCCAGCTGCCGGCCCCACGATCTTCATGGGGGTGTTGTGGTGAATGCGGCGATTGAAAGGGCTGTCCTTGACCACGGTCCAGCCATCCGGGGTTTCGGCAATTTCCATCACCGTCACACCCTGCAGGTTCTGCAACTTTCGAACGTCATCCGCGTTTGCGGGTACACCTTCCTGCGCTGCGGGCAGGTTGATTTTGCGGTTGGGATACTCGTGATTGATGGCAATCAACTGGTGCCCTTGGAACGAGAAGGTTTCCATACCATCAGTGTTTTCGCCAAATACCTTGTCCGAGTTCTCGACCGGTCCACCATCGGTGATGTCATACCCGTCAGCCTCGGAGAACAGCGGATCGCCCCAGCGCATGAGGACTTTCCATTCATACCCCTCGGGTACATGCACGGTGCCATCGGTCTGGGCCGCGATCGGAGTGAACGCAAAACGAGAAGCGGTCTGTGCGTAGGCTGAGGTCGACCCCAGCAGACCGCTGCCCATGGCCGCAGCGCCCGACCCGAAGGCCAACACTCCGCCCAGAAAGCCGCGTCGCGACAGGGCGCTTTCGACGACGCGGTCAAAGTCGTTTTCGTCGGGGCGGGGAAAATGCAGTTCGTCCCAATCGTCGGCGGAAAGGGTGGCTGGATCAACGTCTTTCATTGGATGATTCCTCGCTGTCGGAATGAATTTGTGAAACGGATTTAGGAACTGATTGTTACAGGTACTTAACAACCCCATTAACCGTTTGGGGCGGTACACACGCTAGGCAGGTTTTCGCGAACGGCAAGCACTGCAATCGTATGCTGCGCCAGTGCGCGACCCCAAAACAAGTGCAATTCAGAGCGATGGGCGGTTGGCCGCGCAGTCTGCAATGGTTGACCGCAAGCAGGCAGTCGCAAAAGCGATGCGTAGGTGGATTTCGGTTCTTGACGACGGCCCGGGCATGGACTACTCAGCCCTTCACCAAGCGGGTATAGCTTAATGGTAAAGCCCCTGCCTTCCAAGCAGGCTATGTCGGTTCGATTCCGTCTACCCGCTCCAAACTCTCCGGAATAAGTTGCGTCAAAAAGCCCTTGTCGGGGTGCTATTGCGCGCAGTCTCCTTGACCCGGCGCGCCTGCGCCGCCAAGAAGCCGTATCGCGAGTCCCAGAAGGTAAAAAGGGTCAGGCATGGCAAGAACACGCTCCGCCAACCAAGCAAACGTGCAGGCGCCCGGTGCTCATGAAGATCGACCCGGATCCCGGAAGCTGGGCGTGCTGGCCTCTTTGTGGCCGTTCATGAAACCTTATCGGCTGCTGATGCTTGGGGCGACGCTGGCGCTGGTTCTGACGGCCAGCATGACCCTGACCTTGCCTTTGGCGGTGCGGCGCGTGGTCGACAACTTCCGCATCGAAGACGGTGAACTGCTCGATTGGTATTTCCTGGCGGCGCTGGGCATCGCGGCGGTGCTGGCGGTGGGAACGGGTATCCGGTACATGCTGGTGACCCGGTTGGGTGAACGTGTGGTGGCTGACATCCGCAAAGCCGTGTTTGACCGCGTCATCGGCATGAGCCCTGCGTTCTACGAACGCATCATGACCGGTGAGGTCCTGAGCCGTATCACCACGGACACCACGCTGATCCAATCCGTTCTGGGGTCGTCGGTGTCGATCGCATTGCGGAATTTCCTGATGTTCATCGGCGGGCTTGTGCTGATGTTGCTGACCTCGGCAAAGCTGACCGGGCTGGTTCTGCTGCTGATCCCGGTGGTGGTGGTGCCGATCCTGGTTCTCGGGCGTCGGCTGAGGGTCATCAGCCGCGAAAACCAGGATTGGATCGCCGCCTCGTCGGGCAATGCGGGCGAGGCGCTGGGCGCCGTTCAGACCGTACAGGCGTTCACCCATGAGGACGCCAGCCGCCGCCAGTTCGGTGACATGACCGAGACCTCGTACCATGTGTCCCTGCGCCGTATCCAGACGCGGGCGGTTCTGACGGTGATCGTGATCTTTCTGGTTTTCTCGGGGATCGTCGGAGTTTTGTGGATGGGGGCGAACGATGTGCGCAACGGCGTGATGACCGAAGGCGTGCTGATCCAGTTCGTGATCTATTCGATCATCATGGCCGGGTCCGTAGCCGCCCTTTCCGAAATCTGGAGCGAGCTGCAGCGTGCCGCAGGCGCCACCGAGCGGCTGGTCGAGTTGCTGAACGCCGAAGATACGGTCAACGACCCGACACAACCCAAGGCGCTGCCGCAGCCGGTCAAGGGACAGATCACCTTTGACAACGTCACCTTCCGCTACCCGGCCCGGCCCGACGTTCTGGCACTGGACGACCTGTCGCTGACAGTGAACCCGGGCGAGACCGTGGCCTTCGTCGGACCCTCGGGCGCGGGCAAGACGACCGTGATCCAGTTGATCCAGCGGTTCTATGACCCCGAGGCCGGTCAGGTCAGCCTGGACGGGATCGATCTGGGCGACATGCGCCGCTCGGATTTCCGGCAGCACATGGCGCTGGTTCCGCAGGATCCGGTGATCTTTGCGGCCTCGGCGCGCGAAAACATCCGGTTCGGACGGCTGGACGCCTCGGATGCCGAGGTCGAGGCCGCGGCCCGTGCCGCCGCGGCGCATGACTTCATCTCGGCCCTGCCCGAAGGCTATGACAGTTTCGTCGGCGAACGCGGCGTGATGCTGTCGGGCGGTCAGAAACAGCGCATCGCCATCGCGCGGGCGATTTTGCGCGACGCTCCGGTTCTGCTGCTGGACGAGGCGACCTCGGCGCTGGACGCCGAGAGCGAGCGCGCCGTTCAGGCCGCTGTCGACCAGATGCGCGCCGGGCGCACCACCCTGATCGTGGCGCACCGTCTGGCCACCGTGAAAAAGGCCGATCGCATCGTGGTGATGGAGAACGGCCGGATCGTGGCGCAGGGCACCCATGACGATCTGGTGGCGCAAGATGGGCTTTATGCGCGTCTGGCGCGTCTCCAGTTCACCGATGGTGTGGCCGCCGAGTGAAGTGACGCGCGGGCATTTCGCGAACCGCCGTAGCGTCATTCTACTTTTTCCCCTTGCCCGAGGGTAAGCCCTCGCTTGCGCAGGGCTGCATTTGCTTACATCTTGGACGCAAGACAGCCTGCAAAAATGCAGGGTAAAAAAGGGGAGGAACCACATGGCCTTTGTGGGCAAGGAAGACAAACTGAGAATGGAGCAGGAAATGCCGTGGGAGGACCGCGACGTCCCCGTCACGTTCCATCAACTGCTCTCGCGGACGGCCGCCAAGTTCCCGGATCGCAACGCGATCAGTTTCCAGATCCTGTCCGGCCCCAAGGACAAGGCCGAAACCCTGACATGGTCGCAACTGCTGACCAAGACGAACCAGGCGGCCAACCTGTTCCGCTCTTTGGGGGTCAAGGAAAACGACGTGGTGGCCTATGTGCTGCCCAACTGCAACGAGACGCTGGTCACCATGATGGGCGGCGCGGTGGCCGGGATCGTGAACCCGATCAACCCGCTGCTCGAGCCAGAGCAGATCGCGTCGATCCTGCGTGAGACCAAGGCCAAGGTCGTGGTCACGCTGAAGCCATTCCCGAAAACGGACGTCGCGCAGAAGGTCGCCGAGGCCGTGCGCCACGCGCCGGGTGTCAACACCGTGTTGGAGATTGACCTGAACCGGTACCTGACGCCGCCGAAATCGTGGATCGTGCCTTTGGTCCGGCCCAAGATGGCCGACAAAGAGCATCTGGCCCACGCCGATTATCTGGATTTCAACAAGGAACTGGCGAAGCAACCCACCACGCTGACCTTCGAGGACAGCAAAGAGGACCGGGTTGCCTGCTATTTCCATACCGGCGGCACCACAGGTATGCCCAAGGTCGCGCAGCACAAATATTCCGGCATGATCTACAATGGGTGGCTGGGCCACACGCTGCTGTTCTCGGAAGAGGACGTGATCATGTGCCCGCTGCCGATGTTCCACGTCTTTGCCTGCCATGTGATCGTGATGGCGGCGGTGTCGTCGGGCGCCCATGTGGTGTTCCCGACCCCCGCCGGGTATCGCGGCGACGGCGTGTTCGACAACTTCTGGAAGCTGATCGAGCGCTGGAAGGTTTCGTTCATCATCACCGTGCCCACGGCGATCTCGGCCAAGATGCAGCGCCCGGTTGATGCCGACATCTCGACCGTCAAGACGGCCTTCTCGGGTTCGGCTCCGCTGCCGGTCGAACTGTTCCGCCGGTTCGAGAAAGCGACCGGTGTGACCATCGTCGAAGGTTATGGCCTGACCGAGGCCACCTGCCTGGTGTCCTGCAACCCGGTGGATGGCGAGAAGAAGATCGGCTCGATCGGGATTCCGTTCCCGTACACCGACGTCAAGATCCTGCGCGACAGCCCCGACGGGCCCAAGGAATGCGCGGTGGACGAAGTGGGCGAAATCTGCGTGTCGAACCCGGGTGTCTATGCCGGGAACACCTATACCGAGGAGGACAAAAACGTCGATCTCTACTATTTCGACAAGTACCTGCGCACCGGCGACCTGGGCCGGTTCGATGCGGACGGGTATCTGTGGATCACGGGCCGGGCCAAGGATCTGATCATTCGCGGCGGCCACAATATCGACCCGGCCGAGATCGAAGAGGCCTTGCTGGGCCATGACGCGGTGGCCTTTGCCGGTGCCATCGGCCAGCCCGACGCCCATGCGGGCGAGGTTCCCTGTGCCTTTGTCGAACTGGTCGAAGGCGCCAGCGTGACCGAGGAAGAACTGCTGGAATACTGCAAGGTGCACGTGCACGAACGCGCGGCGCATCCCAAGCACATGACCATTCTGCCCGAACTGCCGAAGACGGCGGTGGGCAAGGTCTTCAAGCCCGAGCTGCGCAAACAGGCGATCACGCGGGTCTACAACCAGGCGTTGGAAACCGCCGGCGTACCGGCGCGAGTCGTGTCGGTCATCGACGACAAAAAGCGCGGCCTTGTCGCGCAGCTTGACGCGAACGGCGCATCCGAGGACGATGTGAACCAGGTGCTGGGCAACTTCACCCGGCCGTGGGAATGGGCCGACTGATCCGGAGGGGCAATGGATTATGAACGTCTGATCGACGAGGAGACCTGGGCGTTCATCCGGCGCACCGCCGAAAGCTATCCCGAAGACGCGGTGGATCGGTCCATCGAGGACCAGCGCCGCGTCTATGACGACATGTGCCGCGCGTTTCGGCAGCCGCGTCCACCGGGCGTCGAAACGCGGGACAGCTCGGCCGATGGGGTCGGGGTGCGCATCTATTCCTGCGGAGATCCCACCCGAACCGTCGTCTACATGCATGGCGGCGGGTTCGTCGTGGGCGGGCTGGACAGCCACGATGACGTCTGCGCCGAACTGTGCGCCCAAACCGGCTATCGGGTGGTGGCGGCCGACTACCGCCTGTGTCCTGAACATGTTCATCCGGCGCAGTTCCAGGATTGCTGGACCGCGGTGAACTGGGTGGAATCCGAATTCGGCGATCCGCTGGTTCTGGCCGGGGACAGCGCGGGCGGAAGCCTGGCCGCAGCCGTCGCCCATCACGCGCGCGGGCGCATCGGGAACATCCTGGGGCAGGTTCTGATCTATCCCGGTTTGGGTGGCGACCCGAACCAGGGATCGTATATCGAACACGCCCACGCCCCGATGCTGACGCGCGACGAGGTCCTGTTCTATGAAAAAGTCCGGTGTGGCGGCGCCGTCCCGGAACATGACCCCACATTCGCCCCGCTGCACGATACAGACTTTTCCGGGCTGCAGCCGACGGTGGTGGTGACCGCCGACTGCGATCCCCTGCGTGATGACGGAGCCGCGTACTGCGCCAAAATCACCGCCGCCGGCGGGCAGGCGCATTGGATCAACGAGGCCGGCCTCGTGCATGGCTACCTGCGCGCCCGCCATTCGGTGACCCGCGCCGCCGACAGCTTCGAACGGATCTCGATCGCGGTCGAGGCGCTGGGGCAGGGGTTGTGGAACTACGACTGACCGCGCTCAGCGCAGGAACGGCCTGGCCTTCATCGTCTCGGCCACCGGTGCGCCCATGCGGGTCAGGATCGTGGGCGCCAACTGTAATTGGTCAATGACCGTTTCCGCATCGGGACCCTCGGCATCGCCGAAGTAGTACAGCGCCGTTTCCTGCTGCAGCGCGCTGCGCCCGCCGTGGTGGCCGCGCTCGTCCTGGCCGTGATCGGCGGTCACGATCACCTCGTATCCCAACTGCCGCCAGCGGGGGATGAAAGGGGCCAGCATCTCGTCCATGACGAAGCAGGCGTGATCCATCTCTTCACATTCGTGGTAGAAGCGGTGGCCCATGCTGTCGAGCGTACAGGTATGGAGAATGCCGTAATCCAGCCCGAACCGCAGGCACAGGTTGGTCAGGGTCGCGAACAGGTCGACATCGGACGGCGTCATCTGGTTGGCCTTGCCATAGCCCGTCATCGAGTGGAAGCGGCCGTGGTTGATGGTGGCGCTGTCCGGCTCGTCGTATTCGATGTCGCGCACATAGTCGAAAGGGTGGCGGTTGAAGAACTGCGACCAGAAGCTGTGGGTCACCGCCCCGGTCACGCCGCCGGCCTCGCGCACCTGGCTGAAGATGTCCTTGTGGTCCAGACGGAACACGTTGCCGTTTCCGGTGCAGCCATGCTCCTGCGGTGTCACGCCCGTGTGGATCGAGGCATAGCAGCTGGCCGAGATCGAAGGCAGCACCGAACGCAGCTTCCAAACCCGCGCTTCGCCGCTGTCGACCCAGCCCTCGAAGTTGCCGAATAGCCGGCGGAAATTGCGCCAGGGAACCCCGTCGAGAATGATGAGCAGAAGCTTGCGGTCCATCGCATGGCCCTCGTGTTGGATCACTTGTTGGGCCCACCCTAGGAGATTCGCTCAGCCAAGGCTGCCTGTTCCCGCCCGGAATGAGAAAATCCCGACACTTCGATAGAAACAAAGTGTCGGGATTTCAGAGTGTTTTGTCGGCTTGCACAGCCAGCGGCATCAGTTGCCGGCGCTCTCCATCTTGCGGTGGGCCACGACCTCTTCCAGCCAGCCCAGATGCATTTCCGGCACCGAACTGAGCAGCAGGTCGGTATAGTCGTCGAACGGTGGGCTCAGCACCTGCGATTTGGGCCCATAGCGAACCACGCGTCCCTGATACATCACGGCGATGCTGTCGCTGATCGCGCGCACCGTCGCTAGGTCATGGGTGATGAACAGATAGGCCACGTCCTCGATCTTCTGCAGGTCCAGCAACAGCTTGAGGATGCCGTCCGCCACCAGCGGATCCAGCGCCGAGGTGACCTCGTCACAGATGATCATCCTGGGCTTGGCCGCCAGCGCGCGGGCGATGCACACACGCTGTTTCTGACCGCCGGACAGCTCGGCCGGGTACCGGTCGATGAAACTTTCGCCCAGTTCGATCTCGTCCAGCAGTTCAACGATGCGCTTGCGCTTCTCGGTGCCGCGCATGTTGAAGTAGAACTCGAGCGGCCGGCCGATAATTGTACCCACCGTCTGGCGCGGGTTCATCGCAACATCGGCCATCTGGTAGATCATCTGCAACTCGCGCAGGTCCTCGCGCGAGCGTCCGGCCAGATCGGGGCTGAGCTTGCGCCCGGCAAAGGTGATCTCGCCGTCGCGCGGGGGCAGCAGGCCGGTGATCACCCGGGCCAGTGTGGACTTGCCCGACCCCGATTCCCCCACGACCGCCAGAGTCTGCCCCGGATGAAGCTCGACATTGACGTTGTGCAGCACGTCGAAGTTCAGCCCCTTGTAGCGGGCCGTGATGCCATCGACCTGCAGCACGGGTTCGGGCGTAGGCTGTTTTTCCTCGTGTTCGATCGAACGGACCGAGACCAGCGCCTGCGTGTACTCTTCCTGCGGGTTGTTGATGATCTGGTCGGTGGTGCCGTACTCGACCGTGTCGCCCATGCGCAGCACCATGATGTCATCGCTGACCTGCGCCACTACCGCCAGATCGTGGGTGATGTACAGCGCGGCCACGCCGGTGTCGCGGATGGCCTCTTTGATCGCCATCAGGACGTCGATCTGGGTGGTCACGTCGAGCGCGGTCGTGGGTTCGTCGAACACCACCAGATCCGGCTCGGGGCACAGCGCCAGCGCCGTCATGCAACGCTGCAGCTGCCCGCCCGAGACCTGATGCGGATAGCGGTTGCCGATGTTGTCCGGGTCGGGAAGGCCCAGCTTGGCGAACAGCTCACGCGCACGGGCCTCGGCCTCTTTGCGGCTGAACTTCTTCTGCTCGACCGCGGCTTCGACCACCTGATCCATGATCTTCTTGGCGGGATTGAAGGACGCCGCCGCCGATTGCGACACATAGGTCACCTCGCCGCCGCGCAGTTTGCGGATATCCGACAGCGACGTCTTGAGGATGTCGCGCCCGTTCACCCAGACCTCACCGCCGGTGATCTTAACGCCGCCCCGGCCATAAGCCATCGATGCCAGCCCGATGGTCGATTTGCCCGCACCGGATTCCCCGATCAGCCCCAGCACCTTGCCGCGCTCGAGGTCAAAGCTGACCCCGTGCACGATTTCGATGTCGCGGGGCTTTTCGCCCGGCGGGTAGACGGTTGCGCCGATCTTGAGGTCACGGACCTTGAGAAGGGTATCGCTCATCCCCGGCCTCCTTTCAGCGATGTGGTGCGGTTCAGGATCCAGTCGGCCACCAGGTTGACCGAGATGGCCAGCGTGGCGATGGCCACCGCCGGGTACAGCGCCGCGCCGATGCCATAGACGATGCCGTCCTTGTTTTCTTTCACGATACCGCCCCAATCGGCCAGCGGAGGTTGAACGCCCAGGCCCAGGAACGACAGGGTCGAGACGAACAGCACCATGAAGATGAAGCGCAGGCCCAGTTCGGCCACCAGCGGGGACAGCGCGTTGGGCAGGATCTCGCGGAAGATGATCCAGCCGCGGCCCTCGCCGCGCAGCTTGGCGGCCTCGACATAGTCCATGACCTCGATGTCAACGGCCACGGCCCGGGCCAGACGATAGACGCGGGTGGCGTCCAGCAGGCCCATGACCACGATCAGAACCGGGATGGTGACCGGCACCATCGCCAGAACCACCAGCGCCGTGATCAGCGACGGGATCGACATGATCAGGTCCACGGTCCGCGACATCACCTGATCGGCCCAGCCTCCCAGCACGGCCGCCAGAAAGCCCAGGATCGAACCGGTGACGAAGCTGAGGATGGTGGCGGCGGTGGCGATGAAGATCGTGGTGCGCCCGCCATAGATCATTCGGCTGAGAAGATCGCGGCCGATATTGTCGGTGCCCAGCCAGAATTGCGAACTCGAGGGCTCCCACACGTCGCCGACCACCTCGGCCATGCCGTAGGGCGCCAGGAAGGGCGCAAAGACGGCGACGATGAAATACAGGGCGGTGAAGGCCAGCCCGATCATTGCAGAGATTGGGATGTTCTTCATTTCGGGTGCCTCAGCCTTGGGTTGGCCAGGATCGCGACGATGTCGGCAACCATGTTCAGCCCGATATAGATGGCGGCAAAGATGACCCCGCAGGCCAGAACCACCGGCACGTCGCGTTTGGTCACGTGATCCACAAGGTACTGTCCCATGCCGGGATAGACGAACACCACCTCGACCACGACGACACCCACGACCAGATAGGCCAGGTTCAGCATCACCACGTTCACGATGGGGGCGATGGCGTTCGGGAAGGCATGGCGCCAGATGACCTTGAAGTTGCTCAGGCCCTTCAGTTCGGCCGTTTCGACATAGGCCGACTGCATCACGTTCAGGATCGCCGCGCGAGTCATGCGCATCATATGCGCCAGAACCACCATGGTCAGCACGATGACGGGCAGCGCGATCGAGTTCAGCTTTTGCCAAAAGGACATGCTGTCATTGATCATCGCCAGCGGCGAGAACATGCCCAGCTTGACCGCGATGAAATAGACAAGGACGTAGCCGATCAGGAATTCCGGGATCGAGATTGTCGTCAGAGTAACGGCTGAGATCAGCTTGTCGGGCCAGCGGTTGCGGTAGCGTACCGCGACGAGGCCAAGAAAAATTGCAAGGGGCACCGAGACGATGGCCGCCCAGAAGGCAAGAAACAACGTATTGCCCAATCGGTTGCTGACCGACTCGGCGATGTCCAGCTTGTTGGTCAGGGACGTGCCCATGTCACCTTGGACAATTCCGCCAAGCCATTCGAAATACCGGGTCAAGGCGGGACGGTTCAGCCCCATCTCCTCACGGAGGTTGGCAAGGGATTCAGGGGTGGCGGACTGCCCCAGGACGGCTTGCGCGGCGTCTCCGGGTAGGGCCTCGGTCAACCCGAAAATCAGGGCCGAAGCGCCAAACAGCAAGAGGAATCCCAGCGCCAGGCGCTGGGAAACCAGTTTGATGATAGGATGCATACCTGTCGATCCGAGTTAGACGAACCACATCTTGCGGGACATGTTGCCGTTCATCATCTCTTGGGTCGGATCAGTCTCCCAGCCATCCAGCTGGTTGCTGATGCCTTCGACAAAGTCGTTGAACATCGGGCAGATCAGGCCGCCCTGGTCACGGACCATCATGCCCATCTGGCTGTAGATGGCCTTGCGCTTTGCCGGATCCAGCTCGGCACGCGCGGCAAACAGCAGGTCGTCGAACTCTTTGACCTTGAACCGGGTGTCGTTCCAGTCGGCGGTGGACAGGTAGGCAGTTGCGTACATCTGGTCCTGCACCGGACGGCCGCCCCAGTAGGACGCGCAGAACGGCTGTACGTTCCAGACTTCGGACCAGTAGCCATCATTCGGCTCGCGCTTGATCTCAAGCGGGATGCCGGCCTGCTGGGCGGTCTGCTGGAACAGGGCTGCGGCATCGACGGCGCCAGGGAAGGCTCCGTCGGCCACACGCAGGATGATGGGCGACCCGTCATGACCGGACTTCTTGTAGTGTTCCGCGGCTTTTTCGACGCTGAACTCACGCTGCGGGATCGTCTCATCGAACAGCGGGTATGCTGCGTTGATCGGCATGTCATTCCCGACCGAGCCATAGCCGCGCAGTACCTTCTCGACCAGCTCTTCGCGGTTGATCGCATATTTCAGAGCGGTCCGCAG
Organism: Ruegeria sp. BC6; assembly: GCF_056539185.1. Classification (NCBI taxonomy): domain Bacteria; kingdom Pseudomonadati; phylum Pseudomonadota; class Alphaproteobacteria; order Rhodobacterales; family Roseobacteraceae; genus Ruegeria; species Ruegeria sp. BC6. The sequence goes on from NZ_JBQFUM010000002.1 coordinate 354,750, forward strand.
CTCGTTGCTGTCGAACGGCGCCGTGTCACAATGCATGATGAACACGTAGTGGCCGCGACCTGCTGTGGAATGTACGGTCAGGTTGGGCGCACGACCCAAGAGGTCGGCAACCTTGGGCTCAACCCGGTTGATCGCGTGGACCTGACCCGACTGCAGCGCAGCCGTCCGGGCCGTGGCATCGTTGATGACCACAACTTCGACGCTGTCAAAGTTGCCGAAATCCGGGTTCCAGTGGTTTTCGAATTTGGTGAACAGGTGGCGCACACCGGGTTCGTCCGCTTCGAGCTTGTACGGACCGGTGCCGATACCGGCGCCCGGGTTGTCCATTCCGCCGTCCGGCTGGATGATCAGGTGATAGTCGGCCATCAGGTAAGGCAGATCGGCGTTCGGCTCGTTCAGGGTGACCTGAAAATATTCGCCATCGGCCTTCATCGACTCGATGCCCTTCATGATGCCCAACGCGCCCGACTTCGAATCTTCGTTCGAGTGGCGCTGCATCGTTTTCAGCACGTCCTCGCTGGTCATGGTCTTGCCGTTGTGGAACTCGACCCCCTGACGCAGTTTGAACGTCCACACCTTGGCATCGGCGCTGCCTTCAACGCTTTCGGCAAGGCGCGGCTCGATCGTGCCGTCGGGGGCGACTTCGACCAGTTGGTCACCGAACTGCTTGCCGTTCTGGAACGGAACCGAGCTGGCATAGGTGGCCGGGTCCAGCGAGTTCGTGGATTCACCGCCCTGCAGGCCCAGTTTCAGATCGCCACCTTTCTTGGCGCCAGCGGCGCGGGCCGCGTCGGCGAAGACGGTGCTGGCCATGGCAGCCGATACACCCAATGCGGCTGCCTTCCCCATGAATTCACGTCGGGTCAGTTTCCCGGCGGTCACTTGGCTGGCCATGTGAGTGAGTTGTTCGTTCATTCGGATATCTCCCAGTTGAGTGTTTTGTGTGCCCGTTTTACGGGCTTTTTATTGACGCATGAGTCAACGTTGGCGCATTTCGTCGCGGCGGGCAAGGTCAAATCTCGGGGACTTGCCACCAGCAAAATCACATCTGATCACGAGGTATGGTGTCCTCCACGGTTTTGGAAAAAATCTTCACATCGTTTTCAAAGGCATCAAGCGTCGCGCGCAGATGAAAGTTGGATCGGTCCGACCACATCTCGCAATTGGCCTCGGTTCGCAGTTGGATGCCGTCGCGCCGGGTCTCTTGTACCCATTCGCAGCGGCCGCGCGCGCTCAGCGGATCGTCCGGATGGATGGACCACCGTTCAAAAGCGGTTCCGCCGCTGACCAGACCATGATCCGCGTCTTCGACCAGGCCGAAATCATCTTCGATGACCAGATCGATGACGCCGGTCGTCATGTCTGTTTCGACGCGCCGCGCATGGGTCGCCTCTCGCAATTGGGTCACTTGCCACGGAGAGTCCGCATCGGGCTGGGCAAATTGCCATTCATCCCGATCCGACCTGTCGCGCTGGGGGATCGTGAACGTGCCGCCTGTCAGGTGGAGCTCCGCTGTTTCCGGCGAAGGCCAGATCAGCGGCCAATAGGCGCTTGAGACGGCAACGCGCAGGCTGTGGTCCTTGGGAACCCGGTAGGCGACGTGGTCCAGCACCACTTCGATGTCGTAGACCTGTCCGGGTATCAACGTTTTGGGGGAGGAATGCCCCTCCGTATGGGTCAGATTCAATACACCATAGGTGATCCGAGTCGCAGCTCCGTCGGGGTGTATGTGGTTCAGCCGAACGGCAATCTGGGCTTGTGTCTTGTCGACACTCAGCTTCAAGCGCAGGCGCGGGGCACCGACAATTTCCAGATCTGCGGTCAGAGGGGTCGTGTCGAAACAGGAGGACAGAGCGTCATCTGCCCGCTGGTCGCCCGGCATGTCCGGACCCAGCCAGATGGCGCAATACTCGCCGCCATCCATGCCGCAATGATGCGGCGAGCGGATTTTGGTATCCAGGGGGCCGTCCTTACCCAGCCCGGCATCGGAAAGCGGAAGGGTGACCGTCGGCAGGTGGGACGTGGCGCCGGCATCCTCGGTGATCCAATGGCCCGGGCGCTCGGCATACCAGCGCGCCGGGCGCAAGCCATCCATCAGATAGGCGCGATAGGCCGGGTCCTGTTCAACTCCGGTCTCTTTGTCCTTCAGCCATCGGTCCCACCAGCGCAGCGCCTCTTGCAGGAAGCCGATGCGAGGTTCGGGGACGGCAAAATGCGGGTATTTGTGCACCCAGGGACCGACGATCCCCTTGACCGGCGCAGTCAGGTTTTCGACCAGCCAGGGCACCGTGTTCTTGTAGGCATCGCCCCAGCCGCCCACCGCCAGTGTCGCGGCCCGGATCGCTCCGGGGTCTTCGCAGACAGACCCATGCCGCCAATAGGCATCGCGGGTCTGGTGCCGCAGCCAGACCGAGGGCAGGAAGGGTTCTGCCTTCAACCGCTGCAACCACATCTCGCGCCAGTCGTCACGCAACGCGGGGTCGGGCGGGCGGGACGAGTACGACCACATGGTCGCCCCCCAGCCCAGGTTCTCGTTCAACAGGCAGCCGCCCTTGTAGTGGATGTCATCGGCATAACGGTCGGCGGTCGAACACAAGGTGATGATGGCCTTCAAGGGTGCGGGCTGCAGCGCCGCCACCTGCAGCGCGTTGAAGCCGCCCCAACTGATCCCCATCATCCCGACTGCGCCGCTGCACCATGGCTGTTGGGCTAGCCACTCGATCACCTCGACGGCGTCGTCCAGTTCCTGCTGGGTGTATTCATCCTCCATCAGTCCCTGGCTGTCGCCGTTGCCGCGCATGTCGACGCGGATGCAGGCGTAACCCCGTTTGGCAAACCAGGGATGGGTCAGGGCATCGCGCGCCGTCGTGCCGTCGCGCTTGCGATAAGGCAGGTATTCCAAAATGGCGGGCACCGGGCGCTGCGCCGCATCGACAGGACGCCAGATCCGCGCCGACAGGCGGCAGCCGTCCGACAGAATGATGCCCTGATCCGGAACGTCTTCGATCTCGGCCAGTGAGTTCTTCGCCTGAGTCATGTGCCTAGTCTCAGGCGCATCGGCGGATGGTGTGCGAGGAAAAGCGTCAATTCATTCCTTCGTTGCGACAAGCAGATCCATGACATTGGTTCCCGTGGGGCCGGTCACCAGCAGAGCACCGACCCGGTCAAGGAACGTCCCCGCATCGGCCTCGCGCAAGGCTTGGTCCGCCCCATCGGCCCATGTCGCGCCGGTCACGACACCGCCGGCCGCATCAGTCGGCCCGTCGGTGCCGTCGGTTCCACCGACCACGACACACAGCCCCTCGCATCCTTGAATCTCGCGCGCCAACGCCAGTGCCAGCGCCTGGTTGCGCCCGCCTCGGCCCGGGTTTTCGGGCAGGACGACCGTCGGCTCTCCGCCAAAGATCATCGCGCCCGGCGGCATCTGACGCAGCCGCGCCCCGATATCTGCGGCGACGGACAGATAGTCGTCGTGCAGGGCCTCTTCCTCAGCCAGAATTTCCTTTCCGGCGGCATGTGCTGCGTTGGCTGCGGCGCGGCGCGCATGGGCGTTCGAGGCAATGATCTCGACACTCGATTCGAATTGAGGGGCTTCGGGCAGGGCGCCGATGCCCGATCCGATGACGCCGATATCGTCCCCCGGCACGTCCGAGATGGCCAGGACCGTCGCGCGTGCTCCGCCGAAACCGGCCAGCAGACCGCCGCCCTTGATCCGCGACATCTCGCGCCGGCGGGCGTTCATGGCGGTGATGTCCAGCCCCTCGGACAGCAGCTGCTCGTTCAGCCGCGCCAGATCTTCGAGGGTGGCCCCCGGCACAAGATCCTCGGCCAGCGAGGACGCACCGCCCGAGACCAGCAGCAACAGATGCGTGCCGGGCTCCATGGCCTGAACCGCGGCGCGCAGAGCCTGGCCGCCCTTCAGGCTGCGGGCATCGGGCACGGGGTGAGAGGCTTCGATGACCTGCAGATGCGACGGCAGACCTTCGGCATGGCCGTCTTTCGTGACCACAAGGCCCGGTGTTTTACCGAAATGGTCCTGCGCCGCGTTCATCATCGCCGCCGCGGCCTTGCCCACCGCCAGAATCTGATCGGGGCGGGGAACATCGGGCAGTGCCGCCTTGACCGCACCATAGCCGTCAACGGCGGCAACGCCCGCCTTCCAGATCGCGATCGCCTGATCCTGCATCGTCATCACATGTCCATCCAGATCGTGACCGGGCCGTCATTGACCAGGGACACCGCCATATTTGCACCGAAAGACCCGGTTTCGGTCGGAACCCCAAGCGCGGCCAGCGCGCGGGCAAAGTGTTCGTACAGGCGTTCACCGGTTGCCGGATCGGCCGCCGCCGCAAATCCGGGCCGGTTCCCGCGCGACGTGTCGGCGGCCAAGGTGAACTGGCTGACCACAAGGGCCGAGCCGCCGATATCCAACACCGACCGGTTCATCTTGCCCGCGTCATCCTTGAAGATCCGCAGCTTGGCAATCTTGGCCGCCAGTTGCTCGGCGTGCGAGTCGTCGTCGCCCTGCATGGCGCAGACCAGCACCAGTAGCCCCGGCCCGCACTGGCCGATGACTTCCCCCTCGACCGAGACCGATGCCTCGGACACCCTTTGTATCAATGCGCGCATGTCGATGTTTTTCTCAAAGTTCGCTTACTCGGTCCAAGCCCCACGCCAGGTGACGAACTCGTCCAGCGTGGCGCGCTCGGTCCGGAATTGGTTGGCCGGATGATCGACATTCGGATAGCCGAAGGAAATCGCGCACAGGATCAGCCGGTCATCGGGGATGTTGAAATAGCGGTGCAGGAACGGCCCATAGGCGGCCACCGCCGCCTGTGGGATCGTGGCGATGCCCAAGGCCTGTGCCGCCAGTGTGAAGGCCGTGACAAACCCGCCGCAATCCATCGCGCCATAGGGGCCGAGTTCCGCCGGGCTGGACAGGATGGCGCAATGCGGGGCGCCGAACAGGTTGAAGTTTTCCATCATCTGCCGGGCCGATCCAGCGCGGTCGCCCTTTTCCACGCCCACGGCCTCGTACAGGGCCCATCCGCAGGCGCGGCGCCGGTCCTGATAGACGCCGGAATAGCCGGTCGGAAAGGGCAGGTCGGGCTGCGCCTGGCCGGTCTCGGCTTCGGCCCGCAAGGCGCTGCGGAACGCATCCGTTTCCGCGCCGCTGGTCACGACCACCTGCCAGGGCTGCGCGTTGCACCAGCTTGGCACTTGGGCGGCGCTGGTCAGAATCTGTTCGATGTCACCCCGCGGCACCGGATCGGACCGGAAGGCGCGGCAGGACTGGCGCGCGGTCAGAAGCGTGTTCAGATCGGCCAGGGTCACGTCGTCCTCTCCTCCGGGGCAGCCGGCGGCAGGATGGGTGAGAAGCCCGGGATGTTCAAGGGGTTCCGAGGCAGAGTTTTCGGCGGCGGAACCCAGCGGTCATTGCTGTCCGGTCGCCACCAGATACCCGATGCCGGCTGCCGCCAGCAGGCCCAGGACCACCGCAATCGTGATCTTGATCGCCGACCAGGGCCGTTCGCCCTGCACCTGACCGGTGCGACCGTTGACGACAAAGCGATAAGTCTGGCCGCGATACTTGTAGGCGGCCATCCATACCGGCAGCAGGATGTGCTTGAAGGTCACGTTTCGGATGTCGGTTTCGATCGCGTGGATGCGCTGCCGGTCGCCGCCGATGTCGAAGCGGACGTCACGCTCGATCACGCGGGCCATGTGGCCGCGGGCCTCCTGATAGCCTTGCTGCAGATCGACCGTATAGGCCTCGGCCCGGAACCCGGCCAGGTACTCGGGCTGATAGGGCTCGAGCGCGGGCAGGTCCCACGGTTGCAGCGCGTCGGTGTATGACTTGGGCAGCGATTGCGAGGCCAGCACCAGAACGTCATCGAAGAACCGGGCCACCCGGCCGGATTTCGGTGTCCAGCGCACCTTGGGCACCTGCTGCTGCACGCGCTTGCCGTCACGCATCACCGTCCGGGTTTCGTAATAGACCACGCCCCGTTCGCCGCGATAGGCCGATTTCGTATCGGCGTCGAACGTCCAGTAGGGCACATAGATGCCCTGCATCCTGCGGCCTTTGCGGGCATAGTCCTTGAGCCCGTTCGGCGCGAACCACAGCCGCCCCAGCCAGTCGCTCATGGCCTTGTGCGCGGCGCGTTCGTCCAGCGCAAAGGGCAGAACGCCGCGCGGTTTGATGTGCCGGTTCACGCCGGTATCGGTCACCACCGGGGTGGCGCAGAACGGGCATTCCGCGGCGTGGGTGTTGGGGTCGAACTCGACCTGCGCAGCGCAGTTGGGGCAGGTCAGAACCCGCGTCTCTTCGATCTCGCTGTCGGGCAAGCGGTCGGCGATGGCGGCGTCGAAGTTCAGTTCGCGCAGGCTGGCGCCGCCCCAGGGGCCAGCCCCGATCGGTTCGGAATGGCCGCAATGGTCACAGGTCAGCGTGCCGGATTGCGGGTCGAACCGATAGTCCGCGCCGCAATTGTCACATGGAAAACGATGTTCCGCAGAACCGGGTGGCGGAGCAGGGGGCTGTGTCATGGGGGGTCACGTGTCGAGGGGAAAGTGAAGATAGGCTGCGCGCTGCTCCTCAGGCAGGACATGCGGCAGCATCGCCGCTTCGCAGGCCCCGATCGCCCTGAAATTCTCGCGCGCCTCGGCCAGCGTCAGGCCGTGATTGGCGGCAGAGGGCTCGCGGGGGTTCTTGTCGTACAGAATGTCCTCGTCCTCCCAAAAGCAGATCGCGCAGATCAGGTAGGCCCCGCGCTTGGCCAGGGTGACATAACCGCAGCACGGGCAGATGAATTGCGGCGGCTGCGGCGCTTTGCGCCCGCCTGTCTTCGAGTGTTTCCGCGATGCGGGCATGCCGATGCCTCACGCCCCGGGCGGCGGAGGCGGCAGGATCGTGAACAGCTGCGCGAGTTCCTGCACCTCGCCCGCTTTCTTCCAGCCGTCCTGACCGGGCGTCCACACGAAAGTGTCCCGCGTAATTTCTCCCTCGCTGGCCATGCGGCCCATCTTGGCCTTCGAGAACGGACCGCTCGTCTGGCCATCCACCGCGATATGCCAGACATGCTCGACTGGCGGCGGGGGCGGCGGGGCCGCATGCGCTGATGGTTGCGGGGCAGCGGGCGCGGGCGCGCCCCACGGGCCAAACGGCTGACCCGCTGCCATGTTCGACATCTGGTTCGCCATCGCCATGCCCATTCCCATACCAAGGCCAGCACCCATGCCACCGCCTCCGTTCGGGTTGCTGGCGGCCGCCGTCATCGCCTCGGCCGCGGAATACTGGGTGAATTTGCCCAGATCCCCCGCCAGCCCCATCGAAGTACGCTTGTCCAGCGCCGCCTCGACCGCCGGTGGCAGCGAAATGTTCTCGATGTAGAATTCCGGCATTTCCAGCCCGTAGCCATCCAGCACAGGCGAGACCTCGGCCGCGATCAGCTTGCCCAGATCGGCGGTGTTGGCGGCCATGTCCAGAACCGGAATGCCCGAGCCTGCGATGACCCGGCTGAATTCCTGCACGATGATGTTGCGGATCTGAAAGCTGATCTCGTCCATGGTGAATTCGCCATCGGTGCCGACGATCTCGACCAGGAAACGGGCCGGGTCCTTGACACGAATCGTGTAGGTGCCATAGGCGCGGATCCGGGTCGGGCCGAATTCCGGGTCGCGCAGCATGATCGGGTTCTTGGTGCCCCATTTCAGGTCGTTGAACCGGGTCGTGTTGACGAAATAGATCTCGGACTTGAACGGCGACTGGAACCCGTGATCCCAGTGCTGCAGCGTCGTCATGATCGGCATGTTGTTGGTCTCAAGCATATAAAGGCCGGGCGTGAACACGTCGGCCAGCTGGCCTTCGTGCACGAATACGGCCGCCTGGCCCTCGCGCACGGTCAGCTTGGCGCCATACTTGATCTCGTGGCCTTCGCGCTCGAACCGCCAGACCATCGTGTCGCGGGTGTCGTCCACCCAATGAATGACATCAATGAATTCTCCGGTCAGAAAATCGAAAATTCCCATCTGGGTTCTCCTGTCATCGGGGTCAGAGCGACTGCCCCATCAATTCACGGGCGATGATCCGCACCACCGGCTCGGCCTCTTGCGCGGTCATGCCGGGTTTCAGTCGCGGATCATACAACATCGTCAGCAGCTTTTCGTCATGGCTGGTCAGTAGGGCGAATTCGTCGTCATCATTGAAGATCGACGGCCGCGCCCGTGGGCTGTCATTGGGCAGGCCCAGCCCCTGGGCGATTTCCTCATGGATGCAGCTCAGCCGCATCAAGTCGGGGTGCTCGGCCCGCACCAACGCAACCGCACCAGTGTAGGTGTTCGGTGCCCCGTTCGACGCCGAGGCAAAGACGAAGCAATAGAACGAGCGCGGTAAATCCTGAAACAGGTTCAACTGAGCTTGCCCGATATTGGGAAACAACTGGCGCAGTCGCGTTTGCACGAATTCCGTATCGTCATCGCCGGCGACGAAGACATGGAAGTTCGCGTTTCTGGTTACGGTCGAGATCGGGTGGCCAGTCAAGGACGACATGCGTTCGGAATAGGCCCGGATCTGTTCCTTGTCGGCCGAACGTTGGTTTGGTGATACTGACGGACCGAACTCTGCCTGTATTCGGACCGGGCCAGACCAGCGGCTTAGCCTTCCGCTGGTGCGTTGGCTGCTGCCGGATACGGCGGCGCCGGGATACTCGCTGTAGAACGCGATGGCTTCGAAATTCCGCGCCAAATCATCCGCATCAAACGGGGTGTCCGGCCCGCCACCGTCTGTACGCATCAGACCACGGGTCAACAGGTCGCGCTCGACGCGCTGATAATATCGCGCCAGATCCCGGCTTGCGGCCGAAGGTTCGACATAAGCATTGGCCAACTGCGGCTGGGACGGGCGCGCCTGCGGGGCAATCGAGGACTCGAGCGCGTCATCGCAATTGGCCAAGATCAGCAATGCAGCTGCCCCCAACCCGTGCCCTAGAAATCTCCGAAGCCGCACCTGCGATCTCTCCTCAGCCCGGAACGGCGGTTCCGGCCGTGTCGCCCAGCCCGTCTTTCCGGGCCTTGGCCGAAGCCAAGGTGTCCCGCAGTTCGGCTTCCATCTTCTTCAGCTCTTCTTCTGCGGCGGCGCGGCGGGCCTTGCCCTCGTCGGCGATGGCGAGGCTTTCATTGATCGTGCCGATCAGATCCTCGTTGGCCTTCTTGACCGCTTCGATGTCGAACACGCCACGCTCCATTTCCTCGCGGATCATCTTGTTCGACTGGCGCAGGTTCGCGGCGTTCGAGGTCAGCAGCTCGTTCGTCAGATCGTTGGCGTCGCGCACGGCGGCGGCGGCCTCGGCGCTGCGCTGGATGGTGACCGCCTGCGCCAGCTGGGTTTCCCACAGCGGCACGGTGTTCACCAGCGTCGAGTTGATCTTGGTCACCAGCGACTTGTCGTTTTCCTGAACCAGCCGGATCGAGGGCAGCGATTGCATCGTCACCTGTCGCGTCAGCTTCAGGTCATGCACACGCCGTTCCAGATCGTCGCGGGCGGCCCGCAGGTCGCGCAGTTCCTGCGCCTTCATCACCTGCTGATCTTCCGGGGCGGCCTGCACCTCGGCCTCTTTCTCGGGGATGTCATGGCTGTCCAGTTCGGTCAGCTTCTCTTCGCCGGCCGCAATATACAGCGCCAGTTCATCGTAGAAATCCAGCGTCTTTTCATACAGCAGGTCCAGCGACTTGATGTCCTTCAGCAGCGTGTGTTCATGCGACAGAAGGTTGTCGGTGATCCGGTCGATCTGATCCTGCACCTCTTCGTAGCGCGCGGTGAACTTGGCGAAAGGCGCGGCGCGGCCCAGCAGTTTCTCCCACCAGCTGCGCTCGCGGCGCACGTCCAGTTCAGACACGGAAAAGCCGCGGATCGTGGTGACGATGTCGCGCAGGCTGTCACCGGCGGGGCCGACGTCCTTATTGCGCACGTCAGCCAGCATGGCCTGGCTGATTTCCTGCAGCTCGGCCTGCGCAGCCGATCCAAAAGCAACGATCGAGTTGGTGTCGCCCATGTCGATTTCAGACATGCGCTTGCGGATTTCGGCACCCACCGGTTCGTCGGCTTCTTCCAACGGCACGATCTCGGAACTCGGCTCGGGCAATGAAACGGCTGCAACTTCCTGAACCAGCGTTTCGGCCTCGGCCGCCTTTTTCTTGATTTCGTCAGACATGAGAAGCTTCCCTGTTCTTGGTTTGGCCGGTCAGTCGAGCCGGACGCCTTCGCGCTGCAGTCGTTCACGCAGCACGTCGATTTCGACCGTCAGATCACTGCGGTCATCCAATAGCATCTTTCGGGTGCGGGCCGAGAAATTCTGCTCGAGGTCGTCCAGCAGCGCCGAGTAATCGGACAGAGCCTGCGGGTCGCGGGTGCGCGCATAGACATCGGCAAACTTGATCGTCGCATCGCGGGCGCCCTGCAGATAGACGGTCAGGTATTTGCGGGCACCAGCCAGATCGCGCGGGTCCTCCTCGACCGTGCGGAACAGATCGCGAGCGGTAGTCTGAAACCGCTCGACCCGAGCTTCGATCCTGCGGTCGCCGGCCCGTTTGATGGCATCCGTCATCTGGTTCAGATGCGCTTCGGCATCTTCGACCACGCGGGCGACCCGGTCCTGTTGATAGGTGTCCACACCCTCCATGCCCTTGTTTTTCATCGGGTCGAGCCCGAAGGCGACGGAATGCAGGGCCGTTGCCACACCGCCGAACAAGACCGGCGCCAGCAGGCTGACCTGGCTGGCGGCCTCGGCATCCAGATAGTCGTTGCGATAAGCGGCCAGACCCACCCCCAGCCCGGTCAGCACCGACGAAAAGATCTTGCGGGGAAAGGCTGGGCGGCGCGCGGTGCGGCGTGCGTTGTAGGCATCCTCGGCTTTCAGCCCTTCGCGCAGCAGAAAGGCTGCAGCGGTCAGAATGCCGGCCGCGACCAATCCCAGAGTCATCCCGATCGCGCCGTCGTTGAGCGACAGAAAGACCAGCGGGATCGCCGGAACGAACATCACATTGGCGCGGGCGCCGACCGGGTTCACTCGGGCACCATCGTATTGCCCGCGCGGGGCGGGCGCGTCGGTGTCGGATTGGCCGTCGGGGCTGAACTTTCCGCCGTATCGCTTGGCCATGGCGTCAGAGCCCCCCAAGCCAACCGGTGCAGACGCCGAACAACAGCACCAGCAGGGCCGCGTAGGCCATTTTTTGCACTCCGGTCCCGGACATGACGTCCTCCAACTGCGGTTGTCCCCTTGAAAACCTAGGGGATCAAGGGGCTTGGCGCTAGGGGGAAGGTTCGATAACCCGCGTCAATTGCGTGATTTCTTGCCGACCGGCCGGCGGGATCTTTGAGGGCGGCTTGGGCGTTTCGCAGCCGCTGGTTGGGTTTCAGGTTCCAGGCCCAGCTGGTCGCGTAGAACGCGGCGGCGGATTTCCTCGACCTCGCCGGGTTTGAGGTTGCCCAGCTGGAACGGTCCGTAGGACACGCGCAACAGCCGGTTCACGGTAAAGCCGATGTCTTCGATCGCGCGGCGGATTTCCCGGTTCTTGCCCTCGCGCAGTCCGATCGTCAGCCATGCATTCGCGCCTTGCTGGCGGTCCAGCGTCACGGTCATTGGCTGGAACTTTTCGCCCTCGATCACAAGACCCTGGCGCAGGGGGGCGAAATCCTCGTCCTTGGGGCGGCCGTTGATCCGCACCCGGTACTTGCGCAGCCAGCCGGTCGAGGGCAGTTCAAGCTTGCGCTTGATGGCCCCGTCATTGGTCAGCAGCAGCAGGCCCTCGGAATTCAGGTCCAGCCGGCCGACGCTCATGACGCGGGGCATATCCTCGGGCAGGTTGTCGAAGATCGTGGGGCGGCCCTTTTCGTCGCGGTTCGTGGTCACAAGGCCGGTTGGCTTGTGGTACAGCCACAGACGCGCGGGTTCGGGCTCGGCCACGGGCTTGCCGTCGACGGTGATCCTGTCGCTGGGCGTGACGTTCAGCGCCGGGCTGTCGATGGTCTTGCCGTTCACGGTTACGCGGCCCGCTTCGATCATGCGTTCGGCCTCGCGGCGCGAGGCGATGCCGGCGCGGGCCAGCACTTTGGCGATCCGGTCGCCGGGAGGAGGGGTGTTGCTCATGCCCTGCGCATAGCGCATCGGCGCGGCTTGCGAAAGGTGGGTTTCTGGGGCAGTCAGGGGCATGGTCTTCAGAACGCATATGGACAAGGCGCTGGAACAGGCGCGCGCGGCGGGTGATCGGGGCGAGGTTCCGGTGGGCGCGGTGATCGTGGCGCCCGACGGGCGGATCATCGCGGCTGACGGCAACCGTACGCGCGAGCTGCATGACCCGACCGCACATGCCGAGATCCTGGCCCTGCGCGCCGCCTGCCGGGCTGTCGGGTCCGAGCGGCTGACGGGGCATGATCTGTATGTCACGCTGGAGCCTTGCGCCATGTGCGCCGCGGCGCTGGCGGCGGCGCGGATCCGGCGGATCTACTATGGGGCCGCCGATCCGAAATCGGGCGGCGTGGCGCATGGGGCGCGGGTGTTCTCGCACCCTCAAGCCCATCACAGGCCGGAGGTCTATGACGGCATCGCGGCCGAGGACTGTGCCCGGTTGCTGCGCGATTTCTTTGCCGCGCAGCGCGGTGGCGGTAGGCCCAAGGGCTGAGGCGCGCTCAGGCCGGTTTCACGACCAGTTCGCGGGGGATGTCGGCCAAGGGTTGCCCGCCCGTCGGCGTGACGACGAAGGTTTCGGTGATGGCCAGCCCCCAGTCGGGGGTCCACAGACCCGGCATCAGGTGAAAGGTCATGTTGTCCTGCAGAACGGTGCTGTCGCCCGGGCGCAGGCTCATGGTGCGCTCGCCCCAATCGGGCGGATAGCTCAGGCCCACCGGATAGCCCGTGCGATTGCCTTTGACATAGCCGGCCCGGGCAAAGCTGTCATAGACGCAGGCGGCGACCTCTTCGCAGGTGGCGCCGGGGCGGGCGGCGGCCAGCGTGTCCTCGATCGCGGTGAGAATCGCGGTTTCCGCGCGCCGGATATCGGCAGGCGGGTCACCCAGAAACAGGCTGCGGCTGGCCGGGCAGTGATAGCGGCGGTGGCAGCCGGAGATTTCGAAATAGGTCGCCTCGCCCGGTGTCAGCGGACGGTCGTTCCAGGTGATGTGCGAGGCCGAGGCCTCGGCCCCCGAAGGCGCGATGGGCGCGATCGCGGGGTAGTCGCCCGCAAGCTCCGGAAGCCCGGCGATGCCCGCCGCCTGAACCTCGGCCACAAGCACGTTTTTAGGAACCCCGGCGCGGAACCCGTCGCACAGCACCGCGTGCATATGCGCAGTCAACTGCCCGGCCTTGCGCATTAAGGCGATCTCGGCCTCGCTTTTGACCGCACGCTGCCAGTTCACCAACCCGGTCGCGTCGACCAGCGCATCGCGGCCGAACGCGGTCTCAAGGATCCGGTGGCTGGCGGCCGAGTAGTAATAATTGTCCATCTCGACACCCAGATGGGTCGTCCAGCCGTGGTCGCGCAGCAGCGATGCCAGCGAATCGACCGGGTGATGGTCGGGGTGCTGCACATGTTCTTCGGGCCAGTCGAACAGGTTGTCCGGGTCCAGCCAGGTGGTCTGCGCCGCGCCGGGCTTGTCCTGCGTCCGGCCCCACCACAAGGGCGTGCCGTCGCGCGGGACGATCACCATCTGCGGGACGTAGAAGCTCCAGCCGTCATAGCCCGTCAGCCAGGCCATGTTCGACGGGTCCGCAACCAGCAGGGTTTCGACACCCCGCTGGGCCATTGCGGACCGGGTCTTGGCCAGCCGCGCCGCGTATTCTTCCGCCGAGAAGGCCAGCGCGGGTGTCAAAGCTCGATCTCCTGCAGGACCTCGGGCTCGATGACGGTCACGCCCGGCAGCCCATCCGCCAGGTCCTTGGCGGATTGTTCCAGGATCGGGAAAGTCCGATAGTGGCAGGGGATCACCGTCTTGAAGTCGAAATACCGCCGGGAGGCATAGGCGGCGGCTTTCATGTCCATCGTGAAATAGCCGCCCGCCGACAGGATGCCGATATCGGGTTTGTAATAGTCGCCGATCCACTCCATGTCGGCCATGATCGTGGTGTCGCCCGAGACATAGACCGTGTGACCATCGGCCGACAGGATGAACCCCACCTCGGACCCACCGGCGCGCGGGCCATCGGGTGTAGCGAAGGTCGAGCTGTGCGAGGCCGGCACCATGTCGACCTTGACCCCGTTCAGATCGACCCGGCCGCCCTTGTTGAAGCCGATGGTCTCGATCCCTTCGGCCTCGGCCCAATGGGCCATGACGTCGTATTGGCCCACCACAGGAATGTTCAGGCGTTTGGCCAGCGGCAGAACGTCGGCGACGTGGTCGAAATGCGCGTGAGTCAGCAGGATATGCGTGGCGCCCTGGACGGCGGCCTCGTGCTGATCCTCAGGCAGCATCGGGTTGCCGCTGAGCCAGGGGTCGATCAGCAGGACCTGTCCCGCTGCGTGAATTCGGAAACTGCCATGCCCCAACCAGATGATTTTCATGAAAGACCCTCCTGAAACCGGTTCAGGGTCAGCCTAGCATCGGCTATGTAAAAATCCATGGACTGGATGCGAGAAATCGACGGCTATTGCGAGCGCCTGTCGCCGGCCTATTGGGCCGAACCCGTAAACGCCGTGACCAACGCGGCCTTTCTGCTGGCGGCATGGGTGATGTGGCGGCGGGTGCGGGGGCAGGGTCTGCCCTTGGCCAACCTGCTGGTCGCCATTCTGGCGGTGATCGGTATTGGCAGCTTTCTGTTTCATACCCATGCGCAGGTCTGGGCCGCGCTGGCGGATACGACGCCGATTTTGCTGTTCATCCTGGTCTATATCTTCGCGGTGAACCGGGACATCTGGCGGCTATCCACGCCGAAGGCGGCGGGGCTGACGGCCTTGTTCATCCCCTATGCGGCGCTGACCATTCCGGTGTTTCAACTGCTTCCCGGGCTGGGCGGGTCGGCCGCGTATGCTCCGGTGCCGTTGCTGATCCTGATCTACGCCTATCTTTTGCGCGCGTGCAGGCCGCAAGTGGCCCGGGGTCTGGCGCTCGGGGCTGTGATCCTGATTGCGTCGATCACTTTTCGCGCGCTCGATGCCCCGCTTTGCGCCCGCATCCCGATGGGAACGCATTTCATGTGGCACATCATGAACGCCACCATGCTGGGCTGGATGATCGAGGTTTATCGCCGGGCCATGACGGATGCGGTCAGTCCGGCAGACGCCGCGCCAGATAAAACCCATAGCTGACAAAGTCGGAATAGGTTTCATACAATGCGATCTCGGCCTGTTCGGCGTCGACAATGGCTTTGGCCTGCTCGGAATGGCCATGCCGGTCGAGAAAGGCGGGGAAGCTGCGTTGAAGGGGGAGGTAGTAGTTCTCCATCCAGCAGTCGGTGCCCAGCGGGAAATAGCCGACTGGTTCATAGCCAGCGGTCTCGATCTGGCGGATCTTCTGTGCGGCGGTTGCAACTTCGGGATAGGCGGCATCCCAGTGCCGTGTCAGCGGTTCGGGGCGTCGATCGGTCAGCCAGGTCAGCTCGGACACAGCCAGGACCCCGCCTGGTTTCAGGAACCGACGCCAGGCTTTCAAACCGTTCTCGAACCCCATGTTGTAGATCGCGCCTTCCGACCAGATCACGTCAAGGCTGGCATCGTCGAAGGGCAGGTCCTCCATCGACGCCTCAAGCGTCTGAACCCGGGCCGCCAGACCCAAGTCCTGTGCACGCCTGTTTAACTCGGCCAGAAACTCCGGCAGGAAATCCACTGCCGTCACCGATGCGCCGAGATGGCGCGCAAGGCAGAAGGCCGCGGCTCCGGTTCCGCAGCCAATGTCGGCGACCTTCAGTGCGGGATCGGCTTGCACGCCCGAAAGCTTCAACGCCAGTTGCGTTGCCGCGTCGCTGCCGGGGCCTTGCCGGTCGTTGGGCAGGTGCAGGTCGATCAACAGCTGCATGTCATCAGTCATGACCCGTCAATCCTTGAAGGCGCTGGCCAGGTCTTCGGGTAGGTCGAACTCGTCCAGCAGGCGTCGGCGCGCCTCGGCCGACATCTTGCGGGCGGTCTTTTCGACGATGCGCTGGATCTTTTCGTCCGAGTGTTTCGTGGCGAAGGGCGCAAAATACCATTTCAGAAAGACAAAGCAGATCACGTCCTCCAGCGCCTGAACGTCGTCGTCGCGCTTGATGCCCTGTTTGCGCAAAATGCGACGGGCGGCGTCGATCTCGGCCTGATCGTACCCGGCCTCGGACATCAGCTCGGCCACGACCTGCGCGTGATGCTCGGCCTGGGCTTTGCGCCAGGCCAGATAGCCCGCGCGCCCTTCAGGATAGGCCGAGCGGGCCAGCTTCCAGCGCTCGACATGCTGGCCGCGGGCGGCGATCTGCAACGGCTCGGAGGCGTCGGGGAACAGCCGGTCCAACTCGGCGCTCATCCGTTCGCCATAAAGCAGCGCGGCGGGGCGACCGTCTTCCTGGGTGGGATCGGCCGAATTGGCCGTATCAATTGCATCCAGAACCTTCTGCTTGCGCTCTGTCATGGCATCTCCTGCTTTGGCAACGGCACCTCGGGACATTCGGTCATGCTGACCTGAAACTCTTGAGTGAATGAACGATAGAGCACCGTGCTTCAACAAAAAAGCGCCGACCCATTCAGGGCCGGCGGCGCCACGAGGGCAGGTGCAGGATCGGGGCGGAAAAAGGGGGGAGAACCGGCCCGATCCAACAGGGAAGCGGTAGGGTTAGTTGCGGAGCGAAGATTTCTCCTGGCTCACCTGGTCCGAGGGGTGCTGATCGGGGAAGGTCAGCGTCGGTGTCAGGTCGCCCATGGGAACCCCCAGCGCGAGGGCCGGCGCGGCAGCGGTTGTCAGAACAACGGACACAGCAATCAACATGCGTTTCATGATTATTCTCCGGACTGAACTGTTTCGTTCAGTACATAAAGTAACTTTTTGCGTCGGCTTCAATCGTCAAAGTGAACTAATCCGTTTACTTTTTTGCATAGCGGGTATTCAAAATTGTTTGGCTTGGCGGCAACCGCGTGGGCTTTGGACAAATCGCTGTGGCTCAGTGGTCTTGCGACTGCTGCATCAGACGGGTAAATGCCCCTGTAACGCATATGAGGTTTCCCATGTCGATTGACCAAAGCACCGCCGCCAAGGTGGCCAAACTGGCCCGGATCAAGGTCGAGGATGACGCGTTGCCCGCGCTGGCCTCGGAATTCAATACGATCCTGGGGTTCATCGAACAGCTGAACGAAGTTGACGTCGAAGGGGTCGAGCCGATGGTCTCGGTGACGCCGATGCGGCTGAAGCGGCGCGAGGACGTGGTGACCGACGGGAACATGCAGGACAAGATCCTGTCCAACGCCCCCGACGCGCGCGAGGGCTTTTTCGCGGTTCCCAAGGTGGTGGAGTAAGACATGTCCGATCTGAACAAACTGAGCCTTGCCGAGGCCCGCGACGCCCTGCGCAACAGAGATGTGACCTCGGTCGAGCTGACCGAGGCCTGCCTGAAGGCGATTGACGCAGCCGATGTCTTGAACGCTTTCGTGCACAAGACTCCGGAAATCGCGCTGGAGCGTGCGAAGGCCGCAGACGAGCGGATCAAGGCGGGCGACGCGCCTGCCATGTGTGGCCTTCCGATCGGCATCAAGGATCTTTTCTGCACCAAGGGCGTGCCCTCGCAGGCTGCGTCCAAAATTCTGGACGGGTTCAAGCCCGAATACGAATCCACGGTCTCGCAGCAACTGGCCGATGCGGGCGCGGTGATGCTGGGCAAGCTGAACATGGACGAGTTCGCCATGGGTTCGTCGAACGAAACCTCGGTCTATGGCAATGCGGTGAACCCTTGGCGGCGCGGCAACGATGACGCGCAGCTGACCCCGGGCGGTTCCTCGGGTGGTTCGGCGTCTGCCGTCGCGGCCGATCTGTGCCTTGCGGCGACCGGCACCGATACCGGTGGCTCGATCCGTCAGCCCGCCGCCTTTACCGGAATCACCGGCATCAAGCCGACCTATGGCCGTTGCTCGCGCTGGGGCATCGTGGCCTTTGCGTCCTCGCTGGATCAGGCCGGGCCGATGACCAAGAACGTGCGCGACGCGGCCATCATGCTTGAGGCGATGTGTGGGCACGACCCGAAGGACTCGACCAGCGCCGAGCTGGCTGTTCCGAATTTTGAGGCCACGCTGACCGGAGACATCAAGGGCAAGAAAATCGGCATTCCAAAGGAATACCGGATGGATGGTATGCCCGCCGAGATCGAAAAGCTCTGGGCCGACGGCGCCGAGATGCTGCGCGACGCAGGGGCCGAGATCGTCGACATCTCGCTGCCGCACACCAAATACGCGCTTCCGGCCTACTATGTAATCGCGCCGGCCGAGGCGTCGTCGAACTTGGCGCGCTATGACGGCGTGCGCTATGGCCGCCGTGCGCAGCTGGCGCAGGGCGACGGCATCACCGAGATGTATGAAAAAACCCGCGCCGAGGGCTTTGGCCACGAGGTGCAGCGCCGTGTCATGGTCGGCACTTACGTGCTGTCAGCCGGCTTCTATGACGCCTATTACAACCGCGCCCGCAAGGTGCGGACCCTGATCAAGAAAGACTTCGAGCATGTCTTTGCCGCAGGTGTCGATGCGATCCTGACACCGGCGACACCTTCGGCGGCGTTCGGTCTGGGCGAAATGACCGAGGCCGACCCGGTGCAGATGTATCTGAACGACGTGTTCACCGTGACCGTCAACCTCGCGGGTCTTCCGGGCATCTCGGTTCCCGCCGGTCTTGACGGGCAGGGCTTGCCGCTGGGGCTGCAGTTGATCGGTCGTCCGTGGGAAGAAGGTGACCTTCTGAATACCGCCTACGCGCTTGAGAATGCCGCCGGGTTTGTGGCCAAGCCGGGCAAATGGTGGTAACCCTCAGGCAGCGGTAACAACGCGAGGACGAAGCGGTTCCATGCGCAAAATGCTTCTCATTCCGGCCTTCGGGTTTGTCGCGGCTTGCGATACCGTGGCACCAGTCACGGACTCCGGCTTCAATACGCCGCAGTATCAGGCCG
Organism: Ruegeria sp. BC6; assembly: GCF_056539185.1. Classification (NCBI taxonomy): domain Bacteria; kingdom Pseudomonadati; phylum Pseudomonadota; class Alphaproteobacteria; order Rhodobacterales; family Roseobacteraceae; genus Ruegeria; species Ruegeria sp. BC6. The sequence goes on from NZ_JBQFUM010000002.1 coordinate 373,847, forward strand.
AACGCGAGGCGCAGTTGGCCGGGCAGGGCGCAGCAGGCAACCCGCTGCTGCCGCCCCCGGCCATTTCGCAGGAGCAGTTGAATGCCGAAGCCGGTCCCGCCCCCTTCACGACGGGCGACAGCGCCACGGACATTGCCAACCAGACTGCGGCTGCCTTGGAGAGCACATCGGCTCAGCCGACTGCACCGGTGGCTGAAAGCTCAAACGGCATTTCTAATGAGCAGGATTTCGCAGCGGTTTCAAGCAGCCGCAGCATCCAGGATGATGCCGCGCTGATTCAGCAGAACCGTCAGACATACGAGGTTGTCGCGCCGACAGCAGTTCCTCAGCGCGGCTCGGACGGACAGCCCAATATCGTCCAATATGCTCTGACCACGACCAACCCAGTTGGCACACAGCTCTACAGCCGATCCGGGTTCAATTTGCAGGCCAAGGCACAACGCAATTGCGCGGGCTACGCATCGCCCGACCAGGCCCAGATCGATTTCCTGGCCAATGGTGGCCCCCAGCGCGACCGCAAGGGTCTGGACCCGGATGGCGACGGATTTGCCTGCGGCTGGGACCCCAGCCCGTTCCGCAGTGCTGTCGGCAACTGAACTCTCGCCGATCTGGCACCCATCCCCCAATTTCGGCCCCCGCCGAGATGGGTTGAAGCCATCTGTGGTGGTGCTTCACTACACCGCGATGAATAGCGCCCAAGCCGCGCTCGAGCGTTTGTGCGACCCGGACTCCGAGGTGTCGGCCCACTATCTGATCGGCTGCGACGGAACCATCTGGCAGATGGTCCGTGAGGAAGATCGCGCCTGGCACGCCGGTGCAGGTGCATGGCGGGGGTTCAGCGACATCAATTCCCGCTCCATCGGGATCGAACTCGACAATCGCGGCGGTCATCCTTTCTCCGAACCGCAGATGGCGGTGCTGGAAAACCTGCTTTCACATCTGCAAGAACGGTTGGGGATCAAGCCCTGGAACGTTATCGCCCATTCGGACATGGCCCCCGAGCGAAAGTTTGATCCCGGTCCCAAGTTTGATTGGGATCGCCTCGCGCAACAAAAACTGGCGGCCGGGCCATCCGTTCTGAAGGGTATATGCCTTGATGAAATGCCGCCAGACGACGAATACTTTGCATTGGTTGCCATGAGGGCCGGGTATCCCAAAGCCCCTACCGCTGATCTGCTGAAAGCGTTCCGAAGCCGGTTTGCCCCATGGCGGCGCGGACCCCTGTCCAAGAAGGACACGGGCGACATCGAACGACTGGCTGGTTTGATGGAACACCTTGACGGTATTCGGGTGGACGTTTAACCCGGCAACCGCGCGGAGGGCCGGATGGCCGCTGGGGCTCAGGCCCGAGAGGAAAGTCCGGACTCCACAAGGCAACGGTGCCGGGTAACGCCCGGGCGGGGAGACCCGACGGAAAGCGCCACAGAAAACAGACCGCCATGACGGATCGGAGGTTCGCCTCTGGCAACTCGTGGCAAGGGTGAAACGGTGGAGTAAGAGCCCACCGCGCCACTGGCAACAGCGGCGGCACGGCAAGCCCCACCGGGAGCAATGCCGAATAGGGTCCCCGCGCGGGCCGGTCGGCGTCAGCCGATACCGCCGCTAGGCTCGCCTTGGCCGAGAGGGACCGGGTTGGCAGCTCGAGCCGCGCAGCAATGCCCGGCCTAGAGGAATGGTCATCGAAGGGGGCAACCCCGGAACAGGATCCGGCTTACAGGCCCTCCGCGCGTATTTTCTTCATCCTCCTGGCGGCGTGTAGGCCGCGACCAGTTTCGCGGCTTTCTCGGTGATGGCAACAAATTCGTCGGCCGACCAGGCCCGAACTGTCTCGACCCGCGAAACTGCCCCCGAAGCCGCAACGGCCATACCGACGGCCACGGCATCCGTTCCGTCCGGAGCTTCGCTGATGACCACCACGTCATTGCTTCCGGTTGTTACGTAGAACGCCAGCAGTTTGCCGCCAACCTTCTCCAGCAGCGCCGCCACCGGTCCGGTGCGGTTTTCCGGTTTTTTCAGCATCCCTTTGACACCGGCGTTGGAATAAGAGGCATAGGTGATGAAGACAGGCATGACGATCTCCTCGTGAACGAAATGTGCAGAGCGCTCCAATTGGCCGGCTCCTTGGCCCGGAAGACAGGCTTGCCGCATCAAACCAATGCGGTGATCAACACCCAGGCTCCCAATCCGATCAAAACGACACCGACGATCGGCGTCAGCCATCCCGCCCGGGGCAACAGCTTTTCCAGCGCGACGTAGACGGCGATTGCGACGATCCACCAAAGGTTCATGATGCCGCCGACGAACAGCAATGCCATCAAGGCCCAACAGCAGCCCAAGCAGTAGGCTCCGTGCAGGGCGCCGCATCGAAACGCACCCCAACGCCCGGGCCGGTTGTTGCGGGTCAGAAAGGCAGCCGGGCTCTGACAGTGGCGGAGGCACGCGGACTTCAACCCGCTGAACTGATAAATCCCGGCAGCACAGAGAACGATGCCCGCCAGGATTCCGGACCGGATGGTCATCATCGGACCATCCATCGCTCCGATCTGTTGCAGGCCCCATTGCAGTCCGGTTGCCCCAAGGCTGAACACGGCCCAGGCAAAAAGATACCCCGACAGAAAGGCCAATCCGAAGCTGGCGCTGCGCTGCCTGTCGGGCCCAACCCGTTTCAACGCCACAAACAAAAGGGCTGTCGGAGCCGCGCTGGGTGTCATCATTGCGACCATCATCACCCACCACATGGCAAAGACTAATGCGGCGTACCAAAGCGTCCAGACGGCACCGGCCCCCATCGACATGGGCTGGCCAATTGGTCCAGCCATTCGGGTCATCTCGACGGCCGACATCTGCATCCCGACACCGGCGACCGTGTACCAGACCGCACCCGAAACGATCAGAAGGACACTTCCAGCGACGATCAGACGTTCTTTTCGCAGTACTCGCTCGAGGCTGATCGTTCGGGCAGGGCGGGCCTGTTGCGACGCGTCTGCACTATGGCCCGACAACGCCATGACCCGAGATATTGAGATGCGCCAGATGGGCATGTGAGGACTCGAAAGTCAGGTTTATGGCTGAGCCGTTTGTCCTGGCCGTTCCCGAGGCGACCTCGGCGTGGCGGTATTCGAATCCATGCGGCAACTGGATCGACGCGCGGTGCGGTTGGCCCGAGACGATATGTGCGATCGGCTTGACGTCCACATCGAACACGTTCTTGACCTTCGCGTAGCCGGTCCGGTCTTCGCGGCTCCAGTTTACATCGATTCCAGCAAACAGCGTCTCATGCTTGGTCGGCGCCATGGCGCTGTAGACATACCACATGGTGGCCATTTCATCGGTGTCCTCGCCGGACATGATGGCCTGCAGGGCGGCCCGCTGATCGGCATCCGCCCGTTCGTCGATGATCAGTTGCATCTGCCCGCTGCCCTCGTGAATCGGGCCTGGCCAGTGGTAGACACCCGCGGCGCGCAGGCCGGAAAGATCCGTGTCACCGTAATGGCCGCTTGCAATGTCAAAGACGACCACGGCCTCGCAATTCCCGTGACTGGGCAGGCTGCTGAACTGGCAGGGGCAACCGAAATCACAGTTGCAATTGGCCAGCGTCTCGCCCTGAAGTTTCCATTCTGTCATGATTTCCCCCAAGCAGACATACAAGAAAACTCTGCTGACAGAGGGTCTTGCCCGGTTTCGCTGCCTCACGCCGCACGACTTTGGAAAGCGGCGTTCTGGGATGGTGTGACGCGATCATATCACGAAACCGTGATCTGTCCAAATCGCGCCCTGATCCACAGCGCGTTGGATCCTGTGATTTGTGTTGAAACACCGCCGATTCCGGTTGACTCGGGCGCGCGACCGGGTAAAAGCGCACGCTCATAGGAATTCAACCGAAAGGCCCCTGCCTTTCCGGACGCAGGAGATAACCATGGCGAAGCCGACGACAATCAAGATCCGTCTGAACTCGACCGCGGGCACGGGCCACTTCTACGTGACCAAAAAGAACGCTCGCACCATGACCGAGAAAATGACCGTTCGTAAATACGACCCGGTCGTTCGGAAGCATGTCGAGTACAAAGAAGGCAAGATCAAGTAATCTGCCTTTTTTCGACGCGAAAGCTTAAGGGGTTCTGCTTCGGCAGGACCCTTTTTCGTTGTTTTGACCGTGTCGTGTAGCCCTGACGCCGCCCGATCCGGCCGTTTCGGGCCGTTGCAGAGGCGCATCAGGCCGACAGGTATTCTGATTGGTGTTGGCTTGCTTTTTTGCCCCGCCTGCCAGTACGGTTCAGCAAACCGCCACAAAATGTTGAGCGCCATGAAAAAAATCTTGTTGCCCGCAATCGCCATTCTGACACTTTCGGCCTGTGAGGACCCGTTCAACCGCCAAGGCGTCGGGTTCACCGGCATTGATGGCGAACCAAGAACCGTTTCGGACGTCAAAGGCGCCGTTGCCTTTGTTCCGCCTGCGACGAACGTCCCGGCTGAGTTGGCTGAATTGCCGACCATTCAGGCCAGCACTGACAAGACAGAATTCGACAAGGTCGCGGGCGTTGCCATCGACAATGGCGGACGGTCCGACACCACGGCCGTACAGTTGACCGGCAGCAGCAGCACCATGTTCCTGAGCACGGTGAGCGTGAACGGAACCCTGTTCGGCGTGTTGCGCACCGAAAACAACAGCACCAAGGTGGACAACTCGGTTGGGGCCGCGTTCGGCAGCCAGACCGAGCGCTTTACCGGCTGTCTGCCTGCGGGCGACGTATACCGCAAAGGCGGCTCGTCGCGCAGCTCGGGTTTCGCGGTTCCGCTGAACTGCAGCTGATCGGATCCGTTGCGATTACAATGATGTAAGGCCCTTGCCATTTGGCTGGGGCCTTATTCTTTGGGCTGGCTTTGCTGACGCCGGAACAAAAAAGGGCGGGCCTTTCGGGCCCGCCCTTTGATTTGGTGTTCCGGCAGTCTTACTCGCGATTGCCGAGCAGCTGCAGCAGGAACATGAACATGTTGATGAAGTCCAGGTACAGGTTCAGCGCACCCATGATGGCGGCTTTGCCCAGCCACTCCTGATCGCCCGCATGGGCCATCTGGATGTAGGTGGTCTTGATCTTCTGGGTGTCATAGGCGGTGAGGCCCGCAAAGATCAGAACGCCCAGGATCGACACGGCGAACATGATGGCCGGCGATTGCAGGAACAGGTTGATGACCATGGCCACGATCAGACCGATCACACCCATCATCAGGAAGGTGCCCATACCGGACAGGTCCTTCTTGGTGACGTACCCGTACAGCGACAGACCGGCGAAGGCGATCGAGGTTACCAGAAAGACCTGGGCGATCGAAATGCCGGTGAAGGCCACGAAGATCCAGCTGAGCGACAGGCCCATCACCGCCGCGAAGGCGTAGAAGAACAGTTGGGCGCCAGCTGCGCTGAGGCGGTTGATGGCCGCGCCGAAGGCAAACACCATGATCAGCGGGGCGAACATGACGATCCAGCCCAGAATGTTCGGGCTGAGGGTCACCGGATCGCGGAATACTGACAACAGCTGCGGGCTGGTGCCGACGGCCCATGCAACCGCAAAGGTGATCAGCATGCCCACGGACATCGTGCCGTAGACCTTGTTCATGTGGGCGCGCAGGCCCTCGTCAATCTCGGCAGCGCGCGCGCCAGTCGCCGTCCGGATCGTATCGAATTGTGCCATAGAGGTCTCCCTTGGATTCAGCTTTCAGCCCCCGGTTGCGGGGCGATTTCCCTGCAAATATCGGAGAGTGTAGCGCATGTTTCAAGGGTTTTGGGGCCAAAACTCAGCAATATGGTCAACAATTTCAGCGCCGCTTTGGAAGGTGGCGCTGAAATCCGTTCCAGGTTGCGCATTCAGGGCCGCTTGCGCCAGGTTTCGGGCGCGTCCCAGAACGGGCGGGATGCTTCTGTCAGGGCCTCTGATCGGGTGATCCCGATGTCTTGCAGGGCGCGGTCATCCAGCCGAGCCAGCTCCCGCCGTTGATGAGCGGCCGCAAGCATACGCTGAAACCAATTGCCCGTTCTGATCGATGCCGAGGCACAGGGTCGGTGTGCTGCAATTTGGGTCATGACTTATGTCCTTTCATCGGTCGGTGATGTAAAGCCGTTTTTGCATCAACTTCCTTGAACTATATGGCGGGTTGTGGCATATTTTAAAAATGAATGTTTTTGAATTGATCCATAAGGATTGTTGATGGTGCGGAACCTGGACATCACCACCCTGCGCTCATTCGTGGCGGTCGCGGACCACGGGGGCGTGACGCGCGCCGCCGGTTTCCTGCATCTGACACAGTCGGCTGTGTCCATGCAGCTGAAGCGTCTGGAAGAGCTGTTGGGCCTGGAATTGCTGGACCGGTCTGGGCGGACCATCGCGTTGACGGCCTCTGGCGAACAGCTGTTGGCTTATGCCCGGCGAATGGTGGCGTTGAATGACGAGGTCATCTCGAAACTGACCGATCAGGCCTTTGAAGGCGAGGTGGTGCTCGGGGTGCCGCACGATATCGTCTACCCGGCTATTCCACGGGTTCTGCAGCGGTTCAATGCCGACTTCCCGCGCGTGCGGGTGCAGTTGGTTTCATCCTATTCAATCCAGTTGAAAGAGATGTTTCGGCGTGGCGAATGCGACGTGATCCTGACGACTGAGGCTGCGAACTCGGATGGCGGGGAAACCATTGCAGAGCTGCCCCTGCGCTGGATCGGCGCTTCAGGAGGCTCGGCTTGGCGGCGCCGGCCGCTTCCTCTGGCGCTGGGTCGGCGCTGCCTCTTCCGGCCTCAGGTCATTGCCGCCTTGGATGCGGCAGGCATTCCATGGGAGCTGTCGGTCGAAACCGAGAACGACCGCACGATCGAGGCAACCGTCAGCGCGGACCTCGCCGTCCACGCCATGCTTGAGGGGACCGAGGCGGCACATCTGGAGAAGATCGATTCAGGTGGGGTTCTGCCCGAATTGCCGGCGCATATGATCAACCTTTACGGAGGCGATCAGGGGCGCGGCGAAGTGGTTGAGGCCCTCGCCGCGCTGGTGCGGCAGAACTTCCACATGCTTGGCGGAACACCGCTGCGGGCCGTGGTGGGCTGATCCGGTCAGATCGTGATGACGACTTTCCCGGTCGACTTTCGTTCCTTGAGCAGAGCCATGCCCTGCGCCACTTCGGACAACGGCAGGGTATGGCTGATATGGGGCCGGATGCGTCCCTCGGAATGCCAGGCGAAGAGGGTCTCAAAGCTGGTGCGAACGACCTCGGGCCGGAACCTCAGATAGCCACCGATGTAGAACCCGATCACGGTCAGGTTCTTCACCAGCAAGTGATTGGCCGGTATCTGCGGGACTTCGCCGCCGGCAAAACCTATCGGCAGCAGGCGGCCTTCGGGATTGGTCGCCCGGAAGGCAGCCTTGAATACATCGCCACCGATGGCGTCATAGACAACGTCTGCGCCGCCCAATGCCAGCACGCGCTCGCGCAGATCTTCGTCCGCGTCGATCAGGTGATCGGCCCCGGCCGCGCGGGCGACCGCCAGTTTGTCGGCGCCCCGGGCCTGTGCGATCACCGTCGCGCCCATCAGCTTGCCTATCTCGACTGCGGTCAACCCGACCCCGCCGGCGGCACCGGTCACCAAGAGGGTCTCGCCCGGCTGCAGTCGTGCCCGATGGTCCAGCGCCATATGGCTGGTTCCGTAGGCGATCTGGATGGCTGCCGCGTCTTCAAAGCTGCACGACTGGGGGATGAGTACGGCTCGGTCGGCGTCAAAAACCCCGTATTGCGCCAATCCACCCTGGCCTGAGTATACCGCGACCCGGTCTCCGGGCTTCAGATGGCTGACCCCTGCGCCGATCGCGTCTACGACCCCCGCAACCTCAAGCCCCAGTGTGAAAGGGGCCGCTGGCGTATCCTGGTACGTGCCCTTCTGCATCAGAAGATCGGCAAAGTTCAGCCCGCAGGCGCGAATTGCCACGCGGATCTGGCCTTCGGCGGGTGCGGGAACGGGTAACTCGTGCAATTTGGCCTGCTCGCCGGCAGACTGGATCTGGTAGGCCAGCATCTCAAATCTCCATGTTGGCGCCATTGATCGGGGCCGCCCCTGACTTGTCAATCATTCCGGAAGGGAATGGCCGGGTCGTCTTTGTCGCACTGGCCAAATCGTGCACAACCGTAAACCTTCCTTCAGGCGCGCAGATTCAACCATCTTGAAAATTTTCCAAAAAGCGGCAATATTGCTTGTCAGTGCTGTTTCGGGGGGCACGTTCCGTATTAGAGAGTTCTTTAAAAGCGTCTCGCTAGTGTGCGGTCATGGTTCAGTTAGCGTTTTCCCGGGCGGTTGTGTGTAACAGAGGAGAATACCAATGACCCATCACGTCGATGTCCATGTGGGCAAGCGCGTACGGCATCGCCGCTGGTTGATTGGCATGACGCAGCAGCAGCTGGCACAGCAGGTCGGTATCAAGTTCCAGCAGATCCAGAAATACGAAACCGGGGCCAACCGCATCAGCGCATCACGCCTTTGGGACATTGCCGAAGCTCTGGACGTTCCGGTCAGCTTTTTCTTTGAAGGTCTGGAGGACGCCCAGAAGGAAGACACGGGCAAAAAATCGGTTCCTGCTGACCTGATGGGCGACAAGGAAGCGTTGGATCTGGTTCGGTCCTACTACGCGATCCCGGAAAACCAGCGCCGGCGCCTGTTTGAGCTTGCGCGCGTTCTCAGCGACGTGGCCTGAGACCGGGACTTGACTTCGCACAGGGCTGAGCGCACCAGTGGCGCATGACCAAAGCCTCTGCAAGTGACCTTGATGTTGCCGAGAAAATGGCCGACGCGGCGCGTGCGGCCATTTTGCCGTATTTTCGCCAGTCGAATCTTGAAACCGCAAACAAGCTGCAAGGCGGGTATGACCCGGTGACCGTGGCTGATCGCGCAGCCGAACAGGCCATGCGATCCGTTTTGGCCGAGTTGCGCCCCGACGACGGCATCTTGGGCGAAGAGTACGGTGCGGTCGAAGGCAAATCGGGGCGAACCTGGGTGTTGGACCCGATCGACGGCACCCGCGGTTTCGTCAGCGGCACACCGACATGGGGCGTTCTGATCGCGCTAGGCGACGATAGCGGGCCGATCATGGGGGTGATTGACCAACCCTATATCGGCGAACGGTTTGTGGGTCTTGCAGACGGTGCGTTCATGACCGGTCCTCTGGGCAGAACCAGCTTGGCGACCCGCCGGACGGACGCCTTGCGGGACGCAATCCTGTTCACGACATTCCCCGAAGTTGGCACGACCGCCGAAGGAGACGCCTTTCGCGCCGTGGCCGGACAGGTGCAACTGACGCGCTACGGCATGGATTGCTACGCATACGCGCTGCTGGCGGCCGGGCAGGTCGACCTGGTGATCGAGGCTGGACTGAACGCGTATGACATTCAGGCCCCGATCGCGGTGATCGAGGCGGCTGGCGGCGTCGTGACCGACTGGCAGGGCGGGCCGGCACATCAGGGGGGGCGGGCACTGGCGGCTGCGAACCCTGAGATCCACGCCGCGGCCCTCGAGATTCTGCGCGACTTCTGACGACGGTTGCCGCTGCGGCCGCGATTGACTAGGGTCAGAGCGCCGGTTCTTGCGCCCGTTTTCCACCGGCACACGCATTTCTGGCATGAGGCGGGCAGATGCAGGAGTGCGAGATGCCCGAAATCCTTCTTAGAAACGCCGATGCGATCCTGACCATGGACGACAACCGGCAAGAACTGGCCGGCGCCGATTTGCTGATCTGTGACGGGCAAATTGCCCGCATCGGCCAAGGATTGACCACCGCCGGAGATGTGCATGACCTCAGCGGCTGTGTCGTGACGCCGGGGTTGGTCAATACCCACCACCATCTCTACCAGACGCTGACCCGAGCTGTTCCCGCGGGCCAAGATGCGCTGCTGTTTGGCTGGCTGCAGACGCTCTATCCGATCTGGGCGCGGTTCGGTCCTGACGAAATGTTCACTTCGGCTCAGATCGGTCTGGCCGAGTTGGCCTTGTCGGGCTGTACACTCAGTTCCGACCATCTGTACCTGTATCCGAATGGGTCACGCTTGGATGACACGATCGCGGCCGCTGCAGAGGTGGGGCTGCGGTTCCATCCGACCCGCGGCGCGATGAGCATTGGCGAAAGCGACGGCGGTCTGCCGCCCGATACGTTGGTCGAGGCTGAGCCCGACATCCTAAATGACATGATCCGTGTGGTCGATGCGTTCCATGACCCGTCCGAAGGCTCAATGTGCAGGGTTGGACTTGCGCCCTGTTCGCCCTTCTCGGTCAGTCGGGATCTGATGCGCGACGCCGCACTGCTGGCGCGGGACAAGGGGGTCATGCTGCACACCCATCTGGCGGAAAACGACGAGGATATCCTGTATTCAGAATCCCAGTTCGGCTGTCGACCCGGCCAGTATGCCGAGGAACTTGGCTGGACCGGCCCCGATGTCTGGCACGCCCATTGCGTGAAGCTGGACGGGGCAGAGATCGACCTGTTCTCGCGGTCACGCACTGGGGTTGCGCACTGTCCCTGCTCGAATTGCCGTCTGGGCTCGGGGATCGCGCCGGTGCGCGCGATGCGTGACAACGGGGTCAGGGTTGGCCTGGGCGTTGACGGTTCTGCAAGCAACGACAGCGGCAAGCTGATGGCCGAGGCGCGGCAGGCGATGCTTCTGCAACGTGTGGCAAACGGTGCCGATGCCATGTCGGCGCGCGAAGCTCTGGAAATCGCGACGCGGGGTGGGGCAGACGTGCTGAACCGGCCGGACTGCGGCCGCCTGATGCCGGGCAAACGTGCCGATATCGCTGTTTGGGACACAAGGGGTGTGGAATGCGCGGGCAGTTGGGACCCGGCCGCCCTGCTGCTGGCAGGTCCGGTGCACGTCAAACACCTGTTTGTCGAGGGTCGACAGGTCGTTCGGGACGGCAACATTGCCACATTCGACCTGCCGCGCGCGATCGAACGGCAGAACAGGTTGGCCCTCGCATTGCAGGGCTGATCTGCCTTCAGGTCGAAACGCGCCGTCCGCCAATCCACACATCGGCGATGGCGCGGTCATCGCCCATCATGATAGTCGGGAACACCGCCTCCCAAAGGGACTCGGCATTGGCCTCTCGCTGGGCAATCGCGGGGGTCGAGGCGAGGTCGAGCACGATCAGGTCCGCCTCCATTCCGGGGGCGATATTGCCGATGCGGTCATCCATCCGCAGCGACCTGGCCGAGCCTGCGGTGCCCAGCCACAGCAGTTGCGCCGGGTGCAGCGGATGTCCGCGCAATTGGCCGATTTCATAGGCGGCCGCCATGGTCCGCAACATGGAAAAGCTGGAGCCGCCGCCGGTGTCGGTTGCCAGGCCGATACGATGGCCATCCCGCATCAGCCCGTGCATATCAAACAAACCCGAACCGATGAACGTGTTCGAGGTGGGGCAATGGATGAGCGACGCATCGACCTCACGCAGGCGGTCTCGCTCGCGCGGTTCCAGATGGATCACGTGGCCATAGAGGCCATTCGCGCCGAGCAGTCCGAACTTTTCATAGGTGTCCAGGTAGTCACGCGCCTCGGGGAACAGCGACCGAACCCATTCGATTTCGTCCGTCTGCTCGCTGAGATGCGTCTGCATGAGACAGTCCGGGTGTTCTGCCCACAGCGCGCCCATCGCCTCAAGCTGTTCGGGGGTCGAGGTCGGGGAAAACCGCGGCGTGATCGCATAGGCTATCCGGTCGACACCTTGCCATTTTTCGATCAGAGCCTTGGACTGGTCATAGGCTGTTTGGGCCGTGTCCCGAAGACCTTCGGGCGCGTTGCGGTCCATGCAGGTCTTGCCGGCCACGACACGCTGACCGCGCTGCTGGGCGGCCGTGAAAAAGGCATCGACGCTTTCAGGATGAATGGTGCAGAAACTGCACATGGTCGTGGTGCCGTGTGCGGCGGTCAGGTCAAGATACCGGTTCGAAATCTCGGCTGCGTAGTCTGCATCACCGAACTTCATCTCTTCTGGAAAAGTGTAGGTGTTCAGCCAATCAATCAGCCGTTTGCCCCAACTCGCGATCATCGCCGTTTGGGGGTAGTGGACATGGGGGTCGATTAAACCAGCCAGGATCAGGTTTTCGCCATGATGGTGAATGGCGGCCTCGGGGTGCGCGGTTTGCAGGTCAGCGGTACTTCCCAACTCCCGGATTTTCCCGCCCTCGATCAGAACGGCTTCGTGCAGCCGGACCGCCTGATCCGGTTGCGTTTCGAAGGGGGAGCGTTCGAAACTCAGTACGCGCCCTGTCAGAAGCGTCTTTTGCGCCATCCGCCGTGATCTCCGCCTTGGTGAATCCGGCTTGCAGCATAGGCATGTGAAAGATGCGGGTAAATCGCACCATTGTCATTGTTTTCCGGTAGCAGCTTCTTCTATTTAGGGGCCAATTCCCAGAACAAGGGGCAGCGCATGACGACCGGCACCGAAGACAACAGAACCGACCCCTCCCGCGATGATGACGTCTATGCGCTGGACCGGCGAACGGTGGCCGCAATCCTTTACGCCGTGGATGTCGAGGATCGCGAGAAGCTGATCGAGCTGATGGAGCCCCTGCACGCGGCCGATATTGCCGACCTTCTGGAACAGATCAACCCCTACGACCGGGCGCGGCTGATCCGCCTGTATGACCGGGAATTCGACGGGGACATTCTGTCTGAACTGGACGAATCCGTCCGCGAAGAGGTCATTGGAGTTCTGCGGCCCGACGTTCTGGCCGAGGCCGTACGAGAGATGGAAAGCGACGATGTCGTGGACCTTCTGGAGGATCTGGAGGAGCCGCAGCAGGAAGCGGTGCTGGAGGCCCTTGAGGCCTCGGAACGGATCGCGGCCCTGCAGGCGCTGGCCTATCCCGAGAACTCGGCAGGCCGACTGATGCAGCGCGAAGTGGTCATGGCTCCCGATCATTGGACGGTGGGGCAGGCAATCGACTACATGCGCTCGCAGGACGATCTGCCCGAGCAGTTTTATCACGTTGTTCTGGTCGATCCGCGGCTGAAGCCGGTGGCGCAAGTCATGTTGGGCAAGTTGATGGCCGCGCGGCGCGATACCAAGTTGCAGGACATCGCCGAGGACGAGTTCCACATCATCCCGGTCGATCAGGATGAAGAAGACGTTGCCTATGCTTTCAACCAATACCACCTGATTTCCGCGCCGGTGGTGGACAGTGACAAACGGCTGGTCGGGGTCATCACGATTGACGACGCGATGGCCGTTCTGGATGAAGAGATCGAGGAAGACATGCTGCGACTGGCAGGTGTCAGTGATGACAGCTCGATTTCAGACAGTGTTGCAGCGACCAGTCGTCGCCGTTTGCCCTGGCTGACGGTCAACCTGTGCACCGCCATTTGTGCCTCGCTGGTGATTTCACAGTTCGAGGCGGCAATCGAGCAGATCGTGGCGCTGGCAATTCTGATGCCCATCGTTGCCTCGATGGGTGGTAACGCCGGAACACAGTCTCTGACCGTTGCCGTGCGTGCGTTGGCGACCCGCGACCTGACGGGTTCGAACGTGGCGCGAGTCATCCGCCGAGAATTGCTGGTGGGCATGTTGAACGGGCTTTGCTTCGCCATCGTTCTGGGGACGGTGGGGATGATGTGGTTCGAATCCCCGCTGCTGGGTGTCGTGATCGGTTCCGCCTTGGTCGTGAACATGATCATCGCCGGGTTCGCGGGTACGGTAGTACCGGTGGTGCTGGATCGCCTGGGTGTAGACCCGGCATTGGCCTCGGGAACCTTCGTTACGACGACGACGGATGTGATGGGGTTCTTCATCTTTCTAGGGCTTGCAAGCGTGGTGCTGCTGTGACCGATCTGACTGAAATCAAGGCCGCAGCGCGCAAGGCTGCCTTTGCCCGACGCAAAGCGGCTTTCGACGCGGGGCCGCCGGCCGCCGCGGGCCGCCTGTCCGAGGTGCTGGCGGGATTTCGTGGCGTTCCCCTGTCTGGCTACATGCCGATCCGCACCGAAATCGACCCTCTCCCCGCGATGGCCGAGGCCGCAGCCTATGGTCCCGTGGGTGTTCCGGTCATCCAAGGCGCCGGACGGCCTCTGCGGTTTTCGCGCTGGACACCCGAAGGGCCGCTGAAAGATGGTCCATTTGGCGCCAAGGTGCCCGAGACGGACGACTATTTTGACCCTGAAATCCTGATCGTGCCCCTTGTGGCATTCGATCCGCAAGGCGGGCGATTGGGCTATGGGGGCGGGTTTTATGACCGCACGCTAGAAGGGCTACGCGCCAAACACCCGACATTGGCCATCGGTTTCGCCTTCGACGCGCAAGAGGCCGAAGCCTTGCCGCTGGAACCGACGGACCAGCCGCTGGACATGATCGTTACCGAGACCAGGGTCCTGACGTTTTAGGCGTCAGTTCTCAAAGTGGCTCCGCAGATAGTCCCAGGCATCAACCTCGGTTCCATCCTCAAGGATGCACACGCCGTATTCCGATCCATCGGAGTTCTTGCGGATCTGATACTCGCCGCCGTTTTCGATGCAGAAGGTCGCAGCCGGATTTGCCATTGTGGTCTTGGTTGTCGCGTGAGCAAAGCTGCCCGAGATAGCGAGAGAGACAGCTGCGGTCAGGACTATGCGTTTCATCGAAATCTCCGAGTGAAAAAAACCGATTGCGCCAGAATTGCAGGTTTCCACCGGAATTCAACCCGCATGCGGCCCGCGAATTGCATCGTTCCGCCTTGTTATTGCCGTTTGCAGGGCCTAGGACCGCGATATGAGAATCTTGTTCCTGGGTGACGTGATGGGGCGCGCGGGCCGCGCCGCCGTTCAACAGCATCTGCCCCGTCTGCGCGACGAGTGGCGGCTGGATTTCGTGGTGGTCAACGGCGAGAATGCCTCGAACGGCATGGGGTTGACCGGCGATCATGCCAAGCTGCTGTTGGAGTCAGGCGCAGATTGTCTGACGTTGGGCGACCACGCTTTCGACCAGAAAGACATGCTGCAATTCATCGAACGCGAACCCCGGATCGTGCGCCCTGTTAATTTCGCCAAGGGTGCTCCCGGTCGCGGACATCGACTGTTCACCGCGCCGGGCGGACGCAAGGTGTTGGTGGTTCAGGTGCTGGGACAGGTGTTCATGAAACGGCCGTTCGACGATCCGTTCTCGGCGGTGGAACCGATCCTGAAGTCTCACCCGCGGGGCGGTCAGGCGCAGGCCATCATCGTGGACATGCATTGCGAGGCGACTTCGGAGAAGATGGCCATGGGCCACTACTGCGACGGACGCGCCAGCCTTGTCGTGGGAACCCATACCCATGTTCCGACCGCCGATGCCCAGATCCTGCCCGGCGGCACCGCTTACCTGACCGATGCGGGCATGTGCGGCGACTATGACTCGGTAATCGGTATGGACAAGCAGGAGCCGATGCGCCGCTTCATCACGGGGATGCCCAAGGCTCGGTTCACCCCGGCCAATGGCGAAGCGACGCTAAGCGGCGTTTTCGTAGAGACTGATGACCGTGACGGGCAAGCCAAGACGATCAGCATGGTCCGGGTTGGCGGGCGCCTGCAGCAGGCAGCACCGTGAACGCACGTCAGGCTTGCTCTGCGGCCTGCAATACGTGAAACTGACTCTCAGGCGCTTGGGCCGGGACAGGTTTCGGACAGAACACCACGAATGCAACTCCTTCAATTGTCAGATATGGGCAGCGCGATACTTGCGCTGGCGGTTGTTGCGGGCATGTTCATCATGTTCATGCGCGAGGTCTATCCGACCGAGGTCGTTGCCATAGGCGGCGTTTCGGTGATGCTGGTCACCGGCGTGCTTCCCTATCAAAGCGCACTGGCGGTTCTGTCGAACCCGGCGCCTTGGACCATCGCGGCGATGTTCATCATCATGGGCGCCCTGGTCAGGACCGGTGCCCTGCACGCCTTTACAGCGACGGCGCAGAAACAGGCGCAGGTCAACCCGCGCATTGCCATCGGTCTGCTGATGGCATTTGTTGTCCTGGCCTCGGCGGTCGTCTCGAACACGCCCGTCGTCGTCGTGATGATCCCGGTGTTCATCCAGATTGCCCGCACCTTGAATATTTCGGCGTCCAAGCTGCTGATCCCGCTCAGCTACGCTGCGATTCTCGGCGGGACGCTGACCCTGATCGGAACCTCGACGAACCTGTTGGTCGATGGTGTGGCCCGGGCACAGGGCTTGCCGGCCTTTACGATTTTCGAGGTCACTCCGTTGGGCATCATTCTTGTCATCTACGGCATGATTTACCTGCGCTTCATCGCGCCGCGCCTTCTGCCCGAGCGTGACAGCATGGCAACCATGCTCAGCGATCGGTCGAAGATGAAATTCTTCACCGAGGCGGTCATTCCGCCCGACAGCAACCTGATCGGCCGTGAAGTGACCGGCGTGCAGCTGTTCAAACGTCCGGGTGTACGGCTCATCGACGTGATCCGCGGCGACGAGTCGTTGCGGCGGAACCTGAAAGGGGTCGAACTGAAGGTCGGTGACCGCGTGGTGTTGCGCACGGAAATGACCGAGCTGCTGAGCCTGCAAAGCAACAAGGAACTCAAGCGCGTTGATCAGGTTTCGGCAGTCGAAACACGTACGGTTGAGGTTCTGATTACCCCCGGTTGTCGCATGGTTGGGCGCACATTGGGCGCGTTGCGACTGCGTCGTCGTTATGGGGTTTACGTCTTGGCCGTGCACCGGCGCAATCAGAATATCGGGGGGCAACTTGACGATCTGGTCGTCCGGGTTGGTGATACGCTGCTGCTCGAAGGCTCGCCGGCCGATATCAGTAAACTGGCTGCAGACATGGACATGGTCGACGTCACCCAGCCATCGGCCCGCGCCTTCCGGCGCGGTCATGCTCCGATCGCGATTGCTGCGCTGATTGGGATCGTGGTGTTGGCGGCGCTTGGCGTGGCGCCGATTTTCCTGCTGTCGATTCTGGCGGTTGCGGTTGTGCTGCTGACGCGATGCATCGATGCGGACGAGGCGTTTTCTTTTGTCGAAGGCCGTCTGCTGGCGCTGATCTTTGCCATGCTGGCTATTGGGGCTGCGCTGGACAGCTCGGGTGCGGTCACCCTGATCGCCAACGCGATTGCTCCGTCCTTTGCCAACCTGCCGCCGTTCCTCATCGTTTGGGCCATCTATCTACTGACCTCTGTGCTGACCGAACTGGTCTCGAACAACGCCGTGGCGGTTGTCGTCACGCCGATCGCCATCGGTCTGGCGCAGGCTGTGGGGGTGGATCCGCGGCCGCTGGTGGTGGCGGTGATGGTCGCGGCTTCGGCCTCGTTCGCCACACCGATCGGATATCAGACCAACATGATGGTCTACGGCCCCGGCGGGTACCGGTTCACGGACTTCATGAAGGTCGGGATTCCGCTGAACCTGACGGTTGGATTGCTGGCTTCGCTGATCATCCCGTTCCTCTGGCCGCTTTGATCTCCGGCACGAATTTGCCGCTTGGAACTGAAAAACCTTGTAAAACGCGCTGATGTCCCGATCTTTTGTGCTGGAAACTGGTGACAAAGGGATCGGACAATGCAAACCGCAAAAAGCCTGCTGGCAGGAACCGCGTTGTGGGCAGCCGTGTGGGGCGCCGCCCAGGCGGGAACCGTTGAAGGCACAGCCACATATCGCGAACGGATCGCGGTTCCGCCCGGGGCAACCCTGTTCGTCGAACTGCAGGACGTTTCACTGGCTGACGCGCCAGCCGTCACGCTGGCTGCGCAACGCTATGCTTTGACGGGCGTGCCTGCCCAGTTCGCGCTGACCTATGACGACGCGTTGATTCAGGATCGGCACCGCTATGTGGTGCGAGCCTCGGTGCATCAGGACGGTAAGCTGCTGTTCACCACCGATACCACTTACCCGGTTCTGACCAACGACGCCGGAAACTCGGTCGATCTGGTCATGGTCAAGGTTCAGGAACGGGGCGCGGCGATGCTTGAGAACACGCAATGGACCGCAACCGAGTTGAACGGTGTTGCGCTGGACACCGAGAAACGTCCGCAGATTACCTTTGCCGAGGGCGGAGCCTTTGGGGGAACAGGCGGTTGCAACCGGTTCAGTGGACAGGCCGAGATATCGGGTAAGTCGATGTCCTTCCCCGACAACATGGCCGCCACTCTGATGGCCTGCCCGCCGCCGCTGGACGAGGTTGAGCGGGAATTCCTTGCCGCTCTCCCAAAGGTCGCAAGCTTTGTTCAGCGCGGGGACACTCTGGTTCTGCTCGATGCGGCAGGTGAACCGGTTCTGCAGTTCCGCCGCGACCAATAATGCCCAAGGGCCGTCAGGCGACGGCCCTCGACCGCCCGGCATTGCGGCCCGAGAAGATGCATCCGCCCAGGAACGTGCCCTCGAGCGCGTTGTAGCCGTGATAGCCCCCGCCGCCGAAACCCGCGACTTCGCCGGCCGCGAACAGGCCGGGCACCATGTGGCCGTCCGCCCCGATCATCTGACTGTCCAGATTGGTCTGCAAACCACCCAGCGTCTTGCGGGTCAGCACATGCAGCTTGACCGCGATCAGCGGGCCGTTTTTCGGATCGAGGAACTTGTGCGGTTTGGCGGTGCGGATCAGCTTGTCACCGCGATAGTTCCGCGCCGCCAGGATCGCCATCATCTGAGCATCTTTCGAGAACGGATTGTCCACCTGTGAATCGCGGGCTTCGATCTGGGCGCGCAGATGCGCCTCGTCGATCAGGCCGCCGCCCAGATGGTTCATCCCGTTCACCAATTCGGTCAGCGTGTTGGCGACGACGAAATCCTCGCCCTTTTCCTTGAACGCTTCGACCGGCCCGGTGGCCTTCGACCCCGAGAGGACCCGCTGGCGGATGACCTCCTTCCAGCTGCCCGAGGTGAAATCGGGGTTCTGTTCCGACCCGGACAGCGCGAATTCCTTCTTGATGACCTTCTGGGTCAGAACGAACCAGCTGTATTCATAGCCGGTTTTCAGGATCTCGCGCAGGGTGCCCAGCGTGTCGAACCCGGGCAGGCAGGGGGGCTGCAGCCGGTTGCCGCGCGCATCGAACCACATGGAGCTGGGGCCGGGCAGGATGCGGATACCATGCGCGGGCCAGATCGGGTTCCAGTTGCGCACGCCTTCGGTGTAGTGCCACATTCGGTCGCCGTTGATCACGTGGCCGCCGGCCTTTTCACTGATCGCGATCATCCGACCATCCACATGGAAGGGCACACCCGCCACCATGTCCTTGGGCGGTTCGCCCAAGCGGTCGCGGGGCCAACTCTGGCGCACCATCTCGAAATTGCCGCCGATCCCGCCCGAGGTGACGATGACCGATGGGGCGTAGACCTCGAACTCGCCCACTTCGTCGCGGTTGGTCTTGCCGCCGCGCTGGGCCGCGTCATCGGCCAGAACCTCACCCGAGACGCCCTTGGCCTCGCCGTTCTGCATGATGATGTGGCTGACCTGATGGCGGAACTTCAACTGGATCAGGCCGGCGCTGACATGCTCGCGGACCCGGCGGATGAAATGCTCCAGCACACCCGGGCCGGTGCCCCAGGTGATATGGAACCGCGGGACCGAGTTGCCGTGACCGTCGGCATAGGACCCGCCGCGTTCCGCCCAGCCGACCACGGGAAACCAGCGCAGGCCCATCTGGTGCAGCCAGGGGCGCATCTCGCCGGCGGCAAATTCGACATAGGCCTCGGCCCATTTGCGGGGCCAGGCGTCCTCGTCCCGGTCGAACTGGGCGCTGCCCATCCAGTCGCGCAGGGCCAGGTCGCGGCTGTCGCGGATACCCATACGGCGCTGCTCGGGCGTGTCGACCATGAACAGGCCGCCAAGGCTCCAGAATGCCTGACCGCCCAGGAAATGCTCGGGTTCCTGGTCCAGCACGATCACCTTCTTGCCGCGGTCACCCAGTTCGGCTGCCGCGGCCAACCCGGCCAGCCCGCCGCCCACGACGATCGCATCAGCAGTGTTTTCGGTCATGCTCTGTCCTTTCAGCGGTTGCGGTACCAGGCGATGAAGGGGATCGCGACGGCGTACATGGTGATCCCGTAGACGGCCGAGGGCAGGGCCAGCGGGCTGAAGCCGCTTTCGGTTCCGGTGATCAGGGCCGCCAGCGTGATGCCCAGGGTCGAGTTCTGGATGCCGGTTTCGATCGAGATGGTCTTGGCCTCATTCCACGACAGTTTCGCCGCCCGCGCCAGCCCCAACCCGATCAGCAGCAGCGCGAGGTTCAGCGAGATCAGCCCGGCGCCCATGATGCCCAGATTGTCGACGAACAGCTGCCAGTTTCCAGCCAGCGCGGCGATCACGATCAACACGAACAGGATGGTGGCCAGTTTCGAAAGGGGGCCGTCGATCCGGTCGGCAAAACCGGTTGCAAAATGGCGCAGGCCAACGCCGATGGCGACGGGCAGTGTAGTGATCAGGAACATCGCCAGCGCCAGACCGCTGATCGACACTTCGGGTGCGTCCTCGCCCATGAAGTGGTCGATCGACCAGGCCGCCAGAACCGGCACCGTGACGATCGACAGCAGGCTGATCACCGCCGTCAGGCTGACCGACAGCGCCACATCGGCCTTCGCCAGTTTCGACAGGATGTTGCTGGTGACGCCGCCCGGGCAAAAGCTGAGCAGCATGAACCCGACCGCAATTGCCGGCGGCAGGGCAAACATTTTGACCGTGGCAAAGGCCGCGACCGGCAGCAGAACGACCTGGCAGACCGCGCCGATCGCAAACGGATAACGCCGACTGATCACGCGCCGGAAATCCGCCGCCTCAAGCCCGATGCCCAAAGACAGCATGATGATGGCCAGCGAAACCGGCAGGCCCACGTTTATCAGAAGATCCAAAACAACCCCTCCCAAAGTCGTTTCGGTCCAACCTAAGCGCGCGGTCCCCGGTCAGGCAACCGCGCCGTTGGGTCACCCGTAGCGCTGGGCGAAACGGCGCAGGATTTCGCCGGGCTGCGTGACCTCGGCCGCGTGGCAGCGTTCGATCAGCGGCTGGGCGTCCTCGGGACGGAAATAGCCGTGGTCCTTGTAGATGTGGATGCGCTGCTCAAAGTCCTTGGCGTCGGCTTCGGGGTGGAACTGCGTGGCATAGACATTCTGGCCCCAGCGGATCATCTGGAACGGGCAGGGGTCTGACGCGACCAGATGCACGCAGCCCGCGGGCAGGGCCTGCACTGCCTCTTTGTGACCGACGAAGGCATCGAAGTCGGGCTCGAGCCCGGCGGTCAGCGGGTCGCGGGCGCCATCCTCGGTCAGGTGGCAGCGCGACGGGCCGACCGGCTCGCCATAGCGGTCCTTGCTGACCGGCGCGCCCAGATGCGCGGCCAGAATGCCCAGGCCATAGCAGCAGCCCATGAAAGGATGATCGTGCGCCGTGATCTGCGGCATCAGCCCCATGATCGCGCCCTCGATTCGGGCATCCATCTGAGATTTGCTGGCCGGGTCGTCGCTGACGCAGCCCGGCCCGCCGCCCACGATCACGCCAGCATAGTCGGTCACGTCAAGACCTTCGGGCAGGGCCTCGCAATCCAGACGGATGCGGTGGGTACGCTCGGGTGTCAGCCCGGACCGGTTCAGGATCGAGGCATATTCGGCGTCCGAGGCATCGGTCTCGGGGCGCAGCTGCAGGATCAGAAAGCGTTTCATGCGCTGCCCTTAGCGCGCGGTCCGGCAGTCACGCAAGCCCTCACAGCGGCCAGAACACGAGGATCGCCGGGACCGAAACCGCCACGATCAGAATTTCCAGCGGCAGGCCCATACGCCAATAGTCGCCAAAACGATAGCCGCCGGGCCCCAGCACCAGCGTATTGTTTTTGTGCCCGATCGGGGTGAGGAACGCCGCCGAGGCGGCCACCGCCACCGTCATCAGGAACGGATCGGGTGAAACCTCGAGCGTGCGCGCCATCTGGATGCCCACCGGCGCGGCCACGATGGCGGTTGCTGTGTTGTTCAGCACGTCCGACAGCGTCATGGTCACGACCATCAGAACCGTCAGGATGGCCCATGCCGGCAGGCCGTCGGTCAGTTGGACCAGCGCGTTCGCGATCAGTTCCGTCCCACCCGAGCTTTCCAGCGCGCTGCCCAGCGGGATCATCGAGCCCAGCAGGACCACGACCGGCCATTCGATCTGATTGTAGATCTCGGTAATCGGGATGATCTTGGTCAGGACATAGGCGATCACTACAAGCCCCAGCGCAATGGGCAGGTAGATCAGGCCGATGCTGGCGGCCAGAACGGCAGCGGCGAACAGGCCGATGGCCAGCCACGCTTTGTCATTCGCGGTCACGTTCAGGCCGCGTTGGGCCAGAGGCAGGCAGCCGAGCCACTCGGTCACGTCCGCGCCCCGGTCGCGCGGGCACAGCAACAGCAGGATGTCGCCCGGCTGTACCTCGGTCTTGCGGACCTGTTGGGTGATGCGCCGGCCCTGGCGGGAAATGCCCATCAGGATCGTGTTCTGCCGCCAGGCCAGCCCCAGCCCCTGTGCCGTTCGGCCATTGATGCGGGCGCTTTCGGGTACGACGACTTCGATCACCTCCAACCCGTCGCCGGCCGCGGTCAGCAGCTCTTGCCGGCGGGCATCCGAGAAATCCAGGTTCAGCGCGGCACGGAACTCGTCCAGCGCCTCGGGGCTGGCTTCCAGCACCAGCGCGTCGCCTTCCTGAAGGATCGCGTTTGCTGCGCGGCCATAGCGGCGCTTGCCGTCCCGGATCAGGCCGATGATGGCGACGTCGGATTTCTCGGCGACCTCGTCCAGCTCGGCGACGCGCTTGCCGATATGGGGAGACTCAGCCGGGATTGTCAGTTCAGCGATATATTCCGCCAGCGTTTCCGAACTCTCGGTCTGTTCGCCGCGGTTGGGGATCAGTCGCCAGCCGATCAGGGCGACGAAGGCCAGACCTGCGATGGCCGCCAGCCCGCCAACCGGGGCGAAATCGAACATGTGGAACGGCTCGCCCAGGGTTTCCTGTCGGATCGACGCGATGATGATGTTGGGCGGTGTGCCGATCAACGTGGCCATGCCGCCCAGAATGGTGGCAAAGCTCAGCGGCATCAGCGTCAGCCCAACCGAACGCCCCGCCTTGCGCGCGGTCTGAATGTCGACAGGCATCAGCAGCGCAAGCGCCGCCACGTTGTTCATGAAGGCGGACAGAACCGCTCCGATCCCGCCCATCAAAGCGATATGCGCGCCGAGGCCCCGCGAGGCATCGACCAGCGTGCGGGTGATCAGGAACACCGCACCCGACCGCACCAACCCGGCCGAGACCACAAGCACCAGCGCCACGATGATCGTGGCCGGATGGCCGAACCCTGCAAAGGCTTTGTCAACCGGAACAACACCCAGGATCACGCCGACCATCAAGGCGGCAAACGCCACAAGGTCGTAGCGGAACCGCCCCCAAAGCAGCAGACCGAATACGGTGATAAAGAGTGCAAAGAGAATGATCTGATCTGTCGTCATTGGGCCACCATAAAAGAGCTGACTGCACGAGCAAGCGGGTGTCTTGATCCTTTGCCCCGCAAACGTCTATATGTGCGCCGAATACGCAATCACGATTACGAGGACGCAACATGGCAGGCCACTCAAAATGGGCCAACATCCAGCACCGCAAGGGGCGCCAGGACGCCGCGCGGTCCAAGCTGTTTTCCAAGCTGTCGAAAGAGATCACCGTGGCCGCCAAGATGGGCGACCCCGATCCCGACAAGAACCCGCGCTTGCGTCTGGCGGTCAAAGAGGCCAAGTCGAACTCGGTGCCGAAGGACGTGATCGAACGCGCGATCAAGAAATCCCAGGCGGGCGACGGTGAGGATTACGAAGAAATCCGGTACGAAGGCTATGGTCCCAACGGTGTCGCCGTGATCGTCGAGGCGATGACCGACAACCGCAACCGTACTGCGTCGAACGTGCGTTCGACCTTTTCCAAGAATGGCGGAAATCTGGGCGAGACCGGCTCGGTCGGGTTCATGTTCGACCGGAAAGGCGAAGTGATTTATCCCGCATCGGCCGGCGATGCCGACACGATCTTCGAGGCGGCCATCGAGGCTGGGGCAGAGGATGTGGAAAGCTCGGAAGACGGTCATATCATCTGGTGCGCGGATACCGACCTGAACGAAGTGTCCAGTGCGCTCGAGGCGGCTCTGGGTGAATCTGAATCCACCAAGCTGGTGTGGAAACCCACGACCACCACCGAACTGGGCCTTGAGGACATGCAGCGCCTGATGAAGCTGGTCGAGGCGCTTGAGGACGATGACGACGTTCAGCGCGTGACCACCAATTTCGAGGCCACCGACGAGGTGATGGCGCAACTCTAAGCGTCGCACTCGGTAGTTTTTGGAGCCCGGCCGAACACGGCCGGGTTTCTTTTTTTGCCTGCGTCGCAGTTGGTCCTTGGCGCATGTGGGTACTGCGCATACCCTTAGGGTTGAACCGCGCAAAAAGGAGCTGGCAGAGACCTTGCGATAGACGGGTCGGGGCCGGCACGACAGGACATGACAGGCAAACCCACGGAATTGGAGCGGCGAAATGTGCCGGTTCTGGCAAGCCAAAGCGTGCTGTCCCAGGTGGCGTGGACAATGGGCAGCCCTTCGATCGTCTTGCCGTTTCTGGCGGTCTCCCTGGAGATGCCCATGTTTCTTGCCGGGGCGCTCGTTTCCGTGCGTCAGGCAGGCAACATGATTTCGGACATGTTCTTTGCTGTCCCTGTGTCCGCGAAGCAGCAAAAGAAACGTTCCATTGCCATGACCGAGGTCGCGATTGGTGCGTGCCTGCTGGCAGCCATCGTGGTTGCGGCGATCGGGGGCTCGCCCATGGTGGCTGCGGCTTTCGTCCTAGCCTTCTTTGCAATCGGCATGATCGAGGAGGTCCAGGCGCTGATGTTCACTGACCTTTGGGGGGATCACCTGCGCTCGAAATCCCGGATCTGGATGAGCTATCTTCAGCTGGGGGCAGGGGGGCTTGGGGCCATCGGGCTAACACTGACGCTGCATCATTTGACTTCGGACAACCCGCCATTCTCGCGTCACTCGACCGTGATCGCGGTGTCTGCCGGGTTCTTTGTGCTGTCCGGATTGTCCATTCTTGCCCTTGCGGAACTGTCGCGGTCGCAACCCCAGGCGCAAACCGGTCGCCGAGCGGCGGGGCAGTTCCTGTCGGACGCGCGGGCCATGTTCGAATTCGCCTGGTTCCGACGGTATTTGACCATGCGGCTGCCGCTGGTCGGGGTTTCTCTGTCGGTGCCGTTCTTTGCGTTGATCGCAGCCGAGGCGCATCATGGATCGGCCAAGGGACTGACGGCGTTGATCATTTCGTCGGCGACCGGCTATCTGGTCGCCGCGCCCCTGTGGCAGCTCGTGAACATGAAATCACACCGGGCGGTCATGGTGGCCGGGTCGTTGATGGTGGGGGTGACGGGCGTCGTTCTGGTTGCGGTTCACTATTTGCATCTTGACCACGACGTTCACCTACACGCGATAGCACTGTTCGTGGCAACCGTCGCGACAACCGGCATCGGCAGTGCGCGCAAGCTGTACTTCATCGACACCGCGCCCAAGGAACAGCGGGTCAAGGCGTCGGCCGCGATCAAGAGCATTTGCAGGCTCGTGGCGATTGTCGGGTCGGCCGGGTTGGCGGCGGTTGCGCATATGAATGAGGTCGCACTGGCCGTCGCTTTCCTCACCTTGTGCAGTTTTTGGTCCGCAATCGCATGCTATCGTCTGGTCACGCCGCAGCCGAAGGATGCGGAACACGCCACCTGAGCCATCGATCACAGCATGGTGTTACGGGTTTGCCAGCACTTGCGCCGCAACTTTCCGGACCGCTCGCGTCAACGGTGAAAGCGCCGGTGCAAGGATGCGCCCGACCTGCCAGGTCAGAGGCACATCCAGCGGGGTGTCGGGCACAAGCTCGCGCAGACGGCCATCCGCGATCGCGCTTTGGACCAGATGCGCTGGGTTCATCCCCCAACCCAAACCTGCGGCAGCAGCGGCTACGAACCCGTGAGACGAGGGCAGAAAGTGGGTCGGCGGAGACAGCCGGCTACCCGTTTGCGCATGGATCCAGGCCTTTTGCAGGGCATCCTTCCTGTTGAAGGTCAAGCAGGGTGCCCGCGACAGGCTCTGAGCATTCACTCCGTGAGGGAACCAACGAGCCATGAACTCGGGGCTTGCCGTCGGCAGGTATCTGAGCGTGCCGAGGGCAATGGAATCGCATCCCGGGACGGTCTGCCCGCCGACCGAGATGGCAGCGCTGACATCTCCACGCCGCAACCATTCTGCCGAGTGATCTTGATCGTCGATCACAAGGTCAAAAAGCATATCATCAACGGCTGCCATCGCGTCTATGAACCAGGTGGACAGAACATCCGCCGGAACCGCGATCCTGACCCGGGTAGGGCCTGTGCCCTGTTCCAGCGAAAGCTCGCGATTGAGTTGCGCTTCAAGCAGGCCGATGTCTTCGGCATGGCGGGCAAGCCGCAAGCCAGCCGGGGTTCCGGTGCAGGGTGTGCCGCGGTGAATCAACGATACGCCGACCCGATCCTCCAGCGCCTTGATCCGTTGCGAAATCGCAGATGGCGTTACCGCCAGTTCAGCGGCGGCGGCGTCAAAGCTGCCATGCCGCAGAATAGCGGCCAACGCGGCCAGGTGATGTGGGTCCAAGTGCATTAGAAGATCTAATTATGGCTCATTATCTTTAATTTGATACATGCGTATCTGTCGCGTAGTCAACGGACCTGAACAGGAGGGTCCATGTCTACATCCGTCATCGCCGGCTTTGCGCTTGGCTTCAGTTTGATCCTGGCAATCGGCGCTCAGAACGCGTTTGTCCTCAGGCAAGGGCTCAGACGCGAGCATGTTTTTGTGTTGTGCCTGACATGCGCCGTGTCGGACGCCATTCTGATCGCCGCAGGTGTCGCGGGTTTCGGCAGCCTGGCAACTGCGGCGCCGTGGTTCGAGCCGATGATGCGATACGGCGGCGCGCTGTTCCTGACGTGGTACGGACTGCGCAGTCTGGCGTCAGCCTGGCGCGGCGGCGCCGCGCTTGAGGTCGGAGAGGCGAAGCGTACAAGTCTGCGCGCGGCCTTGCTGACCGTTCTGGCTTTCACCTGGCTCAATCCGCATGTCTATCTGGACACGGTGGTGCTGATCGGTTCGATTTCGGCGCAGTATGAAGACCGGATGGGTTTCGCCATCGGTGCCATGTCCGCCAGTTTCGTTTTCTTCTTCTCTCTGGGATATGGGTGCAGGGTGCTGTCTCCCATTTTCGCCCGGCCCAGGGCATGGCAGGTGCTGGATGTGCTGATCGGTATCGTCATGTTGGCGATCGCCTGGAAGCTGGTCGCAATGTAGAGGCTTGTTCGTCGCCGGGTTTCCGTGTTCAACCGGACCCATGACAACGATCGCCACCCAATCCCGCCCGCTTGCCGGAATGTTCTGGATGTTCAGCGCCGGGCTGTCCTTTGTGGCGATGACAGCCTTGGTCAAATCTCTGGGTACCTCGATGGATCCGATTGAGGCTGCGTTCCTGCGGTATGCTTTGGGGCTGGTCTTTCTGCTGCCAGCCATGCGGGCGATCCTGACCACGCATCTGACCCGCCGGCATATCGCCTTGTTCGGATTGCGTGGGGCCGTACATGCGGTCGGGGTCATGTTGTGGTTCTTTGCGATGACCCGTATCCCGCTGGCGGAAGTGACTGCGATGAACTACCTGACGCCAGTCTATGTGACCTTGGGCGCCGCGCTTTTTCTGGGCGAGACGATGGCCTTTCGCCGTATCGCGGCCGTGCTTGTCGCCATCGTGGGCGCTGTGATCATTCTACGGCCTGGGTTCCGCGAGATTTCCGCCGGGCATCTGGCGATGCTGGGCACCTCGCTGATGTTGGGGGGGTCGTACCTGCTGGCCAAAGCGATGGTGCAGGACGTGCGGCCTTCGGTCGTTGTGGCGCATCTGTCGATTTGGACGACGTTGTTTCTTATCCCTTTTGCGATCGCCGTCTGGACTCCGCCCAGCCTGCGCGACATCGGCGTACTGTTCATGATCGCCAGTTTTGCAACGGCGGGGCACTACTTCATGACCCTGGCTTTGCAGGCTGCACCTGTCGCGGTGACTCAGCCGGTCACCTTCTTGCAGCTGATCTGGGCCACGCTTCTGGGTGCGCTCGTGTTTCACGAGGGCATCGATATCTGGGTCGTCGCCGGGGGGACGCTGATCCTCGCAGCGGTCAGTTTCATAACCTGGCGCGAGGCCGTCCTGAACCGCAGTGGCTTGACCCCTCCAAGCCTTGCCCCCAAGCTGTAAAAGCCCCGGAGCCCCCAAGGGCAACGTTATTGATTGACGAGTCAATAAAAAGCCCTTAGCGTTTGTTCTGTTGAGACTAGGTTTGGGGGCGGTTATGCCAAAACTCGGAATGGAGCCGATCCGGCGCGATGCGATCGTCAGGGCGACGATTGCCGAGTTGGGGTCCAAGAAGTCCCTGGATGTAACCGTCAGTCAGATCGCCAAACGCGCCGGCATGTCCAGCGCCCTCGCGCACCATTACTTCGGGGGGAAAGACCAGATCTTTCTGGCGGCGATGCGGCGTATCCTTGGCGATTTTGGCGCCGAGGCCCGGGCTGAGTTGAAAGCCGCGGCACCGGACCAGCGCGCCCAGGCCATCATCCGCGCCTGTTTCGCGCCGTCCTGCTTTACCCCCGACGTGATCGCCGCGTGGATGACCTTTTACGTTCTGGCCCAGACCAACGATGACGCGCTGCGCCTGTGGCAGATCTATCAGGCGCGGATCCGGTCGAACCTGATCCACGCGTTGCGCCCGCTGATGAAGGACCCGGTCGAAGCGGCCGAGAACATGATCGCTCTGATCGACGGTCTGTACATCCGCGCCGCTTTGTCCGCGCCCGAGGAACCGCAACTGGCGGTTACCCACGCCATGCGCGTCCTGACGACCTTGCTCGAGGCCGAAAAATGACACGATCCAACATTCTGATCCTGATGGTGGATCAGCTCAACGGTACCCTCTTTCCCGACGGTCCCGCCGAGTGGCTGCACGCGCCTAACCTCAAGAAGCTGGCGGCGCGGTCAACGCGGTTTGCCAATACCTACACGGCCTCGCCGCTGTGCGCGCCAGGACGGGCCAGCTTTATGTCGGGCCAGTTGCCTTCGCGCACGGGGGTCTATGACAACGCGGCCGAGTTCCGCAGCGACATTCCCACCTATGCCCACCACCTGCGCCGCGCGGGTTATTACACCTGCCTGTCGGGCAAGATGCATTTCGTCGGCCCCGACCAGTTGCACGGGTTCGAGGACCGCCTAACCACTGACATCTACCCGGCCGATTTCGGCTGGACCCCGGATTACCGCAAACCGGGCGAGCGCATCGACTGGTGGTATCACAACATGGGCTCGGTTACCGGGGCAGGCATGGCCGAGATCACCAATCAGATGGAGTATGACGACGAGGTCGCCTATCACGCAAAGGCCAAGCTCTATGATCTGGCCCGTGGCAAGGATGACCGCCCGTGGTGCGTGACCGTCAGCTTCACCCACCCGCATGACCCGTATGTTGCGCGGCGCAAATTCTGGGACCTGTACGAGGAATGCGAGCACCTACTGCCCGAGGTCGGCGATCTGGGCTATGAAAACCAAGATCCACATTCCCAGCGCATCTTCGATGCCAATGACTGGCGCAGTTTCGACATCACCGAAGAAGACATCCGCCGCTCGCGCCGGGCCTATTTCGCCAATATCTCGTACCTGGACGACAAGATCGGCGAGATCCTCGACGTGCTGGAAACCACCCGGCAGGAGGCGATCATCCTCTTCGTCTCGGACCACGGCGACATGCTGGGCGAGCGGGGTCTTTGGTTCAAGATGAACTTCTACGAAGGCTCGGCCCGAGTGCCGCTGATGATCTCGGCGCCGGACCTGCCGACGGGCCGCATCGACACCCCGGTTTCGACCATAGACGTGACCCCGACGCTGGGCGCGCTGGCGGGTATCGACATGTCGGAGATTGCCCCATGGACGGACGGGCAGGACCTTGTGCCGCTGGCCAACGGCACCGAGCGCACCGCGCCGGTTCTGATGGAATACGCGGCCGAGGCGTCTTATGCGCCCTTGGTGTCGATGCGCTATGGCAAGTGGAAATACAACCGCTGCGCGCTGGACCCCGATCAGCTGTTCGACCTCGAGGCCGACCCGCACGAGTTGGTGAACCTGGCCGGCAAGCCCGAACACGCCGGTACGCTGCAAACCCTGCGCGCCAAGTCCGAGGCGCGCTGGGATCTTGACCGGTTCGACGCCGAGGTACGCGCCAGCCAGGCGCGGCGCTGGGTCGTGTACGAGGCGCTGCGGCAGGGCGGCTATTACCCGTGGGATTATCAGCCGCTGCAGCAAGCGTCCGAGCGCTACATGCGCAACCACATGAATCTGGACAACCTTGAGGAAAGCCAGCGCTTCCCGCGCGGCGAATGACCTCTTTCGAATTTTGAAGATACGCCCACTGGTGGCAACGCACGGGACATCCGGCGCCACCGGTTGGGGCCAATGGAGACACGACCATGGAAGCAGATTTCGTCATCGTCGGCGCCGGATCCGCCGGATGTGCGATGGCCTATCGTCTCAGCGAGGCAGGGGCCTCGGTTTTGGTGATCGAGCACGGCGGCACCGATGCCGGGCCGTTCATCCAGATGCCGGCGGCGCTGAGTTATCCGATGAACATGCCGATCTATGACTGGGGTTATCAGTCCGAGCCCGAACCCCACCTGAACAACCGGCAGCTGGCCTGCCCGCGTGGCAAGGTGATCGGGGGGTCGTCCTCGATCAATGGGATGGTCTATGTGCGCGGCCATGCGCGCGACTTTGACACCTGGGCCGATATGGGCGCGGATGGCTGGTCCTTTGCGGATGTTCTGCCCTATTTCAAACGGATGGAAAGCTGGCACGACGGCGGCCATGGCGGTGACCCGAAATGGCGCGGAACCGACGGCCCGCTGCATGTGTCGCGGGGGCCGCGCAAGAACCCTCTGTTCAAGGCCTTCGTCGAGGCCGGGCGGCAGGCGGGGTACGAGCTGACCGACGACTACAACGGCGAGAAACAGGAAGGCTTCGGCCCGATGGAGCAGACCGTCTGGAAAGGGCGGCGCTGGTCGGCGGCCAATGCCTATCTGAAGCCCGCGCTGAAACGCCCGAACTGCGATATCGTGCGGGGCCTTGCCACGCGCGTGGTGATCGAGGAGGGCCGCGCAACCGGGGTCGAACTGATCCGTGGTGGCCGAACGCAGATCGTGCGCGCCCGGCGCGAGGTGGTGCTGGCGGCCTCGTCGATCAACTCGCCCAAGCTTCTGATGTTGTCGGGGATCGGACCCGCCGCGCATCTGGCCGAGCACGGCATCAACGTGGTCGCCGACCGGCCCGGCGTGGGGGCGAACCTGCAGGATCACCTGGAACTGTATATCCAGCAGGCCTCGCTGCAGCCGATCACGCTGTACAAATACTGGAACCTGTTCGGCAAGGGCCTGATCGGGGCGCAGTGGCTGTTCACCAAGACCGGCCTTGGCGCGTCGAACCAGTTTGAAAGCGCGGCGTTCATCCGGTCGAAGCCGGGGGTCGAGTACCCGGATATCCAGTACCACTTCCTGCCCATCGCTGTGCGCTATGACGGCAAGGCCGCAGCCGAGGGGCACGGCTTCCAGGCGCATGTGGGGCCGATGCGCTCCCCCTCGCGCGGGGCTGTGACGCTGCGCTCTGCCAAGCCCGAGGACGCGCCGGTGATCCGCTTCAACTACATGAGCACCGAGCAAGACTGGGAGGATTTCCGCACCTGCATCCGCCTGACCCGCGAGATTTTCGGCCAGGACGCGTTCAAGCCCTATGCGGGCAAAGAGATCCAGCCCGGCGCTGACGTGCAGACCGACGAAGAACTGAACGGGTTCATCGCCGAACATGCCGAGAGCGCCTATCATCCCTGCGGCACCTGCCGGATGGGGCGGGCGGACGACCCGAACGCGGTCGTCGACCCGCAGGGCCGAGTCATCGGGGTGGATGGGTTGCGCGTGGCGGACAGCTCGGTGTTCCCGCAGATCACCAACGGCAACCTGAACGCGCCGTCGATCATGGTGGGCGAAAAGATGTCGGATCATTTGCTGGGCAAAGACCCGCTGCCCCGGGCCAATGGCCGGCCATGGATTCACCCCAAATGGGCTGAGGCACAGCGTTGAAGGCATTGCCGGGGAGGGGAACGCGACCGCGAAGAAAACATTCCCCTTTCAATTGATCCGAGTCAAAGTCAGCTTTGGTATTAGGGTCTAGCTGTAGTGCGAAACCAAACTGAAGGAGCGAGCAGGAATGTCCCATACCCCGCATGAACTGGCCGAGGAATTCCCGGACAAGGTTGAACAGATGAGCCAGCTCAAGCAGACCGATGCCCATTTCGCCCGGCTTGCGGACGAATATCACGAACTCAACCGTATGGTGCATCGGGCGGAAACCAATGTTGAGCCGATGGAAGACCTGGCCGAGGGCGAACTGCGCAAAAAGCGGGCCGCGCTCAAGGATCAGATCTGGTCGATCCTGAGCAAAGCGTGAACCAAAAAGGGGGCAGGATCTGATCCTGCCCTTTCCGTTTTTCAGCTCAGGTGACTTCGTAGGGCAGCGTGCCGCGCGTATGGGCGTCGATCTTCAGTCGGCGCTCCAGCGGTGGCACGGACCGTTGGTGGCAGGTCTGGCGTTCGCAGATGCGGCAGGAAATCCCGATCGGTTCGTAGGCGCTGGTGTTGTTGATGTCCAGATTGTCGGCATAGACCAGTGCTTCGGCGTGCCGGACCTCGCACCCGAGGGCGATGGCATAGCGGCGCACTGGCGCACCGAAGGACCCGCCAGACTTTGAAACGTCGCGCGCGATCGAGATATACCGAACCCCGTCGGGTGTTTCCGCCAATTGCAGCAGGAAATGACCAGGCGTTTCAAAGGCCCGGTGCACGTTCCAAAGCGGGCAGGCCCCGCCGAACCGCGCAAATTGCAGCCGCGTGGCCGAATGGCGTTTGGTGATCGTGCCCGCCTGATCGACCCGCACAAAGAAGAACGGGATGCCCTTGGCGCCCGGTCGCTGCAGCGTGGACAAGCGGTGGGCAACCTGCTCGATCGACGCGCCGAACCGGTTGCTCAGCAATTCAAGATCATGCCGGTCCTCCTGGGCCGCTGACAGAAAGGCGGTGTAAGGCATCAGCGACGCGCCGGCGAAATAGTTTGCGAGGCCGATCTTGGCGATCGAGCGGGCTTCGTCGCTTTGAAACTTGGCAAAGTCCAGCGTGGCCTCGAGCAGTTTGTCCTGGCTGATCAGTGCGACCTGCAGCAGCAGTTGAAAGACCTGGGTCTGCGGCGCAGCGCGCGAGGACAGGCGCAAAGTCTTTGTAGCGTTGTCATAGCTGCGCAGGGCCGGAATGTCTTCGAACATCACCTGAACTCCGCGTTCCTTCAGGCTGTCCAGTGCTGCCTGCCGAATGCCTCCCGGTCCTTCGGCGCGGGCGGCGAACCGTTCAGCGGCCCGATCGACCGCGTCGATGTAGTTGTCGCAATAGTGGAAGAAATCACGCACCTCTTCCCACGGGCTGGCCTGAATGCGCGCGTCCTCGCGTCCGAGGGCCTCGTCCAGCGAGGCGAGCCTCTCGTGGGTCTGACGGTA
Source organism: Ruegeria sp. BC6 (assembly GCF_056539185.1). Taxonomy (NCBI): domain Bacteria; kingdom Pseudomonadati; phylum Pseudomonadota; class Alphaproteobacteria; order Rhodobacterales; family Roseobacteraceae; genus Ruegeria; species Ruegeria sp. BC6. The sequence goes on from NZ_JBQFUM010000002.1 coordinate 407,495, forward strand.
GGCTTTGTGCAGCTCGATGAAGGACCGCGCCAATGCGGGGGCATTGGACGCCGTTAGCCGCAGGTCCGCCAGAGGGGGGATGGCATCCGCAAATACAGGATCGGCCAACGCCTCGCGCATGTCCGAGACCAGACGCTCGCTATCGCCGGTGCTCAGCTCGGTTACATCCATGCCGAATTCCTGAGCCAGCGCCAGAACAACTGTGGTCGAGATCGGCCGGTTGTTGTTCTCCATCTGGTTCAGATAGGGCAGGGACACGCCCAGCTTGGCGGCGAATTCCTTTTGCGTCAGCGTCAGACGCGTCCGCATTTCGCGCAGCTTTGCACCTGCGTAGAGTTTCTGAGTGGCCATCGGGTTTTCTTTGCAGCTATTCCGCCTGCGCAGGCTAACTTTGCAAAGTCCCGGGTGCAAGATGGCTAGAAGCCGAGTTGACGTTCCCGCCAGATCACGCTGCTGATCGCGACGATGGCCAGAACCGATGTGGCCAACATCAACCACAACAGCGGCATGGCGCCGGTTTCATTGGTCAGCATCGCACCGGCCAGGGCGCTGAGAGCTGCGCCGCCGCCCAGCATGATCGCGCCGCTTAGCCCGGATGCGGTCGCAGCCAGATGTGGCCGCACGGACAGCGATCCGGCGGTTGCATTCGGGATCGACATGCCGTTGCCCAGGCCGACGAATGTCATGAACCCGAAAAAGCTGAGCGCCGAGCCCCAACCCGCCAGAAACAGAACCGCCGACAACGCGACGCCGATTGCGTTCAGCCAGCAGCCCCAGCGCACCATCCGGTTCACGCCATAGCGTACCGAGTACCGGCCGCTGATGAAGTTCCCGAAGAAGTAACCGACGGCAGGGGCGCCGAAATAGATTCCGACTTCGGCGGCGGTCAGGCCAAAGATCTCGGTGCCGATGAAGGGCGCGCCGCCCAGATAGGCGAAGAACGCGCCAGACGACAACGCGGATGACAGCGAATACCCCCAGAACCGCGGAGAGGTCAGCAGTTCGGGATACTCCCGAAACTGTTGGATCAGGGTTTTGCCGCTCTTGGCCGAGGTTTCTCCGAAGTCATGATAGGTCAGCGCCAGCGCGAAGGCGGCCAGTCCGAAAGGCAGCCAGAAATTGGCCTTCCAGCCAAAACTTTCCTCCAGAATACCCCCGATGGCGGGTCCGATCATCGGCACGACGGCCATGCCCATAGTGACGTAACCGATCATGGATGCGGCCTGATCCTGGTCATACATGTCGCGCACCGCTGCACGGCTGAGGACGATCCCCACGACGATAACTGCCTGCCCCATGCGGAAGGCAAGAAATGTCTCGACGTTTGGGGCGTAGATGCACCCCAGCGTTGCCAGCAGAAACAGCACCAGCCCCCACAGCAGCACCGGCCGCCGCCCGGCCTTGTCGGCGATCGGACCGATCAGGATCTGCAGAACGGCGTTGATCAGCAGATACAACGCAATCGACAGCTGCATGACCTTGTAGTCGGCCTCAAAATACACCGCCATGAAAGGCAGGCTGGGAAGGAACAGGTTCATGCTGAGCGCCGACAATCCCGACAGCAGGACAAGCGTTAGCAGCTTGGGCGGAGAGCGGTGCGTAGACGTGGAACTGAACTGCATGGTTCACTCATAATTCCGGTATTCGGGAAAGGCCATGCCGATGCACAAACATTAACTGATTTGCAATTCCCAGAAATGTAATTGCCAAAAATTTGCAAATTTGCCGAAAAGGCCTTTGGGTGATGCGGAGCAATCTATATTGTCGCCACAAATTTGACAGGGGAAAATCGTGATGAAGGACATCCTTGCCGAGCTTGAGAACCGCCGTGAGGACGCGCGCCTGGGTGGCGGGCAAAAACGGATCGATGCGCAGCATGCGCGGGGCAAGCTGACGGCGCGCGAGCGGATCGAGCTGCTGGTCGATGAGGGCAGCTTTGAAGAGTTCGACATGTTCGTGACCCATCGCTGCACCGATTTCGGCATGGAAAAACAAAAACCTGCCGGGGATGGCGTTGTGACCGGCTGGGGTACGATCAACGGTCGCATGGTCTATGTGTTCAGCCAGGACTTTACCGTGTTTGGCGGTTCTCTGTCGGAAACGCATGCGCAGAAGATCTGCAAGATCATGGATATGGCGATGCAGAACGGCGCGCCTGTAATCGGCATCAACGACTCGGGTGGTGCGCGAATCCAGGAAGGCGTTGCCTCGCTGGCGGGCTATGCCGAGGTGTTCCAGCGCAACATCATGGCCTCGGGCGTGGTGCCGCAGATCTCGGTGATCATGGGCCCCTGTGCCGGTGGCGCGGTCTACAGCCCGGCGATGACCGACTTCATCTTCATGGTCAAGGACACGTCGTACATGTTCGTGACCGGCCCCGACGTGGTGAAGACGGTCACCAACGAGGTCGTCACCGCCGAGGAACTGGGCGGTGCGTCGACCCATACCAAGAAGTCCAGTGTGGCTGATGGCGCTTTCGAAAACGATGTCGAGGCGCTGGCCGAAGTGCGGCGGCTGGTCGACTTCCTGCCGCTCAACAACCGGGAAAAGCCGCCCGTGCGCCCGTTCTTTGACGAGCCGGGGCGGATCGAGACTTCTCTGGACACGCTGGTCCCGGAAAACCCCAACACCCCCTACGACATGAAGGAACTGATCACCAAGGTAGCCGATGAGGGTGATTTCTATGAAATCCAGGAGGATTTCGCGAAAAACATCATCACCGGCTTCATCCGGCTTGAGGGGCAGACCGTCGGCGTGGTGGCCAACCAGCCGATGGTTCTGGCGGGGTGTCTGGACATTGACAGCAGCCGCAAGGCCGCACGGTTTGTACGGTTCTGCGACTGTTTTGAGATTCCGATCCTGACCCTGGTGGACGTTCCCGGCTTTTTGCCCGGCACCAGCCAGGAATATGGCGGTGTCATCAAACATGGCGCCAAACTGTTGTTTGCCTATGGCGAAGCGACTGTGCCCAAGGTGACCGTGATCACTCGCAAGGCTTACGGCGGCGCCTATGACGTCATGGCGTCAAAGCACCTGCGCGGTGATTTCAACTATGCCTGGCCAACCGCCGAAATCGCGGTGATGGGCGCGAAGGGTGCAACCGAAATCATCCACCGCGCCGATCTGGGAGACCCGGATAAGATCGCGAAGCACACTCAGGACTATGAGGATCGGTTCGCCAACCCGTTTGTCGCGGCCGAACGCGGCTTCATCGACGAGGTGATCATGCCGCACTCGACGCGCCGCCGTGTGTCGCGGGCCTTTGCCAGCCTGCGCAACAAGCAGCTGAAGAACCCTTGGAAGAAACACGACAACATTCCGCTGTAATCCGCCGGGGCGCTTTGCCCCGGTTCGATCCACGAATGTTCCTGATTGACCGCTGACACAAAACCGTTTCATGATCCCAGCCACCAGATACGGAACAGCGCAGGAGATGATCCTGGCGCCTGCGACCCCGGAAGGAGGAGCCTGCCTGTGGCGGGTCCGGGGTCGCACTCTTGTTCTGGCATTCATGTGTTTTGGATCGCCCGGTTTCGCGCAGGACGGGAACCTGTTGCCGGTTCCATCCGGCCAGCCGGTGACACTTGAGGACGTTCTGGTCGATACCAACCCGGGCGAACTCTGGCTGCGGTTTCGATTTGTCGCGCCCAAGATTGGCGATGAGGTGGGCGGTATCGGCTATGACGTGGCCGCGACCGACATGGAGCATCTGTGTCAGACACTGGCCATTCCTTATGTCGCGCACCATCAACTCAGCCCGGCGCGGGTCGTGATCTCGCTGTCCGACCGCCCGGTGGAATTCGGCAACTCGTCTCCGGATGCGACGCAGTATTTTGAAGCCTACCGGTTGGAGCAATCCGCATGTATCTGGGAGGGACTCTGAACATGATTTCCCGATCTCATGTCGTCGGAGCATTCCGAGAAACTGATGCGGCTTTGGAGATACGCATGACACATTCATCCCTGCGCGGGTGCCCGTCGCGGACCGGTTTTTTGAACGAGGTGCCGGCATGTTGAAGCACCGTGGTTTCCCCGGACGGCTGCCGGGAACCGATTTCCAGTTCACGATCCGCCGGGCAAACCCCAAGGGCGTGACGCCATTGACCCGTCGTGAACGCTATCGGGACCGAAAAGCCGCGGACAAGCGTGCCGATACAGCATTCCTCGAAGCTTTGTGGGAGCATTTCGGGGATCAGCCGTTTGAACGCGGAAATCTGGACGCTGGTCGCCTCAGCTGGCTGTTTGGGCGCGAGGTCGTGCCTGCCGAGGATCCGTTCGATCCGGCCAGCTATGATGCGTTGCTGAAGATCGACTTTGAGACCGCGCGGCAATCCTTCCCCGATATCTTCGGTGGGGAGGCGTAGTTCAGCATGAGCCTTCAGCCAAATATTATGGGTTCATCTGCTTGGAGCGCGATCCGGCGGCGACCGGATATGCGGTCCAGTCGGCGCCCAGTGATGGCTGAAGTCTGTGCCGGAACCCGTTGCAAACCGGGCTCTTTCGGCACGAACCTGCGCGCCGTTTCCGGGAATGGGCAATTTCCAGCCGGAATTTCCGGCGTTGCAATTGATCCGTTGGCGGCCGCATTTTTGCTGTGCAAGGTGATCGGGCCGTGCGGCTCGACTTTGCCTGCGCCGCACATGCACCTACTATTCCGTACCCCTTCCTTCCGCGGGCAGGACCGTGTTTCCAACACAGACCTGCCCGCGCTTTTCTTTGCCCGAACTGCGGAGCCAAGGCGGCAAAAACCTGCGCAAAGCCCTGTTTCACCCCGTTTGATATTGAATAACAAAGCCCGTTTCAGGCATTTGCTGTTCAATTCGACAAGAAACCAAAAGGGGCAGTATACATGCGAATCTCACGAGTTTTCCTTGCGCTCGCAACCTGTGGCGGGTTGGCAGCCTGCGGTGATTCAACCGGGGAACAGGCGCTGCTTGGCGGCGGTGTCGGGGCTGTCGGAGCTGCGGTTCTCAGCGCGGATCCGATCCTTGGCGCTGCGGTCGGTGCAGCCGGCAACGTGCTGTATTGCAAGACGCAAAACAACTGTAACTGATACCGGTTTTCCGGGGCGCGCGCCGTCCCGGTCATCATTTGACGGAACGCCGTTGCGGGGCATCAGCCCGGCAACGGCGTTTTCGTTTGTCCAGAACACAAAGACAGAGGACGTTCCATGTTCAACAAGATCCTGATCGCCAACCGAGGCGAGATTGCCTGCCGGGTCATCAAGACCGCTCGGAAAATGGGAATCGGCACTGTCGCCATCTACTCGGATGCCGACAAGCACGCGTTGCATGTGGAAATGGCCGACGAGGCGGTTCACATCGGCCCCCCGCCGGCGAACCAGTCCTACATCGTGATCGACAAGGTGATGGACGCCATCCGCCAGACCGGCGCGCAGGCGGTGCATCCGGGCTATGGCTTCCTGTCCGAAAACGCGAAATTCGCCGAAGCGCTCGAGGCCGAAGGCGTCGTGTTCGTGGGACCCCCGAAAGGGGCGATCGATGCCATGGGTGACAAGATCACCTCGAAGAAGATCGCGCAGGAGGCCGATGTCAGCACCGTTCCCGGATACATGGGCCTGATCGAGGATGCGGACGAGGCGGTGAAGATCAGCCAGCAGATCGGCTATCCGGTGATGATCAAGGCCAGCGCCGGCGGCGGCGGCAAGGGCATGCGCATCGCCTGGAACGACGAGGAGGCACGCGAGGGTTTTCAAAGCTCGAAGAACGAGGCGGCGAATTCCTTCGGCGATGACCGGATCTTCATCGAGAAATTCGTGACGCAACCGCGCCACATCGAGATTCAGGTTCTGTGCGACACCCATGGCAACGGCATCTACCTGGGCGAGCGGGAATGCTCGATCCAGCGCCGCAACCAGAAAGTGGTCGAAGAGGCCCCGTCGCCCTTCCTCGACGAGGCGACCCGCCGCGCGATGGGCGAGCAGGCCGTGGCGCTGGCCAAGGCCGTGGGCTATGCCAGCGCGGGCACGGTGGAATTCATCGTGGATGGCGACAAGAATTTCTACTTCCTGGAAATGAACACCCGCCTGCAGGTCGAGCACCCGGTGACCGAGCTGATTACCGGTGTCGATTTGGTCGAACAGATGATCCGCGTCGCCGCAGGCGAGCCGCTGTCGATCACCCAGGACGACGTCAAGCTGACCGGCTGGGCGATCGAGAACCGGCTGTATGCCGAGGATCCTTATCGCAACTTCCTGCCCTCGATCGGGCGGCTGACCCGCTATCGTCCGCCGCAGGAGGTGGCCGCGGGGCCACTGCTGGAAAACGGCAAATGGCAGGGCGATGCGCCCAGTGGCGAGACAGCCGTGCGCAACGATACCGGCGTCTATGAGGGCGGCGAGATCAGCATGTATTACGACCCGATGATCGCCAAGTTGTGCACCTGGGCGCCGACCCGCGAGCAGGCGATCGAGGCGATGCGCGTGGCGCTGGACAGTTTCGAGGTCGAAGGCATCGGCCACAACCTGCCGTTCCTGTCGGCGGTGATGGATCACCCCAAATTCGTCAGTGGTGACATGACCACCGCCTTCATCGCCGAGGAATACCCCGATGGGTTCAACGGTGTCGAACTGCCCGAAGGCGACCTGCGCCGCATCGCGGCCTCGTGCGCGGCGATGCACCGGGTGGCCGAGATCCGCCGTACCCGCGTTTCGGGCCGGATGGACAACCACGAACGCAAGGTCGGCAAGCGTTGGGTGGTCACGTTGCAGGGGCAAGAATACGCAGTGCAAGTGAATGCAGATCGCGACGGTGCCACGGTCAAGTTCGAGGACGGCGCCGCCCTGCGCGTCAGCTCGGACTGGACGCCCGGCGACCAGCTTGCGGTTCTGGACGTGGACGGCAGCCCGCTCGTGCTGAAGGTGGGCAAGATCTCGGGCGGGTTCCGCATCCGCAACCGAGGGGCGGACCTGAAGGTGCATGTGCGCCGGCCGCGCGCTGCCGAACTGGCCAAGCTGATGCCCGAGAAACTGCCGCCAGACACCTCGAAGATGCTGCTGTGCCCGATGCCGGGCCTGATCGTGAAGATCGATGTCGAGGTCGGGCAAGAGGTGCAGGAAGGTCAGGCGCTGTGCACGGTCGAGGCGATGAAGATGGAGAACATCCTGCGCGCCGAGCGCCGGGGCGTGGTGGCCAAGATCAACGCCGGTCCGGGCGACAGCCTCGCCGTCGATGACGTGATCATGGAGTTCGAATAACGCCCATGTGCGCTTGCCCGGAAAATGTGGGTTTTGCCCGTTCGGCCGCCATCTGCACCGACGGCGCGGATGGGGCGGGCGTGGCAGACCCCTTGCGCCGGGCGGGTCTGGGTCGTCAGCGCCCCTCGCGCCGCTCGCGGACTTCGCGTTCGCGCAGGGGGGTCTTGTCGATGGACCGGCTGATCTCGCGCACGCTCCACGGCGTGGGCTTGCGCAGCTTCACCACACCGTCCTTGTCGACGAAGACCATCGCGAACCCACGCGGGCGCAGTTGCGTCCGGATCGGGGATCGCGCCGAAGGGTCGGTGTCGGTCAGCACGATGACATCCCGGTCACGCATCATGTCTTCGCCCTCCAGCAACATGTCGATCTGCTGCTGGAACCGGGGATCGGCTGGCGTATCGGCAAACACCACTATGGGGCGGTGTGTCCACAGAAACTCGTTCAGATCGCTGTCTCCGGCTGGCCGGATATATGCGGTTTCATCCGGGGCCGCACCGTCGGCGGCGACGGCAGCCACAGGCAAAAAAGCTGACAAAACAAGGGCAAGCGTGCGGGTCATGTGGTCTCCTGTTCCATTGAATATAGACCCAGTTGCCGCGAATGCGACCGGCGAAATGCGTGCGACGATCAAAAAATTGAATGATCGAACCTGCCGTGCGCCGGGTCGGCCCCTCCATATTCATACCCAGCCCCTCGGCGCGCCATTCGGGCCCGCGACGGGAACAGACAAGAGGATTACGCTATGACCGATACGAAGGATTGGCGCGCCCTGGCCGAAAAAGAGTTGCGTGGGCGCCCTGTCGAAGACCTCACCAAGACGACGCTGGAGGGGATCGAGGTCAAGCCGCTTTACACGCAGGACGACATCGAGAACCTGCCGCATATCGGGTCGCTGCCCGGCTTCGGGCCGTTCACACGCGGAGTGAAGGCAACCATGTATGCGGGCCGCCCGTGGACCATCCGCCAATATGCAGGTTTTTCCACGGCCGAAGAATCGAATGCCTTCTACCGCCGCAACCTCGCGGCCGGTCAGCAGGGCGTTTCGGTCGCCTTCGATCTGGCCACGCACCGCGGCTATGACAGCGACCACCCGCGCGTGGTGGGCGATGTGGGCAAGGCCGGGGTGGCGATCGACAGTGTCGAGGACATGAAGATCCTGTTCGACGGCATTCCGCTGGATCAGGTCTCGGTCTCGATGACGATGAACGGCGCAGTGATTCCGATCCTCGCCAATTTCATCGTCACCGGCGAAGAGCAGGGCCATGACAAGTCGGTTCTGGCGGGCACCATTCAGAACGACATTCTGAAAGAGTTCATGGTCCGCAACACCTATATCTACCCGCCCGAGCCCTCGATGCGGATCATCTCGGACATCATCGAGTACACCTCGAACGAGATGCCCAAGTTCAATTCGATCTCGATCTCGGGCTACCACATGCAGGAGGCCGGGGCGAACCTGGTGCAGGAACTGGCCTATACCCTGGCCGACGGGCGCGAATATGTGCGCGCAGCCATCGAAGCGGGAATGGACGTGGACAAGTTCGCTGGCCGTCTGTCGTTCTTCTTTGCCATCGGCATGAACTTTTTCATGGAGATCGCCAAATTGCGCGCCGCGCGTACGCTGTGGCACCGGGTGATGACCGAATTCGGGGCCAAGTCGGACCGCTCGAAGATGCTGCGCACCCACTGCCAGACCTCGGGCGTTTCGCTGCAGGAGCAGGACCCGTACAACAACGTGATCCGCACCGCATATGAGGCGATGAGCGCGGTGTTGGGGGGCACGCAGTCGCTGCATACCAACGCGCTCGACGAAGCGATTGCTCTGCCTACCGATTTCTCGGCCCGAATTGCGCGGAATACACAGTTGGTGTTGCAGGAAGAAACCGGCGTTACCGATGTGGTCGATCCGTTGGCTGGCTCCTACTATGTGGAAAGCCTGACCAATGAACTGGTCGAAAAAGCCTGGGCCCTGATGGAAGAGGTCGAGGAGATGGGCGGCATGACCAAGGCGGTTGCCGGCGGCATGCCCAAGCTGCGGATCGAGGAAAGCGCCGCGCGCCGTCAGGCCATGATCGACCGTGGCGAAGAAGTAATCGTCGGCGTCAACAAGTACCGCAAGGAAAAGGAAGACCCGATCGAGATCCTCGAGGTCGACAACCAGGCCGTCCGCGAGGCGCAGATCGCCCGGCTGGAACGCATCCGCGCGACCCGGGACGAGGCCGCCTGTCAGGCTGCGTTGGACGAACTGACCCGGCGCGCGAAAGAGGGGGGCAACTTGCTGGAAGCCGCCGTCGAGGCCGCGCGTGCCCGCGCAACCGTAGGAGAGATCAGCATGGCAATGGAAAAGGAATTCGGCCGTCATCGGGCCGAAGTGAAAACGCTGGCTGGTGTCTATGGCGCAGCTTACGAAGGTGACGAGGGCTTTGCCGCCATCCAGAAATCGATCGAGGAATTTGCCGAGGAAGAGGGCCGCCGCCCGCGTCTTCTGGTGGTCAAGATGGGCCAGGACGGTCACGACCGCGGGGCCAAGGTGATCGCCACCGCGTTCGCCGATATCGGTTTCGACGTGGACGTCGGTCCGCTGTTCCAGACCCCGGCCGAGGCCGCGCAGGACGCGATCGACAATGACGTGCATGTGGTTGGCATTTCCAGCCAGGCGGCAGGTCACAAGACACTGGCGCCGCAATTGGTGGAAGAACTGAAGAAGGCTGGCGCCGAGGACATCATCGTTATCTGCGGTGGTGTCATCCCCCAGCAGGATTATCAGTTCCTGTATGATCACGGGGTCAAGGCGATCTTCGGGCCGGGGACCAACATTCCCGAGGCGGCGCAGGACATTCTGCGCCTGATCCGCGAGGCGCGCGCCTGAGCTGTGACTTTGGGGGGCTTTCTGCCCCCTTGTGCGCGATGCCTGCGGCCTCGGGCATCGCCCGCGGGGATGTTTGGTGTCAGATGAAGTGCCCGATCGGAATTTTCATGGTATCCGATGGCATGAGGTCGGTTTTAGACGCTGGAGGCGCAATTATGGAGCTTGATCATTTGGCGGTGGCCGCGTCGACCTTGGACGAGGCGGTCGCGCATGTAGAGCAGGCCTTGGGTATTCCGATGGTGCCCGGTGGCACACATGGAAAATTCGGCACCTACAACAAGCTTCTTGGGCTGGACGAGGGCCTGTATCTTGAAGCGATCGCGATTGACCCGGAAGCTGCCGATCCTGGGCGGCCACGTTGGTTTGATCTTGATCGTTTCTCGGGGCAGCCGCGGCTCAGCAACTGGGTCTGCCAGGTTTCGGATCTGCAGGCCTATGTCGATGGATTCTCAATCGACATAGGCGATATCCATGACCTTGATCGTGGTGCCTTGCGGTGGAAGATGGCGGTGCCGGGATCGGGGCGTTTGCCGTTCGACAACCTGTTTCCCGCCTTGATTCAATGGCAAGGTGACTTGCATCCGGCTGGCATGCTGCGGGCAAGTGGCTGCCACCTGCGGCGGCTGGTGGTCTTTCACCCGGACGCGCTGGATTTGGCGCAATTGCTCGGCCCGCTCGACAGGGTAGTTTTTGATTCCGGGCCTGCGGCTCTGCGGGCTGAATTTGAAACGCCGCACGGACCGCGGGTGCTGGAATGATCATTCGCCCGGCTTTGCCCCGGGATGCGGCTGAAATTGCGGAGATCACCAATTCGATAATCCGCGAGACGCTGATCACGTTTACCACGACCGAGCGAAGCCCCGAAGAAATCGCGCGGGATATCGACGAGCGAGGGCTGGCGTTCCAAGTTGCCGAACTTGACGGCCGTGTCGTGGGATTTGCGACTTACGGCGGTTTTCGCTCGGGTCCCGGATATGCGCACAGCCGGGAACACACCATCCTGCTGGCTCCTGAAGGCCGGGGGCGCGGCGCGGGTCGCGCGCTGATCCGAACCTTGGAGGAGGTGGCGCGATCGCAAGGCGTGCATGTTCTGGTCGCTGGAATCTCGGCCGAGAACCCGGGCGCGATTTCCTTTCATGCGGCGGTCGGTTTCGAAACGGTCGGCCGAATGCCGGAAGTTGGTAAAAAATGGGGGCGTTGGCTGGATCTTGTGCTGATGCAGAAAATTCTGGCTCCGGAATGAATGGTCGCACCTGACAGTCCGTACTCGGCGCGCTAGTGTGCGCCCATGTCGATCTGGTCCCGCATATCCGAGGCGCTGAGCGCGCTTGCCAAAGGTGAAAGCCTGACGGCCGTTTTCGAAAAGCTGCGCACGCCGCCCGAACGCTCGGTGGCCTTCGCGATTGCTGTCATCGCTTTGGGCGCAAAGATGGCCAAGGCGGACGGGCAGGTGACCCGCGACGAGGTGACCGCGTTTCGCGAGGTGTTTCGTATTCCGCCGGAGGAAGAGGCCGGCGCGGCGCGCGTGTTCAACATGGCCCGGACGGATGTGGCCGGGTATCAGGAATACGCACGCAAGATCGCGCGCATGTTTGCCGAAGACAGCACCACCCTGTGCGACCTTATGGAGGGGCTGTTTCACATCGCCATGGCGGACGGGTTCTATCACCCCAACGAAAACGAGTTTCTGGAGGATGTGGCGCGGATTTTTGGCCAGACCGATGCACAGTTCAAAGCCCTGCGTGCGCGCTTCGTTCCAGATGCGCCCAAGGATCCCTACACCGTTCTGGGCGTGACCCCTGACACTCCACTACCCGAGATCCGAAAAATCTGGCGCAGGCTTGTGCGTGACACACATCCAGATGCGATGATGGCCCGTGGTGTTCCCGAAGAAGCAATTCGCCTTGCCGAAAAAAAGATGATCGACATCAACCGCGCCTGGGATGAAATCAACGGCGCGCGGGTCTGAGACGATGCGTCTGGCGACCTACAACATTGAATGGTTCGCCAATTTGTTCGACCGCAATGATGAACTGGTTGTCGATGACAGCTGGTCGGGCCGGCACAATGTCACCAAGGCACAGCAGATCGAGGCCATTGCGACGGTGCTGACGGCCGTCGACGCCGACGCCATGCTGATCGTCGAGGCGCCGAATACGGGCAAATCGCAAAACACGGTGCGTGCCTTGCAGCATTTCGCTGAGACGTTCGATTTGCGTACATCCAATGCGATCATGGGTTTCGCCAACGATACGCATCAGGAACTGGCCCTCTTGTATGATCCCGAGGCCCTGACCGCCCGGCACGACCCGAAAGGAGTGCAAGATGGCAGCCCCGATCCCGACGATCTCCCCCGCTTTGACGGCGAGTTTCGGATCGATCTGGACATTGACGCGACCGAGGATCTGGTGCGGTTTTCAAAACCCCCCATGGAACTGGCGGTCCGAACTCGGGCCGGGTTCGAGTTCCGGTTGATCGGTGCACATCTGAAGTCCAAGGCACCACACGGAGCCCAATCGCGCGACGAAGCCTTGCGCATCTCGATCGCCAACCGCCGCAAGCAGTTGGCGCAGGCTGTCTGGCTGTCGCGTCGGGTGCGCGCGCACATAGCCGCTGCTGAACCGGTGATCTTGCTGGGCGACTTGAATGACGGGCCGGGATTGGATGAATTCGAACATCTTTTCGGGCGGTCATCGGTGGAAATCCTTCTGGAAACCGGCCTGTACGATCCGCATCCCGCACAGGCACTTCGACCTCGGCCGGGCTGGATCCCATCGACCGCGCGCTTTGCCCGTCCGAAGGAAGGCCAATATCTTGAGGCTTTGTTGGACTACATCATGATCAGCGAGGATCTGAGGGTCCGCAGTCCGGTCTGGCGCATCTGGCACCCGTTCCGGGACGAGCACTGCTGGACGGTGCCGGAGTTGCGCGATGCCTTGGTCACGGCCTCGGATCATTATCCGGTGACGCTGGACATCGACATCTGACCCTTTCAACAACTGATCCCGCCCCTTATATTTCTGGTCATGAAACGATTGATGCTGATAGGTGCCGCGGCCCTTTTTGCCGCGCCGGCCGCGGCCCAGGACGAAGGCGGTAAGTCCCTGATGGAGCAGGGGGCCGAACTGTTCTTCGAGGGCCTGCGAAAGGAAATGGAGCCCGCGCTTGAGGATCTTCTGGGGCTTGCCGAGCAATTCGGCCCGGCCATGCAGTCCTTTATCGAGGAGATGGGCCCGGCCCTTGCCGAGATCGGCGGCAAGGTCAAGGATTGGAGCGCCTATGAGGCGCCCGAAATGCTGCCCAATGGCGACATTATCATCCGCAGGAAACCGGACGTTCCCGACCAGCCCGATGAGGTTGCTCCCAAAGAGGACGATGAAGGCGCAACCGATATCTGATCGTCCGGATCAGCCCTGCATTTTGACGATCGGGCGCGATTTCAGCGCGTTTGCCAGTGACTCGAATCTTGCCTCGGCCACTTCGTTGAACAAGGGGCTGAGCGACTTGGGCAGATAAAACTCCAGTTCGCGCTTCTTGGGGTAGAACCGCAGCTTGCCAGTTGCCGCGTCGTTTTGCATCCAGAGCATTGCGCCGAAACGCATGGCCTTTCCCAGAATCTCGGCCTGCTTCTGGTCGCGCTCGTCCAGCAGTTCGTACAGAGGGGCGAACCGGTTGCCCTCTCGCTTGTTCCGGTAACGATGCTGCAGGGCAAGTCCGATGAAGACACGTTCCGAGTGTTTCAGGCCGCCCAGGTTGGCGCGAGTCACATTGTCGAAACAGACCTCGGCCCGATAATCGGGGTGGGCGCGCCAGCTCACATCGTGCAGCAGGCAGGCCGCCTTGATCAGCCGAACTCGGGCCGGAGGGGCGGACCGGAACAGCGGCATCACAAAATCATAAAGATGCGGCCCGAAACCGGGCAGGCGAGCGTCCTTTTGCTCCGAGAACCGGCAGGCCTCGATCAAAGGGTCGCAATCCCGCAGAATCTGCGGCATCTGCTCATACAGCAGGCCCTCGCGGATACCATAGCTGGATATTGCGATGTCTTTGGGTTTGAAGGTGCGGATCAGCCGCGACAGCACGTCCATGGCATACGGAATCAGGGCCATCCGCGAGCTTGAGACCCCAGCCTGAGAGCGCAGGTGTTCGTGGTCGCCCTTTTCGATGTATTTGATCGTTTCGCGCACCTGCTTGGTGGTCATGCGGTATTCGTGCAGCACGTTCAGCGGATATCCGCGGCGCAGCATGTCCAACCTTGCAAAGGCTCGCCAGCTTCCGCCGACCAGGAACAGTCGGTCGCGCTGCGGCCCCATCTGGTCACGAAGCGCCTCGAGTGTTTCCTTGATGTGGGCTTTGCGGGCGCGGCGTCCGCCCTTGATATCCCGGAGTTTGAGCGGCCCCAGAGACGAGGACACGCACCGTCCGACCGATCCGCCGCCGATCTCTGCCAGCTCCATGGACGAACCGCCGATGTCGCAGATCAGGCCGTAGGCGCCCGGCCAGCCCAGTAGGACGCCCTGTGCCGACAATCGGGCCTCTTCCTCGCCGTCGATGACCGAGATATGCAGCCCTGTCTCGGCCAGAACCTCCTGACAGAACTCCGGACCGTCTTCCGCCTCGCGCACGGCGGCGGTGGCTACAACGTGCAGTCCGGGCAGGCCAAGATCGCGGGACAGGTGTTCAAAGCGCCGCAGCGCCGCCAGCGCACGTACGCGACCGCGCGGGTTCAGCCTGCCGGTTTCCGACAGCCCGGCGCCAAGCTCGCACATGACTTTTTCGTTGTAGAAATAAGCGGGTGACCGGGCCGCGCCGTCAAAGATAACCATCCGAACCGAGTTCGATCCGACATCGACCACGCCAACGCGCGAGAGATCTCGGATTCCCGGATGGTCGAACAGCGGTCTTCCGAATGGTCCCCAGTCCGGGATCCTTGCAGCGCTCTGTTCCATGATCTCCCCAACGTTGCCTCGCGCAGGATGCGAAATCGGACCCCACGGGTCAATCACCGGAAACCGCCGTGTCGATTTCGTTGTTCAGAACGCGCACGGCCAAGGTCCGTGTGATCTCGCGCTTTTCTGCCAAAGCGACCTGATCAAGTTGGGCCACCACCTCGGCTGCGGTTTCAAACCGGCGATCCATGTGCTTGACGAGGTAGGCGATGACGTCCGGCCCCGGGTTCAGCTGTCGGTCGACGAACAGCTTGGCCAGAACCGCGCACAGCAAGGCATCATCGGGCGGATCAAGCGCCACATGATGGGCACCTTCCACCCGGCTTTGCAGGTCTGCCAGCGGCAGTTCCCAGTATTTGGGGGCAAGGCGCCCGGTCATCAGCAGGGCATGCCCCTCGGCCAGGACCAGATTGTGGAGGTGAAACAGGGTTTTCTGCTGGTCTATATCCCCGGCGATCATCGGGATGTCCTCGACCGCCACGGGACTTTGCGCAAGTGCGGGAACATCTTCGTGTTTCAGATCAGAGGCCTGCACGATACGCCCGCCTGTCTCGGCGGCCCAGACATGCGCAAGATGGGTTTTGCCCGATCCGGCCGGGCCGCTCAGGACCAGCTTGTTGCCCGGCCAAGAATTGGCCGAAATCATTGCGACGGCCAGCGCATTCGCGGGAGATACGAAAAAATCCTCGCGCCCCAGCGCCGTCATCGCCGGAAGATCAAAGCTCAGCTGTTTGGCCATTCACTCGCTTTCCGGATCCAGCTCGTCACGCCCCGTGTACAGGCGGCTTGTCAGATATTGCGAAGTTCCGAAACGTGCAAGCACGCCCAAGGCCGCAGCGACTGGAACGGCGATCAGCATGCCGACAAACCCGAATAGCGCGCCAAAAACGGACAAGGCCAGAAGCAACCAGACCGGGTGCAGCCCGACCGAGTCACCAACCAGTTTGGGCGTCAGGAAATTGCCTTCGACGACTTGGCCGATGGCGAATATCCCTGCCACCAGACCGATCGAGGCCCAGTCACCCCAGAATTGGAATAGCGCCAAGCCAATGGCCAGCGTACCGCCGATCAATGCGCCCAGATAGGGAATGAAGGTGACCAACCCGGCGATGAAACCGACCACCAGGCCGAATTGTAGGCCGACGATCATCAAGGCAACGGCGTAGTAGGTGCCCAGGATAAGGCAAACCGTACCCATGCCGCGCACGAACGAGGCAAGCACAGCGTCAATATCGGCGGCCAGCTTGCGGATCGTCGGCGCATGGTCCCGGGGCAGCAGATCGTTGATCCGGGCGATCATCCGGTCCCAGTCCAGCAAAAGGTAGACGGCCACGACGGGCACAATCACCAGAAGGACCACGATGTTCACCGCTGACCCGACCGAAGCCATGACCGTTTCGAGGATGTCGCCTGTTTTGCCCTTCAGCGTGTCGCCCATTGAAAGAAGGAACTGGTGGGTGTTCGATTCCCGGTCCAGCAGCGACGGTAATTGCCGCTCGACGAAGGCTCGCAATTCCTGGAACAGGCTGGGCAGTACGTCCACCAGATCGATCAGCTGAGTGATCAGGGCCGGAACCACCATCAGGATCATCAAGGCAAAGGCAAGAATGCTGAAGACGGTAATGATCGCCGTCGCAGCCGCGCGCGAAAGCCCCATGTTCTCCAGCCGATCGGCTACGGGATCCAGGAAATAGGCCACTGCGCCGCCGATCACGAATGGCAGCAGAACGTCGCCCAGCAGCCACAACAGCAATATGAATATTGCAGCGGCGATGCCCCAATATCTGAATTGATCCCGAACCGGCAACGCCATCGCGGCCTCCTGACTGCGTCGTTGCCCTTGTTCTTGGCTGATGAAGGCCCGCGATGCAAGCGGTTCATGGATCAGTGTTTTTGTGTCTCAGTCGTGCAGAGTGCCCAGTTCCGGCGTGTCTTCGGCGGCGGTCTCGTCGGACCAGTTGGTACGCCAGATCTCGGCGGACCAGTGACCGCAATGCACGGACGGGCGGTCAAATCCCGGCAGGGGCGGCAGCATCGGAGAAACCACCACTTCGTGCCGCGGTACCGCGAAATAGGGAAAAGAGTAGCGCTCCTTTCCGGATCGGTTGACCACGCGGTGCGGGGTCGATTTCAGGCGCCCGCCGGACCAGAGCTCGAGCATGTCCCCGATGTTGACGACAAACCCACCGGTTGGGCAGTCGGGAGTGATCCAGCCGCCGCCCCGCGTCTGGACCTCCAGCCCACCCACCGGGTCGGGGGCGATGATGGTCAACGCGTCAGTGTCCTTGTGGGGGTGGATGCCATAGCCGCCCTCTTCCGGGGCCTGCGGCGGGTAGTGCAGCAAAGTCATGTTGGTCAATGGGTCACGGAACGCATTCCGCAGGCAGCCCGCAGGCAGTTCCAGCCCGGCTTCCAACGCGCCCAGCAAGCTGTCGGCCACCTGATCCAATCGCGCCCAGTATTCAAGGATGATGTCCCGCGCATCCGGTACCTCTGCGGGCCAGAGGTTGGGTCCGTAAAGCGCGCAAACCCGGCGGATGGGCGCATCCTCGGCCACTTCGTGGTGCAACTTGTAACCCTCATACTTGTCCGCATGTCCCGACCCGTCATTGGGCGTGAAAAACCCCATCGGGATATATCCGCGATAGTTCTCACGGGTGATCGCCTGCTGCCATTTGCTAGCTTCGTCCACGTCGAAAACAGCGCGAACGCAAGCCCGGACCCGCTCGACCAGCTCTGGCGGGATGCCCGTGCCGGTGATCGAAAGGAAACCTATCCCGGTGCACGCGTCCATAACCTGCTGAACGGTTTTTCCGTGGTCAGGGTGGGCCTCCTGCAACAACGGCGCAATGTCGATCGTCGGGATGTGTTCCATCAGTGGATCCTCACGCCTTGTCTGTCCAATTCGGAATGAACCGGGGCCAGGTTCAATTCGGACAGCTCCTGATTGCTTTTCAGTGCGATGGCGGCCGCGATGCCGGCCCCTTGGCCCATCACCGCGCAGCAAGCCATGTTGCGTGTCGCCGCGTGGGCGATGCGGTCGGCCCCGTGAGACCGGCCAGCCACCAGCAGCCCACGCACCCCCTTGGGCAGCATCGAGCGGTAGGGTACCTGCATGTAGCGCCCGGTGGTGGGCAGGATCAGGATGCCGTAACCGTCGATGAACTCCGGGTAGATGCCGATCGTGTCGTCGAACCGGCCCTGATGGCGCACGTCGTCCTCGGTCATGTTGTAGACCGCGTCGATCTTGCGGGTGTCACGGATGCCGATGGTCATGCCGAAGTTGCGCAGCCGTGCATTTTCGCATCCGGGCATGAACCGACGCAGAGCGTCAATCGCCAGCATGGTCTGGCGGCGGCCCTCGATCTCGCCCCTGGTCAGGCTGTCCGGGTCCGTCCCGTCGATCCCGGCCAGGTGGATCAGGTTCATGTAGGTCAGTTCGCCCGTGTCATGCATTGCGCCCCAGGTGCCCGCGATGGTGTTCAGATGCGCCGGAATGAGGCCTTGGTCGATGGCCTGCTGGAACGGCTTGTAGACGAAGGGCGAGAACATGTCGTCCTCTTTGCCGCTGGTCTCGATGTTCCATTCGCCGCCGCCGCCCCAGTCCTTGTAGGTCTGCGGGTCGGCCTTAACGCCCTCCATGAAGGCGCGCTTGTCAACCCCGGCCAGGTGGAACATGACCGAGGCCGCCATCATCTGTTCCGGCTCGGTCTTGCGGGTCGGTGCGCCGGCACGGTGGGCCACGTCGGCATCACCCGTGGCGTCGATCACGATGCGGGCAAGGATTGCCTCGCGCCCTGCCTTCGACTCGGTGATCACACCAGTGATCCGGTCGCCGTCCATGATCGGGGCCACGAACTGGCGATGCAGCATCGGGCGGACCCCGGCCTCTTCCACCAACCGGTCAGCAACCAGCTTGAAACCCTCGCTGTCCAACTCGTAGCTCAGCGATTGGCTTTCTGGGACCGCCGCGCCCATCTCCTTGGCGCGTTGCTCGAACTCCCATCCGATGCCGCCGGCCTCGATGGTCTTGTCGTGCCGGTACCAGGCAAAGCCCTCGACCCCGACGGTGGTGATATTGCCGCCCATGCAGCCGAAACGGTCCAGCAGAGCGACCTCGGCCCCGGCGCGCGCGGCAGCAAGCGCCGCGGCCAGCCCTGCCGGGCCAGAGCCCACCACAAGTACGTCAGTTTTGTGCACCACGGGGATGTCTCGGGCGGGTTCGCGGATGGTCTGCATTGGGGCCTCGTCTTCAGAACTTTTCCCACTGTTTCGAGGCCTGATTGGCGGGTCAATCAAAATTCCGACTGACCTGAGGTCGCAAATCCGCCATTGCCCGATTGCTCCCGGCGGGGCTTTCGCATAATCACGTGGCCGTGGAATTCTCACCTGCAAGGTAAAAACATGCGCCTCAGCCGTTACTTTCTGCCCGTACTCAAGGAAAACCCGTCCGAGGCCCAGATCGTCAGCCACCGGCTGATGCTGCGCGCTGGGATGATCAAGCAGGCTGCCGCCGGGATCTATTCGTGGCTGCCGCTTGGCTTCAAGGTGCTGCGCAAGCTGGAAAACATCGTGCACGAGGAGCAGATCCGCGCCGGTCACATCCCGATCCAGATGCCGATCCTGCAATCGGCCGATCTGTGGCGGGAATCCGGGCGATATGATGATTACGGTCAGGAAATGCTGCGTATGCAGGACCGGCACGGTCGCGACATGCTGTACACGCCCACCGCCGAGGAACTGGTCACCGACATCTTCCGCGGTCACGTCAGCAGCTACAAAGACCTGCCGCTGACCCTGTACCAGATCCAGTGGAAGTTCCGCGACGAGATCCGCCCCCGTTTCGGCGTCATGCGCGGCCGCGAGTTCTACATGAAGGACGGCTACAATTTTGACCTGACGAAAGAAGACGCGCTGCACGCCTACAACCGCCACCTGGTCAGCTATCTGCGCACCTATGAACGTATGGGCCTGCAGGCGATCCCGATGCGCGCCGACAGCGGCCCGATCGGCGGTGACGACACGCATGAATTCCTGGTGCTGGCCGAAACCGGCGAATCCGAGGTGTTCTATGACAGCGCGGTCACTGACATCCGTCTGGGCGAGCGCGACATCGACTATGACGACAAGGCCCAGTGCCAGACGATCATGGAGGAGTTCACCTCGCTCTACGCCCGCACGGACGAAACCCATGACGAGGCCCTATTCCAGCAGGTGCCCGAAGAACGCCGCCGCAGCGCGCGCGGCATCGAGGTCGGGCAGATATTCTATTTCGGCACAAAGTATTCCGAGCCGATGGGCGCCACGGTGCAAGGCCCCGACGGCAAGCAGGTTCCGGTGCACATGGGCAGCCACGGCATCGGCGTCAGCCGCCTGATCGGTGCGATTATCGAGGCCAGCCACGACGACAAGGGCATCATCTGGCCCGAGGGTGTGACCCCGTTCCACTGCGGCATCGTCAACCTGAAGCAAGGCGATGACGAGGCCGACGCGGCCTGCGACAAGATCTACAAGGCGCTGACCGCGCTGGGGCTCGAGCCGCTCTATGACGACCGCAACGAGCGGGCAGGGGGCAAGTTCGCGACGATGGACCTGATCGGCCTGCCCTGGCGTATCACCGTCGGCCCGCGCGGGTTGAAGAACGGGGTGGTCGAACTGACCAGCCGCCGCACCGGCGAAAGCGAAGAGCTGAGCCCCGAGGCCGCCGTAACCCGCATTGCCGAGATCTATGAGCGCTCCGTCTGAAACCGGTGACGCGCCGCTGATCTCGGTGATCACGGCGACTTGGAACCTGTTGTCGCAAGGGCGGCAGGACACATTTCGCCGCGTCATCGAATGCATGGCGCGGCAGAACTGCGACCGTTCCGAGCACATCATTCAGGACGGAGCTTCGACGGACGGGACGGTCGAATTCATTCAGGATTTGATCGCCGACGCGCCGCGCACGCGGCTGATCAGTGAACCGGACCAAGGCCTGTACGACGCGATGAATCGCGGCGTCAAAGCCGCACGCGGCGAATACGTGCTGTTCCTCAATTCCGACGACTCGTTGGCAGCGGATGATGTTCTGAACCGGGCGGCAGACGTTCTGGTGAGAAGAGGACCGGACTTTGCCTACGGCTCGACAGTCGAGCGCGGCTCAGACGGCCAGATCAAAAAAGACCGCCGTCCCGATCCGAATTCAGTTCTTCAGCGGATGCCTTTTTCACACAACTCTGTCTTCATCCGAAGCGACTTGTTTAATAGGCTCCGCGGGCATGATCTGGGTTTCGCGGTCGCATCGGATTATGATCTGGTGCTTCGTATGTTTGCCGGCGGCGCTAAGGGGATTGATCTAGAAATGCCGATCTCGGAGTATTCATCGCGCGGGGCGTCAGCAGACGACGCGCGCGTTGCGCGAGATTACGCTATGGCGTGGTACACTTTCATAAATGGTTTTGAAACACTGTCGAGGAACTACACAGTCGCGGATTGCCTGAGTTGGTACTATCAGGGAAACATGCCCCTCAGCTTATGCCGGACATTACAAGCAATCGACGAATTCCCCGAAGCCCTCAGGCCGGCTCTTGGACAAAGCCTTAGGAAGGCGCGCCGTCGGGCATGGCAATTCTGGCGAAAAAGCAAGGCGTCGAAATAAAGAGAGTCCTCTGGGTAAGGTGGTGTGAAATTGATCACTAACGCGGAAATCGGTGGCAACGGGCGATTTGGGAATCAGATTTTCCAATACATGTTTCTGTCTTTCCATGCCGCCAAATATGGTCTGGAGTTTGCAAATCCGCCTTGGGACGGAGACGCCATTTTCAAGATTCAGCCGGGCCGCAACAGTCTGCCTGAACAGGATCGGAAGTTGGTTGAGGATATTAAAGACCCGCAGCATTGCCCCATTCGGAATGCGACTGGCCCGTTGGATGGCGTAGATGTGTCTGGATATTTTCAGTATCCAACGAGTTTGTACTCCCCGCAACGGGATCGATTGTGTGGAGAGTTTTCGTTCAAACCTCCCTATTCAGATTTTGCAAAACGACTACAGGGCTGGTTTTCGGAATTGCCAGGAACCGTTGTCGCGGTACATATGCGGCGGGGCGATTACGGGACTGGAATTTTCTTTCGTGCGCCTTCCGAATGGTACACGGCTTGGCTTGCTACTCTGCAGAAAAGGGTCGGCGAACTTACGGTTTATGTTGCCAGTGACGAACTAGATGAAGTGTTGGGAGGTTTTGATGCCTTCAGAACGGTTTCTGCAAAAGATGCCCCACACCCGCTTCCGTCTCCGGAATTTGTTACAGATTTCATGGCTTTGTGCGTTGCTCCGCATGTGGCTATATCCAACTCGTCCATGTCCTTCGCCGCGACCATGTTTAACGCGGTCGCAACATCGTTCTACCGGCCCTCTCTCAAAGAAAGGAGGTTGATAGAGTATGATCCTTGGAACGCAGAAGTATTACTGGCTGATGTCATAGCCGAAGATGCGGGTGAAGAGTTCATGAGCGAACGCGCAAAGTCGCGCAGCAAATACAAGATAAGAAAGTTCTTTCGCAGAAATGCGTGGCAACACCAAAGGACAAACCGAACCTGAGGGCAGGACAATGGTCGGATTGCGTTACTCGACTTGTCGGCCTCGTATGTCTAGCTTTCCCGCAGCTTGGGATCAGGGCTGGAGATGATCAAGTCGCCATCCGCGTTATCACCGCGGGCGATCACCATCGGGCGACCCATTCGCCGCACCAGTTCGCGCAGTTCAAATCCCAGAAATTTCAGCCCGCACACCCGGCCACCTGTCGCCTGATCGATCAGGCACAGACGTCCATCCCGAAACGCAAGGCTGTATCCCTTTTCCCGAAGGATGCCAGACAATGCGCCCCAGTCTAAGGCGTTTGTGAAAAGCGGTCTGATGGATGCCCGTAGCAACGCTGCGCTTTCGCTATCAAGCTCAGTTGATTTGTTTTTGATCCCGGCTTTACCAGGACTAAATAGTTCCTTCTGAAAACTCATGAGCGACCCCGCTCTAATACTGGTTAACGTGTCCCCCCCCTGAACCGATAGTGTGACAAAGTTTCACGGAATAAGCAAAACTTGAAACTATATTTCTCCACTTTAGTTGCAAAACGAACTCAGTTGGAGTTCATATTCTTGATTTGTTGATATATTAGAAACAAACTCACGCGTATTGTGAGGAATTTGGTCTTCACGTCTGTTCCTGTGTATTGCACGCCTGACGAGTTTTTTTGATTGGGTGCGTGCTTTATCGCACTCCATTTTGGCGCTTTTGGCTTGAAGCTGTTTCATCAATTGGGGTAGGTGATTTGACCGAAAATGCGTTCGGGACAAGGGTCACCCGATCTTATTTGCCGGAGCAGGAATGGCCAGAACACCCCCTCCCTTTGCCGCCTTCGAATGGAAGATCGCCTGGCGCTATCTGCGCGCCCGGCGTGCCGAAGGCGGTGTAAGCGTGATGACCTGGATCTCGTTGATCGGGATCACGCTGGCCGTGTTCGCGCTGATCGCCACGCTGGCGGTCCGGTCAGGGTTCCGGTCCGAATTCGTGGGCACCATTCTTGGGGCCAACGCTCATGTAACAGTCTACTCGGCCGGCGAACTGGACGCGCAAGGGCAGGTTGATCGCACCATCGTTGAATACGACGCCATGGCCGAACGCATCGCGCAGGTGCCGGGCGTTCAGCGCGCCGCGCCGCTGGTCAAGGGGCAGGTCCTGATCACCAACCGCGATCGCAGCAGCGGGGTCGAGTTGTTCGGTATTCGCCCCGACGACCTCTACAGCCTGCCCGGTATTGCCGAAAGCGATCAGGCTTACGGCGACCTGTCCCGGTTCGAGGAGGGGATCGCCATAGGCTCGGGCGTGGCCCGCGCCATCGGTGCAACAGTGGGGGATCGGGTCAAGCTGACCTCGCCCAACGGGGTCAAGACCGCCTTCGGCACCTCGCCCCGCGTGAATGCCTATGAAGTCGTCTACGTGTTTTCGGCCGGGCGCTATGACATCGACCGAACCCGTGTCTACATGCCGTTTTCCGAGGCGCAGAGCTTTTTCAACCGCGAAGGTGTCGCCGACGAGATCGAAGTGATGGTCGACCGCCCCGAGGACCTGAACCCGATCCTGATCCCTATCCTTGAGGCGGCGGGAGAACGGTCGCAGATCTGGACATGGCAGGACGCGTCAGGCGGCTTTCTGCGCGCGCTCGAAGTCGAGGACAACGTGATGTTCATCATCCTGTCAATCCTGGTGCTGATCGCCGCGATGAACATCGTCTCGGGCCTGATCATGCTGGTCAAGAACAAGGGGCGCGACATCGGCATCCTGCGTACTATCGGGCTGAGCGAGGGTTCGGTGCTGCGGGTGTTTTTCATCTGTGGTGCCTTCACCGGGATCATAGGCACCGCGATGGGCGTCATCCTGGGCTGCCTGTTCGCCCTCTATATCGACCCGATCTTCTCTTTCGTGAACTACGTGATGGGCGGCGGCGTCTGGGATCCGGCGATAAGGGGCATTTATGCCTTGCCGGCCGAGCTGCACCTGTCGGACGTGCTCAAGGCGGTTGGGCTGTCGCTGGGTCTGTCCTTCTTCGTCACCTATTTCCCGGCCCGCCGTGCGGCACGGCTGAACCCGGTCGAGGCGCTGCGCTATGAATGATGCCACCTTGCGTCTGACCGGCCTGACCAAGACCTATCTGAAAGGCACGCCCGCCGAGGTGCAGGTGCTGCGCGGCGCCGATCTGGAGCTGCACGCGGGCGAGGCGGTGGCGCTTGTGGCGCCTTCGGGCGCGGGCAAGTCGACCCTTCTGCATATCGCCGGTCTTCTGGATGCGCCGGATTCAGGGACGGTCGAAATCGGCGGGCAGGACGCAACCGGCAAAGGCGACCGCACCCGCACTGCTATGCGTCGGCGGGATGTGGGTTTTGTCTATCAGTTCCATCACCTGCTTCCGGAGTTCACCGCGCTGGAAAATGTCGTGCTTCCGCAATTGGCCAACGGAGTGTCCGACAGGGCGGCCAAGGCCCGCGCGATGGATCTGTTGGGCCGTGTCGGCGTTGCCGAACGTGCCGACCACCGCCCGGCAGCTTTGTCGGGGGGGGAGCAGCAGCGGGTGGCCTTCTGCCGGGCCCTGGCCAATGAACCGCGTGTCCTGCTGGCGGACGAGCCAACAGGGAATCTGGACCCGGGTACCTCGGATCAGGTCTTTGCCGCGCTGATGGATCTGGTGCGCGAGTCCGGCCTGTCGGCGTTGATTGCCACGCACAACCTTGACCTGGCGGCGCGGATGGACCGGATGCTGCGGCTGGATGGGGGTGTGCTCAGGCCAGCTGAGTGATCGCGACGCCTACGGCCATCACCGCGATCCCGCCGGCGCGCATCAGGGTAAGCGGTGTGACCTGCGCGCCGAAAAGGCCGAAATGGTCGATGGCCGCGGTGCTGATCAACTGGCCCAACAGCACGAAGAACACCGCGTTGCCGACGCCGAAATGCGGTGCGACGTGGGTAATGGATAGCACGTAGAAGGCAATCAGAACCCCACCCAACAGCAGATGTTTCGGGGTCTGCGCAACCTTTGCCAAAGCTTGTGTTCCGGGGAACAGCAGCATCACCAGCGCCGAAGACCCAAACGCCACTGCAAACAGGATGACCGCAGCGGTGGTGGGCGAGCCGATCAGTTTTCCGAGCGCCGCATTCAGCGCGGCGAGAATCGGAACTCCGATCCCGGCGGCGAGCATGATGGCTGCATAATGTGTCATGGCCCGGACCCCTTAGCCGATTTCGTTGATCTGGATCATTGCGGGTCGTGACGGTTCGGGCAACCCTGCTTTTGGCGTTAGAACGGAGGAACGCAATGAAACTGTTGACGTTTACGGCATTGGCCATGGCGGGTGCGATTGCCGCCACAGGTGCTGCAGCCCAGGATGCCGAAGCTGGGGAGCAGCTTTACCTGCACCATTGCGCCACCTGTCATGGACTGGATGCGACTGGACATGGGCCAATGGCCGGCGTGCTGTTGATCCAACCGACCAATCTGAAGACGCTTGGTGACGCGGGCGGAAAATTTCCGACCGCGCGTGTGGTGCAGCGGATAGACGGGCGTGATCCTCTGGTCAGCCATGGCAGTCCAATGCCGGTCTACGGGCCGTATTTCGAAGGGCAGGACACCGCCATCAAGACAGATGCCGGCCAGCCGATCCTGACCAGCAAGCCGATTGCCGATCTGGTCGCGTATCTAAAGACCTTGCAGGGCATGTGAACCTCAGCGGCAGATGCCTTCCACCTTGGCGCCGCTCCAAGGGATGATCACGTCGCTTTCTCTCCGGGCACCCGGCAGTTTTTCCGGGTCGAAATGCTTGGCCAGCATGTCATGCAAACGCTGGGTCCGCGGGGCGTCCGGATCCAATGCGCGGCAGCAGACATATTCCTCGACGATGGCGCCCTGCTGCTCAAACCCGTAGTCCAGAAAATCGGCCGAGTTATCCAGATCGAACAGGTAAGGGTCCTTGCGGCCACCGTGTTCGGCAGCCGCCCGCAACGGGTGATAGCCAGTGGTTTTCCGGTTCTGCCATTGCCAGACATGGGTCAGTTCATGGGCAAAGATCATGGCGGCCACCAGGTTCATCTGGTCGGGGTACTGCGCCATGTAGTCGTCAAGATACCAGTCCTTGGTGAAGTATACCCGGTTGAACAGCGCGATCGCCGCCGGTTTTCCGGTTACGATCTCGTCCTTGACCGGCGGCTGGATACGCTCGCGGCAAGCCAGCCTCGGTCTGGCTTTTCGTTCGTAGGTGATGGAGGCGACCGGCGCGCCCTCGACCAGCCGAACCCGGTCAAGATCCAGCGTTTCACCTTGAACCTTGCTTGCAAAGGCGCGCTCGTTCTCGGTCAGAGGGCGACCGCAGGAAAACAGAGCAAGAAAGAGCAGGATCGAAATCAACCGGACCATGACCAAACCCTAGCCCGCTGTCGTTCGGTCGCAAGCGATTCTAGAGGCTCATCGCAAGCACCCGGCTGATTTCGGTCAACGACCTGCCGGATTGACGCATCCAGGTGTTGAAGGCTCCCTGTACCGCAGCCATCGCTTTCTTGGAGGTGGCTGGCTTGTCGATGACGCCTTCTGCGATCAAACGGGCGGTTACGTCGCGTGACACGATAAAGCTGTCTCTTCCGGCAAAGCGCATAGCATACTGGGCTGAAGCCCCGCCCAACCGAGAACCACGTTTTGCGAGCATGTCCAAAAGTCCCACATAGTCGGTCGACGGCCAGCCGCCCAACACTTTGCCGACACTGCCTTCCGTGCGGAGTTCCAGAAGAAACGCTGCGTTGTCGCGCACGGTGGCGATCTTGGTGCCGTTGCGCACGATGCGCGTGTCCTGCAACAGCGCGTCGAATTTCTCATCATCCATGAAGGCGCAGCGCCCGACGTCGAACCCGTCAAAGGCCGCCTCGAAACCGTCCCATTTCGCCTCGATGACCTTCCAATTGAAGCCAGCCTGAAAGATGCATTTTGTGATTGTCGAAAGCCACCGATCCTCTGGCAGGGTGGCCAATTCCTCTGCGGATTTGGGCTTGGACAGTTTGTCTTCAAGCGCGTGCTGCCCGCCGTGCCGGTCGGCCGCCAGTCCATAGATCTCATCGAAATGGTGCATAGCAAAGCTCCCTTCGCGCCAAATGTTGCCAATTTGTTCCACTCAATGCAAGGGCGGCGGCCGAGTATGGTCTGCCATTTGGGCAAAACAGTCGGAAAATCAGGAATTTGCCCCATCGTCACAAGAAATACTCGACAAACGACCCCAATTGGGTTTGTGATTGACTCGTCAATCAATGTCCGGTCCGCGAAACCTCGGGCAAGCCGCCCCACGACACGAGGGCGCAAGGGGAATGAAATGCGGTACCAAGGCCGTTTATTGGGAATGACGCGAACTGTTCGCTTTCCTTTTCCGGCCAAATTTGTGCATGTTGCGACATGGTATTGTCGTTAGACAAGTCAGCCGGCGGGCATGTTTCCGCCGGGGTGGGCAAAACAAAGAAACAGGGAGAAAATCCATGAAAAAACTGAATGTAAGCCTTCTGGCGATCATGGTCGCTGGCGCCGCGCACGCGGCTGACATGGGCGCGGTGGACGAGCCGATCAAACTGGCGATCAACGAGTGGACGGGCCAGCACGTCACCACGCATGTCGCTGCAGAGATGCTCAAGGCCGCCGGTTACCAGGTTGAATTCGTCACCGCGGGCATGTTGAACCAGTTCCAGGCGCTGGCCGACGGAGACATCGACGCCACGCTCGAGATCTGGTCGTCGAACGTGTCGGACGAATACGCCAAGAAAATCGAAGAGGGCACCGTGGTCGAAATCGGCGACCTTGGCCTCGATGCGAAGGAAGGCATCGCATATCCGGCCCATGTTGCCGACCTGTGCCCGGGTCTGCCCGCGTGGGAAGCGCTGAAGGACTGCGCGCAGAATTTTGCAACGGCTGAGACCCTGCCGATGGGACGTCTGGTCGACTATCCGGCTGACTGGGGTACGCCCGGGGCAGACCGCATGGTGGGGCTTGAACTGCCGTTCAAGGCTATTCCTGCCGGGTCCGAGGGCGCGCTGATCGCCGAACTCCGCGCTTCGACCGATCGCAAGTCGCCCCTGCTGATCACCTTCTGGCAGCCGCATTGGGCCATGTCGGCCTATGATGTGAAATTCGTTGAGTTGCCGCCGGGTGAAGACGCCTGCTTCAATGATCCGGCCTGGGGGCCGAACCCCAATGCCGTCAACGACTGCGATTTCTCGCCCTCGCGCATCTTCAAAGCCGGGTGGAGCGGTTTGGCGGACAAGTGGCCTGCCGCGTATGAAATCCTGAGCAACTATCAACTGGCGGTCGAAGACCAGCAGCCGATGATGGGTGCAATCGACGTTGACGGCGGCAAGGTCGAAGAGGTCGTCGCGGCCTGGATGGCGGACAACGAAGACAAGTGGCGTCCGGTCGTGGACGCGGCAACGAAGTGAGCCACCTAAGTGACTGACGCGAATACGCCAGCCATTGCCTGCCAGTCTCTCTGGCAGGTTTTTGGCCAAGGCGCAGAAAAAGCCCTGACCGACGCGTTGTCTCGGTCAGGGAACGACGCCGACAAGGCCGCCGCCGATTTGCGCGAACAGGGGTTCATCCCGGCTGTTCAGGATGCAAATTTCGAAGTCCGCGATGGTGAATTGTTCGTCATCATGGGTCTGTCGGGGTCCGGCAAGTCGACCCTGATCCGTTGCATCTCGCAACTGTTGCCCGGAACGGGTGGCGAGATCCGCATCGACGGCGACAACGTGATGGGTGCCCCGAAGAAGCAGCTGACCGAACTGCGCCGCAAGAAACTGGGCATGGTGTTCCAACATTTCGGACTGTTCCCGCACATGACGGTGGCCGAGAACGTCGCCTATCCGCTACGCGTGCAGGGTGTGGGCCGCAAAGAACGTCTGGCCCGCGCGCAGGAAGTCATTTCGCTGGTAGGGCTTGAGGGCCGCGAGGACAGCTTTCCCCGGCAACTTTCGGGCGGTCAGCGTCAGCGCGTGGGCATCGCCCGGTCTTTGGCAGTGAACCCCGACATCTGGTTCTTGGACGAGCCGTTTTCGGCCTTGGACCCGTTGATCCGGCGGCAGCTGCAGGACGAATTCCTGCGCATTCAGGCGACGCTGAAGAAATCCATCGTCTTCATCACGCATGATATTCAAGAAGCGCTAAAGCTGGCGGACCGCATCGCAATCATGCGGGACGGCAAGATTGTGCAGATCGGCACGCCGACGGATATCGTTCTGCGCCCCGTTGACGACTATGTGCGCGAGTTCTCAAAGGACGTGGCCAAGGGCCAGCACGCCAAAGTCGCCTCGGTCATGCAAGCGGGCGAGGCCGAGCGCGGTCCCGATGACCCTGGCCTGACAACAAAGATGACATTGGACGCGGCGCTGGCGCGCTGTATGGCATTGTACGAGCCCGTGCCGGTGCATGACGAAACCGGCGCGATCGTCGGCACCGTGCACCCCTCGGATCTGGCCGCAGCCCTGCAGGTGGATGACGCATGACCGTCGTCGCCGATGTTCCAAGACCCACTCGGATTCACCTGACAGCCGGAGCGCAGGCGGCCCTGATCACGCTGATCGTGGGCGCGCTGTGTCTGGCGCTTGAGCCGCACGCGCCCTGGCTCGTCAAATGGCCTGCGACATGGGAGGTGCCGGCCACGCAATGGGTTGGCGCCTTCCTCGACTGGTTTCTGAACGCGATCAAACCGGCGGCCCGGCTGTTTTCCGATTTGATGGCCTATCCGATGAACTGGGCCAACTTCGTGTTGGGAAATACGCCCTGGCCGATCCTGATCGGGCTGGTGACTGCACTCGGTTGGTATCTGGGCGGGTTGCCCATGGCGGCGCTGGGCTTTCTAGGCCTCAGCTTCGTGCTGGCTTCGGGCTATTGGGCCGAGAGCATGAACACCTTGGCGCTGGTGGCCGTTTCGGTCCCGGTCGCGCTGATCGTCGGCAGTGCAATTGGCATTCTGGCCAACGAAGTGCCGCGGGTGAAATCGGTGGTTCAGGCAGTATTGGACATCATGCAGACGGTGCCGACCTTTGCCTATCTGACACCGTTGCTCCTGCTGTTCGGGTTTGGCCCTGTGGTGGGCCTGATCGCCTCGGCCATCTATGCGGCGCCGCCGATGGCGCGCAACGTGATGCTGGGGTTGGAGCGCGTAGAGCCCGAGATCAAGGAAGCCGCCATCATGTCGGGCGGCACCCGGTTCCAGCAGCTGTTCCAGGTGGAAATCCCGGCGGCGGCGACACAGATCATGGTGGGTGTGAACCAGTGCCTGATGGCGGCCCTGTCGATGGTGATCATCGCTGCGGTCATCGGCGGGTTCAACGATATCGGCTGGGAGGTCCTGCTGACCATGCGCAAGGCGCAGTTCGGTGAATCTCTGCTGGCCGGCATGGTGATCGTTGTCTTTGCCGTGGTGATCGACCGTATGAGCGGCACGCTCGCAACCGAGCGCAAACACCACGACAACCGCGTCGTCTGGGCGCTTCTCGGCTTTGCGGTCCTGTTCACGCTGCTGTTCTGGGCGCGGCTGCCCAACCCGTCCGAACTGACGCTGCTGGATCCGGTCGCGGAGGCGGTGGACAGCGGCCTGACAGCCTTTACCCAGAATAACGGGCCGTGGCTGGATGCGCTCAAGAACAACTCGATGTTCTATGTCCTGCTGCCGCTGCGGATCGGTCTGGATCAGGCGGTTTTGCCCTTTACCTGGGGGTTCCAGTGGACCCCGGCCATGAGCTATGGCCTGTTTGCGGCCGGTGCGGTGATCGCCTTGCTGATGGCATGGCGGGGGCATCTGACCGGTGGTCTGGTCACGCTGATCCTGATCGGCATGCTGGAAACCGGCATCGCGAACCTGCCATGGCCCTTTGTGCTGACCGGCGCGGCGGCGCTGGGCTGGGTGGCGGGCGGTTGGCGTCTGGCGGCGTTGTCGGTGGCGCTGCTGAGCACGATCCTGATCTCGGGCCTGTGGGAGAGGGCGCTGCTGTCGCTCTATCTCAGCGGTGCGGCGGTGTTCTTCTGCGCCGTTGTCGGCGGGTTGATCGGCCTCGCCAGCGCGGTCTGGTCGCCGGTTTGGAAGATCGTGCGCCCGATCTGCGACATGCTGCAGACGATTCCCCTGTTCGTGTTCCTGATCCCGGTGCTGATGGTGTTCCAGATCGGCGAGTTCTCGGCCTTTCTGGCGATCTGCGCCTATGCGATCGTGCCGATGATCCGTTATACGCGTCACGGGCTAGTCAACACCCCGGACGAGATGATGGAGGCCGCGATCTCGAGCGGCGCGACCGAGTGGCAGATCATGCGCGACGTGCGTGCACCCTATGCTGCACCCACGATCCTGCTGGGGCTGAACCAGACGATCCTTTATGCCTTTGCGATGCTGGTGATCGCGGCGCTGATCGGCACGACCGGTCTGGGCCAGTCGATCTATCTGGCGCTCGGGCAGGCGGATGTGGGGCTGGGCATTTCGGCCGGGGCGGCGATGGCCATCCTGGCGCTGATCGCCGACCGCATGGTTCAGGGCTTTGCCGAGGAACGCCGCAAGGCGCTGGGCCTGTAACGTTGGATCGGGGGCGGCGCAGCTGCCCCCGACCACACTTGATTTTGGACAAGGACCGGGGCCGTTTCCCCCGGTATTCCGGGCGCAAAACAGGCGGAGATGACCATGGCCGGTTGGGGCGCTTTTGTTGCTGCACTTCTGATCTTTCTGCTGAGCCACGCCATTCCGGCGCGTCCGGCCGTGCGCGGGCGGTTGATCGGGTTAATGGGGCGCGGGCCCTATTTCGCAGTCTATTCCGCGCTGTCGCTGGCGGTTCTGGCCTGGCTGATCGTGGCCGCGGCCGACGCGCCCTATGTCGAGGTCATCCCGCCGCTGGCGATCCTGCGCTGGGTACCGCTGCTGGTGATGCCCGTCGTCTGCTGGCTGGCGGTGGCCGGATTTGCGGCGACCAACCCGTTTTCCTTCGGCGGGCTGGGACGCCGCCCGTTCAACCCCGAGCAGCCCGGCATCCTGCGCACCACCCGCCACCCGATCCTGCTGGCGATGATGCTGTGGGCGCTGGCGCATCTGCTGGCCAATGGCAGCCTGGCGCATGTGGTTCTGTTCGGACTGTTCGCGGGTTTCGCCTGGATGGGCATGGCCCTGATCGACAGGCGCAAGGCGCGCGAGATGGGGGCCGACTGGCCGCACCTGTCGCGCAACACAGCACGCCTGTCGCTGCGGCTGCCGCGCGCATGGCCGAGGCCTTGGGTCTGGTTGGTGGCCGGGCTGGCCTATGCCGCGCTGTTGCACCTGCACGCGCCGGTGATCGGAGTGTCTCCGCTGCCTTGATGCGGGTGCTGGCAGGGGCGCCCCATGCGTGCTAATTGAAACAACAGGATGAAACCCAGAAAGGTCTGCCGATGCACCTGGCCTACGTCACCACCACCGATCGCGGCGCGACCGACCGCCTGCTGAGCGCGGTTGCCGAACGCCTGCTGGCCAAGGGCGCCCGTCTGGCCGGTGTGGTTCAGACCAACACCGAATGCGCCGACAGCAGCAAATGCGACATGGACCTGCGCGTGCTGCCGGATGGCGAAACCATTCGCATCTCGCAATCGCTGGGCAGCCAGTCGCGCGGATGCCGGTTGGACCCGGCCGCGTTGGAGCAGGCGGTGGGATATGTGACGGCGTCTTTGGCCGACCGTCCGCAACTGCTGATCGTCAACAAGTTCGGCAAGCACGAGGCTGATGGCCGCGGGTTCCGCCCCGTCATCGGCGAGGCGCTGGCGCTGGATATCCCGGTGCTGGTCGGGGTCAACGGCCTGAACCGTGACAAGTTCGTGGGTTTCACCGATGGTGCGGCGCAGGCGCTTGAACCCGATCTAGACGCCATCGAGGCCTGGTTCGACAGCGCCGCCAACCTGCGGCCTGCCGCCGAATAACAGCTTTCCCGACGTAACGTCCTGAAAACCGGGCTTGTTCGGTTTCGCCCCGGCTGCAATCCTCTGCCCCGGACGGGAGGAGGATCAGCCATGTGGCAGAACTGGGCAGGCAACCAGACCAGCCAAATACGGCCCAAGCGGCCGACCACGACCGAAGAGTTGCAGCAACTGATCGCCTCGGCCGAAACCCTGCGTCCGGTCGGGGCAGGGCATTCCTTCACGCCACTGGTTCCGGGGGCGCAACACATCATTGACCTGACCGCCTTGGACCTGCCTGCCGTGACGCAGATCGAAGGCGAACGGGCCTGGGTCAACGCCAATGCCCGGTTGCGCGACCTGTCACCGGCACTGGCCGAGCATGGCATGGCCTTCCGCAATCTGGGTGATATCAACGTGCAGACTCTGGCCGGCGCGGCGGGCACGGCGACCCATGGCACCGGGCGTACCCTGCCGTGCCTGTCTGCCGAGATCACTGCAGCCCGGCTGATCGGCGCTGACGGACAGACCCTGACCACCGACGACATTCCACTGAACATGGTGCAGGTATCGTTGGGGATGCTGGGCATCGTGACCGAGGCGCAGATCAACGTTGTGCCGAAATACAACCTGCGCCGCCGGGTGCGTCTGTCAGACCTGCAGGACACACTGGAGCGCATGCATCAGCATTGGGACGAGAACCGGAATTTCGAGTTCTTCTACATTCCCTTCACCGGCAAGACCGTTGAAATCCGGCACGAAATCACCGACGCACCCGAGACCCGCGCGCCGCGCGATCTGGACATGATCGCCGTCAAGGTTCTGAAGCTGGCGCGCAGCGCGGGTGGGCTCAGCCCCGGTTTGCGGCGCGCCCTGCTGCGTCTGCTGACCTTGGCCCAATCCGACGAGGACTACACTGGCGAAAGCTGGCGTGTGTTGTGCAGCGACCGGCATATCCGGTTCAAGGAAATGGAATACCACCTTCCGCCGGAAAACGCCCGTGACGTGCTGTCAGAGCTGATCCGACGGTTGGAGCGTGACCACGCCGACATCTATTTCCCGATCGAGGTGCGGCAGACCGCAGGCGACGACGGCTGCCTGTCACCGTTCCGGGGTGGCCCGCGGGTATCGGTCGCCATCCACACCGATGCGAAGGAAGGCCATCTGCGGTATTTCGAGGCGATGGAACCGCTGTTCCTGCAGGCCGGCGGCCGGCCCCATTGGGGCAAGTTGCACAGCCTGACCTATTCCGATCTGTCGCGCCTCTATCCCGATTTCGATGCCTTCTGCGCATTGCGTGAACGGCTGGACCCAAAGGGCAAGTTCCTGACACCCGCACTGGCCTGGATGTTTCGCCCATGACCGCACAGTATCTTGAACATCTCGCCCAGGCGCTGCGCGATCATGGCGTCGATCGGCCGGTTGCCGCCGTCGATCTGGACCGGGTCGAGGCGAATTGCGACGCTGCCCGCGCGGGGTTGGGCCACGGCCTGCAGGCCCGGTTGGTGGCCAAATCGCTGCCGTGCCTGCCTCTGCTGGACCATATCCGCGCCCGGATTCCGACAACGGGCCTGATGAGCTTTTCCGAACCCATGCTGTCCGCGCTGCTAGCCGCCGAGCCGGACACCGATCACCTGCTGGGCAAACCGCTGCCGGTGACGGCCGCCCGGCGGATTCTTGAGACGCATCCTGACGCTGCCCGGCGGGTGCAGTGGCTGATCGACACGCCACAGCGGCTGGACGCGTATCTGTCGCTTGTCGCTGACACGGGCCAAACCCTGCGCCTGTCGCTCGAGATCGACGTGGGCCTGCATCGCGGCGGGTTGACCCCCGATCAGGTCGCGGGCGTCGCGGCACGGATCGCGGATCATGCCCATGCCGCTCTGTCAGGCGTGATGGGGTACGAGGTGCATCTGGCCAAACTGCCTGCGCTGCTCCGACGCCGTGCGCGGCGAGCCAGTGCGAAAGCATATGAACGGGCGGTCGCTGCACTAGCGCAGGGGGCGCAGGGGCTGTGCCTGAACACTGGTGGCAGCCTGACTTTTCAGGACCCGGCCACGCGGAGCCTGGCGACCGAGGTCGCCTTTGGGTCGGTTCTGGTGAAACCTTCGGATTTTGACCATGCATCGACCGGGGCGTTTCTGCCTGCCCTGTTCCTGGCCACGCCGATCCTCAAAGTGATGCCGCGCAACCCGGTGCCGGGGGTCGACCTGCCCGGGCTGCGCCGGACGAACCTCGCCATTTCCGGTGGGCATTACCTGGCCAGCCCCGTCTGGCCCGAGGGGTTCGGCTGTTCCGGCGTGTTCGGGCGTTCAAGCAATCAAGAGGTCTGGGTGGGTCCCAAAACAACCAGGGCGCAGCCCGGCGATATCGCCTTGCTGCGCCCCAGTCAGAGTGAAGCGGTTCTGAACCAGTTCGGCACGGTTCTGGCCCTGCGACAGGGGCAGGTCGTGGCCGAATGGGCCTGCCTGCCCAACTGACGCGGGTCAGATCGCCAGATATTCCTCGCGCAGCTGGGTGTTTTCCAGCACTTCGTCCGCAGTGCCGTCGAACACGATGCAACCCGTGTCCAGAATGATTGCCCGGTCGGCCAGTTGCAGCGCGCGCACCGCGTTCTGTTCGACGATGATTGTGGTCATGCCCTGCTGCTTGATGTGGATCAGCGTTTTTTCGATCTCGTCCACGATCACCGGGGCCAGCCCCTCGTAGGGTTCGTCCAACAGCAGCACCTTGATGTCCCGGGCCAGCGCCCGGGCGATAGACAGCATCTGCTGTTCGCCGCCCGAAAGGGTCACGCCCTCCTGCTTGCGTCGTTCGCCCAGACGCGGGAACAGCTCGTAGATCCGTTCCAGCGACCAGCCGATCGGGGGGGCGATCTGGGCCAGCTGCAGGTTCTCCTCGACCGTCAGGCCGGGGATGATCCGCCGATCCTCGGGCACAAGGCCCAGCCCTGCGGCGGCAGCCTCGTAGCTGGTCATGTTGTGCAGCGGCTTGTGGTCCAGCCAGATTTCGCCGTGGCGCACCTCGGGTTCGCCCACCCGCGCGATCGAGCGCAGGGTCGAAGTCTTCCCGGCCCCGTTCCGCCCCAGCAGGGCCAGGATCTCGCCTTCGTGGACGTTGAAGCTGACGCCTTGGACGATGTAGCTCTCGCCATAGTACGAATGCATATCCCACACCGACAGGAACGCGGGCGCGGTGCTGGCCATGTTGGCGTTTTTCGAAAAGTCAGGTTTCTCGTTCATAGCTTTTCCTCACGCCGCCTCGCCCAGATAGGCCTCTCGGACCTTGGGGTTACCGCGGATGTTTTCGGGGGTGTCTTCGACCAGCGGCGTGCCCTGCGCCAGGACGGTGATCCGCTCGGCCAGGCTGAACACCACATGCATGTCGTGCTCGATGATCGCGATGGTGATGTCGCGCTCGTCCTTGATCTGCTTCAGCAGGTCGATAGTGTTGTTTGTGTCGGCCCGTGCCATGCCGGCCGTGGGCTCGTCCAGCAGCAGCAGGCGCGGCTTCTGGCTGAGGCACATGCCGATCTCGAGCCGCCGCTTGTCGCCGCGCGACAGCGAGGCTGAATGCATGTGCCGCTTGTCGGCCATGTTCATCTCTTCCAGCATGGCCTCGGCCTGTTCGACCACCTCTTTTTCGTTGGCGATGGTCTCGTAGGCGTGCATGCGGAATGCCCCGTCGCGCATCGCGAAGATCGGGATCAGCATGTTTTCCATCACGGTCAGCTCGCCAAAGATCTCGGGTGTCTGGAACACCCGGCTGATGCCCATCTGGTTGATCTGGTACGGCTCGCGCCCCAGCACAGACTGGTTGTCGAACAAGACCGAACCAGTATCCGGGATCAGCTTGCCCACCAGGCAGTTCAGCAGTGTGGACTTGCCCGCCCCGTTGGGGCCGATGATTGCATGGACCGAGTTTTCCTCGACGCTCAGGTTCACGTCCGTCAGGGCCTTGAGGCCGCCGAAGCGCTTGCTGACATCTTTTACTTTCAGAATTGCCATTGACGCGTTTCCTTATTCTGCCGGCTCGGTTTTGCCTTCGCGGGTGTCATCCCCGCCAACGCTTTTGCGGCGGATCCAGTTCAGCAACCGCTGACCGCCCTCGACCAGCCCGCCGGGCAGGTAGATCACCACCAGCATGAACAGGATGCCCAGGGTCAGGTGCCAGCCCTTGCCGATGAACGGGTGGATGATGAACACCACCGCGTCCTCAAGCCCGTCAGGCAGGAACGCGAACCAGCTGTGCAGCACGTTGTCGTTGATCTTCGAGAAGATGTTCTCGAAATATTTGATGAAGCCCGCGCCCAGAACCGGTCCGATCAGGGTGCCGGTGCCGCCCAGGATGGTCATCAGAACGACCTCGCCCGAGGCGGTCCACTGCATCCGTTCTGCGCCGGCCAGCGGATCCATTGCGGCCATCAGGCCACCGGCCAGACCGGCATACATGCCCGAGATCACGAAAGCGGCCAGAGTGTAGGGCTTGGAGTTCAGCCCGGTATAGTTCATCCGCTGCTGGTTCGACTTCACCGCCCGCAGCATCATGCCGAAGGGCGAACGGAAAATGCGGATCGCCAGGTAGAACACCACCATCATGATCACAGCGCACAGATAGTAGCCCGCGTTGAAGTCAAAGCTCCACGCGCCCACATCCATCGTGTAGGTCGCGCGCATCGGCAGTCCGAACAGATGCGGCAGATCGGGCGCATTGGCCCCCTGCAGGATCTGCGGGTCGTCGGCATAGACCTGCAGGCCGGTTTCCCCGTTGGTCAGGTTGAACTTGGGGTTCGACAGCACCGAATAGGCCAGCGCAAAGCTCATCTGCGCGAAGGCCAGCGTCAGGATCGAGAAGTAGATGCCCGACCGGCGCAGGCTGACATAGCCGATCAGCACCGAGAACAGCCCGGCGACCACGACGCTCAGCGCGATGGCCGGGATGACGTTGTAGCTGAGCAGCTTGAACATCCAGACGGCCGAGTAGGACCCCACCCCCAGAAAGGCCGCGTGGCCAAAGGACAGGTATCCGGTCAGGCCGAACAGGATGTTGAACCCGATGGCAAAGATGCCGAAGATCACGAACCGCTGCATCAGGTCCGGATAGCCCGCGTTGAACTGCGCCATGGCGCTGTCAGTGGGGAAGGGGTTCAGGATGAAGGGGGCCAGCAGCGTCAGGATTGCGACGACGATCAGCAGGCTTGTGTCTTTTTTGTTCAGTCCCAGCATGGGTTATTCCTCCATCACGCCTTTGCGGCCCATCAGACCCCGCGGACGGGTCAGAAGAACGATGATGGCGACAAGGTAGATGATGATCTGGTTGATGCCCGGGATCGTGGTGGTCGCCCAGGTGGTCGAGGCAAAGCTTTCAAGGATGCCCAGAAGGAACCCGGCCAGAACCGCGCCGGGCAGCGAGCCCATGCCGCCGACTACGACGACCACGAAGCTGAGCACAAGGAAATCCATGCCCATGTGATAGTTGGGCGGGTTCAGCGGCCCGTACATCACGCCCGCAAGCCCAGCCACCGCGGCTGCGATGCCGAACATGATGGTGAACCGTCGGTCGATGTTGATGCCCAGAAGGCCCACGGTCTCCCGGTCGGCCATTCCGGCGCGCACGACCATGCCGAAGGTGGTGAACTGCAGGAACGAGAACACGCCTCCGATGATCACGACCGCGAACAGGAAATAGACCAGACGCCAGATCGGATAGATGATCGCGTTGGGATCGAACCCCAGCGCCACGCCCAGATCGACGGACCCGCTCAGTGCCGCAGGCGGCGGGGTCTGGATCGGGTTGGCGCCGAAGAAATACTTGATGATCTCTTGCAGAACGATGGCCAGGCCGAAGGTCACAAGTATCTGATCTGCATGGGGACGCTTGTAGAAATGCTTGATCAGGCCGCGTTCCATCACGTAGCCGACCATCAACATGATCGGGATGGCAAACAGGATGGCCAGTGGCACGGACCAGTCGATGATGGTCGCGCCCAGTTCGGGGCCGAACCAGCTTTCGACATAGGGGGTCTTCACCTTCAGCGGGTTGCCCAGAAAGTCGGTCTGGGTCTCGTCGACCACCTCGTAGCTGAGGTTGAAGATCTTCTGAAGCGTGACGGCACAGAAGGCGCCGATCATGAACAGGGCCCCGTGGGCAAAGTTCACCACGCCGAGCGTGCCGAAGATCAGCGTCAGCCCCAGCGCGATCAGCGCATAGGCCGAGCCCTTGTCCAGCCCGTTCAGAATTTGCAGTAGGATTGCGTCCATTGTCCTTACCTTTGACTGGTCCCGGCAGCTCTCCCCGGTCGTCTGACCGGAGAGAGCCGTTTTGAGGACTCAGGGGTTTTCTTGCGAAAAACCGAGTGTCGGGGTTACGCGCCCGGGTTGCACTTGCCCAGTTCGCCGCCGGCGAACATCGGGTGATCCGGATCGTACTCGACCTGCGCCCGCGGAGTGATCTCGACGATCTCCAGCGTGTCATAGGCGTTGGTCGGGTTTTCGTTGCCGCGCACGACCAGCACATCCTTGAAGCACTGGTGGTCGGCACCGCGATACCAGGTCGGGCCGTTGCCCAGACCGTCGAACTCGAAGTCCTCGAGAGCTTCGACCACGCCGCACGGGTTGAAGGTGCCTGCGCGCTCGCAGGCATCCGCGTACAGCAGTACCTGGGCATAGCAAGTCTGAGCCGAGTTCGACGGCGGCTTGCCGTACTTCTCGCCGAAGGACTTTACGAAGGCCTTGGTGCCCTCATCCTGCAGCTGCCAGTTCCAGTTCATCGAACCCAGAACGCCTTTGATGTTCTCGCCGGCACCGGCTGCCATCAGTTCCGAGTACAGCGGAACGACGATCTTGAAGTCCTTGCCGTTTACGACCTTGTCCAGCAGGCCGAACTGGATCGCGTTTGTCAGCGAGTTGACCATGTTGCCGCCGTAGTGGTTCAGAACCAGCACGTCCGCGCCCGAGTTCAGAACCGGCGCGATGTAGGACGAGAAGTCGGTCGAGGCCAGCGGGGTCTTGACGGTGTTGACCGTCTCCCAGCCCATCGCCTCGGTCGACGCCACGATCGACTCTTCCTGGGTCCAGCCCCAGTTGTAGTCGGCGGTCAGGTGATAGGCGCGGCGTTCGGTGCCCATCTCCTTGGCCAGCACCGGCGCCAGAGCGGCACCCGACATGTAGGCGTTGAAGAAGTGACGGAAGCCGTTCGCCTTCTTGTCCTTGCCGGTGGTGTCGTTGGCGTGCGTCAGGCCGGCCATGAAGATCACGCCCGCCTCCTGGCAGAGGCCCTGAACCGCAACGGCCACGCCCGAGGACGAGCCGCCGTTGATCATGATCGCGCCGTCTTTTTCGATCATCGACTTGGCCGATGCACGGGCAGCGTCGGACTTGGTCTGCGTGTCGCCGGTGACGAACTCGACCTTCTTGCCAAGGATGCCGTTGCCCTTCAGCGCCTTTGACGTGAAGGTGTTCAGGCAGCCGCCGTCGCCTTCACCATTCAGATGCTCGACCGCCAGCTGCTGCGCCAGCAGTTCGTCATTGCCTTCTTCGGCGTAGGGGCCGGTCTGCGGCACGTTGAAGCCCAGCGTGACTGATCCGCCAGTGGGTTCGTTGGTATAAGCCGCGGCCGACGAGGCCGTGAAGATCGTCGGCAATGCCAGACCGGCGCTCGTGACGGCACCAGACTTCAGCACGCCGCGACGCGTGACAGATTTGTTTGACATAAATTCCTCCCAATTAGCAGGCTACGCCCTCGGGCTCCTCTTCCGTCGGGTAAAACGCAACCTGCGCAGGGCAAGTATGAGGGGCAGAATGAAAATTCCCCAACAAGTCCCTAGAAATGAAATATTATTTTGTAAATTCTTGAACTCTTTGATTTATGAATTTGTAAATTTTTGGAACTGGAAGATGATAAGCTGCTCATTGGAAAGGATGAGTCAGAAAATCCCGTTTCGATACAAGCATCGGGTGTCTCGACGCAACCGCCAGTCCCACGCCGTCCGATGTCCGGCCGTTGATGCTCGGGGCATCGCATGATCTCCGGGCACTCAACCTTTGCCTGAATTTCCTCGCAGAATCGAGGGCAAACGCAAGGGACCACCTGGACAAATCCGGTGTGCAATATCCATCTGTGTTCTGATTTGCGGAAGAAAATGGTGGGCGACCCTGGAATCGAACCAGGCGTGCGTCTCCGCGAGGGAGTTACAGTCCCCTGCCACACCTTGCGGCCTGTCGCCCACTGTCAGGCGTTGCACCTGACGTGGAGGCGTGATTACTAGCGCTCAAAAGGAGCGTCAACAGGAAAATTCCGCTTTGGCGCAGGAAACATTGTTCCCGGCCCGGAGGCCAGTAAAATGAAGAAACCGAAGTGGGTGATCGAGAAAGAGCAGGCGCGCAAAGCGGCGGCTTCCGAAACCGTTTGGTTGTTCGGATTGCACGCCGTGCGTGATGCGTTGATGAACCCCAAACGGCAGAAACTGCGCCTGATCGTGACCCGCAACGCGCTGGACAAGCTGGCGGATGCGATCGCGGAATCGGGCATGCAGGCTGAGCTCGTCGATCCGCGAAAATTCAACGCGCCAATCGACTCGGGCTCGGTGCACCAAGGCGCGGCGCTTGAAGTCAAGCCGCTGGAATGGGGCGGTCTGGCCGAGAATTGCATCGGGCGCGAAAACCCTCGGGTACTGCTGTTGGACCGCGTGACCGATCCGCACAATGTGGGCGCGATTCTGCGCTCGGCCGAGGTTCTTGGCGCCAGCGCGGTCATCGGCACACGCCACCACTCGGCCCCGGAAACCGGTGCGCTGGCCAAGACCGCCAGCGGTGCGTTGGAACGCCAACCTTACCTGCGGGTCCGCAACCTAGCCGACGCGATCGTCGAGTTGCAGAACATGGGTTTCCTCGTTCTGGGCTTGGATGGTGAGGCCGATCAGACCATCGAGGCCGCTCTGGACGGCAAACGCGATCGTCCGGTTGCTCTGGTTCTGGGGGCCGAGGGGCCGGGGTTGCGGCAAAAGACCAAGGAAACGGTGGACATGCTTGTCAAAATTGACGCAGCGGGCGGTTTCGGATCCCTGAACGTCTCAAATGCTGCGGCGATTGCCCTATATGCTTCTCAGCCGCATTGAGAGGAGAGACCCATTCCCGCCCCATCCAAGATTGCTACGTGCTGCTACTGCGGAACCCGCGCGGCGCTGGTCCTCAAGGGGCGCCAGCGGCACGAACTCAGCTGTTCCAGTTGCGGTGCCCCACTGCATAACCTGAAGATGATCCCTGTAAAAAAGGCTTCGGATCCACAGCCGCGACACAGCATTCCAATGCAAAAGCCCAAAAAGAAGAGCTACAAGAAAAGGAAAAAAGGCCTTTTCTCGCGCGTTCTGGACGAAGCTTGGGATGTGATCGAGGACGTGTTCGACTGAGCCCTTTCCGACACGACCCTTCACAACTGCGTCAAATGGGTTTCGCGGCGCGTCAAAAGTTGCATCTTATAGCGTCTGTAAAACACAACCCGTGAAATCTGATGCTATCCCGACGATCCGTACTTGCCGGTCTTACCTTTTCAATCGCTTGTCCGCTGACATTGCGGGCGCAGACCGCCCCGGTATTCTATTCCGCAAAAGGTGCGGCCATTACCGGTTATGACGCGGTCAGCTATTTTCGAGATGGCGGCCCGGTTCAAGGGCGACCCGACATTGCGGTGATGTGGAAGGGCGCTACCTGGCGGTTTGCCTCGCAGGAGAACCGAGAGGCGTTCGAACTTAATCCGCGTGCCTACGCGCCGAGGTTCGGCGGATATTGCGCCTATGCCATGGCCTATGGCGAGCTCACCAGCACGGACCCGATGGCGTGGAAAATCGTAGGCGGCAGGCTGTATCTGACGCATTCCCTCGAGATCGAAAGGATGTGGCTGACGGACACGACCGGCTTCATCCAGAAAGCCGAGAAAAACTGGCCGGCGATCCTGTACGGTTGACAGGCAGATTCCCGCTTATCCGCTCTTGTCACCACAAAAATGCGCGCGACCTCTTTTTTTTCCGAAACTCATGCCTAAATGTCACAGTGACCGCGGAACGGAACTGCCGCGGGTCATTTCACTGTCCCTCGTTCCAACAACTGGCGCCCAAGGTATCCTTGGGCGCTTTTTTCTTTTCCAAGTCACGGCTAGGCTGCAGCCATGACTGAGTATTCCGATGACTTCCTCAGATCCGTCCTGAAACGCACCAAGGTGGTTGCGGTCGTTGGCGTGTCGATGAACCCGGTGCGGCCCAGCTACTATGTTGCGCGCTACCTG
Source organism: Ruegeria sp. BC6 (assembly GCF_056539185.1). NCBI lineage: Bacteria > Pseudomonadati > Pseudomonadota > Alphaproteobacteria > Rhodobacterales > Roseobacteraceae > Ruegeria > Ruegeria sp. BC6. The sequence continues at coordinate 451,262 of NZ_JBQFUM010000002.1, forward strand.
TCGCTCAAGGGGTATAGGGTGATTCCGGTCAATCCCGGCCATGCCGGAGCCGAACTTTTTGGTGAAACCGTTCGGGCTTCGTTGTCCGAAATCAGTGAACCCGTTGACATGGTAGATATTTTTCGCAGGTCCGAAGCCGTTCCTCCGATCGTGGATGAAGCGCTGGCTGCATTTTCCGACCTGCGCACGATCTGGATGCAGATCGGTGTTGAAAACGCCGAGGCCGCCGCGGTGGCGCAGGCGCGCGGTGTCGATGTCGTCATGAATCGCTGCCCCAAGATCGAATATCAGCGCCTGTTCGGCGAGCTGCGCATGGGCGGGTTCGCCACCGGCATCATCTCATCAAAACTCTGACCGCTCAGTTGACCGCCACGGCGTTGATTTCCGCAAGCTGCTCTTGCCGCCGTTTCTCCAGCACGATGTCGCGCGGGACCCAGTCATAGCGCGTGTCCTCGCGCAATGGACTCCAAAACAGGATCCCTCCATAGCGCCATGGGTCCAGAACGACACCGTCGTACATCGAATCACCGCGTCGGCTGATTATTGCCGTGCTGTGATCGATTCGGAACGGGTTGTCGGCGTTGGCGATCGCGCGGTGCAGGGTCAGCGTGCGAAAGTTCTCCTGCTTCAAGCGCCGTTCGATGTCCTCGGCCCAGTGCCAGCACAGCCCGCGCGGGCGCAGCCCTTTGTTGACCTTGGCGTTATGGATCAGAGGGGGGTCTGTGATCTGGTATTCCTGCGCCAGCTGCGCGGTATAGGCATAGGTGATGCGGGCCGCGCGCTGGGCCTCGTCCGGGTCGACCTCGGGCCCCAGCGCCTGAATCTGGGCTGCAAGCCGCGCGACGTCGTCGCTGCGAGCGGGCGGCGCGGATGAGCATGCGCCAAGCCCCAGAATGGCCAGCGTCGTCAGTGCCCAGATCATGGGTTTGAACATGCCTGTGTCCCTCGTCGCCCCTGCGCCCGGCAGGCGCTTCGGTCAATCAGTATAGGGCGCGGACGCTATTGGTGAAAGCCGGGTCTCAGCCCCGGTCGCGTGCGGCCTTTTCGGCGATGCCGCTGGTGCCCTGCCGCCTGGCAAGCTCGGCCAGAACGTCTTCCAGCGCCACGTCGCGCGCGGCCAGCATGACCAGCAGGTGATACAGCACATCGGCGGCCTCGGATGTCAGCCGGTCGCGGTCACCCTTCACGGCTTCGATGATCGCCTCCACGGCCTCTTCGCCAAACTTCTCGGCGCATTTCACGGGGCCTTTGGACAGCAGCTTGGCGGTCCAGCTTGATTCGGGGTCCGCGCCCTTGCGGGATGCGATCGTGGCGGCCAGCTCGTTCAGTATGCTCATGTCAGCCTCATGGGGATACCCGCGGATGCCATGTGCTCTTTGGCCTCGCGGATCGTGTATTCGCCGAAGTGAAAGATCGAGGCCGCAAGCACCGCGCTGGCTCCGCCTTCGGTCACGCCTTCGACCAAATGATCCAGATTGCCCACGCCGCCCGAGGCGATCACTGGCACGTCGACCGCGTCCGAGATGGCGCGAGTGAGGGGAATGTTGAACCCCGCCTTGGTGCCGTCGCGGTCCATCGAGGTCAGCAGAATCTCACCCGCTCCCTTGGCGACGACGGTCTTGGCGAACTCTACCGCGTCGATGCCGGTTGGCTTGCGTCCGCCATGGGTGAAGATCTCCCATTTGCCGGGGCTGACGGTTTTGGCGTCGATGGCACAGACGATGCACTGGCTGCCGAACTGGTCGGCGGCCTCGGAGATCACATCGGGGTTGGCCACGGCGGCCGAGTTGAAGCTGACCTTGTCGGCCCCCGCCAGCAATAACGCGCGCACGTCTTCCTTGGTCCGCACGCCGCCACCCACTGTCAGCGGTACGAAGCACTGCTCGGCCGTGCGCTGAACCACGTCGAACATTGTGCCGCGGTTTTCATGCGTGGCGTGGATGTCCAGAAAGCAGATCTCGTCAGCGCCGGCGGCGTCATAGGCCTTAGCCGATTCCACCGGATCGCCCGCGTCGCGCAGGCCCACGAAATTCACGCCCTTGACCACGCGGCCATCGGCGACATCCAGACAGGGAATGATGCGGGTTTTCAGCATGGTTTGTCCTTTGTTGCCGCACCTCTACCGGCAAAGCCCCGCCGATGCCAGAGTTGTGATTGTCCTGCGCCCGGAACCTCGTGAAACTGAAGCGGATTTCAGCAGGAGGTGAAAACCATGCGCAACTTGTTTCTTACAACCGCTTTCATTCTGTCCGGTGCGACTTGGGCGATGGCTGACGACATCATCAAGGTCCCGACCGACAAGTCCGTGACCGAGGCCATCGACGCGCTGCAGGCTGCCGTCGAAAATGCAGGCGCGACTGTATTTGCCCGCGTTGACCACGCGGCCGGTGCGCACAAGGTCGACATGACGATACCGCCCAATCAGGTTTTGATCTTCGGAAACCCGGCCCTGGGAACGCCCGCCATGCGGATCGATCCGCGCGCGGGATTGTTCCTTCCGCTCAAGGTGCAGGCCTATGAGGATGCCGACGGCCAAGTCTGGTTGGCCTACGAGGATCCCAAGGAAACCATGGACGAGCTTGATGCGGTGGAAAAATCCCCGGTGATCGACAAGATGCGCGGTGCGTTGAGCAAGCTGACGAGTGCAGCGGCCAACTGATCGGCGTCATACCTGAGAAGCGCGCGCGATCCGTTTCATGCAATTGCGCACGATCAGAATGTGAAAGGGCATGATCACCGTCAGATAGATCCGTCCCAAACGATTGTGAGTCCGCACCCAGGTTGCCATGACTATGCGGTCTTCGTCGCGATGCACGGCGATGCGGAAATCCAGATGGCGGTCATCGATTCCCACGATGACCTCTGTCTCATCCCTGTAGGTCACGGGAAAAATCGCGCCGGTGCCTGCGTCGGGCGAGCCATTGTCGGTGTTCAAGTGCTTGCCGCCCTTCAAGCCGAATGGGGCAACGATTGCGTTCCGGATTCCCATCAGGATCTTCACCCACCCCGGCATGCTCAGACCGATTTTCATTGCGTCAAACGGTGCAAGGTCGCTTTGGACCGAGTACCCATCAACAAAATCGCCCGGAGTGTACAGCGACCACAATTCAGACTGCTCGGGCAGAACCTCTTTGCGGACCCCTTGCAATAGACTAACCCTTCAAAGCCGCCAGGGCGTCGCGCAGATCCAGCGCGCCGTCGTAGAGTGCGCGGCCTGAAATCGCGCCGTTCAGGTTTGCGCCGCAGTCGCGCAGGGCGATCAGGTCGTCCAGCGAACTGACCCCGCCGCTGGCGATCACAGGGATCGAGACTGCCCGGGCCAGGTCGGCCGTGGCCTCGACATTGGGGCCTTGCATCGCGCCGTCGCGGTTGATGTCTGTGTAGATGATCGCCGCCACGCCCGCGTCTTCGAAGCTGCGAGCCAGGTCGGTCACCATCACGTCGGTTTCCTCGGCCCAGCCCTTGGTGGCGACGCGTCCATTGCGCGCGTCGATCCCGACGGCGACCTGGCCGGAAAAGGCCTTGGCCGCCTGACGGACCAGATCGGGGTTCTCCACCGCAACCGTGCCCAGAATCACCCGGGCCAGCCCTTTGTCCAGCCAGGTCTCGATCGTGGCCATGTCGCGGATGCCGCCGCCCAGCTGGGCCGGCACGTTGCAGGATTTCAAGATCGCCTCGACCGGGGCGGCGTTCACGGGTTCCCCGGCGAAAGCGCCGTTCAGGTCCACTAGATGCAGCCATTCGCAACCGGCCTCGACAAAGGCCCGGGCTTGGGCGGCAGGGTCTTCGTTGAAGACCGTGGCCTTGTCCATCTCGCCGCGCAGAAGGCGCACGGCCTGGCCGTCTTTCAGGTCGATTGCGGGATAGAGGATCATGTCGGGCGGCCTTTTCGTGACTGGTACTGGCGCGGGATATGGCACAGGCGGGGCAGGGGATGCAACGCGACGCAAAGTCAATCTTGCCCGAACGGGTGCCGGCGGTCAGACTGCCTGCAAAACAGGGAGGATACCATGAACAAACTTGCTCTGGCCGCTGCGGCTGCACTTGTCACCTTGGCCACCGGCGCGCGCGCGGATGACCCGGTCGACGGGCTTTGGAAAACCCAGCCGGGGGATACCGGCGGATATCTGCACGTCTCGATCGGGCCTTGCGGCAGCGCCGTTTGCGGCACCATCGACAGCGCCTTCGACAAGGACGGAAACCAGCAGCTGGATTACGAGAACCTGGGCAAGAAAATCATCTGGGACATGGTCGCGGATGGCGGCGGCAGCTATAGCGGCGGCAAGATCTGGGCGCCGGACCGGGACAAGACCTACAATTCCAAGATGTCGCTTGACGGTCAGAACAAGCTGACGGTCAAGGGTTGCGTCGCGGGCGGCCTGATCTGTCGCGGCCAAGCCTGGACCCGCGTGCAGTAACCGCTCAGGGGGCCCAGGTCAGGAAGTTTCCGATCATCCGCAGGCCCACATCCTGGCTTTTTTCAGGGTGAAACTGCATCCCGATCATCGTGTCGCGGCCGATCACGGCCGTGACCGGCCCGCCATAGTCCACATGGGCCAGACGTTGCGCCGGATTGGCGACACGGAAATGGTAGGAGTGGACGAAATAGACGTGACCGCCTGAGGCGACGCCGTTGAACACCGGGTGCTCGCTCTCGATCACCAGATCGTTCCACCCCATATGCGGAACCTTCAGCGCCCGGTCTTCCGGCTCGATCCGCACCACGTCTCCGGTCACCCAATTCAGGCCCGGCGTGTCGGTATATTCGCGGCCCGTGGTCGCCATCAGCTGCATGCCGACGCAGATGCCCAGAAACGGGCGGCCCTTCTGCTCGACCGCTTCGACCATCGCATCGTGGATGCCCCTGTGCCCGCGCAGCTCGGCCGCGCAGGCGGGAAAGGCGCCGTCGCCGGGCAGCACCAGCCGGTCGGCGCGCGCGACGACATCGGCATCCGAGGTCACGACGACCTCACCCGCGTCCAGCTCGCGCGCCATGCGTTGAAACGCCTTTTCCGCCGAGTGCAGGTTGCCGCTTTCGTAGTCGATGATCGCGGTCAGCATCTAGAGCGCGCCCTTGGTGGACGGAATTGCATCCCCCTTGCGCGGGTCGGTCTCGACCGCCTGACGCAGGGCGCGGGCGACGGCCTTGAACGCCGCCTCGGCGATGTGGTGGCTGTTGAAGCCGTGCAACTGGTCGATATGCAGGGTGATGCCGCCATGGGTGGCCAGCGCCTGAAAGAACTCGCGTACCAACTCGGTGTCGAAACTGCCGATCTTGGGTGTCGGCAGATCCACTTTCCACACCAGAAACGGTCGGCCCGACAGGTCCAGCGCGCAGCGCACCTGCGCGTCGTCCATCGGCAGATGGCACTCGCCATACCGCCGGATGCCTTTCTTGTCTCCCAGCGCTTGCGTCAGCGCCTGACCCAGTGCAATGCCGGTGTCCTCGACGGTGTGGTGATCGTCGATGTGATAGTCGCCTTTGGCCCGGATCGTAATGTCGATCAGCGAATGGCGCGCCAACTGGTCCAGCATGTGATCGAAGAACCCCACACCGGTCTGGTTGTCATAGGTGCCGGTGCCGTCGAGGTTGACCTCGACCGTAATCGCGGTCTCGGCGGTCTTGCGGCTGATCGAAGCTGTGCGCATTGGCGAAATCCTCTTGCTACAGGGGCGCTTATAGACGGGGACGGGCGGCCTTATCCAGCCCGATCATTGCAATCGCAGCAAACTGTTGCAGGGGATTGCGCCCGGGCGCGGGGCGTGCCAGCCTGCGCCAAACGGAAGCAACAAGGCCACGAAATGTCCACCTGCGTTTTCATCCAGATCCGCTGCAAGCCCGGCACCACCTACAAGGTGGCCGAAGAGATCGCTCTGCACGAAATCCACTCGGAACTCTACTCCACCAGCGGTGAATATGACCTGCTGCTCAAGCTTTACATTCCCGAAACCGAGGATGTGGGCCATTTCATTAACGAACACCTTCTGGTCATTCCGAACATCGAGCGGTCGTTGACGACAATGACCTTCAAGGCGTTCTAAGGCTCAGCCAAGTTCGAACGTCGTCACGCCGAACACGCGGTTCAGGTCGATATCCGGCTCGTGGTCGGAATACATGCGCGCGGTTTCAAAGACTTTTTCTAGGCCCAAAGCGTCAGCCAGTGCAAAGGCCGCCGCGTTGGGCTGTGGCATGTCGACATAGACCTCAGAACTGTGGTGATCAGCGGGAACTTCGGCCAGAACCGCAGCCAGAAGCGCCTGCGCGATGTCCGGATCGTCGGCGAACAGCGGCCCTACCTTGTAGCCATTCAGGCAGGGGCGCAGAGTTGCATAGCCGGCGAGGCGACCTTTCTGGATACAAAAACGCGAGATGTGGCCCGGTGCGCTCAGCCACTCCGTCAGAAAGGCATCCCGATGCGAGGGGAACAGGGCACGGTCATAGGTGCGAAGGTCTTCGGTCAGGCCACCGATGGGCGCGACCTCGATACTGGTCTTGGGTAGGCTGGACAGGATGCCTGAAACCGTGCCGGAGAACCGATAATTGTTGTAGGCGAAGACAAAGCCCGACTTGCGGTAGTTGTCCTGTTGTTCGACCACCCCGTCCAAGCCCATATTTCGCCCCGTACAATGCGCTAGGGCGTGCTGGGCGATTTCCAGACCATGACCGGATCCGCGAAACTCGGGCCGCACGATATAAAAGCCCAGAAACGAAAACGCGTCGTCGTAGTTCACGGCTGAAACCGAGGCGATCATCTCGCCATCCAGAAACCCGCCCAGAAATCCGTCGGGGTCGGTCGAGCGGAAACAAATTGCATCCTCATGGCCCGGGTTCCAGCCCTCGCGCCCGGCCCAATCCACTGCGTGGCGCAGTTCTTCGGCGGTCAGCGTGCGAATTTGGTAGTCTGACATCGGAGCATCCATCTGACTGCTGCTTGTCAGAACAGAATGGCGCAGGACCGACCGATCCGCCAGTGCTTGTTGTGGGAAGGTGGATATCTGGAGCGGGCGATGAGATTCGAACTCACGACCCTAACCTTGGCAAGGTTATGCTCTACCCCTGAGCTACGCCCGCAATCAGATATCTTGTGCGACCTTTCGGTCCTCGTTGGAGCGGGCGATGAGATTCGAACTCACGACCCTAACCTTGGCAAGGTTATGCTCTACCCCTGAGCTACGCCCGCGCCGTCGAGTGAGGCGTGAACTATAAATTCTGGCGGAAAGCTGCAAGAGGAAAAACGCACTTGGTCGGAAAAAATTTTGCGACAGAACAGGTGTGCTGAGCCGTTGAAACCTACAGCCCCGGATATTGACAACGGTGGAGACGGAGGGATGAACAAGGTTGAGAACATAAAACTGACTGCGCTGGTCGGAGCTATGCTTCTGAGCCTCTTTGCAGGTCAGTTGAGAGACGAGCAAGCCTATGAAGTTAATGATATTTTCAATCGGCCGCCCGAGGTCAATTCTCTCGAATTGAGTGGGTGACAGTGGCTTCGTTAGAATGCCAAATTTTGCCGTATTCGATAACTAGTATATGCATAATGCGAAATTTCTGCTCAAACTTGTGCCGGTTGGCGCAAGTATTTGGATACGAAAAAGGGGATTGGCATGCATTGGTTTATTTCCATGTCACGGGTTGTGGCGACATCTTTGTTGCTGACCGGGGCAGTTAGCTTCGTTGCGGTGTTGGCTACGCCAGATATCGCCATAGCCAAGAACGGGAATGGCAATGGTGGCGGAAATGGTAACGGTGGTGGAAACGGAAATAGCAACGGTGGCGGCAACGGGAACGGTGGCGGCAACGGAAATGGCAAAAGCGCAGAAAAATCCAGTGCCAGCCTCGGAGGATCTGCGCGCAGCACGAAGGGTGGGTCCGGCCAGGGCAAGGGTTTTCTCGCCGGTCTCGGTCTCGCTAAACCAAAGGCACAACGAAAGAACACCAAAACTACATCTCGGACCAAAGGGCAGAACGGTTTTGCAGCCAAACTCGACGAATTCTTCACTGGAAAAAAGAAAGTCGAGAAACCGATCCGTAAAGCGCGGGTAGCGGCGGCAGTTGTCGAGGAGCCGTATGTCAAACCAATCAAGCACGGCAAAATCGCGTCCGAGCTCAAGGGCTTGAATGCCGCGCACGCCAGCCAGACTGCCCTGAAGAATGCGGCCCCGAACAGCATGCCGGGCAAGCTCTACAGCTATCAGCAGAGTATACTTGGTTTCTCTGGCGCGACACAGGATCTTGAAATGCGCGAACAGGAATTGTCCGAACTGGAAGGTCTGACCGAAGCGGAGATCGAGGACCAATTTGCGCCAACTGAAGAAGAAGCAGCCGAGGGCATCACCGCACAGGACAAATACGAGGATGCCGTGGCCGAAGCGGAGCAGGCTGTAACCGAAGCCGAAGAAGCCTTGGCAGGGGCGGACGATCCGCAGGAAGCACTGGATACCCTGACCGGTGGCCGTGACTTGTCCGATTCGGCTCTTCATGAACTGCACGATTTGTTGGGCTTGCCAGCGCCGATCGGGGAAGAGGTTTCGATCGACAGCACGCCGGAACAGTTGCCGCAGCAGCCCGTCGCGGAGTCAAGCGACGGCTGAACTCGCCCGCTCGGATAAAAAAAGGCGCGCTTGATGGCGCGCCTTTCTGTGTTTTAACGGTTTTATTCCAACTCGACCAAAAGGTCCTTGGCGTCGATCTGGCCGCCGGGCTGGACATGCACCGCCTTCACGGTTGCGTCGCGTTCGGCATGGATGCCGGTTTCCATTTTCATGGCTTCGATCGTCAGCAGAAGGTCACCTTCTTTGACCTCCTGCCCGGCGGTGACCGCCACAGTCGAAACCACGCCCGGCATCGGCGCGCCGACATGATTGGCGTTTCCGACCTCGGCCTTGGGGCGCTGGGCGGTCGAAGCTTGCACAAGGCGGTTGGCAACGCGGATGACGCGCGGTTGGCCATTGAGTTCAAAGAACACTTTGACTTCGCCATTCTCGTCGGTCTCCCCAATGGCCTGGCAGCGGATTTCCAGCGTTTTGCCCGGGTCGATCTCGGCCGAGATCTCCTCTCCCGGCTCCATTCCGTAGAAGAAGGTGCGGGTGGGCAGGGTGCGTACCGGGCCATAGATCCGGTGACGGCCCATGTAGTCCAGGAACACCTTGGGATACATCAGGTATCCGTTTAGGTCCTCGTCGTCGACCTCCATGCCTTCCAGCTGTTTCGAGAGCTCCGCGCGGGTGGCCTCCAAATCAACCGGAGGCACGTCTTTGCCCGGCCGTTCGGTGTTCGGCTTTTCGCCTTTCAGCACCTTGGTCACGATCGTCTCGGGGAAGCCGCCCGGAGGCTGGCCCAGATTGCCGCGCATCATGTCGATGACTGAATCGGGGAAGGCCACGTCGGTCGAGGGACGCTCGACCTGGTCGCGGGTCAGGCCCTGGCTGACCATCATCAGCGCCATATCGCCCACCACTTTCGAGGACGGCGTCACCTTGACGATGTCACCGAACATCTGGTTCACGTCCGCATACATCTGCGCCACCTCGTGCCAGCGTTCCTCAAGCCCCATCGAACGCGCCTGCGCCTTGAGGTTGGTGAACTGGCCGCCCGGCATCTCGTGCAGATAGACCTCGGAGGCGGGGGCCTGCAGCCCGGATTCGAAGGCGGCGTACTGGCCGCGCACCGCCTCGAAGTAGTCGCTGATCTCGCGGATCGCCTTCACGTCCAAACCGGTGTCGCGGTCGGTGTGGCGCAGGGCCTCGACCACGGTTCCCAGGGTCGCCTGGCTGGTGTTGCCCGAGAAGCTGTCCATCGCGCAGTCCACCACGTCCACGCCCGCCTCGCTGGCGGCCAGGATGGTGGCGCTGGCGATGCCGGCGGTGTCGTGGGTGTGGAAATGGATCGGCAGGCCGACCTCTTCCTTCAATGCGCGGATCAGCACCCGCGCGGCGGCGGGTTTCAGCAGGCCGGCCATGTCCTTGAGGCCCAGAACATGGGCGCCGGCGTCGCGCAGTTCCTTGGCCATGCCGACATAGTATTTCAGGTCGTACTTGGCGCGGTTCGGGTCGAGGATATCGCCGGTATAGCAGACGGTGCCCTCGCAGATCTTGCCGTTCTCGATCACCGCATCCATCGCCACGCGCATGTTCTCGACCCAGTTCAGCGAGTCGAAGACGCGGAACACGTCGATGTTCTGCGCGGCCTGGCGCACGAATTCCTGCACCACATTGTCGGGATAGTTGGTATAGCCCACCCCATTGGCACCGCGCAGCAGCATCTGGGTCATCAGGTTGGGCATGGCCTCGCGCAGGTCGCGCAGGCGCTGCCAGGGGCATTCCTGCAGGAACCGATAGGCCACGTCGAAGGTCGCCCCGCCCCAGCATTCGACGCTGAACAGCTGCGGCAGGTTCGCCGCATAGCTGGGTGCGACGCGGATCATGTCGATCGAGCGCATCCGGGTGGCCAGAAGCGACTGGTGCCCGTCGCGCATGGTGGTGTCGGTGATCAGCAACTGGCGCTGGGCTTTCATCCAATCGGCCACGGCCTGCGGGCCCTTCTGCTCCAGCAGGTTGCGCGTGCCCATCAGCGGTTCGGCCTTGGGCGCGGGGGGCTTGGGTTCTTTCAGGTCGGCACGCGGGCGCGGGCGATCCTTGGTCTCGGGGTGCCCGTTGACCGTGATGTCGGCGATATAGGTCAGAACCTTGGTGCCCCGGTCGCGGCGCTTCTTGAACTGGAACAGCTCGGGCGTCTCGTCGATGAACTTGGTGGTGTATTCATTTGACAGGAAGGTCGGGTGCTTCAGCAGGTTCTCGACGAAGGCGATGTTGGTGGAAACGCCGCGCACGCGGAACTCGCGCAGGGCGCGGTCCATTCGGGCGATCGCCTTTTCCGGCGTGGGCGCCCAGGCGGTGACCTTGGTCAGCAGCGAATCGTAATACCGCGTGATCACCCCGCCGGCATAGGCCGTGCCGCCATCCAGCCGGATGCCCATGCCCGTGGCCGAGCGATAGGCCGTGATGCGCCCATAGTCGGGGATGAAGTTGTTGAGCGGATCCTCGGTGGTGACCCGCGTCTGCAGCGCGTGGCCGTTCAGGCGGATTTCGTCCTGGCTGGCCTTGCCGGTGGCCTCGGCCAGGGTCTTGCCCTCGGCGATCAGGATCTGCGCCTGTACGATGTCGATGCCGGTGACCTCTTCGGTCACGGTGTGTTCGACCTGGACGCGGGGGTTCACCTCGATGAAGTAGAACTTGCCGGTCTCCATATCCATCAGGAATTCGACCGTGCCGGCGCATTCATAGTTCACATGCGCGCAGATGCGGCGGCCCAGGTCGCAGATCTCGGCGCGTTGCTCTTCGGTCAGATAGGGGGCAGGGGCGCGTTCTACGACCTTCTGATTGCGGCGCTGAACCGAGCAGTCGCGTTCATACAGGTGATAGATCTGCCCGTGTTTGTCGCCCAGGATCTGCACCTCGACATGGCGGGCGCGGGTGATCATCTTTTCCAGATAGCCCTCACCATTGCCGAATGCGGCCTCGGCCTCGCGGCGGCCTTCCAGAACCTTTTCTTCCAACTCGTCTTCGGAATAGATCGGGCGCATCCCCCGGCCGCCGCCGCCCCAGGACGCCTTGAGCATCAGCGGATAGCCGATCTCGGCCGCTTCCTTGCGGATCGCGTCCATGTCATCGCCCAGCACTTCGGTCGCCGGGATCACTGGCACACCGGCGGCAATCGCCACCTTGCGTGCGCTGGCCTTGTCGCCCAGGGCGCGCATGGTTTCGGCCTTGGGGCCGATGAAAGTGATGCCGTTCTGCACGCAGGCATCCACGAAATCGGGGTTTTCCGACAGCAGACCATAGCCCGGGTGGATGGCGTCAGCGCCGCTTTCCTTGGCGACGCGGATGATCTCGTCGATCGACAGATAGGCCGCGACCGGGCCCAGACCCTCGCCGATGCGATACGCCTCGTCCGCCTTGAACCGGTGCAGGCCCAGCTTGTCCTCCTCGGCATAGACGGCAACGGTGCGTTTGCCCATCTCGTTCGCGGCGCGCATCACGCGAATGGCAATCTCACCCCTGTTGGCGATCAGGATTTTCTTGAAGTCAGTCATGGCAAGTCCCGGTCTTTTTCATTTGGCCGTGTTAATAGACCGAGATTACGCGCAGATATATCTGTAGTTCTGGGTAGAACCGGCATGTTATCGCGCGCAAACGCCGCCTATTGCGGCGTTTTATGGCACATGCTGCATCGCGGCATCAATGTTTGCGTTAACATTCGGCAGATCTTTTAGCGTTGCGGCGCCCAATTGTCCCATATTTGCAAGCATATCCTGCCGCAGAATGTCGATGACATGGGTAGGGCCGTGCCCGCCCAATGCTGCAACGCCATAGAGGAAAGCCCGCCCCAGCATGACCAGATCGGCGCCCAGGGCGCGCGCCCGCAGAATGTCCAGCCCGCCTGAAACGCCGCTGTCGAAGATCAGCGGCAGGTCTGTCGCGGCGCGGACGGCGGGCAGCATGTCGATGCTGGCCGGAGCGCCATCGAACTGACGGCCACCGTGATTCGACACCCAAAGCGCGTCGATCCCGGCCTGTTTCAGCCGCTCGGCATCCTCGGGGCGCAGCACGCCCTTGATAATGAACGGCCCCTGCCAGTGATCGCGCAGCCACTTGACGTAATCCATGCCCGGAGAGGTCCTGAGCAGGTATCCGATATGCGCAGTGGGCGGCAGGTTGGCGGTGCCGTCGATATATTTGTCCAGCGTGCGCATCCGGGGCTTGCCGTGACGCGCCATGCCCCAGGCCCAGGCCGGGCGGGCGGCGATCTGCGCCAGCAGGCGCGGCGTCAGGCGCGGCGGATGGGTCAGGCCCGAGCGGGTCTGCCGTTCCCGGCGCGAGGCCACGGGCACGTCCACGGTCAGCACCAGCGTGCCGAACCCGGCGGACCGGGCGCGGTTCAGCAGGTCGGCTCGAATCTCGGGGTCCTTGGGCGGGTACAACTGGAACCAGGCATCGGGTCCGATATGCGGGGCCATGTCCTCGGGGCTTTGGCTGGCGACGGTGGACAGAACATACGGAATGCCCGCCTGCGCGGCGGCGCGCGCCATCAGCACCTCGGCCCCAGGCCAGACTAGCCCGCACATCCCGATCGGAGCCATGCCGAAGGGCAGCGGATGGTCGCGCCCCAGAAAGCGGGTGCTGGTGTCGAATTCCAGCGGGCCTTTCAGGATGGCGGGCAGAAACCCGATGCGGTCCAGCGCCGCCCGGTTGCGTTTCAGCGCGGTCTCGGCCCCGGTGCCGCTGTCGACATAGTCCCAGACAAAGCGCGGCAACCGACGGCGTGCGCGGCGCTTCAGATCCTCGATGCCCGGATAGGTGCTGTGCAGGTCCATGCAGATTGATCCGACCTGCCGCGCGATTCGGCAAGGGTTTCAGTCGGATGCAGCCCGCACCTGACGGCTCAACCATCGCTACGAAAGAAATTCGCAAAACCGTGCGAACAAGCCGTGAACAAACCCTTTCCCTTGGCGCGCTTCCGGCTTAGTTTGGGCGCATGAGCAGTTTCGATGAAAATGACGCCTTCGAAGGCGCCTCGCTGTCGGCCCGCGCCATGGCCGCGCGCCCGATGCCCTATCTGGATGACCTGAACCCGGCGCAGCGCGAGGCGGTCGAGCTGTTGGATGGCCCGATCCTGATGCTGGCCGGGGCGGGAACCGGCAAGACCAAGGCCCTGACCACCCGCATCGCGCATCTGCTGAACACCGGCCGGGCGCGGCCGAACGAGATTCTGGCCGTGACCTTTACAAACAAGGCCGCGCGCGAGATGAAGGAGCGGGTCGGCCGCCTGCTGGGTCAGCCCGCCGAGGGGATGCCGTGGCTGGGCACCTTCCACTCGATCTGCGTCAAGCTGCTGCGCCGCCATGCGGAACTGGCGGGGCTGAAGCCGAACTTCACCATTCTTGATACCGACGACCAGTTGCGATTGATCAAGCAACTGGTGCAGGTCGCCAATATCGACGACAAGCGCTGGCCCGCGCGGATGCTGGCCGGCATCATCGACGACTGGAAGAACCGCGCCCTGACGCCCGACAAGGTGCCCACCGCCGATGCCGGGGCCTACAACAACAAGGGCGTCGAACTTTACGCTCAATACCAGACCCGCCTGCGCGAGTTGAACGCGGTGGATTTCGGCGACCTGCTGTTGCACATGGTCACCATCTTCCAGACCCACGCGGACGTGCTGGAGCAATACCAGCGCTGGTTCCGCTACATCCTCGTGGACGAATACCAGGACACCAACATCGCCCAATACCTGTGGCTGCGGCTGCTGGCGGGCGGGCACAAGAATATCTGCTGCGTGGGGGACGACGACCAGTCGATCTATGGCTGGCGCGGGGCCGAGGTGGGCAACATCCTGCGTTTTGAGAAAGACTTTCCCGGCGCCCACGTGGTGCGGCTGGAGCAGAACTACCGCTCGACCCCGCATATTCTGGCCGCCGCCTCGAACGTGATCCGTGGCAATGAAAGCCGTCTGGGAAAGGAGTTGTGGACCGACAAGCCCGGGGGCGAAAAGGTCCGCCTGATCGGCCACTGGGATGGTGAGGAGGAGGCCCGTTGGATCGGCGAAGAGATCGACGCCATGCAGGGCGGCACCCGTGGCGTGCGACCGATGAACCTGGACGAAATCGCCATCCTTGTGCGCGCCAGCCATCAGATGCGCGCCTTCGAGGACCGGTTCCTGACCATCGGCCTGCCCTACAAGGTGATCGGCGGCCCTCGATTCTATGAACGGATGGAGATCCGCGATGCCATGGCCTATTTCCGGCTGGTGGTTTCCCCCGAGGATGATCTGGCCTTCGAGCGGATCGTGAACACCCCCAAGCGCGGCCTGGGCGACAAGGCGCAGCAGACGATCCAGCGCACCGCGCGCGAACATGGCGTGTCGCTGGTTAAGGGCGCGCGGATCGCTGTGGAGCAAGGGCTGATCAAGGGCAAGGGCGGCGCGGCTTTGCGCGAGCTGATCGACGGGCTGGCACGGTGGAATGCGATGATGCGCGGGCCACGGATCGAGATCGAGGATGACTCGGTGATTGATGACGGTGCGCCTATTCGGTTCGGTGAGCCGGAGGTGTCGCACATCGAGTTGGCACAGATCATTCTGGACGAGTCCGGCTATACGGCCCATTGGCAGAACGAAAAGACGCCCGAAGCTCCGGGGCGGCTGGAAAACCTCAAGGAACTGGTCAACCAGTTGGACAATTTCGAGAACCTGCAGGGGTTTCTGGAGCATGTCAGTCTGGTCATGGAGAACGAGCGGGACGCGGAAGGAGCAAAGGTTTCAATCATGACCCTGCATGCGGCCAAGGGGCTAGAGTTTCCGGCTGTATTCCTGCCGGGGTGGGAGGACGGTTTGTTCCCCTCACAACGGTCAATGGACGAGCATCCCCGGAAAGGTGAAGAAGAAGAACGGCGGCTGGCTTATGTTGGTATCACGCGTGCTGAGGAAGTCTGCACGATTTCATGGGCAGACAGTCGAGTTATTTTCGGGCGGCGAGAGCATCAGTACAAGTCGAGATTCATTGACGAACTCAAAGGAGGATTCGGCGTTGAATCTGGTGAGCATTTTGAAGACTTGACGGCGCCTAGCCTTCATAGCGGATATGGGTCAAATAATCTTGAAACCCGCGCGGCTAAGGCGAATGTCTACAATTCGCCCGGTTGGCGTCGGTTGCAGGCAAGGCAGGGGCAGTATGGAACCTCGCAGCCGCGTGAATCCCGCAACACCGTGATCGACGCGACCGCCGTGGCCAGCTTCACCTTGGGCGAGCGTGTGTTCCACCAGAAGTTCGGCTATGGCGGCGTGGTCGGGATCGAGGGGGACAAGGTCGAGGTCGAGTTCGACAAGGCCGGAACCAAGAAGGTCGTCGCGCAGTATCTATCCGCAAAAGACGACGTGCCGTTCTGATCCAGCGGAATGTGCCTCCCGGCACATGCTCGACTTTTTTGTTTGGCGCCCGGTCCTGCCCGTGGCGCCTTTTTCATGCCGAATGAAAAAAACGGCGGTTCCCAGGGAGGAGGAGGGAACCGCCGTTCTTGTCAACATCAGAGCAGGGAGGAGGAGAGCCCCGATGTATCCGAACCCGGGTTTTCCCCGGTATCTGAAGCGCGCGGTGACACCAGGGAGGAGGAAGGGTGCCACCGCGCTCTTTTCACATCGGGAAGGGAGGAGGAGAACCCGATGTATGCGTTTCCGGGTCTGGCCCGGTATTAGAAGGGCGCGGTGGCATCAGGGAGGAGGAAGATGCCACCGCGCGCTTTCAACATCAGAGCAGGGAGGAGGAGAGCCCCGATGTATCAGCATCCGGCGGGTTGAGGCCGGTATAGGGTGCGGCAGCATCAGGGAGGAGGAGAGATGCTGCCGCTGAAATACAGGTCCTATGGGAGGAGGAGTGGACCTGATCTCGGTGTTTCGTGGCGCTTAGCGCGCAAATTGTTCTTCGGCGGCCTGCATGGCCAGGCGACGGATCATCGAACGGTGCAGGCCCAGATCGGCCAGCTCGCGGTCCGACAGTTCTGACAGTTCGTTCACCGTCTGGCGGTACACGCGATAGCGTGCGATACGGGTCTTCATGGTTTCGATCAGAGAGGCGAAACCAAATGTCGATGCGCTTTTGTGTGCGCTGTTGGTGCTTGCGACTGCCATGTTCGTTACCCAATCATCTGTCGTTTCCGCCGCGATGTTCCGGCGCTTGCTTGAGACTGAAGATAGGCAAATGCTGCGATTGCACAATACCGGACAGGATCAATGCTGCTATGCAGCAAGTGCATAGATTGACTGCCGGAATCCAGACACCCGAAAATATGCCTTTAAAATATGGATATTTTCGTTAGCGCGAACTGCGGGGCATTGCTCGGGTCTGGCTGCCGCCCATCATTTTGATGAAAATTTGCGCGCGTAAACGTGGAATTTGTGCGGTTCAGGATTGCGCGATTTTTGTGCGTCTGGGTCAACTCCCGATTTGGGTGGGGTCATGGGACTTTGTGGGACTGGCGGGAATTGGTGGGAAATCCGGGGCGGTCTCTCCGGGGCTCGGCCAGGATCGCAGGGTGATTCGGCGCCATTTGGTCGAAAAAGTGAGGGGTGTTGGGTGGAATCAGGGTTATCATGCAAGAAATGTGGGAAATCGTGGGAAAATTTTTGCGGCGCGGAATCTGTCTATATGTTGTGCTTGGATATTGATTGGTGTCTATCAGTGGTCATTTTTCGTGTTTGCGCAAGAATTTCCACTGCTGTAGATTTTCCGAATCTAAACTTCTTGGGAAAAAATCTCATTGATTTCCATGAATTCCCATGGCATCCCTTATTCATCCGATGAGGACGAGGCACATGGGGCGCCAAACGACCCCGAACCAAAAACAAACAGGTTTCATACAGGCATCTCGCTTTCATCACTCAAGAGATCCGGCGCGCGGGCGAGCAGACATCCCCCCAGGTGGCGCGCGCAGCTGGACATCCCGCACAGCGGGTCAATGCGGCGGGTTGATCAGTGGCAGCAGATCAACCCGCCGTTTTTCATCCGGGGGAAGACGTAGGTGGGGCGCAAGCGAAAGGGACAGTCGTCTTGGCGCGCAGGTTCAGAGGTGAAAGCCACCACAAGGTGGACGCGAAGGGCAGGGTGTCGATCCCGGCCTCGTTTCGCCGTGTGCTCGAGGCCTCGGACCCCAACTGGCAGCCCGGCGACAATCCTGAACTGGTGATCGTTTACGGTGACCACCGCCGCAAATACCTTGAATGCTACACTATGGAGGCGATCGACGAGGTCGACGCCAAGATCGACGCGCTGCCGCGCGGCTCGATGCAGCGCAAGATGTTGCAGCGCCTGTTCCACGGGCAGTCTTTCCCGACCAATGTCGATGAAACGGGTCGCTTGGTGTTGCCGGCCAAGCTGCGCAACAAGATCGGGCTGGAGGGCGAGGCGTTCTTTATCGCCGCGGGCGACACGTTCCAGATCTGGAAGCCCGAGACATACGAGGCCGAGGAACTGGCCGCCACCGAAGACTGGTTGGACGAACTGCCCGAGGATTTCGATCCGATGCAGTTCCTTGACGGCATCGAAGGTGCGTGACGGCATGGCCGGCGCGGATCACACTTCATCTGACAAACCCCATATTCCCGTTCTGCTGCGCCCTTTGCTGGACGCGGTCCAGCCGGTTTCCGGCACCTGGCTGGATGGTACCTTTGGTGCGGGCGGCTATACCCGGGGTTTGCTTGAGGCTGGCGCCGACAAGGTAATCGGCGTCGATCGCGATCCATTGGCCTTTGAAATGGCGGCGGATTGGGCAGCCGAATATGGCGACCGACTGGTGATGCAGCCGGGTGTTTTCTCGCGCATGGATGAATATGCCAACGACCTTGATGGCGTGGTGCTGGACCTTGGTGTCTCGTCCATGCAGTTGGACCAGGCCGAGCGCGGCTTTTCCTTCATGAAGGACGGCCCGCTGGACATGCGCATGAGCCAAGAGGGCGAAAGCGCAGCTGATCTGGTCAACACCGCGACCGAGGAGCAATTGGCCGACATCCTGTTCCACTACGGTGAGGAACGGGCAAGCCGCCGCATCGCGCGCGCCATCGTCAAGGCCCGCACCGAGTCGCCCATCACCACCACCCTGCGTCTGGCCGAGATCGTCGAATCCTGCCTGCCCCGCGCCAAGCCCGGCCAGTCCCATCCGGCCACGCGGTCGTTCCAGGCGCTGCGCATTGCGGTGAACGCCGAATACGAGGAATTGTTCATGGGCCTGATGGCCGCCGAGCGCGCGTTGAAGCCGGGTGGACAGCTGGCGGTGGTCACTTTCCACTCGGTCGAGGACCGGATGGTCAAACGCTTTTTCCAGTCGCGCGCTGGCAAGACCGGCCGTGCCAACCGCTATGCGCCCGAAATCCAGCAGGATCAGCCGCAATTCACATTGAAGACCCGCAAAGCCATCGGCCCCGACCCGCAGGAGTTGCAGGACAACCCGCGCGCGCGCTCTGCCAAGTTGCGGGTTGCTGTTCGTACCGATGCTCCGGCGGGGGAAATTGATGCCCGCGCCATCGGCATGCCCATGATCGGGGGAAAGGCAAGATGAAGAGTATTCTGTTTGTATTGACCGCCTTGGGTGTTTTCGGGCTGGCCTTGTGGGCCTATCAGGAAAACTACCGCACCCAACAGGTGCTGAAGGAAACCCAGTCTCTGCAGCACCAGATCGGCGCGGCGCAGGCCCGGCTGGCTGTATTGCAGGCCGAATGGGCCTATCTGAACCGTCCGGACCGACTGCGTGAATTGGCCGACCTGAATTTCGAGCGTCTGGGCCTTCTGCCGCTCCGCGCCGAGCAGTTCGGGCGCGCGGACCAGATCGCCTATGCCGAGGATCCCGACCTGCCCATCGCCGACCCGATCGAACTGCAGGCGATCACCGACACCCAGGCCCTGGGCGAGGTTCAGATCCCATGACGCGAACACCGCTCCGCCCGCTTGCCCGCATCCTTGAGGCCCGCGCCCGCGGGGAAAACCCCAAGGTGATCGAGCGCGAGAACATCCGCCGCCGCCACGAAGAGATGAAGGACCGCGCCCGCGCCCGCGCCGAAGGGCGGTTGCTGGTGCTCAGCGCGTTTTTCTTTGCGGCATTTGCCGTTGTCGGGTTCCGGATGGGCGCTTTGGCTACTTCGGAGGCGCAAGAACCGCTGGCGAGCGCCCCGGGCGCATCGATTGCCATGCAGCGGGCGAATATCGTGGACCGCGAAGGCCGAATCCTTGCGACCAACCTTGATACATATTCCGTTTATGCCCAGCCCCCGCTGATGATCGACCCGATCGCGGCCGCGGAAAAGCTGGTGGCGATCTTCCCGGATCTGGACAAAGAGCGGTTGGTCAAGGACTTCACCGGCAAGCGCAAATTCCTGTGGATCAAGAAACGCATCTCGCCCGAGCAGAAACAGGCGGTGCACGACATCGGCGATCCGGGCATCCTGTTCGGCCCGCGCGAAATGCGGCTTTATCCCAATGGCCGGCTGGCCGCGCATATCCTTGGCGGGTCAGGCTTTGGGCGCGAAGGCGTCTCGGCTGCCGAGGTGATCGGTGTGGCCGGGGTGGAAAAACAGTTCGATGACTATCTGCGCGACCCGGCCAACGGAACCAAGCCGCTGCAGCTGTCGCTTGACCTGACCGTTCAGGCGGCGGTGGAACAGGTGTTGGACGGCGGCATGAAGATCATGAACGCCAAGGGCGCCTCGGCGGTGCTGATGAACGCCCATACCGGCGAAGTGATTGCTGCTGCCTCGTTGCCCTCGTTCGACCCGAACGACCGTCCGCGCCCGCCGACCTCGGGGTTCGACCCTTCGGACAGCCCTCTGTTCAACCGCTATGTGCAGGGCGTGTATGAACTTGGCTCGGTCTTCAAGATATTCACCGCCGCGCAGGCGGTCGATCTGGGGCTGGTGAATGCAGACACGATCATCGACACCTCGGGCCCGATGAAGATCGGGCGTTTCCCGATCGGCGAATTCAACGGCAAGAATTACGGCAAGATCAGCGTGGCCGATGTGATTGTGCACAGCTCGAACCGCGGCACGGGGCGGTTGGCGCTGCAGATCGGCGCCGAGCGCCAGCAACAGTTCCTGGACGCGCTGGGCATGTTCGACCCCACCCCGTTCGAGATCGTCGAGGCCAAGGGCGGGGTGCCGCTCAAGCCCAAGAAGTGGGGCGAATTGAGCACCGTCACCATTTCCTACGGCCACGGCCTGTCGACCAGCCCGATGCATCTGGCGGCGGGCTATGCGGCCATCGCCAATGGCGGGCATTATGTCAGCCCCACGATCTTGCGCCGCAACGGGCCGCAATACGGGCCGCGAGTGATGTCAGAAAACGCGGCCAAACAATCGCTGATGATGCTTCGCAAAGTGGTGACGGATGGAACCGCCAGCTTTGGTGACGTTCCGGGCTATGCCGTGGCCGGTAAAACCGGCACCGCCGACAAGCCCAAGCCGCGCGGCGGCTACTATGATGACAAGGTGATCGCCACCTTCGCTTCGGTCTTTCCGGCCTATGATCCGAAATATGTTCTGATCGTTGCGCTGGACGAACCGTCGATTCTGGCCTACGGCGAAAAGCGCCGCACGGCAGGCTGGACGGCGGTACCCGTGGCGGCCGAGTTGATCGGCCGCATCGCGCCGCTGCTGGGCTTGCGTCCGCGGCTTGAGCCTGAGGATCGCGCTGCTATAACGCTGACCTCGAATTAGGCAGTCCGACAGAGGTGGGTCATGGGCGCAAGGTCAAAGAAACTCAGCCAGCTGGCCCTGACCGCGCGCGGCGGTGCCGACCCGGAGACTACCGGGCTGGCGGTGGACAGCCGTCAGGTCAAGGACGGCTTTTTGTTCGCGGCGCTGCCGGGGACGCGCGTGCATGGCGGCGAATTCATCCAATACGCCTTGCGCATGGGGGCCGCCGCCATCCTGACCGATGCCGAAGGCGAGCGGATCGCCGCCGATGAACTGGCCGCCTCGGACGCCGCCCTGGTGGTGGTGCAGGACCCGCGCCAGACGCTGGCCTATACCGCCGCATTGTGGTTCGGGGCGCAGCCGCGCACCATGGTGGCGGTCACCGGCACCAACGGCAAGACCTCGATTTCGACCTTCGTGCGCCAGATCTGGACCGAACTGGGCCACATGGCCGTCAATCTCGGCACGACAGGGGTCGAGGGCGCGTGGACGGCACCGCTGGCCCACACGACACCCGAACCCATCACCCTGCATCGCTGTCTGGCCGAGGCCGCCGAGGCCGGCGTGACCCACGCCGCGATGGAGGCCTCGTCGCATGGGTTGGAACAGCGCCGGCTGGACGGCGTGCACCTGACGGCGGCGGGGTTTTCGAATTTCACCCAGGATCACCTGGACTATCACGCGACGTTCGAGGCGTATTTCGCCGCCAAGGCGGGGCTGTTCGACCGGGTTCTGCCGCAGGACGGAACCGCCGTGATCAACATGGATGATCCGAAAGGCGCCGCGATCCGTGATATCGCGCAGGCGCGCGGTCAGTCGATCCTGACGGTGGGCAGCGGGGATGCTGATCTTTGCCTGTTGAACCAACGGTTTGACGCTACTGGGCAGGATCTGCGCTTTGCCTGGCGCGGCAAGACCTTCCAGACCCGGCTGAACCTGATCGGCGGGTTTCAGGCGGAAAACGTTCTGCTGGCTTGCGGATTGGTCATTGCGAGCGGTGACGAGGCTGAACATGTCTTCGACACTCTGCCGCATCTGACTACGGTGCGGGGGCGGATGCAGTTGGCGGCGACCCGCAGCAACGGGGCGGCGGTATTCGTCGACTACGCGCACACGCCCGACGCCGTGGCCACCGCCTTGCAGGCGCTGCGTCCGCATGTGATGGGCCGGTTGATCGCCATCGTCGGCGCGGGCGGCGACCGCGACGCGACCAAGCGCCCGCTGATGGGGCGGGCCGCGGCCGAGAACGCCGACATCGTCTTTGTCACCGACGACAACCCGCGCTCGGAAGACCCTGCCGCCATCCGCGCTGCGGTGATGGCCGGGGCCCCCGACGCGACCGAGGTTGCCGATCGGGCCGAGGCCATCCTGCGCGGCATCGATGCATTGCAGCCCGGCGATGCGCTGCTGATCGCGGGCAAGGGGCACGAGACCGGGCAGATCGTGGGTGACCAGGTTCTGCCCTTCGATGATGTGGAACAGGCCAGCATCGCCGTGGCCGCACTGGACGGGAGGGTCGCATGACACTCTGGACCGCATCCGAGGCCGCCGCCGCGACGTGTGGGCGGGCCACGACCGATTGGCAGGCGGGCGGCGTGTCCATCGATACGCGCACGCTGCAACCGGGCGACCTGTTCGTGGCGTTGAAGGCGGCGCGCGACGGGCATGATTTCGTGGCGCAAGCGCTGGACAAAGGGGCTGCTGCCGCGCTGGTGACGCACATCCCGGATGGCGTGGCCGCCGATGCGCCATTGTTGATCGTCGATGACGTACAAACCGCGCTCGAGGCGTTGGGCCGCGCCGCCCGTGACCGGTGCAAGGCCCGCGTGGTCGGGGTGACGGGCAGTGTCGGCAAGACCTCGACCAAGGAGATGCTGGGGACCATCCTGTCGGATCAGGGCCGCACACATGCCAGCGTTGCCAGCTACAACAACCATTGGGGCGTGCCGCTGACTCTGGCTCGGATGCCGCGCGACACCGAATATGCGGTGATCGAGATCGGCATGAACCATCCCGGCGAAATTGCACCCCTGGCGCGGCAGGCTCGCCCGCATGTGGCGCTGGTCACTACCGTCGCCGCCGTTCACCTGGAGGCGTTCGAGTCGGTTGCCGGTATCGCCCACGAAAAGGCCGCCATCTTTGATGGGCTGGAGGCCGGCGGCACCGCCATCGTGAACGCTGACCTTGATCATACCGACATCCTGCGCTCCTGCGCCGCCCGGCATGGCGCGGTGATCGTGGATTTCGGCCGCACCGCATCGGATTATCGGCTGACCGGCGTGACCCAGTCGCCTACAGACATCCACGTGACCGCCGAGGCCATGGGCCAGGCCATCGCCTTTGATGTGCAATCGGCGGGCACGCATTTTGCCATGAACGGCCTGGGCGCGCTTGCCGCCTGTGTTGCGCTGGGCATCGATCTGGACGCGGCCATCACCGGCCTGGCCAAATGGGCGCCGGTCACAGGGCGGGGCGTGCGCGAAACGCTGACATTGCCGGATGGCGGGCAGATCGAACTGCTGGATGACAGCTACAACGCCAATCCGACCTCGATGGCGGCGGCGCTGGATGTGTTGGCGGCAGCGCAGAGCGAAAGGCGCATCGCCTTCCTGGGCGACATGAAAGAGCTGGGGCCAAACGAACGCGCGATGCACGCAGCGATGGCAGACGTGCCGGCCATGACGCAGATCGACAAGGTGCATTGCATTGGACCGTTGATGCGGGCGCTGCACGAGGCGTTGCCCGAGGACAAGCGCGGGCTGTGGTTCGAGACCAGCGCCGAAATGGTTCAAGAGCTTCCGCAGCTGGTTCGGGCGGGCGATGCCGTGTTGGCCAAAGGCTCGCTCAGCATGGCGCTGGCACGGATTGTTGACGGTTTGCGGAAAATGGGGCAAGTGGGCGCGCTTGATGCATGACCACCCATGACCGCGGTGTGAGAAAGGTTTTGTAATGCTCTATTGGTTGACCAGCCTGTCGGACGGAGGGGATTTCTTCAACCTCTTCCGCTACATCACGTTCCGCGCAGGCGGCGCCTTTCTGACGGCCCTGATCTTTGGCTTCCTGTTCGGCAAGCCGTTGATCAACGTGCTGCGCCGGAAGCAGGGCAAAGGTCAGCCAATCCGGGATGACGGCCCCGAGGGGCACTTTTCCAAGGCCGGCACACCCACGATGGGGGGGTTGCTGATTGTAGGTGCCCTGGTGACGTCCACGCTGATTTGGGCACGGTGGGACAATCCTTATGTGTGGATGGTTCTGTTTGTCACTCTGGCCTATGCGGCCATCGGATTCGCGGACGACTATGCCAAGGTGTCGAAGCAGAATACCAAGGGCGTTTCGGGCAAAATGCGCCTGGCTTTGGGCATCATAATCGCCGCGCTGGCCGCGCTGTGGGCGACGCTGCACCACCCGGAGATGCTGCAGAACCAGCTGGCCGTGCCGATCTTCAAGGACACGCTGATCAATCTGAGTATCTTCTACATTCCGTTCTCGATCGTGGTGATCGTGGGGGCGGCGAATGCAGTGAACCTGACCGACGGGCTGGACGGGCTGGCCATCATGCCCGCGATGATCGCGGCGTCGACTTTGGGCGTGATCGCCTATGCGGTGGGTCGCGTCGACTTTACCGAATATCTGGACGTGCATTATGTGCCCGGCACGGGTGAGATTCTTATCTTCACCGCCGCATTGTTTGGCGGTGGGCTTGGGTTTCTGTGGTACAACGCTCCGCCAGCGGCGGTGTTCATGGGGGATACCGGCTCGCTGGCCCTCGGCGGCGCACTGGGCGCCATCGCCGTTGCCACCAAGCACGAGCTGGTTCTGGCCATCGTCGGCGGCCTGTTCGTGGTCGAGGCGTTGAGCGTGATCATCCAGGTGCTGTATTTCAAACGCACAGGCCGGCGGGTCTTCCTGATGGCGCCGATCCATCACCACTATGAGAAGAAGGGCTGGGCCGAGCCAACCATCGTGATCCGGTTCTGGATCATCTCGCTGATCCTGGCGATGATTGGCCTTGCGACACTGAAAGTACGGTAAGGCTCCCGCCGGGCGCGGTGGGCCTGCGGCCCGCCTGTACCCGTTGGGCCCGGCTCGCGCCGAGGGCGCGAGCCTGACGCCGCCCTTGCCAAGGGTCAATTCTTCGGTACAGGGTAGCGGCGCATTGGCAGATGGAAGAAGGTGCGCGGCATGATCCCGGTCAAAGGGTTTTCAGGACATAAGGTTGCGGTTCTGGGGCTGGGGCGGTCGGGCCTGGCCACGGCGCGCGCATTGCGGACGGGCGGAGCCGAGCCGGTGTGCTGGGATGACAACCCCGCCGCGCGCGAAAAGGCCGAGGCCGAGGGGTTCATGTGTCAGGACCTGCGGCGGGAAGGCGCCTTTGACGCGATTGCCACGTTGATCGTATCGCCCGGCATTCCCCATCTTTATCCCGAACCCAACCCGGTAGTTGCCGCCGCGCTGCAGGCCGGCGTTCCGGTCGACAATGACATTGGTCTGTTCTTCCGCTCGCTGGGCGGTGCCGAATGGGACAAGTTCGATGTGCCGCCGCGTGTGGTCGCCGTCACCGGCTCGAACGGGAAGTCGACCACGGCGGCGCTGATCCACCATATCCTGACCCAATCGGGGCGCGAGGCGCAGCTGGCGGGCAATATCGGGCGCGGCGTGCTGGATATCGAGCCCGGCGGCGACGGATCAGTGGTGGTGCTGGAGCTTTCCAGCTATCAGACCGAGCTGGCGCGTGCGCTGACGCCCGACGTGGCGGTGTTCACCAATCTCTCGCCCGACCATCTGGACCGGCATGGGGGCATGGGCGGCTATTTCGCCGCCAAACGCCGCCTGTTCTCTGAAGGCGGTCCCGACCGTGCCGTGATCGGCGTGGACGAGATCGAAGGCGCGTTTCTAGCCGGTCAACTGGCCGAAGGGCCGGGCGACGACCGGGTAATCCGCGTGTCGGTGGCGCGCAAATTGGCCGGCCCGGGCTGGCAGGTCTTTGCCCGCAAGGGGTTTCTGTCGGAATACCGCAAGGGGCGGCAGGCCGCTTCGATCGACCTGCGCGGCATCAAGGGCCTGCCCGGAACCCACAACCACCAGAACGCGTGTTCGGCCTATGCCGCCTGTCGCGCGCTGGGCCTGGCGCCCAAGATGATCGAGGACGCGCTGCACAGCTATCCGGGCCTGCCGCACCGCAGCCAGATCATCGCCGAGGCAAACGGTGTGACATTCGTGAACGACTCCAAGGCCACCAATGTCGACAGCGCGGCCAAGGCGCTGGGCGCGTTCAAAAAGATCCGCTGGATCTGCGGCGGGCTTGAGAAAGAGGGGGGTCTCGCCGCGCTGAACGATGCGACCGGCGAGGTTCTGTGCGCCTATGTGATCGGGCGCGAGGCGGCTGGCTTCGCCATGCAGTTGTCGGTTGAGGCCCGCGTTTGCACCACAATGGCCGAGGCAGTCGAACAGGCCATGCGCGACGCCGCGCCGGGTGAAACCGTGCTGCTGGCGCCCGCGGCGGCCAGTTTCGACCAGTACGACAATTTCGAACAGCGCGGCGACGATTTCGTGGCGCAGGTTCAAAAGCGGCTTTGAACTGTACATTTGCAATGAACCGCCGGTTGGGCCAAATTGAAGTGCTATCAGCTTGACGCACCAGAATTAATGATTTTGTTACCCTAGGAATTCAACACGAGGTTAAGACCATGCTGAACCGCAAGCTTTCAATGATCCTGCCGGCCATCCTGGTGGCAGGGGCCTGCACGAACACAGGCGCGAACTACCAACCCATTGTGGATGGACCCGTCAGCCCGAACTACAACGCAGACCTGGCGCAGTGTCAGGCCGTAGCGCGGCAGCAGGGCACGATCGACAGCAATACCGCTGGGGCGGCGGCCATTGGCGCGGCGGGTGCTGCGGGCACCAAAGCCATCATCGACGACAGCGCAAGCGATCTGGGCCGTGCGGCTGTCGCTGGCGCACTGGTGGGGGCAGGCGCCAGCGCTCTGCAAAACACCCAGAAGCAGGAAGTCATCGTCCGCAACTGCATGCGCGGCCGCGGCTACAACGTCGTAGGCTAAAGGCGACCGGCGATCGCAATTCCGGCGGCGTGGCCCGAGGACCACGCCCACTGGAAATTGTATCCGCCCAGCCATCCGGTGACATCCACCGCTTCACCAATCGCATAGAGGCCGGGGACATCCCTGGCCTCCATCGTTTTGGACGACAGGCAGTCCGTATCGATGCCGCCCAAGGTGACCTCGGCGGTGCGGTACCCTTCGGTGCCCGAGGGGGTCAGTGCCCAGTCGCTCAGCGCATCGGTCAGCGCTTGCAGCGCCGCATCCGACTGATCGGCCAGGTTGCCGTGCATCGGGGTCTGGACGCTCAGAAACTCGACCAGGCGGGCGGGCAGGTGGTGCGCGAGTTCGGTTGTCAGGGCCTTGCGGCCCGCGCTTTGCCGCCGTTCGCGCAGAAGGTCGAAAAGGGGCAGCTCGGGGATCAGGTTGACCCGGATCGCCTCGCCCTCGCGCCAGTATGAGGACAGTTGCAGCACAGCCGGACCGCTCAGGCCGCGATGGGTGAACAGCAGCGCCTCGTCGAAACTCGCGCGATCGTTCGACAGTCGCGCGGGGACGGAAACACCGGACAAGTCTTTGAACCGCCCATCGGGGAAGGTGAACGGCACCAGTGCGGCACGGGTCTCGGTGACGTGCAATCCGAACTGCGCGGCGATGTCATAGGCCAGCCCGGTCGCACCCATCTTGGGGATGGATTTTCCGCCGGTGGCCAAAACCACGTTGGCACAGCTCAGGTCATATCGCGCACCCTCGCGCTCGACCACCAGTTCAAAGCCGGCTTCGGTCTTGCGCAGATGGCGCAGCGACGTGTGCAACCACAGCTCTGCGCCCGCGCGGTCCATCTCGGCCAGCAGCATGGCGATGATCTGCTTCGATGAGCCGTCGCAGAACAGCTGCCCCAGCGTCTTTTCATGCCATGCGATGCCGTGACGGCCCACAAGGTCGATGAAGTCCCACTGGGTGTATCGCGCCAGCGCCGATTTGCAGAAATGCGGGTTCTGCGACAGGAAGTTCTGTGGTCCGGCGTAGAGGTTTGTGAAGTTGCACCGCCCCCCGCCCGAGATGCGGATCTTTTCCCCCGGCGCCTTGGCGTGATCGATCACCAGTACACGGCCGCCGCAATGGGCGGCGCACATCATGCCGGCGGCTCCGGCGCCCAGTATGATCGTGTCAAATCGCATCCCTCGCCCTTGGCGCGGATTGACGCCAATGACAAGAGGAAGAGGCTGGCCTGAGGGGCATTTTCCCTGTAGACTCTCAAACAGATCCCGAAAACGGGACGGTAACGAGGCAGATAGTGGCGGTATCTCATGACTGAGATGGTGTATGGCGCGGTCCAGGACCAGCGCGGTGAACCGATCCTTCCGAAATGGTGGCGGACGATTGACCGCTGGACGATGTCCTGCGTGCTGATCCTTTTTGCGATCGGGCTTCTGTTGGGGCTGGCCTCGTCGCCGCCGTTGGCGCAGCGCAATGGGTTCGATCCGTTCCACTATGTCGAGCGTCAGGCCCTTTTCGGTGTGTTGGCGCTGATCGCGATGATGCTGACCTCGATGATGTCACCCACCTTGGTGCGTCGGTTGGCGGTGCTGGGCTTTCTGGCCTCATTTGTTGCGCTGGCCTTTCTGCCGGTCTTCGGGACCGATTTCGGCAAGGGTGCGGTGCGCTGGTATTCGCTGGGCTTCGCCTCGCTGCAACCGTCCGAGTTTCTGAAGCCCGGCTTCATTGTCGTGGCCGCCTGGCTGCTGGCCGCAGCGCAGGAGATCAATGGCCCGCCAGGGCGGTTGTGGTCGTTTGCGCTGTGTATGTCGATCGTTGGCATGTTGGTGATGCAGCCTGATTTCGGTCAGGCCTGTCTGATCCTGTTCGGCTGGGGCGTGATGTATTTCGTGGCGGGTGCACCGATGTTCCTGCTGCTGGGAATGGCCGGAGCGGTCGTCTTGGGTGGCATGTTCGCCTACGCCAATTCTGAACACTTCGCCCGGCGCATCGATGGTTTCCTGAATCAAGAGGTCGATCCGACGACCCAGTTGGGCTATGCCACCAACGCAATCCGCGAAGGCGGGCTGTTTGGCGTTGGGGTTGGCGAGGGGCAGGTGAAATGGTCGCTGCCCGATGCACATACCGATTTCATCATCGCCGTCGCGGCCGAAGAATACGGCCTGATCCTGGTGCTGATCATCATCGCGCTTTATTCAATCATCGTGGTACGGTCCCTGCTGCGCCTGATGCGCGAGCGTGACATGTTCACCCGGTTGGCAGGCACCGGTCTGGCCTGCATGTTCGGTGTTCAGGCGATGATCAACATGGGCGTCGCGGTGCGCCTGCTGCCGGCCAAGGGCATGACGCTGCCTTTCGTCAGCTACGGCGGCTCGTCGTTGATTGCGGGTGGTATTGCGTTGGGGATGCTGCTGGCGTTCACGCGGTCGCGGCCCCAAGGCGAGCTGGGTGACATTCTGCGCGGACGAGGCTGATGACGAACCCTTATTTGCTGATCGCAGCTGGCGGAACCGGGGGCCACATGTTCCCCGCCCAGGCGCTGGCTGAGGCCATGCTGAACAAGGGCTGGCGCGTACGCCTGTCCACCGATGCGCGCGGCGCGCGTTACACGGGCGGTTTTCCGCATTCCACCGAGATCGTCGAGGTCTCCTCGGCCACGTTCGCGCGCGGCGGGCTGGCGGCCAAGGCGCTGGCTGGTCCCCGGATCGCAGCCGGGGTTGCCGGGATGACGGCCCAGTTGCTGCGCGACAAGCCGGACGTGGTGGTGGGGTTCGGTGGCTATCCGTCGATCCCGGCGCTGAGCGCGGCGGTGATGCTGCGTCTGCCCCGCATGATCCACGAACAGAACGGCGTTCTGGGGCGCGTGAACCAGCTGTTCGCCACCCGGGTCGCGCATGTGGCCTGCGGCGTCTGGCCCACCGACCTGCCCGAGGGCGCCCACGGCATCCACACCGGTAACCCGGTCCGTGCTGCCGTGCTGGAACGCGCGGCCGCGCCCTATATCCCGCCCGGAGATTATCCGATGTCGGTGCTGGTGATGGGCGGCAGCCAAGGCGCCCGCATCCTCAGCGATGTGGTGCCCGGCGCCATCGCCGCACTGCCCGAGAGCCTGCGCCAGTATATCCGTGTTTCGCATCAGGCGCGCGAAGAGGATGCCGAGCGGGTCACCGCCTTCTACGCCGACCACGGGATTCTGGCCGAGGTCCAGCCCTTTTTCCACGACGTCCCCCGCCGCATGTCCGAGGCGCAATTGGTGATCAGCCGCTCGGGCGCGTCCAGCGTGGCCGACATCTCGGTGATCGGGCGGCCCTCGATCCTGATCCCCTTTGCCGCCGCAGCGGGCGATCACCAAACCGCCAATGCGCGCGGGTTGGTGCAGGCGGGCGGGGCGATCATGATTCCCGAAAATGCGCTTGACGTTCCCGCCCTGACCGAGCAAATCGCACTGGTTCTGACCAACCCCGAAGCCGCACAGAAAATGGCCCATGCTGCCCTGTCGGTCGGGGCGCCCGACGCGACCGAGCGTCTGGTGGCCCTTGTCGAACAGCTGGCGCAGAAGGAGACCCCATGAATCCAGCAACCAAACTGCCGCAGGATGTCGGACCGATCCATTTCGTGGGCATCGGCGGCATCGGGATGTCGGGCATCGCCGAGGTGCTGCTGAACCTTGGGTACCAGGTGCAGGGATCCGATCTGAAAGCCTCGAAGATCACCGACCGTCTGGCGTCGCTAGGGGCCGAAATTTTCGTGGGTCAGCGGGCCGAGAATCTCGACAACGCGGCAGTCGTGGTCGTGTCGACCGCGATCAAGCCGGGCAACCCTGAACTGGACGGCGCCCGCGCATTGGGCCTGCCGGTGGTGCGCCGTGCCGACATGCTGGCCGAGCTGATGCGGCTGAAATCCAACATCGCCATTGCCGGTACCCACGGCAAGACCACGACCACCACGATGATGGCCGAGTTGATGGTGGCGGGCGATTTCGACCCGACCGTCATCAACGGCGGCGTGATCCATGCCTACGGCTCGAACGCGCGGATGGGGCAGGGCGAGTGGATGGTGGTCGAGGCCGACGAGTCCGACGGCTCGTTCAACCGGCTGCCCGCGACCATCGCCATCGTCACCAATATCGACCCCGAGCACATGGAGCATTGGGGTGATTTCGACCGCCTGCGCGCGGGCTTTCATGATTTCGTCTCGAACATCCCGTTCTACGGTCTGGCGGTGTGCTGCACCGACCATGCCGAGGTTCAGGCGCTGGTGGGCCGCATCGCCGACCGTCGCGTGCGCACCTATGGGTTCAACGCCCAGGCTGACGTGCGTGCGGTCAACCTGACCTACAAGGGCGGCATTGCGCATTTCGACATCCACCTGCAATACGAGGATACCGTGATCGAGGGTTGCACCCTGCCCATGCCGGGCGATCACAACGTCTCGAACGCGCTGTCGGCGGTCGCCGTGGCACGTCATCTGGGCATGAAGACCGCTGAAATCCGCGACGCGCTGGCCAATTTCGGTGGCGTCAATCGCCGCTTTACCAAGGTTGGCGAGGTGAACGGCGTCACCATCATCGACGACTACGGCCACCACCCGGTGGAAATCGCGGCGGTGCTCAAGGCTGCGCGTCAGGCGACCGAAGGCCGCGTGATCGCCGTGCACCAGCCGCACCGCTATTCGCGCCTGTCCAACCTGTTCGACGATTTCTGCGCCTGTTTCAACGATGCCGATGTCGTGGCCATTGCCGAGGTCTTCTCTGCCGGAGAGGACCCGATCGAAGGCGCCAGCCGCGATGATCTGGTGCAGGGCCTGATCCGCCACGGCCACCGCCACGCGCGCGCGCTGCTGGACGAAGGCGACCTGGAGCGTCTGGTCCGCGAACAGGCCCGGCCCGGCGACATGGTCGTCTGCCTGGGCGCTGGCACCATCAGTGCCTGGGCCAATGCGCTGCCTGACCGGCTGAAGGTAAAACAAGCCGTTTGACGTTAGCAGGCATTTGGGTGCACAACTTGCGGATGTGTAGCTGCCCTGGTGCGTGACTCATTTGCGGAGAGAACCATGGATTATTCCGTCATCTTTGCCGCCCTTTGGGTGATCTGCGCCACTGTCGTGGCGCTGTTGCCGATGCGCCTGCAATTCCCGCCGGGCATCGTGCTGCTGATCTGCGCGCCGGTTCTGATCGTCTGGCTGGGTGTGGTACATGGCTGGCTGATCGGAGCGCTGGCCTTTGCCGGGTTCGTATCGATGTTCCGCAACCCCATCCGGTTTTACTGGCGCAAATGGTCGGGCCGCGAGGTGGGGCAATGAGCTGGTCTATCGCCCTTGCCGCCCTTTGGGGCGTCGCCGCCAATGTGCTGGCCATGATCCCCAGCAAGGACAACCACTGGACCCGCGCCTATGCGCTGATCGCGGTGGGCATTCCGATCTTGGGTTATGTCACCTACGAAAACGGCCCGTGGGTTGGCCTGTTCGTTCTGGCCGCCGGCATGTCAGTGCTGCGATGGCCGGTGATCTACCTTGGGCGGTGGCTGCGGCGGCGGATTTGACCCTGCGGCTTGGAACGGGCTTGCCACGCCCCGCCGAATCCGCGATCTAGCCTCAATGACCACTTTGCCAACGCCTCAAGGCCGCCTGACGGCGAACCGACCACTGAACGACCTCACATGGCTGCGAGTCGGCGGCCCGGCGGATTATCTGTTTCAGCCGGCTGACCTTGAGGATTTGCAGGCTTTCCTGCATCATCTTCCGGCCGAGGTGCCGGTGTTTCCCATGGGCGTCGGCTCGAACCTGATCGTGCGCGACGGGGGCTTGCGGGCCGTTGTGATCCGGCTGGGGCGCGGCTTCAACGGCATCGCGGTCGACGGCACCACCGTCACCGCGGGGGCAGCCGCGCTGGATGCGCATGTGGCGCGCAAGGCGGCGGATGCGGGGGTGGACCTCACCTTTCTGCGGACGATTCCGGGTTCCATCGGTGGGGCCGTGCGGATGAACGCCGGCTGCTATGGCAGCTACACGGCGGATGTTCTGAAATCGGCCACCATCGTCACCCGGCAGGGCGAGGTGGTCGAGCTGACGCCCGCCGATCTGAACTTTCGCTATCGTCAATCCGACCTGCCCGAGGGTGCGGTGCTGGTGTCGGCCACGTTCCAGGGCCCGGCGGGTGACCCGGCCGACCTGCACGCCCGGATGGAGGCGCAGCTGAAAAAGCGAGACGAGACCCAGCCCACCAAGGACCGCAGCGCCGGGTCGACCTTCCGCAATCCGGCCGGGTTTTCCTCGACCGGGCGGGCAGACGATGTGCACGACCTGAAGGCCTGGAAGGTGATCGACGACGCCGGAATGCGCGGCGCCCTGCGCGGGGGCGCACAGATGAGCCCCAAGCATTCGAATTTCCTGATCAACACCGGAAACGCCACCGCCGCCGACCTCGAAGGGCTGGGCGAAGAGGTGCGAAAAAAGGTTTACGAAACAAGCGGGATCACGCTAGAGTGGGAAATCATGCGGGTCGGTGATCCGCTGACAGATTAAAGCCCCGACCGTCAGACCAAAACAGGCAAATTCAGGCGACGGATCAAAGGCATAACGAAATACGGACCACCAGATAAGGTCCGGGGACATTGAGGCGCACGAACGTGGGTAGGTCGAGCAGGACAAACCCCAAAGTGGCGGTATTGATGGGTGGCCCCTCGGCGGAGCGCGAGGTGTCTCTCAGCAGCGGGCGCGAATGCGCAGCCGCCCTTGTGGGAGAAGGGATCGAGGTCGTCGAACTGGACGCCGGTCCAGACCTTTGTGTGCGTTTGCAGGACATCAAGCCCGACGTGGTCTTCAACGCGTTGCATGGCCGCTGGGGCGAGGACGGTTGCGTGCAGGGTCTGCTGGAGTGGCTGAGGATGCCCTACACGCATTCCGGCGTGTTGGCCTCGGCGCTGGCCATGGACAAGCAACGCAGCAAAGAGGTTTTTCGCGCGGCCGGACTGCCTGTAGCCGACAGCGCGATCGTTCCGAAATCGGACGTGATGGCGGGGCACGTCATGCCCGCGCCATATGTGGTCAAGCCCAACAACGAAGGCTCGAGCGTCGGGATCTATCTGGTGTTCGAAGGGTCGAACGGCCCGCCGCAGCTGTCGGATGACATGCCCGAACAGGTCATGGTCGAACAATACGTCGCCGGGCGCGAGCTGACGGTAACCGTGATGGGCGACCGCGCCTTGACCGTGACCGAGATCCTGACCGACGGCTGGTATGACTACGACGCCAAATACAAGCCCGGCGGATCGCGCCACGTGCTGCCTGCCGACATTCCGCCGCGGATCTTCGAGCTATGCATGGATTATGCCCTGCGCGCCCACCAGGTTCTGGGGTGCCGGGGCGTCAGCCGTACCGATTACCGCTGGGACGAGGCCCGGGGCGAAGAGGGCCTGTTCCTGCTGGAGGCCAACACCCAGCCGGGTATGACCCCCACCTCGCTGGTGCCTGAACAAGCCGCGCATCTGGGCATGACCTTCGGTCAGCTCTGCGCCTGGATGGTCGAGGACGCCTCATGCGACCGCTGACCGCCACTCGTGCGCCGGTGATCCACCGCACCAAGCCTCTGTCCGGCCCTGATGCCGAGTTTCAGTCTGCGGACGCCGACGCCGTCCGTGCTGAGCCCAAATTGCGGTTGCGCGGTGGTCGGTTCTTCCGCCGTGGCAAGGGCCGTGCGGACCCGGCACCGTCGCGGTTTAGTTATCGGTTCCAGCGATGGATGCTGACGCCGGGAATCCGGCTGGGGGTCAAGATCGGAGTGCCGCTCTGCGCGGTCGTGGCCACGGTTGGGCTCTACTTCGCGGCCGAAGAGCGGCGAGAAGCGGTTCGGGCGCAGGTGGACAACTTGATCACGTCGTTCCAGGAGCGTCCTGAATTCATGGTCAAGCTCATGGCGATCGACGGGGCGGGGGCCGGCCTTGCTGACGACATCCGCGAAGTCGTGCCTTTGGACTTCCCGCTCAGCTCCTGGGATCTGGATGTCGAGCAGATCCGGGACACGATCACCGGCTTGGACCCGGTCAAATCGGCAACCGTGCGGATCCGTCCGGGCGGCATTCTGCAGGTCGATGTTGTCGAACGTCAGCCCGTGATCGTCTGGCGCACCCGTGAAGGCATCCAGCTGTTGGACGAAACGGGCACCCACGTGGCCGAGATCGCGGCTCGGACCGAGCGCTCCGATCTTCCGCTGATTGCCGGTCAGGGTGCAGATCAGCATGTGGCCGAGGCACTGGAGCTTCTGGCCACTGCGCGCAGCCTGGGCAGCCGGGTGCGCGGTCTGGTCCGCGTCGGCGAACGGCGCTGGGACCTGGTTCTGGACCGAGGCCAACGGGTCATGCTGCCGACGGAACGTCCGGTGCGCGCGCTCGAGCGTGTTCTGGCGGTGAACGAGGTGCAGGACCTTTTGGAACGGGATGTTGCCGTGGTCGATATGCGCATAGGGGCGCGGCCGACCATTCGGATGACAGAAGCCGCCAGCTCAGACTGGTGGAATACAAAAGTGACTATGGGTAACGGGCAGTAATACGATGATGACGGATCTCTATCAGTCTCAACGCGCAATGCGCCAGATGCGCAGACAGGCCATGCAACGCGGTGTCGTTGCGATCCTGGATGTCGGAAGTTCCAAGATCGCCTGTCTTGTGCTGCGTTTTGATGGGTCGGCGCGGCTCAGCGAGGACAACTCGATCGGGTCCATGGCCGGGCAGACCGGGTTCCGGGTGATCGGTGCGGCGACGACCCGATCGCGCGGGGTGCGCTTTGGTGAGATCACGGCCATGCAGGAAACCGAGCGCGCCATCCGCACCGCGCTGCAGGCTGCTCAGAAGATGGCCGATATCCGGGTAGACCATGTGATCGCCTGTTTCTCGGGGGCAAACCCTCGATCTTATGGGCTGGATGCGCAGGTGGATCTGGACGGTCAGCTGGTGACCGAGGCCGAGATCGGTCGTGTCCTGAACGCCTGCGATGTCCCAGACTATGGGGCAGGGCGCGAGGTGCTGCATGCACAACCTGTGAACTTCGCTCTGGACAACCGATCTGGCTTGATCGACCCGCGGGGGCAGATGGGGCAGACGCTTGCGGTCGACATGCACATGTTGACGGTCGATGCGGTTGCGATTCAGAACATCGTTCGTTGCGTCAAGCGGTGCGACCTGGAATTGGCTGGCATCGCGAACTCGGCCTATGTGTCGGGGATTTCTGCGCTGGTAGAAGACGAACAGGAACTTGGAGCGGCCTGTATCGACATGGGCGGTGGGTCCACCGGCGTTTCGATCTTCATCAAAAAGCACATGATCTATGCCGACAGTGTCCGCATGGGCGGGGATCACGTCACCAGTGACATCTCTATGGGGCTTGGTGTGTCCGCCTCGGTCGCCGAGCGGATCAAGACCTTCAATGGCGGGGTTCACGCCACCGGAGCCGATGACCGCGACATGATCGACATTGGCGGCGACACCGGGGATTGGGAACACGACCGGCGTACCGTCAGCCGTGCCGAGTTGATCGGCATCATGCGACCGCGCGTCGAGGAAATCCTCGAGGAAGTCCGTGTTCGGCTGGACGCAGCAGGGTTCGAACATATGCCAAGCCAACAGATCGTTCTGACCGGTGGAGCCAGTCAGATCCCAGGTCTGGATGGGCTGGCCAGCCGCATATTGGGTCAGCGAGTGCGTCTGGGTCGACCGCTGCGTGTGCATGGTTTGCCGCAATCTGCGACAGGCCCGGGGTTTTCCTCGGCGGTCGGTCTTGCGCTGTTCGCGGCGCATCCGCAGGACGAATGGTGGGACTTTGAAATCCCGGTCGATACCTACGCAGCACGGCCGTTCAAGCGTGCCGTGCGCTGGTTCCGTGACAACTGGTAGGTACCTGCTCCGGGCTGCGGTGTTTTGCGCAGCCTGGGTTCCGGCTGCGGCTGTCGCGCAGACCCGTATCTCGCCCGAAGCATTCCTGGGCGCGGTGGTCGGAAAAACCGTCACGTTCCACGAATTGACCAGCGGTATGCTTGTGGGCACCGAGGAGTTCCTCAGTCCAACCCGCTCGGTCTGGCGGCGAGAGGGCGAGGGCTGTGTCTATGGCCAGATCACGACGCCTGACGGCAAGCTGTGCTTCCTCTATGACACCGAGCCCGGCCCGGTATGCTGGTGGCCATTCGAGCATGATGGGCGGTTGCTGGTCAGGATCGCGCGGCTGGGGGATGGCGAAATCCAGGAAGTCAGCGGATTTTCGGACGACGGCCTGGATTGTCCTTCCGTTCCCATCAGCTGATAATTCCGGTTGCGGTGCAGGGATTTATCCCTCAGAATATCGACAAGGCCCGTCAGAGGCTCGTCGGCAGGACCCGAGCAGTCAGCCGCAGTTTGAACAGGATGTCCAGCATCGCACCCGCCAAAGCAGGCTGGGGGTTTTCGCGTGTGTGGTGGTCTGTCCGCCCTGAACCGCTAGATTTGCGCAGTCGGGCGAAATACCGCGAAAAACCGCCTTATTTCTTCCATATTTTGTGGATTCACGCGATTTTTGGCGTGACGTTTGACGTTTGGAAAGGTAGAATCACAAGCGGATAGGCAAGAAAAACACCGCTTTGCGGGATCAAAATTACAGGCGGACAGAGCATGACATTGAATCTTTCGATGCCCGGGCACGACGAACTCAAGCCTCGGATTACGGTATTTGGCGTAGGCGGTGCAGGTGGCAACGCCGTCAACAACATGATTGAAAAACAACTCGACGGCGTTGACTTCGTGGTGGCCAACACGGACGCGCAGGCGCTGCAGCAAAGCCGCTCGTCGGCGCGGGTGCAGCTGGGCATCAAGGTGACCGAGGGTCTGGGCGCGGGCGCCCGCGCATCGGTCGGCGCCGCCGCCGCCGAAGAAAGCATCGAACAGATCGTCGACCATCTGGCCGGCGCGCATATGTGCTTCATCACCGCCGGCATGGGCGGGGGCACCGGCACCGGCGCCGCTCCGATCATCGCGCAGGCCGCGCGTGAATTGGGCGTGCTGACCGTGGGCGTGGTGACCAAACCGTTCCAGTTCGAGGGCGCCAAGCGCATGCGTCAGGCCGAGGACGGTGTCGAGGCGCTGCAGAAGGTGGTCGATACGCTGATCATCATCCCGAACCAGAACCTGTTCCGTCTGGCCAACGAAAAGACCACGTTCACCGAGGCCTTCTCGATGGCCGATGACGTGCTGTACCAGGGCGTCAAGGGCGTGACCGACCTGATGGTGCGTCCGGGCCTGATCAACCTCGACTTCGCCGACGTCCGCGCGGTGATGGACGAGATGGGCAAGGCCATGATGGGCACCGGCGAGGCCGAGGGCGAAGATCGCGCCATCCAGGCTGCGGAAAAGGCCATCGCCAATCCGCTGCTGGACGAAATCAGCCTCAAGGGCGCCAAAGGTGTTCTGATCAACATCACCGGCAGCCATGACCTGACCCTGTTCGAACTGGACGAGGCCGCCAACCGCATCCGCGAGGAAGTGGACCCCGAGGCCAACATCATCGTCGGCTCGACACTGGACCCCGAGATGGAAGGCAAGATGCGCGTCTCGGTCGTGGCAACCGGCATCGACGCCAGCGAAAGCGGCTCCGAGGCACCGGCTCCGCGTCGGTCCATGTCCGCACCTCTGACCCGCACCGTATCGGCGGAAGAAGAGGCAGCACAGCCGGCTCCGGTCGCGGCGGAAGTTGCTGAACCGGCTCCGCAGCCCGAAGCTCCGCGCGAACCGTCTCTTTTTGAAGCGGCCGAAGAGCCTTCGCACACGACTTTGCAATTCGGTCAGGGCGCCGATGAGGCTGTCGAGGACGATGACGACGGGCTGCCTCCCCCGGCCTATCAGCCGCGCAGCGCCGAGTTCGATCCGCAGCCCGAGCCGGTCGAACGCCCGGCCGAAAGCTATCAGCCGCAACAGGTGCCGCATACTCCTGGAACGCCTTCGCCGGCCGCGCTGGAACGGCTGCAGGCAGCTGTTCAGAACGTACCGACTTCGGCCCAGCGTCTGACCGCGTCGCGCCCGCAAGAACCGGCGCCGCAGCGCCAGCCCGCCGCCGAGGAACGGCCGCGGTTCGGGTTCAACCGTTTGATCGACCGGATGACTGGGCACGCCCCGGATACCCCCGCTCAACCGGCCCGGCAACAGCCTGCGATGCGCCAGACTGACGCTACGGCACCCTCGCATGAAGAGGTCGATCCCGAGCAGGAGCGTATCGAAATTCCGGCTTTCCTGCGCCGTCAGGCCAACTGATCGCGGTAACAATATCCACTCACGGGGTCGCCGAAAGGCGGCCCTTTTTCCTTTTGATGCAAACGTTTAAGTGCCAGTAAGCAGGGTTTTGCCGATCTGTTGCAGAACTGTTTCATTCAGTTACAAAGAGTGAGTTGAGCCTTGACCCGCGCTTCCTTAACTGAGGGTGCAACACAGCCGAAAAAGGCTGGACACCGCTCACCGAGGTTCAATTTGCAACAGACGCTCAAATCTTCGATCACGTTCAAAGGCGTGGGCCTGCACAGCGGCAAGCCCGCGACGATGGTTCTGAAACCGGCGGCTGCCGGTCACGGGATCTGGTTCAAGCGGACCGATATCGAACTGGGCAATGCGTTGATCCCGGCCATCTACGATGTGGTCGAAAGAACCCAACTGTGTACGCGCCTGGTCAATGAGGCTGGCGTTTCGGTGTCGACCGTCGAGCACATCATGGCCGCGCTGGCAGGGTGCGGGATCCACAACGCATTGATCGAGATTGATGGACCAGAAGTTCCGATCATGGACGGTTCGTCGATCGACTTCGTGCGCGGTATCATCGCCAAGGGCGTTCGCCGCCAGGCCAGCCCGGTTCTGGCGTATGAGGTCCTCAAGCCGGTCGTGGCCGAGCGGGAAGGTGCCCGTGCGTCGATCCGGCCGGCAGACGGTTTGATCATCGAGTTCCACATTGATTTCGAAGACACTGCGATCGGCAGCCAATCGAA
Organism: Ruegeria sp. BC6; assembly: GCF_056539185.1. NCBI lineage: Bacteria > Pseudomonadati > Pseudomonadota > Alphaproteobacteria > Rhodobacterales > Roseobacteraceae > Ruegeria > Ruegeria sp. BC6. The sequence goes on from NZ_JBQFUM010000002.1 coordinate 491,541, forward strand.
GATCCTGGATATGCGCAACGGGTCGTTTGCTCGGGAACTGTCCGACTGCCGGACCTTCTGCCGCCGAACCGATGTCGAGGCGATGCGCGAAAACGGTCTGGCCTTGGGCGGCACTCTGGAGAATGCGGTTGTTGTTCAAGGGGCCGAGGTGCTGACACCGGGTGGCTTCCGTCACCAGGATGAAGCCGTGCGCCACAAAATGCTGGACGCGTTGGGAGACCTGTATCTGGCCGGCGGCCCGATCTTTGGTCATTTCGTCGGCGAGAAATCCGGCCATGCCATGACCAACACATTGCTGCGCAAGCTGTTCGAGACGCCTGGCGCCGTGCGTCCGGTGCTGTGCACGCCTGAGCAAGCCGCACAACTTCCCGGGCAGGGGTTGGTCTGGGACGAAATCCCCGAAGTTGCCTGATCCGGCACGGCCCGGCGACAAATCGGTCGCGGGGCCGATAAGGCGTTTTGCACCGGAATTTTATGTGCTAGACCAAAGCTCAATCCGGGGTTACCCAAAGAGACAAGACGACTAGGATGGGCGGTATGGTTGGCACCAAAGCGGCAGTCAGGCTTGCGGGCGCGATTCTTCTGGCAGCTACTTTGACGGCCTGCGGCAACGCGGGCGGCCTGTTTGGCAACAAGGGCGCTGACAAGTCCCAGAACCTTGAAGGCTTTACGCCCGAGCAGATCTACACCCGTGGCGAATACGAGCTTGCGCAGAATCGTCCCGCAGATGCGGCCTGGTACTTTTCCGAAGTCGAACGGCTTTATCCCTATTCCGACTGGGCCAAGCGGTCACTGATCATGCAGGCTTTCGCGTTCCACTCGGACAAGGAGTATGAAGAAAGCCGCGCCGCCGCGCAACGGTATATCGACTTCTACCCAACCGACGAAGACGCAGCCTATGCGCAATACCTTCTGGCGCTCAGCTACTATGACCAGATCGACGAGGTCGGCCGCGACCAGGGCCTGACCTTCCAGGCGTTGCAGGCGCTGCGCACCGTGATCGAGGTCTATCCCGACAGCGAATACGCCACCTCGGCCGTGCTGAAATTCGATCTGGCCTTCGACCATCTGGCGGGCAAGGAAATGGAGATTGGGCGCTACTACCTGCGTCAGGATCACTATACCGCGGCCATCAACCGTTTCCGTGTCGTTGTCGAGGATTTCCAGACCACCAGCCACACAGCCGAGGCGCTGTACCGCTTGGTCGAGGCTTATCTGGCCTTGGGTCTGGTCGACGAGGCTCAATCGGCCGGCGCGATCCTGGGCTACAACTACCAGTCGTCTGAATGGTATGACGCGGCTTACAAGCTGCTGACCTCGCGCGGGCTTGAACTCAAGAGCCGCGGCAACAACTGGCTCAGCACGATCTACCGCCAGACCATCAAGGGCCAGTGGTTGTAATCGCCATGGTCACAGGCTTGGGACGCTGACGACCCGATGCTGCGCGCCCTTGATATCCGCGATATGCTGATCATTGATCGGCTGGAGCTGACCTTTCAGCCGGGCTTGAACGCGCTGACCGGCGAGACGGGGGCGGGCAAGTCGATCCTGCTCGACTCGCTGGGCTTTGTGCTGGGCTGGCGCGGTCGGGCCGAACTGGTCCGGCAGGGGGCCGCGCAGGGCGAGGTCGTGGCCGAGTTCGAACTGCCCGAAGGCCATCCCGCCCATGCGATCCTGGCCGAGGCTGGTTTGCCCGGCGGGTCGGAACTGATCCTGCGCCGCGTCAACACTGCCGATGGGCGCAAGACCGCTTGGGTCAACGACCGCCGCTGCTCGGGCGAGGTGCTGCGGGCGCTGTCGGAAACCTTGGTCGAACTGCACGGACAGCATGATGACCGGGGCCTGCTGAACCCGCGCGGCCATCGCGGCATGCTGGACGCCTATGCCGGGGCCGAGCCGCAATTGGCCGCCGTGCGCGCCGCCTGGACCGAGATGGCGCGGGCCCGCAAGGCCCTGGCCGAGACCGAGGCCGCCGTGGCCGCCGTGCGCAGCGAAGAAGAATTTCTGCGGCATTCCGTGGCCGAACTCGACAAACTTGATCCGCAGCCGGGCGAGGACGCCGAACTCGACGCGCGCCGCCGGATGATGCAGGGGGCCGAGCGCATCCGTGACGACGTGGCCCGCGCCTTTGCCATGCTGGGCGGTGACGGGGCCGAAGGGGCGATGGCGGATGCCTTGCGCTGGCTGGAAGGCGTCGCCGACCGGGCCGAGGGCCAACTGGACGAGCCGATCGCGGCCCTTGGGCGCGCCCTTATCGAACTGGGCGAGGCGCAGGACGGCGTGACCGCCTGCCTTGAGGCGTTGGACTTCAACCCCGCCGAACTGGAGCAGACCGAGGAACGTCTATTCGCCATCCGAGCGCTGGCCCGCAAACATGACGTGGCCCCCGATGACCTGAGCGGTTACGCCGACACGCTGCGCGCCCGGCTGGGCCAGCTTGAGGCCGGTGACGCCGACCTGGCCGACCGCCGTGTTGCGGTGCAGGCCGCGCAGGCCACCTATAACGCGGCCGCCGAGGCACTCAGCGCCCTGCGGCGCGAAGCTGCCGGCCGGTTGGACGCGGCGGTAATGGCCGAGCTTGCGCCGCTCAAGATGGAGCGTGCGGTGTTCCAAACCCAGATCACGCCCGCCGACCCCGGACCCGAGGGGCAGGACGCCGTGGCCTTTACCGTGGCCACCAACCCGGGCGCCCCGTCGGGCCCGCTGAACAAGATCGCGTCGGGCGGGGAACTCAGCCGCTTTCTGCTGGCGCTCAAGGTGTGCCTGTCGGGCAATGACAGCACCCGGACAATGATCTTTGACGAAATCGACCGCGGGGTGGGCGGCGCCACCGCGGACGCCGTGGGCCGCAGGCTTGCTGCGCTGGCGCAGGGCGGGCAGGTGCTGGTGGTAACCCATTCTCCGCAGGTCGCGGCCCGCGCGGCGCATCACTGGCGGGTTCAGAAGCACGTGACCGACGGGCAGACCCTGTCCACTGTCCTGCCGCTGTCCGAACCGGACCGGATCGACGAGATCGCGCGCATGGTCTCGGGCGACGTCATCACGGATGAAGCCCGCGCGGCCGCCCGTTCGTTGTTGCAAGCCTGATGCAGCCGGGCGGCGACACTTGCCTTCAATATCTTGTCAGCCGACTTTTCTAAGCGCCCGGCGTGGCTTAGTAAGGGATACCTGTTTATCCACAAAGCCCCATGACACAATCAACCCGAACCGTCCTGCGCACTCAGCTCAACCAGGCCCTGGCCGCGCTCAAGGACGCGTGGCGGGTACTGCGGCACCGCGGGCCAAGCCAGATCCAGTTCTGGTTCATCGCGCTGGTGATCGGGATCACGGCGGGCTTCATGGCTTTGGGATTTCGCAAGGGGATCGCGGCCCTGCAAGCGCTGGTCTATCAGACCGATGACATCCTGTTTCTGCACAGCTTTGCCGAGAAACTGCACTGGGCCTGGATTTTGGCGATCCCCACGGTTGGAGGGCTGGTCGTCGGGATCATCCTGCACCGCTTTACCGATGACGGGAGAGTTCGGTCTGTCGCCGATGTGATCGAAGGATCCGCGATCAGTGATGGCCGGGTCGAAACCAAAGCAGGGGTCGCGTCGTTTTTCGCCTCGCTGATCACACTCAGCACGGGCGGGTCGACGGGTCGCGAAGGGCCAGTGGTGCACATGGCGGGCGTGCTTTCGACTTGGGTATGCCAGCGTATCAACGCGGATGGAATAACCGGCCGCGACCTGCTGGGCTGCGCCGTGGCCGCCGCTGTATCGGCCAGCTTCAACGCCCCGATCGCCGGGGCGCTGTTCGCGCTGGAAGTCGTGCTGCGCCATTTTGCAGTCCACGCTTTCGCACCGATCGTGATCGCGTCGGTGGCGGGCACCGTCATCAACAGGCTGGCATATGGCGATGTGACCGAGTTTGTCCTGGATACGCCCGGATCCCTGCAATTCTACGTCGAACTTCCGGCCTTTTTGATCCTTGGGCTGATCTGCGGGCTGGTCTCGCTTCTGCTGATGCGGTCGATATTTTTTGCCGAAGACTTTGGCAACCACGTGCAGGCGCGCCTGTCGCTGCCGCGCTGGCTGCGACCCGCCGTGTCCGGCGCGATGCTGGGCGTGCTGGCGGTGTGGTTCCCGCATATCATCGGCGTCGGATACGAGACGACCATCCGTGCCCTGACCGGAGATCTGGTGCTGACCACGGCCATCCTGTTTGCAGTGATGAAAACCGTGGCAGTGGCCATAACCATGGGTGGACGTATGGGGGGCGGGGTATTTTCTCCGTCGTTGATGATCGGCGCGCTGACCGGCCTTGCCTTTGGCCTGATCGCCACAGGCCTTCTGCCAAGCGTTTCGGGTACGCATACGCTATATGCTTTTGCCGGCATGGGTGCTGTCGCGGCGGCGGTTCTGGGCGCTCCGATCTCGACCACGTTGATTGTGTTTGAATTGACCGGAGACTGGCAGATCGGGCTTGCCGTGATGGTCTCGGTGTCGATGTCCACGGCGTTGGCCTCCCGCCTTGTGGACCGGTCCTTCTTCCTGACCCAGCTGGAGCGTCGCGGGGTGCATTTGGCAGCCGGGCCACAGGCTTACTTGCTGGCGATGTTGCGCGCCGGGGCCGTGATGCGACCGCTGGGAGATCCGAATACGGCAAGCAGGGAAGAGGTGCAGGAGATGATCGAGCAGGGCCTCTGCGTCCGGGCCAGCGCAACCCTCGAGGCGGCAATGCCGTATTTCGATCGAGACGGAATCACCTGGCTCCCGGTGGTTGTTCGGGATGACGACGGGGTCGAGAAACCGGTCGGAGCCTTGTACCACGTGGACGCATTGAAGGCGTACAACCGTGCACTGGCCGCAACAGCGGCCGAGGAACACTCATGACGAAGCAGTGGCAGGCCAGCCACTGAGAGTTTCTCTTTGATTTTGACACCTTGTCAAAAGGTGAGAACATTCTAGCCTGATTGAAGAATTATCCTTGATAGTCACTTTTATGGAGGTCTGAACATGTCTTTCGAACGGATTTCTTTGCTGACTGTGGTGGTTGCGGTTTCGATGATTGGTGCTGTCCCCGCACGGGCGCAGGAGGCTCCGTACGTGACCGGCTTTCTCGGTATCACCGATATGGGCGACTATGATTTTGATTTTTTCCAGACAGTTCCTTCGGTCGTGGTTGGCCAAGGCACCATCACAACCGACAATGGCGTAACCTACGGTCTGGCCATGGGACTGCGTGTCGCACCGAATCTGCGGGCCGAGATCGAACTTTCATATGCTTCGAATGATACCAAGGAAATCGGTCGCCCGTTTACTCAGTATGACGGAAGCTTTGATGCGACCTTCGGGATGGCAAACCTTTGGTATGACGTCCCGGTACAGGGCAGGTTCAAGCCCTATGTTGGTGGCGGGCTCGGGTTTGCACGCGTGTCCCACGACGGTCAGTCCGGTGCTGGCGTGACACTGGTCGATGACAGTGACACCGCCATTGCGGGGCAATTGGGGTTTGGCGGACGTTTTCAGGTAGGGGAACGCGGGAACATTGACATCGGGTACCGCTACAAGACGACCGGCGATCTTGATTTCGCCACGACCCAAGTGTTCATCCCGACAGATCTCGCGAATGGCCGCTACTCTTCGCACTCGCTCATTCTCGGATACAGCTACAGTTTCTGACAGACGTAGTTGAGGGCCAGGTTTGTCCAGCCCTCAAATCTGTTCGACCTTCACCGACTCCAGCGGGTAGAACGCAAGGTAGCCCTTGATTTGGGCAACGGCGGGTATCGGATCTTCATAGCTCCAGACCGCGTTCTGCGTCACGCTCGACTTGTTGACGATCGAGTAATGCGTGGCATCGCCTTTGTGCGGGCAATGGGTCAACTTTTCGGTCTTGTCCAGAAAGGCCATCGCGATGTCTGCACGCGGAAAGTAGATGACGGGGGCCAGATCGCCTTCCAACAGTTCCAGGGCGTTGGTCGTTTCGCCCAGAATCGCGCCACCGGATCTGACGCACCACTTGCCAGGTGCTTTGCGGATCTTGATGTAGTCTGTCATGTCTGCTCCTTCCCTCGTCGTCGCGGCCTCGTTGTGGTCAGGCCTTCGCCTATGCCCATAGTATGTGACAAACGGGTGTCACAAGGGCCCGGTTGCGGCATCCAACCACAGTTGCGCGGCATGTGACAGTCTTGGCCGGACTTTTTCCGCCACGTCCCGGTGATACGCGTTCAGCCAATCACGCTCGGCACTGGTCAGCATGTCGACGACGATCAGGCGTCGATCGATGGGGACATATGTCAGTGTCCGCCAGCACAGCATTGCGCGCTCGGGGTCTGCGCCGGGCAGGGCGGGGGCCTCCTCAACAACCAGCAGGTTCTCAATCCGAATGCCGAAGGCACCTTCGCGGTAGTAACCCGGTTCGTTCGACAGGATCATCCCGGGCTCGAGCGGAACGTGGCTGACCCGCGCCAGGCGCTGTGGCCCTTCGTGAACGCTCAGGTATGCGCCGACACCGTGACCGACGCCGTGATTGAAATCCTGGCCCGCGGCCCACAAAGGTGCCCGGGCGATGCACTCGATGTCTCGACCGGCCAGGCCAACGGGCCAGCGCAGTTGCGACATCGCGATCATTCCCTTCAGAACCCGGGTAAAGCAGGTTTTTTCCTCGTCTCCCACCGTGCCGATGGGGATCGTCCGGGTGATGTCCGTGGTACCATCCAGATACTGCCCGCCGCTGTCCAGAACCAGAATATGACCGTCCTCAAGCCGGCTGTCGGTTTCTTCGGTCACTCTGTAGTGCATGATGGCGCCGTTTGGCCCGGTGCCCGCAATGGTGTCGAACGAGATATCCTGCAACGCATTGTCGCGCCGCCGGTTCTCCTCCAGCTGTGTGACCACCTGCGTTTCAGTCACGCTGCCGGGGGGTTGGGCATCCAGCCAGCACAGAGTTTCGATGACGGCGGCGGCGTCACGAAGATGCGCGGCGGCGCTGCCGGCAATTTCGGCTTCGTTCTTGCAGGCCTTCGGCCGGGCGCAGGGATCGCCGCCATCCACAGCCCGGTCGCCAAGCACATCGGCAACGGCTTGCGGCAGAGTTCCCATGTCCACTTGCACCGCGCCCTCAAGCGCCGCGACAGCGTTCAGGAACGCGTCGGGTTCGTGGATCGAAACGCGCGGCCCCAGATGCTCGTCCATCCCCTTCAGCTTTTTTGCGGCCATGAACAGGTCCACGTGCCCGTCGGCCTGCAAAATCGCAAACCCATGCGCAACCGGGTTATATGGGATGTCTGACCCGCGGATGTTCAGCAGCCACATGACCGAATCCGGCAACGTGATGACGGCAGCCGACCTCCCGTTCTGAGCCAGAACCGAAGCCAGCCGCGAAACCTTGCTTTCGGCGCTTTCGCCTGCAAATTCCAGCGGGTGCACCTTGACCGGGTTCATTGGCGGTGGTGGCTGGTCGGACCAGATGCGGTCCACAAGATTGTCTGACGGAACCAACTCGATCCCGCTATTCTGCAGTTCGGCCCGGGTTGCCGTGATCTGTCCGGCGGAATGCAGCCACGGATCGAACGCCACCCGCCCTCCATCGGGCAACTGCTGTTTCAACCACGCCGAAAGGCTTACGTCGGGCCACGGTACCGGCGTGAAATCGGGCGCCACCTGCGCCTTGACCTGAGTGCGATACCGACCATCCACAAATACGCCGGCCACGTTTCGCAGCGCTGCGCAGAACCCGGCAGAACCAGTGAACCCGGTCAGCCATGCCAGCCGCCCGTCGCGGGCGGCCACATATTCGCCCTGATGCGCGTCGGCACGCGGGACGATGAAGCCATCCAGTCCTTCGCGCTCCAATTCTTTGCGCAACGCCGCCAAACGTGGCGGCCCCTGTTCGGGCCGCGCCGTGACTTCGAAAGACTGGAACATCTGCTTCTCCTTCGGCTCACTACAGGTCTTGCTCGCCTGCCTTCACCTTTCCTTCTTAAATGCTCCCGCTGGAGGTAAGACCGGCCTCAGCCGGCCTTTTTCATTCCCATCACGCGGGCCCGCGCGCGCGGGTCGCTGTCGAACAGCGCGGCCAATTGCTCGGTCATAGCTCCTGCCAGCTGCTCGACATCGGTGATCGTGACCGCGCGATCATAATAGCGGGTGACGTCGTGGCCGATGCCGATGGCCAGCAACTCGACCATCTTGCGCTTTTCGACCATGGCGATGACATCGCGCAGATGCTTCTCAAGGTAGTTGGCGGGGTTCACGCTGAGTGTCGAATCATCGACCGGAGCGCCATCCGAGATCACCATCAGGATCTTGCGCTGTTCACGACGCGCCAGCATCCGACGGTGGGCCCATTCCAGCGCCTCGCCGTCAATGTTTTCCTTCAGCAGGCCTTCTTTCATCATCAGGCCAAGGTTGGGCCGTGCGCGGCGCCAAGGCGCGTCGGCGCCCTTGTAGACGATGTGGCGCAGGTCATTCAGGCGGCCGGGTTGCTGCGGTCTGCCGTCGTTGAGCCACGCCTCACGCGCTTGTCCACCCTTCCATGCCCGCGTCGTGAAGCCCAAGATCTCGACCTTCACGTTGCACCGTTCCAGCGTGCGGGCCAAAACATCGGCGCAGATCGCTGCAATGGAAATCGGCCGTCCACGCATCGAGCCAGAATTGTCCAGCAAGAGTGTCACCACGGTGTCGCGGAACTCGGTATCCTTCTCGACCTTGAAGCTGAGCGGTGTCGTGGGGTTGGCTACCACCCGCGCCAGCCGACCGGCATCCAGAATGCCCTCTTCGCGGTCAAACTCCCAGCTGCGGTTCTGCTGTGCCTGAAGGCGGCGCTGCAGCTTGTTGGCCAAGCGGCTGACGGCGCCCTTCAGCGGCTCGAGCTGCTGATCAAGATAGGCCCGCAGCCGTTCCAGTTCGGCGGGTTCGGCAAGGTCCTCGGCCGCAATCTCTTCGTCATGCGTGCTCAGGTAGACCATGTAGTCCGGATCGGCCTCGGATGCGGGCGGAGGGGCAGGCGGCTCCAAAGGCGCTTCGCCCTCGGGCATCTCGGCTTCTTCACCCATCTCGTCCTCGGCCATCTCGTCCATCGAGACCTGCGCTTGAGACTGATCCTGTTGCTCTTCCTGAGTTTGCTCGGGCGTCGCGTCGGCGTCCTGGTCGTCTTGGTCGTCCTGGCCGGTGCTGTCCGGATCGGGCTGTTCTTCGGCGTCTTCCTCGGCCTGATCTTCCTGATCTTCGTCCAGTTCGTCCGGGTCGTCACCCAACTGGTCGCCATAGCCCAGATCCTTGATCATCTGGCGGGCGAATTTGGCGAATTCGGCCTGATCCGAGAGCACCTCGTCGAGATTCTCCAACACCCCGCCGGCCTGTTCCTCGATGAATCCGCGCCACAGGTTCATGACGTTCTCGGCTGCAGCGGGCAGATCACGCCCGGTCGCCAGATGACGGATCAGATAACCCGCCGCCACCGCAAGCGGTGCCTCGGAGGGTTGCTTGCATTGGTCATAGCCGCGCCGCAACGCCTCGTGGCCGATCTTGACGTCAATGTTCGAAGCCGTGCCGGGCATGTCCCGGGCGCCCATCGCTTCGCACCGGGCGGTTTCCATCGCTTCATAGAGGTCGCGCGCCATATCTCCCGGAGGCGCATATCGTGCATGCGTCGCATCGTCATGGTAGCGACGGTTCAGCGCCAGGGCATCTGCGGTGCCCCGCGCCAAAAGAACCTCTTCACGTGTCATTCGGCGTGACACCTGCGGCAGGCGCATCGAGTCTCCGGACAGGCCCGACGGGTCGACGGAATAGCTTACCGACAACTCGGGATCATCGGCCATGACCTTGGTCGCCTCGGCCAGAGCCTTCTTGAACGGATCAGCAGGGTTGTCGTTCTTCTGCGCCATATCTATCAGCCCTCACTCACGCCCTTAGGCCCGACGCCCGGTTAAAGTGGCCGGACCCCGTCTTCATCTGGCCCCCGATGTCCCCGCCGGGGGCGTTGCGCCCGATCTGGGCGCAATCGATGCCATCAACCCAGGCTCACGCTGGCCGCGCTTTCCGGCAGTTCTTCGTCAAAACAACGCTGATAGAACTCGGCAACGGTCTGCCGTTCCAGCTCGTCGCATTTGTTCAGGAAAGACAGGCGGAAGGCGTAGCCCACGTCGCGGAAGATCTCGGCGTTCTGCGCCCAGTTGATAACGGTACGCGGGCTCATCACGGTCGACAGATCGCCGTTCATGAACGCCGTCCGTGTCAGGTCGGCAACGGTGACCATCTGGCTGACGGTCTTGCGGCCTTTTTCGGTGTTGTAATGCGGCGCTTTGGACAGAACGATCATGACCTCGGCGTCGTGGCTGAGGTAGTTCAACGTCGCCACCAGCGACCAGCGGTCCATTTGGGCCTGGTTGATCTGCTGGACGCCATGATACAGGCCGGTGGTGTCACCCAGGCCCACGGTGTTGGCGGTGGCGAACAGGCGGAAATAGGGGTTGGGCGTGATGATCTCGTTCTGGTCCAGCAAGGTGAGCTTGCCGTCATGCTCCAGAACCCGCTGGATCACGAACATCACATCGGCACGGCCGGCGTCGTATTCATCGAACACGATGGCCACAGGGTTGCGCAGCGCCCACGGCAGAATGCCCTCGTGGAACTCGGTCACCTGTTTGCCGTCGCGCAGCTTGATTGCATCCTTGCCGATCAGGTCGATCCGGCTGATGTGGCTGTCCAGATTGACGCGCACGGCAGGCCAGTTCAATCGCGCAGCAACCTGCTCGATATGGGTCGATTTGCCGGTGCCGTGATAGCCCTGGATCATCACCCGGCGGTTGTGGGTGAACCCGGCCAGAATTGCCAGCGTGGTTTCGGGATCAAACTTGTAGGTAGGGTCGATTGCCGGCACGCGGTCGCTGCTTTCGGCGAACCCTTTGACGGACATATTGCTGTCGATCCCGAACACGTCACGGACCGAGATCTCTTCGGTGGGTTTTGCGTTGATATCGGTCGATCCGTCAGCCATTCGCCTTGTCCTTATCCTTTGGCCCGTTTTGCCGGGTTTGAACCAGTGTGTGGTGCAACATATTGCAGGCAAGGGCAAGGGAAAGCCGTTCGCGCCGTCACGTAGTCCGGTGTTTCTTTGAAACTGGCTCTATACACGGGCGGTCGGCTGCGGATGGGCGGGATAACCGGAAGTCCGCACCATGCGGTTCCCAGATCATCCAAGTGTGCACCGGCGTAGTTGGGGTCGGACCCAAGAAACAAACACCCGCCGGCAATTCGGATTGGTCGGGATTTCGTTGTGGGGCAACACGCAAATCCGCCTAATCGGGCTGACACTAGGCAAAATAAATTCAAACAATATAATGCCTTCAGTTCTTGGTTTGAGCGGGACGCGCGCTGTCATGAAATTCGCCGCCGGTGTGGCGGTGCACCAGGGCGCAATCCGTCGGGTGTTTGCATGGTTTCGACCCCAATTGATCCGTTTGACGCGGTCCTTCTGACCATATCAGGGGACACATCCGGCACGGTGACGGGCGAGCCCCCCTTGCCGGCGACTGGCGAGTTGGACGGAACAATTGGTGTCCCAGGCCCTGGATGGACGCCATTTGCCACTTTCTGGGAGATTTCGACGCCGCCGCAGTTCGGAACGGCGTCGATCACGCTGGTCAGCGGGCAATGGACCTATGAGGTGGACCCCGCCTACTACAACAGCCTCGATCCCGGCACGTATACCGACACCTTTGTCGTTCGCGGCGTTGGCACCGCGTTCAACCCGGGTGGGGAACTGCGCGGTGGCGAGGCGTTTCAGACCATCACCATCGAGATCGAGGTCGTCTGCTTTGCCTTGGGTACACTGATTGAAACCCCATCCGGGCCAGTGCCGGTGGATCGGCTGGAACCCGGAGATCTGGTTCTGACCATGGATCGGGGGGCGCAGCCGGTTCGATGGGCGGAATCCGCGCGTATTTCAGCGGATCAACTGGACCAGAGCCAGCATCTCTGCCCGATCGAAATCGCGCCGGGGGCGCTTGGGCCGAACCGACCATCCAGACCACTTCGGGTATCTCCACAGCATCGTATGTTGCTGGACGGCCCGCTTGTGGAATTGTTGTTCGGCGAGTCCGAGGCCTTGGTTGCGGCTTGCCACCTGGTCGGCCTGCCCGGAATTCGCTGGGTCCGTCCGAGTGATGGCGTGACCTATGTGCATGTCCTGTTGGACCGTCACGAAATTCTGTTCGCAGAAGGTGCCCCCGCCGAAAGCCTGTTTCTGGGAGAAGAGGCGCTGACGACGCTCAGTTCGGACGGGTTGCAGGAGTTGGCCGACATTTTCGGGGACCAACTGAACGCTCTGGTCGATGGGTTCCCGAACCTCGCGCGCCGGGCGCTCAAACGGTTCGAGGCGCAGGTCTTCCTGTCCGAATACGTCCAGGCAACGGACCGGTCCGCCGCGACGGCCGAACTTATTTGAAGTTCCTGCTGTCCTTGATTTGATCCCAGGCCCAGACGACTTCCTGCAGTTGTTCTTCCTGGCTGCGGTCGCCGCCGTTCATGTCCGGGTGCAGCACCTTGATCAGCTTTTTGTAGGCTTTGCGAACCTCGGCCTTGGTCCAAGTGTCCTTGGCTTCGAGGATTTCGATCGCACGACGCTCAGTGGGCGGCAGGCGACGGCCTGTTGCGGCCCGACCGGGGTTCTTGGTCGCGTTTTCGCCCAGAACCTGATGCGGATCTTCGATGCCAAGCCGGGCCCAGGCCCGCGCCTCGGGGTCGCCCATCGGCTTGGTTTCGCGTTCCCACACTTTGTCTTTCGACCGTTGGGCGTTCAGCTCGGCCTCGGTGGTGCCGTCGAAGAAGTTCCACTTCTGGTTATATTCGCGCACGTGCTGCTGGCAGAACCAGAAAAAGTCGTCCAGCACATCCGGTGCCTTGGGCGCGCGGAACTTGCCGGCTTCCTGGCATCCTTCGTGGTCACAGACCCGGGTCGAGGTCTCGGACGCGCCCGACATGCCCCGACGCCCGCGCGGATTTTTCTTCTTGGCGCTGGACACCGACATGTCGAATCCGAAGGGATCTGATTTCACCATATGCTCATCCTCATGAACGCGTCTTTTCGACTCGGAGGCAGCAGTTTAATCTAAGTGATCGAAAGTAGAAGAGGGGCGCGGCAAAATAATTGCCGCTGAGCATAAAAATGACCGTGACCGACGAAATCCGCCAGCGACTGCAAGCCGAGTTCAACCCGCGTGAGCTGGAAGTCGTGGACGACAGTGAAAGCCATCGCGGCCACGCAGGGTTTCAGGAAGGCGGCGAAAGCCACTTCAACGTCCGAATCCGCGCTGCCGCGTTTCAGGGGCAGTCCCGCGTTGCGCGTCACAGGGCCGTTCACAAGGCCCTGGGCGACATCGTTCCGCGCATCCACGCCCTGGCTTTGGACATCGGTGACTGAAGCCTTTCGCCCGACGTTGTCGATTATTGTCGGCTTTTTTCCATAATCTGCTATGTTTCCCGTGATTTGCGCGGAGGAAACTATGGAACAGATGAGCCACGCCGTTCGTACGGTGCTGTCAAAATACGCAACCTTTCAGGGGCGCGCGCCGCGCTCCGAGTTCTGGTGGTGGGTGTTGGCGATCTTTTTGGTGCTGGTTGTCACACAATTGATCGACGGTGCGGTGGTGGCACCTTTGCTTGGCTTCGATGCCTTCGCTTCGGAAGCCGGTCAACCGCTGTCGTGGCTAGTATCGTTGGGCGTGATCGTGCCGAACATCGCGGTGGGTGTGCGCCGTCTGCATGACACCGGGCGCTCCGGTTGGTGGATCCTGATCGGTTTGATTCCGCTGATCGGCACGCTGATCCTTTTGTATTTCTACATTCAACCCAGCGAGCAGGCCGAAAACGCCTATGGTGCCGCGCCAGCCTGACGAGGCCTTGGCCTAGCTGTCGGGCTTTTCTTTTTCGTCCTCGGCATCCGCTTTGGGGGCATCTTCTGACTTGGCCGGCTTCAGCGTCAACGGCGGGTCGTCATGATCCTGCGCGATGCGGGCCGGAGCCTCGACTTGACCGGCCGCAGCCGCATCGTCCGGGCCAGGAACCGGCCGTGCCAGAGGAGTGTCATCCTCTTCTGGCGGGGTCAGGAGTGCGGCGACGTCGTCGTTTGCGACTTCGGTTTCGACCGCACGGCGAAACACCAGAACATTGCGCCAGTTTTCCGCGGTTCCGGTCAGGCCGACCCGCTCCTCGCTGGGCAGCAGCTCTGCGCGCTGGTACTCCCAGCCTTTCGCACCCAACTCGTTCAGCAAATGCTCGATGGTGACGGCAAACCGGCCCTCGGGTGTTTTGACCCCTTTGGCTTTGGTGCCTTTTTTGGGGGCCGGGACGACCTTGTATTCGTAACGCTGCATCAATGGTTCCTGAACTGGTGTTGGCGGGCAATGTATCGTTCCGTCCGGGACGGGGAACAGAAAACTTCGCGCCCCGGCGAATTTCAGCCTCGACTGTTGCTTTCCCCCTGCGTCGCCTTTGAGGCGATTTTCAGGCACAGCTCGGTCGCCACCGCCATGTCCTGGACCGAGATCCACTCCAGCGGCCCGTGGATGCATTGCATTCCGGTAAAGATGTTGGGGCAGGGGGTGCCGAACTCGGTCAGGCGCGACCCGTCGGTGCCGCCGCGGATCGGAACCGAGACCGGCTCGATCCCCATGTCACGGCAGGCCTCGCACGCCAGATCCACCGGTGTCATGTCCTTTTCCAGCCAATAGCGCATGTTGCGGTACTGGTGGCTGATCTCGACGCTGATCCTGGCGCGCGGTTCGCTGGCCTGTACTGCATCGCAGACCTTGCGCACCAGTTCGCCCTTGGCTTCCAGCCCGTCCATCTCGAAGTCACGCAGGATCAGCTTGATCTCCATCTCGGACGAGCCGCCGTTCAGATCGGTCACATGAATGAACCCGTCGCGCCCGTCCGTGACTTCGGGGGTCATGGTGGCCTGCGGCAGCGTCTGTACGATCTTGGCCGCCAGGTGGGTCGCGTTCACCATCTTGTCCTTGGCCAGGCCCGGGTGAATCGAAACGCCCTCGATCCGGATCACCGCCCGGTCGGCCGAGAAGCTCTCGTATTCGATCTCGCCCAGTTGCTGACCATCCAGCGTATAGGCGAAGTCGGCACCCAGATCCTTGGGAAGCGCCTCGGTCACGCCGCGGCCGATTTCCTCGTCGGGGGTAAAGGCGATGCGGATCGGTCCGTGCGCGGCTGTCCGATCGGCCAGCAGGTGCCGGGCCATCGTCATGATGATCGACACGCCCGCCTTGTCGTCAGCGCCCAGCAGCGTGGCGCCCGAGGCGGTGATCAGGTCGTCACCGACCTTGCTGGCCAGATAAGGATGCTCGGCCGGGGACAGTACCAGTGACGGATCGTCGGGAAAGGTGATGTCGCCGCCATTGTAGCCCTTGATGACCCGCGGCTTGACCCCGGTCGCGTTGAACTGCGGTGCGGTGTCCACATGGGCCAGAAAGCCGATGGTCGGCCCCGGCGCGGTGCCTGGAATGGTGGCCAGAACGACGCCATAGTCCGTCATGGTCACATCCTGCGCGCCCATTTCGGTCAGCTCCTGCCGCAGCAGGTTCAGCATGTCGTACTGGATTTCCGTGCTGGGGGTGGTGGGCGAGTTTTCGTCGCTCTGGCTGTCGATGGCCGCATAGCGGACCAGCCGGTCCTCCAGCTCCTGGTCAAATCTGTTCTGCATGGCACCTCACCTCTCTGGCCAAGACAAAGGCCGCAACCCGCGGCCCGAGTCAAGCGCCGCCCCGGTCCCGGAAAGCGTCAAGAACTCCGGGTAAAGCTTTGTACAAACCGGACAAACCCAGCTGCCCGGCCTGTTCAAACCGAAAGTCTTATTGGGCCAGCTTCTGCGCAACCAACTGGTTGACCGCCTTGGGGTTGGCCTTGCCGCCGGTGGCCTTCATCACCTGTCCGACGAACCAGCCGGCCAGCTTCGGGTTCACCTTGGCCTTCTCGACCTGGGCCGGGTTGGCCGCGATGATCTCGTCCAGCGCGGCCTCGATGGCGCCGGTGTCGGTCACCTGCTTCATGCCGCGCTCTTCGACGATCTGCGCCGGGTCGCCGCCTTCGGTATAGACGATCTCGAACAGCTCCTTGGCGATCTTGCCCGAGATGGCGTCCGAGGCGATCAGGTCGATGATCCCGCCAAGCTGTGCAGGCGAAACCGGCGAGTCGGTGATGTCGCGGTCGTCTTTCTTCAGGCGGCCGAACAGCTCGTTGATGACCCAGTTCGCGGCCAGCTTGCCGTTGCGGCCCTTGGCGACCTCTTCGAAGTACACGGCCGATTCAACCTCGGCGGTCAGCACCGAGGCGTCATAGTCGGTCAGGCCGAAATCGTTTATGAAACGGGCCTTTTTCTCGTCCGGCAGCTCGTGCAGCTTGGCGGCGATGTCATCGACCCAGGCCTGCTCGATCTCAAGCGGCAGCAGGTCGGGGTCGGGGAAATAGCGATAGTCATGCGCCTCTTCCTTGGACCGCATCGAGCGCGTCTCGCCCTTGTCGGGGTCATACAGGCGGGTTTCCTGCTCGACCTTGCCGCCGGCCTCGACGATGGCGATCTGGCGGCGCGCCTCGACCTCGATGGCCTGCTGGATGAAGCGCATCGAGTTCATGTTCTTGATCTCGCAACGCGTGCCTAGATGCGAAAAGTCCTGCGTTTCCATGTATTTCTCATAGTCGCCCGGACGGCAGATCGATACGTTTACGTCGGCCCGCAGGTTGCCGTTCTGCATGTTGCCGTCGCAGGTGCCCAGATAACGCATGATCTGGCGCAGCTTGGCGATATAGGCGGCGGCCTCTTCCGGGCCGCGGATGTCGGGGCGGCTGACGATCTCCATCAGGCAGACGCCGGTGCGGTTCAGGTCGACGAAGGACATGTTCGGATCCATGTCGTGGATCGATTTGCCTGCGTCCTGTTCCATGTGGATACGCTCGATGCGCACCATGCGCGCGGTGCCGTCGCCCAGTTCCACCAGAACTTCGCCTTCGCCTACGATCGGGTGGTAAAGCTGGGAAATCTGATAGCCCTGCGGCAGGTCGGGATAGAAATAGTTCTTGCGGTCAAAGGCCGATTTCAGGTTGATCTGCGCCTTCAGGCCAAGGCCCGTGCGCACCGCCTGTTCCACGCAGAATTCGTTGATCACCGGCAGCATGCCCGGCATGGCCGCATCCACGAAAGACACGTTCGAATTCGGCTCGGCCCCGAATTTGGTCGAGGCCCCCGAGAACAGCTTGGCATTGGACGAGACCTGCGCGTGCACCTCCATCCCGATCACCAGTTCCCAATCGTGCTTGGCACCGGCGATGGTCTTGGGTTTGGGCAGTTCATAGGTCAAGTCGAGCATGGCGCGCCTCATTTCCGCAGAAGTTCAGGCATGGGTATTATGCCCGGCAAGGCCTAGGGGCAAGGGGCAAAGGGCGCCGAGACGCAATTCTCAGTGGCTGGTCAGTTGCAGACCTGAAGGCGTGAAGGTCACGTCGGTCCCGTTGCGCAGTTCCTCGCGGAACAGATCACCGATGGCGCGCAAGGCGTCACGTTGTCCACGTGCCGCGAACCGCTCGGGTGAGTTGACGCGGACCGAATTGTTGAACCCGTTGGCCGCGTGGGCCCAGATGAGCGGATGCAGTTCGGTCAAATGATCGCGGATCAGCCATTGAGCGGCCTCCCGGATTTGGGACCGGACCAGATCGGCCTTGTCGTCCAGACCGAACCCATTCTGCACCGTGATCGCGCAATACGAGGCCAGCAGATTGATCGTTTGCTGGTCCGGCATCCGTTGCACGATGTCGCGCAGACCTTCTAGAAAATACTCGACGTCCAGCCGCGCGCAGGCTTGTTCATCCAATGCAATTGCGTCGAACTGAACCCAGGTGTATCCGCCGGCACCCCACGTGTCGCGCGTGTTCGCGGCATTGCGCAGGGCCTGCACCTCAAGCTCTTCATAGCTGCCGAACCATCGCGGCAGCAGGTGGCTGCCCATCGCGCGCATGTGTCGATGGTTTCGCGGATCCAGCGAAATAAGGCGTTCGTACTGATCCGCCACCCGGGCCCGCTGGGTGCGCTGACCAGCCAGCAGGGCACAGTCGGCGGCGGCGACCACAGGGCTGTCCGGCAGCGCCTTGCGGCACTCGGGCAGGATGGCTGCAGCCCGGTCAAAATGTGCAGCACAGCGTGAACGATGCAGCGGCGGTAGCGCCGCGTCCAGAGCCGTGCCACGCCACGCCCATGCCAGATCGATGTGGGCCAGAGCGACGATGAGAGCAATCATCGGATCATCGGGATGATCCTGTTTCACACCCTCAAGCTCGGAAATACCGCCAAGCAGGTCGTACTCGGCGATCGCACCGCCGTCGGACAGCGCGTGTTCGGCGGCCAGGACAACATCCGATCGCGCGCCAAATGCCAGAAGATCGGCGATGGGCAGCCCGTCCGGGGCTGTTGTCCGCGCTTGGTCCGCGGCCCGGATCTCGGCTGACAGTTCGGCCCAACGATCCTGCCGAGCAAGATGGCGCCCGCGTTCGATCATGTCCCGCCCGATCAGGTCAGCCGCACCCAGTTCCGCAACGGGAATATTGAGACGCCCGACATCTTCCAGACAGCGGGAACCCGCGTCCGAAACCGGAGCCACGTGACTTGATATGGGATTGATACGGGCAAGACCTGCCCAGAACGACCGGAACATCGAAAACACTCGAAACTGTACAAACTTGTTAACTAACGATGAATTCTGAACCGGAATTGTGACCAGTTCAAGGATTCTAACATTAAACTTTCTGCTTCAATGGATCAGACAGGATCAATCGACGCGGATTCCGTGAATCGTTTCAGAATACCGTGAAATGGTGTCGGTCAACCCGAAATCCAGCCTGTTGCAGCGCCTGTTCCAGCTGTTTGTGCGGCGGCAGGGCTTCGTCGGGCAGGCGCAGGCGTTTGCCGTTGGTCAGGATGATCGACACGCGCACCGAGAAGTCCCAGCGCGTGTCGAAGCGGAAGAAGTCGATCTCGGTCACGTCGATCTCGCCCTGCCGATCGCCCGAATGCCAGCGCAGTTTTACCGGGTCCAGGTTCAGCCCGGCGTCGGTGTCGCGCAGCACGTCCCACAGCGCGGGCAGGGTGCCCAGCGCCAGCAACCCGATCAGCCACCAGGCCGCGTCGAAAACCAACACCAGCGCCAGCAGCCCCGCATATACAGCCGCCAGAATGACGATGCTGCGGGGCGACCGGTTGTGGCGGGTAAAGCGGAACCCGGAGCCCTCGGGCGCCGTCATGCCCCGAGGATGCGCGAGACCATCTCGGTCGTGTCGCGCGACAGGTTCGGGGTTTCGGCGATGCGGGTCAGCTGCGCGCGGATCAGCTCCTGACGGTCGGCGTCATAGCGTTTCCAGGTCTGGAAGGCGGTGCACATGCGCGCGGTGGTCTGCGGGTTGACCGGGTCCAGCCGGATCAGCCAGTCGGCCAGCAAGGCGTAGGACGCGCCGCCGGCATGGTGGAACCCGGCGTGGTTCATCGCCAGCCCACCCATCAGCGCACGGAACCGGTTGGGGTTCTTCCAGTTGAAATCGGGATGCTCGGACAAGGTGCGGGCGATCCGCGGCGCATCATCCGGTGCGGCAAGCGAGGCCTGAAGCCCAAACCATTTGTCCAGAACCAGCCGGTCGTCGTGCCACTGGTCGTAGAATGCCGCCAGTTCCGACTGACCTTTGCCGGCACGCAGCAGGCAGGACAGAGCGCTGAGCTGCAGGGTCATGTTGTCGGCTTTGGCATAGACCTCGGCCGCCATGGCGCCGCCGTCCAGCCGGGTGGTCAGCGCCAGCGCGGCGCTGCCCAGGGTGCGCTTGCCCGCCTGTTCGGCATCGGGCGAATAAGGGCCGTCGACCAGCGCCTCGGAGTGCAGGCGGGGCAGCAGGTCCTGCATGTGCTGGGCAGTGGCCTGGCGCAGGGTCTCGACCGCACGCCAGATCGCCATCGGGTCGGGCGTTTCGCCCTGTTCGTGCAGCGCGGCGGCCAGTTCCGACTGGGTCGGCAGGCCCAGCATCAGCGCGCGATAGGCCGGGTCCAGATCGGCGTCGCGCAGAACAGCCAGCAGGCCATCCAGATATTCCGCATCGGGGGGCGCGTCCTGGGTGATCATGCGCAGCAAACTGTCTTGCGCCAGCGTCCGCCCGGCCTCCCACCGGTTGAACGGATCCGTGTCATGGGCCAGCAAAAATGCGCGTTCGGCGTTCGGGCGGTCGTGTTCAAGGATCACCGGCGCCGAGAACCCCCGCAGGATCGAGGCGACGGGCCGCGCGGCCAGCCCTTCGAAGGTGAAGCTCTGGCGCGCTTCGGTCAGTTCTAGCACCTCGGTGCCGCGCACCTCGTCGCCATTGGGGCCCAGCAGACCCACGGCCACGGGGATCACCTGCGGCAGCTTTTCGGGTTGGCCGGGCGTGGGTGGGGTGCTCTGGGACAGGGTCAGGGTATAGGTGCCGTCGGCCCAATCCTCCTCGACCTTCACCCGGGGCGTGCCGGACTGGCTGTACCAGCGCTTGAACTGGGTCAGGTCGCGGCCGGTCGTGTCCCCGAACACTTTCAGCCAGTCTTCGATCGTGCAGGCCTGCCCGTCATGGCGTTCGAAATACAGGTCCAGCGCCTTGGAATAGGCCTCGTCCCCTACCAGCGTTTTCAGCATGCCGATCACCTCGGCGCCTTTTTCATAGACGGTCGCGGTGTAGAAGTTGTTGATCTCTTGAAAGCTTTCGGGGCGCACGGGGTGCGACAGCGGCCCGTTGTCCTCGGGGAACTGGCGCGCGCGCAGGTCGATCACGTCATGGATGCGCTTGACCGGGGCCGAGCGCATGTCCGAGGTGAACTGCGCATCGCGGAACACGGTCAGCCCCTCTTTCAGGCACAGCTGGAACCAGTCGCGGCAGGTGATGCGGTTGCCGGTCCAGTTGTGGAAATACTCATGCGCAATGATCGCCTCGATCCGTTCGAAATTGGCGTCGGTCGAGGTTTCAGGGCTGGCCAGCACCGCCGACGAGTTGAAGATGTTCAGTCCCTTGTTCTCCATCGCGCCCATGTTGAAGTCATCCACGGCGACGATGTTGAACACGTCCAGATCGTATTCGCGGCCATAGACATTCTCGTCCCATTTCATCGACCGCTTCAGGGCCTCCATGCCGAAGGCGCATTTGCCCTCGTCCCCGGGGCGGACCCACAGGTTCAGATCCACCTGGCGGCCCGATCTGGTGGTGAAACTGTCGGAATGGGCAAGCAGGTCGCCGGCGACCAGAGCGAATAGATAGGCGGGCTTGGGCCAGGGGTCGGTCCATTCGGCCCAGCCTTCGCCCTTGCCCGTCGGGTTGCCGTTCGACAGCAGCACCGGCAGGTCGCCGTTGATGCGCACGGTGAAGGTCGACATAACGTCGGGCCGATCGGGATAGAAAGTGATCTTGCGGAACCCCTCGGCCTCGCACTGGGTGCAGTACATGCCGTTGGACATGTAGAGCCCTTCGAGCGCGGTGTTGTTGCCGGGGTCGATCTCGACCTCGGCCTCCCAGACGAAGGGGGCATTGGGGACGCTGGCGGTCAGGCCTTTGTCGGTGACGTCAGGAGTGATCGGGGTGCCGTCGATGCTGGCGCGGATCAGCTTCAGCTCTTCACCGTGCAAAAAGAACGTGCGGTCGGTGGCCTGCGGATTGGGCCGGAACACGATGCGCGATGTCACGCGCGTTGCGTGCGGGGCCAGATCGAAGGTCAGGTGAACGCTGTCGACCAGAAAACCGAAGGGCGAATAGTCGGACAGGTAGATCGTGGTGGGGGCGGCGTCGCGCATCTGGGGCCTCGTGTCGGTGTGTTTTCGCGCGACGTTAGGAGGATCGCCGTGGCGCTGCAAGCAGGCGGGTCGGGGCGGCATTACCTTGCACGGTTTGAAGCTGTTTCAGGCGGAATTGAAAGGCGGATTGATGCAGCGGCAAGTTGCCTATCGGAAACAATGCCCCTAATTGATGACTGCATACAACGGCACACGATGGGCAGGAGATTCGAGTCATGAACGGCAGAGCTATCCGGAGCGGATTGGACGTAGATCAGGTTCTGATTGATTTCATCGAGGAACGCGCGCTTCCCGGAACGGGCGTTGAGCCCGATGCATTCTGGGCCGGTCTTTCGCGGATGGTGTCCGAGTTTGGCCCGAAAAACCGCGCCTTGCTGCAAAAGCGTTCGGATATCCAGGGCAGTGTCGACGCGTGGCACCTTGCGCGCAAAGGGCAACCCATCGACATGGCCGAGTATCAGGCGTTCCTGCGCGAGATCGGCTATCTGCTGGATGAAGGCCCCGATTTCCAGATCGACACGGCGAATGTCGACCCCGAGATCGCCGCGACGCCCGGCCCGCAACTGGTGGTGCCGATCACCAATGCGCGTTTTGCCCTGAACGCGGCCAATGCCCGCTGGGGCAGCCTGTATGACGCGCTCTATGGCACCGATGCGATGGGCGACCTGCCGCAGGGGGGCGGCTATGACGCTGCCCGCGGTGCGCGGGTGATCGCCTGGGCCAAGGCGTTACTGGACGAGGCCGCGCCGCTGGCCCAAGGCAGCTGGGCCGATGTGTCCGGTCTGAAGGTCGAAGGCGGCGCATTGGTGCCGGCGCTGGCCAAACCCGGTAAATTCGTGGGCTTCGGCGGTGCGGCCGAGGCCCCGGACTTCGTGCTGCTGAAGAACAACGGCCTGCACATCCAGATCATGATCGACCCGTCCAGCACCATCGGCGCCTCGGACCCGGCGGGTATTTCCGACGTGCGCCTGGAATCGGCCCTGTCCACCATCATGGACTGCGAAGATTCGGTGGCCTGTGTCGATGCCGAGGATAAGGTCGTGGCCTATGGCAACTGGCTGGGCCTGATGAAGGGTGACCTGACCGAAGAGGTCACGAAGGGCGGCCGGACATTTACCCGCAAACTGTCCGAGGACATCGCCTTTACCCGGCCCGATGGATCGACCGGCAGCCTCAAGGGTCGGTCGCTGATGCTGGTGCGCAATGTGGGCCACTTGATGACCAACCCCGCCGTGCTGGACGCCGACGGCAACGAGATCGGTGAGGGGCTGATGGATGCGCTGTGCACCACGCTGATCGCGATGCACGACCTGCAGCGCGATGGCGGCAACTCGGTCCACGGTTCGGTCTTCGTGGTCAAGCCCAAGATGCACGGACCCGAAGAGGTGGCGTTCTCGGTCAAAATCTTCGACACGGTCGAGGATATTTTGGGCCTGCCGCGAAACACCGTGAAACTGGGCATCATGGATGAAGAGCGCCGGACTTCGGTAAACCTCAAGGAATGCATCCGCGCCGCGAAATCGCGCGTGGCCTTCATCAATACCGGCTTCCTCGACCGGACGGGGGATGAAATCCATACCTCGATGGAGGCCGGGCCGATGCTGCCCAAGGGCGACATGAAGAATACGCCGTGGATCCAGTCCTACGAGGATCGCAATGTCGATATCGGGCTGGCCTGCGGTCTGAAGGGGCGGGCGCAGATCGGCAAGGGCATGTGGGCCATGCCCGACCGGATGGCCGACATGCTCGAGGCCAAGATCGGCCACCCCATGGCCGGCGCGACCTGCGCCTGGGTGCCGTCGCCCACCGCGGCGACCCTGCACGCGACTCATTATCACAAGGTGGACGTTCTGGCCCGTCAGGACGAGATCGCCGCCGGAGGCCCGCGCGGCACGCTGGATGATCTGCTGACCATCCCGCTGCTGGGCGGCCGCAACTTCAGCAACGATGAAATCACCCGTGAGATCGAGAACAACGCGCAGGGCATCCTGGGCTATGTCGTGCGCTGGGTCGATCAGGGCGTCGGCTGCTCGAAGGTGCCCGACATAAACGACGTGGGTCTGATGGAGGATCGCGCCACCTGCAGGATTTCAAGCCAGGCGCTGGCCAACTGGCTGCATCATGACGTGATCGGCGCCGATCAGGTTATGGCCGCAATGAAGAAGATGGCCGCCGTGGTTGACCGGCAAAACGCAGGCGACCCGGCCTACCGGCCCATGGCGCCGGGGTTCGACGGCATCGCCTTCCAGGCCGCCTGCGATCTGGTGTTCAAGGGGCGTGTGCAGCCCTCGGGCTATACCGAGCCGGTCCTGCATGCGCGGCGGCTGGAACTGAAGGCCCGTCAGGGCTAGAACCGGGGCAGACCACCGCAGACAGAGGAAAATATCATGTCGGTTTCACTCAGAAAGGCCCGCACCATCATACGCAAAACCCTTGAGAAAGGGCGCGAGATGGACCTGAAACCCCTGTCGGTGGTGGTTCTGGACGCCGGTGGTCATGTCATCGCCTTCGAGCGTGAGGACGGCGCGGCCCCCGGCCGGTTCGCGATTGCCCATGGCAAGGCCTATGGATCGGTCATGCTGGGCATGGCAGGCACCGCCCAGATGCAGCGGGCCGAGGCGCAGGCCTATTTCATGGCTGCGGTGAATGGGGTCTATGGCGGGCAGGTCGTTCCGGTTCCGGGCGGCGTGCTGCTGCGCGACCGCAAGGGCGCTGTGATCGGGGCCGTCGGGGTCACCGGCGACACCTCGGACAACGACGCCGCAGCCGCCATGGCCGGGATTGAGGCCGCCGGGCTGACTGGCGAGACCTGATCTGCACAAGCGCCGCCCCGCCGCGGCCGTAACTTGCGGGAAATCGGTCCAGTAATCTGCGGAAATCGGGAACAACATGTGCGTATCTGAACACGTCCTTGCGCCATGGTGCAGGGCGTGTTTTCTTGCACGTTACTGAAGGGGCGGATAATTTCCGACCAGTTCAAGTAAAACAGCAAGGTAGCACAATGTCCCGACCCGTCGTTGGCATCATCGGCAATTCGTATCTGATGAACGACCAGTACCCCACCCATGCCGGGGGGACGATGAATTCGGACGCGGTTGCGAATGTCTCGAACTGTCTGCCGCTGCTGATCCCGGCCGACCCGCGCTATGTCGACGTGGCGGAACTGCTTGAGGTTTGCGACGGGTTTCTGCTGACCGGCGGCCGCCCCAACGTTCACCCCGAGGAATACGGCGAGTCGGCAACTGACGCACATGGCGAATTCGACCGGGCGCGCGATGCGATCACCCTGCCGCTGGTACGGGGCTGCGTCGAGCGCGGCCAGCCCTTTCTGGGCATCTGCCGGGGCTTCCAAGAGGTCAACGTGGCCATGGGCGGCACTCTGTACCCGGAAATCCGCGATCTGCCCGGCCGGATGAACCACCGCATGCCGCCCGATGGCACGCTGGAAGAGAAATTCGCCCTGCGCCACGTGGTCAATCTGACCGAGGGCGGGGTATTCCACCGACTGTTCGGCGCCAGCGAGGTGATGACCAATACGCTGCATGGGCAGGGTATCAAGACGGTGGGCAAGAGCGTGGTGATCGACGGCCACGCGCCGGATGGTACACCCGAGGCGATCTATATCCAGGATGCGCCCGGTTTTACCTTGTCGGTTCAGTGGCACCCGGAATGGGATGCGGCGAATGACCCGGTGTCGCGGCCCCTGTTTCAGGCTTTTGGCGACGCGGTGCGGGCTTGGTCGGCAGGCGCCATGCCGACGCCGGTGCGGCAATCGGCCTAAAAGTCAGCTTTCAGATTTCTTCAAAAGACCGGCGCGACAATCACCGCGCCGGTCTTTTTTGTTTCACACCAGCAGGTTGAACTGTTTGTTGAGCGGCAGGGTCCGCGCGCGTTGGCCGGTCAGGTCAAACAGCGCGTTGCCCAGCGCCGGCATCGAGGGCGGCGTGCCGGGTTCACCCGCGCCACCCATGAAGCGGTTGGTTTCCAGCACCTGAACCTCGACCTGCGGTGCGGTGTGCATGCGCAGCGCGTCATAGTCGGGGAAGTTGTACTGTTCGACCTCGCCATCGGCGAAGGTGATCTCGCCGTAACAAGCCGCCGACAGGCCATACATCATGCCGCCGAACATCTGCGCCTTGACGTTTTCGGGGTCAAGGGCCAGCCCAATGTCACAGGCGATCCAGGCCTTGCTGATGCGGATGGTGCCGTCTTCGTCGACCACCTCGATCACCTGCGCGACCGGGGTGCCGAAGCTGTAGGTGAAGGCCACGCCGCGGCCCACGCCATCGGGGGTCTTGCCCGTCCAGCCGGACATGTCGCGCACCGCCTCGAGGCACCCGGCCGAGGGCGCATGTTCGTCGCGCATCAATTCCAGCCGGAACTCCAGCGGGTCGCGTCCGGCGGCATGGGCCATCTCGTCGATGAAGGTCTCGTGGAAGAAGCCGTTGTGGCTGTTTCCGACCGAGCGCCAGAAACCGACCGGGATCTTCAGTTCGGCGATGTGGCCGCTCATGCGATAGTTCGGCACCGCGTAGGGCTGATTGAAGAACCCTTCGACCAGCACCTTGTCCGGGCCGGCGCCGGGCATGCCGGTATAGCGCTCGACGGCTTGCTGCGTGCAGGACTGCGCGGCAACTGCACCATCGATGAGCACTGCCTTACCATCCTGAACCGCACCGCGCATCCGCGCCATCGCACCCGGGCGGTAGTAGTCGTGGCGCATATCCTCTTCGCGGCTCCAGGTCGTCTGGACCGGAGTGCCGGGCATGGCCATTGCCACCTTGGTGGCTATGTCGCCGAAATCCAGCTCTCCGCGGCGACCAAACCCGCCGCCCAGATAGGTGGTGTGGATTTGGACGGCTTCGGTGTCCAGACCCGCGGTGTTGGCAACGCGGAACTGAATCAGCGTGGGGGCCTGGTTGCCGCACCACAGTTCCAACGCGTCGCCGGTGAACAGCGCGGTGGCATTCATCGGTTCCATCGTGGCGTGGGCCAGGTAGGGGACCGTGTATTCGGCCTCGATCACTGTCGCGCCTTCGGGAACGGTGCTGACATCGCCATCATCGCGCATGGTCGAGTTCGGGTCCGCGTCGAAGGCCTTGGCGATCTCGGCAAAGATGGCGTCAGTTTCGGGCGGATAGGGGGCCTCGCCCCAATCGACGTCGATGGCCTCGACCGCCTGGTTGGCAAGCCAGGTGTTGGTGGCGATAACCGCAACACCGTTGCCCAGATCGACGACCTTTTCGACACCCGGCATTGCCTTGGCGGCGTTGTCATCGAAACCGTTCATCTGACCGCCCAGCCTAGGGTTCATCCGAACGCTTGCGAATTTCATGCCGGGCAGGCGCACGTCAACGCCGAACTGGGCGGTGCCGGTGGCCTTTTCCACCATGTCCAGACGCGGCAGGGTCCGGCCCAGATAACGCCACTCGGACGGGTCGCGCAGTTCTGCTTCGATTGGCTTCATCTGCGCCACTTCGGCAGCCAGTTCGGTATAGGCGATCTTGCTGTCATCAGGCGCGATGACATGGCCCGAAGCGGTCTTCAACTGAGCCCGATCCACCCCCAGTCGGTCGGCGGCGGCCTGTTTCAGCGTCTCGCGGGCGGAGGCACCAGCCGCGCGCATTCGCTCGAACCCGTCCTTCATCGAGGTCGAGCCGCCGGTGACCTGCAGGCTGAGCGCCTTGCCGATCACGCCCAGGGCCTCGCCCAGATTGTGCTGGAAGTTCGAGACGTCATAGCCCTTGTTGGGCAGGCTCTCGCCGATTAGGGCCGAGTTGTAATAGGCCGCCGCCGCTGGTCCGTGCAGAACGGTGACCTGATCCAGATCCACGTCCAGTTCCTCGGCAATCAGGGCGGCCCATGTGGTTTTGACGCCCTGGCCCATCTCGGCGCGGGGCGCAAACAGGGTCACGCCGTTCTGGTCGATCAGGATGAAGGGGTTCAGGGCCGCTTCGCCGTCGCCTGGTTTCAGCGGGTTCTTGGCGGGGCGGTTGACGAAATAGACGCCGAAAGCCACGCCACCGACGATGGCGGCTGATCCGATCAAGAAGGTGCGGCGCAGGATTTTTCCGATGCTGGCCATGGATCAGGCCTCCTTCAGCTTGGCGGCGGCGTCGTGGATCGCGGCGCGGATGCGGGGGTAGGTGCCGCAGCGGCACAGGTTGCCCTGCATCGCCTCGTCGATTTCTTCGTCAGAGGGGGCAGGGTTTTCGGCCAGCAGCGCGGCGGCCTGCATGATCTGCCCCGACTGGCAATAGCCGCATTGCGCGACCTGATGGTCGACCCAGGCCTGCTGGATCGTGGCCAAGTTGTCGGGCGTCCCCAACCCTTCGATCGTGGTGACCTCGCCCCAGACATCGGACAGGGCAACCTGGCACGAACGGACGGCCTCGCCATCGATATGCACCGTGCAGGCTCCGCAGGCGGCCACCCCACAGCCGAACTTGGTTCCGGTCAGGCCCACCTCGTCGCGCAGCACCCACAGAAGGGGGACATCGTCGGGCAGATCGACCTGATGTGGCTTTCCGTTGATCGTCAGCGTGGTCGCCATGGCGCACCTCTTTTGGCTGTGGCTGGTTTCTGACATAATTGATGAAAAATGTCATTGCGTCAATTGACAATTTCGCGCGAAACTGTCAGAGGTCAATTCATGGCGGAAAAACTGGATGATACACGGGCAAAGGCGATCCTGACTTCGGCGTTTCAGGCCTTTTCCGCCTATGGGTTCCGCAAGACCTCGATGGATGACATAGCGCGCGGCGCGGGCATGTCCCGTCCAGCGGTCTATCTGCATTACAAGAACAAAGATGCCATCGTTCGCAGCCTGACACAGGCGCATTACGCCGAAAAGATCGCGACGGTGGCACATGCGCTGCAGGGCGACGGAGCGGTGTCCGAGATCCTGGCGCGGGCGATTGATGCGCAGATCGCCGGGATGGCGGCCATACTGGCCTCGCCGCATGGGCTGGAGATGCTGGATACCAGCAAGTCCACCGCTGCCGACATCGTGGCCGAGGGCGAGGCGGCGCTGGCGGATCTCTACGCTGAATGGCTAAAGCGCGAACTGGCGGCCGGTCGCGTGCGCCTGCCGGACGGACCGGCCGAGACCGCGCGGACCATCACCGCCGCGCTGAAGGGGATCAAGATGACCGCCTCGAACGCCGAGGAGTTCGAGCAGCGCATTGCCCAGTTGTCCGCGCTGATCGGCGCGGGGCTTGAGGTCAGGTAACCCGCTGCCGGACCTTGAATTCCGGTCTGTCCCACAAACGGTTCTGCATGATGTCAGTCAGGATCTCGACGGCGCGCGACACGTCGCATTCGTCGATATACAGCGGCGTGAAGCCGAACCGCATGATGTCGGGCGCGCGGAAATCCCCGATCACGCCGCGGGCGATCAAGGCCTGCATCGCCGCGTACCCGTCGGCAAACCGGAACGAGACTTGGCTGCCACGCATCGCGGGGTCGCGGGGGCTGGCCAGTTCCAGATCGGGGCAGGTGGCCTCGACCTGCTGGATGAACTGTTCGGTCAGGGCGATGGACTTGGCGCGCACGTCATCCATGTCGGCCATGTCCCAGATATCCATCGCCGCGGCCAGCGCGGTCATCTGGATCACCGGGGGCGTGCCGACGCGCATGCGCTCGATGCCTGCGCCGGGGCGATAGTCCAGGTCGAAGGCAAACGGCGCCTCGTGCCCCAGCCAGCCTGACAGGGCCGGGCGCGCGGTGTCGGCCCATTTCGGCGCGACATAGATGAAGGCCGGGGCGCCCGGACCACCGTTGAGGTATTTATAGGTGCACCCGACCGCGAAATCGGCGTTGCAGCCGGCCAGGTCCACCGGGATGGCCCCGGCAGAGTGGGCCAGATCCCACACCGTGATGACGCCGCGCGCATGGGCCAGCTCGGTCAGCGCCTTCATGTCGTGCCTGCGGCCGGTGCGATAGTCGACTTCGGTCAGCATCAGCACGGCGACTTCATCGGTAATGTGCTCGGCCACGGTCTCGGGGTCCACGACCCGAAGCTCGTACTCCTCGCCCAGCGAGCGCAGCAGCCCGTCAGCCATGTAGAGATCGGAAGGGAAGTTGCCATTGTCCGACAGGACCACCTTGCGCCCCGGGTTCAGCTCCAACGCCGAGGCAACCGCCTGAAAGACCTTGATCGACAGCGTGTCGCCCACCACGATCGTGCCGGGGGCGGCGCCGATCAAGCGGCCGATCCGATCGCCCAGGTCGGTCGGCATGCCCATCCATCCGGCCTTGTTCCACCCCGTGATCAGCATCTGGCCCCATTCCTCGGTCAGCATCTTCTGTACCTTTGCGGCCGCCGCCTTGGGCAAAGGGCCCAGCGAGTTGCCGTCCAGATACAGAACTCCTTCCGGCAGGTGGAACATGGCTTTGGTGGCGGCGAAGTCGGTCATGATAAATCCCGGTGTTTTCTTGTGTCCGACCCGGGGTATCGGATCGGTGCCGGGCTGTCCACGCCCGCCTGTTTGTGGCCCGGGTGCACAATATTCGACCGCAAGGCCAAGATGCTTTGCCATCGGGGTCTGAAAGCGGTAGGACTTGGCCCGGAAGCGACATGTGCCGGTGCATGTCGTCGTTCAAAAGGGATGCTCATGCGCCGTATCGACGTACCGCCACTGTGGCTTTTGGGCTTCGCGGTGTTGGCCTGGTTGCAGGGCCGTTATCTGTCGCTCGGCCTGTCGCTGGAAGGCGGGTTGACCGACCTGCTAAGCGGGTTGCTGATTGGTGGGGGTATCCTGCTGGCGGTTCTGGCCATCGTAGAATTCCGCCGTCACCGTACGACGGTCATTCCGCATGAAACACCCACCGCAATGGTGCAGTCGGGCATCTACAAACGCAGCCGCAATCCGATCTATCTGGGCGATGTCCTGATCCTTGCCGGGTTGATCCTGCGCTTCGATGCCGTGTTGTCGCTGGTGTTGGTTCCTGTGTTCGTCTGGGTATTGGAACGGCGGTTCATCCTGCCCGAAGAGGACCGCCTGCGCCGCACCTTCCGTGCGGATTTCGCGCGTTACGAACGCAAAACCCGTCGGTGGATCTGAAATGCGCCGACCCGTGACACAACGTAATGAATGCTGCGCTTGCGAAATAATGTTGCGCAGGATAGATCTTTGCTTAACAAACAATACCGACCACCCGCTCGGTCAGAGTGAAAATTAGGGGGACTTGCCGGTGAAAATAGGCACGCCAAAGGAAATACTGAAAGGCGAGAACCGGGTCGCGATGACTCCGGAGTCAGCCGTGCAGCTGCAGAAATTGGGCTATGAATGCGCCATCGAGAAGGGGGCTGGTGCTGCCGCCGGTTTCTCAGACGAGGCTTACGAGGCCGTCGGGGTCGAAATCGTCAAGACAGCTGCCTCTTTGTGGAAATCGTCGGACATCATCGCCAAGGTGCGCGTGCCCACCGAGACCGAAATGAAGCGTCTGACCAAGGGCAAGACGCTGATCTCGTTCTTCAACCCGGCAGGGAACGAAGAAGGGATGGAATTGGCGAAAGCCAAGGGCGCCAATGTCATCGCGATGGAAATGGTGCCCCGCATCAGCCGCGCGCAGAAGATGGACGCTTTGTCTTCGATGGCCAACATCGCCGGGTATCGTGCAGTGATCGAGGCGGGCAACAATTTTGGCCGCTTCTTCACCGGCCAGGTGACGGCCGCGGGCAAGGTACCGCCGGCCAAGGTTCTGATCGTCGGTGCCGGCGTGGCAGGTCTGGCCGCCATCGGGACGTCGACGTCGCTTGGCGCGATCACCTATGCGTTCGATGTGCGCCCAGAGGTCGCTGAACAGGTCGAGTCGATGGGCGCCGAATTCGTCTATCTGGACTTTGAAGAGGAACAGCAGGATGGCTCGGCCACCGGTGGGTATGCTTCGGTTCAGTCCGAGGAGTTCCGCAATGCGCAGCTGGCCAAGTTCCGCGAGCTTGCGCCCGAGATGGACATCGTCATCACTACGGCCCTGATCCCCAACCGCCCGGCCCCCAAGCTGTGGCTTGAGGATATGGTCAAGGCCATGAAGCCCGGATCGGTCATTGTGGACCTTGCGGCCGAGCGTGGAGGCAATGTCGAAGGCACCGTGCCGGATGAAAAGGTCGTGACCGACAATGGCGTGACAATCATCGGCTATACTGACTTCCCCAGCCGGATGGCGGCTCAGTCCTCGTCGCTGTATGCGACCAACATCCGTCACATGATGACTGACCTGACCCCGGACAAGGACGGTCAGATCAATCACAACATGGAAGATGACGTGATCCGTGGCGCGACCGTCACCTACGAAGGTGAGATCACCTTCCCACCGCCACCGCCCAAGGTGCAGGCCATCGCCGCCAAACCCAAAGCCGAGGTCAAGGAACTGACGCCCGAAGAAAAGCGCGCGCAAGAGATCGCTGCCTTCAAGGCGCAGACCAAGCAACAGGTCACCCTGCTGGGCGTGGGCGGTGCGCTGATGCTGCTGGTGGGGCTGGTGGCTCCTGCCAGCTTCATGCAGCATTTCATCGTCTTCGTGCTGGCCGTCTTCGTGGGCTTCCAGGTGATCTGGAACGTCAGCCACAGTCTGCACACACCGTTGATGGCGATCACCAACGCGATTTCCTCGATCATCATCGTGGGCGCGTTGATGCAAATCGGGTCGGGGTCTTTCCTCGTCATTCTGCTGGCGGCGCTGTCGATCTTCATGGCCGGGATCAACATCTTCGGCGGTTTCCTCGTAACCCGGCGCATGCTCGCCATGTTCCAGAAATCTTAAGGAGGCCGGGCACATGGAATTTGGCTTCACCACTGCCGCCTATGTCGTTGCGGCTGTTCTGTTCATCCTTTCGCTCGGCGGCCTGTCGAACCAGGAAAGCGCCAAGCGCGCGGTCTGGTACGGCATCGTTGGAATGGCGCTGGCGGTTTTCGCCACGCTGGTCGGTCCCGGATCGGGCCTGTGGCTGCTGTCGCTGCTGCTGATCATCGGCGGTGGTCTGATCGGTCAATACGTGGCGCAGCGCGTCCAGATGACCGAGATGCCGCAGCTTGTGGCCGCCATGCACTCGCTTGTGGGTCTGGCGGCGGTTTTCGTCGGGTACAACGCCCATTTCGAGATCAAGAATGTCGCCGAAGTCTTTGCGATCGTTGACGCGGCCAAGGATGCCGACCTGTCGGATCTAGGCGCCTTCGCGAAACTGATCGCCAAGAAAACCCCGGCCGAGCTGGCCATTCTGCATGTCGAACTGTTCCTGGGTATCTTCATCGGTGCGATCACCTTTACCGGTTCGGTCGTGGCATATGGAAAACTGGCCGGCAAGGTCACCTCGGCGGCCACCAAACTGCCGGGCGGGCATGCGCTGAACGCGGCGGCGGCGGGCCTCTCGCTGATCTGTCTGATCTGGTACACCGCTTCGGGTGGCTTCTTCCCGCTGTTCCTGATGACGCTGGCGGCGCTGTTCATCGGCTATCACCTGATCATGGGCATCGGCGGCGCCGACATGCCAGTGGTGGTGTCGATGCTGAACAGCTACTCGGGCTGGGCGGCGGCTGCGATCGGTTTCTCATTGGGCAACGACCTGCTGATCGTGGTCGGCGCGCTGGTCGGCTCGTCGGGCGCGATCCTGTCCTACATCATGTGCAAGGCGATGAACCGTCACTTTGTCAGCGTGATCCTGGGCGGCTTTGGCGGCACTTCGGGGCCCCAGATGGAGGTCGAAGGCGAACAGGTGGCGATCGACGCCGACGGTGTTGCAGCAGCGTTGAACGATGCCGACAGCGTCATCATCATCCCCGGCTACGGAATGGCGGTGGCGCAGGCGCAGCAATCGGTCAGCGAACTGGTCCGCAAGCTGCGCGCGAAGGGCAAGAATGTGCGCTTTGCCATCCACCCCGTCGCGGGCCGTCTTCCGGGCCACATGAACGTGCTGCTGGCCGAGGCCAAAGTGCCCTATGACATCGTGCTGGAAATGGACGAGATCAACGACGACTTTCCGGAAACGGATGTCGCGATCGTCATTGGCTCGAACGACATCGTGAACCCTGCGGCACAGGAAGACCCGAACAGCCCCATTGCCGGGATGCCGGTTCTGGAATGCTGGAAGGCCAAGCAGGTGATCGTCTCGAAACGCGGGCAGGGCACCGGTTATTCGGGCATCGAAAACCCGCTGTTCTACAAGGAAAACACCCGCATGTTCTATGGCGACGCCAAGCAGTCGCTGGACAAGCTGCTGCCAATGATCGACTGATCTGTGGCTCATATCCTTGGAAAAGGCGCCCTTCGCGGGCGCCTTTTTTCGTTTCAGGGTATGATGCCGTATCAACCCCAATCGGCAGGAGGTGTTCCATGCATAAGGTAAACGGCATCGGCGGCGTGTTCTTTCGCGCCCGCGATCCGAAGGCTCTGTCGCAATGGTACGATGCCCATCTGGGCGTCAATCACTATGACCCGGTCCCGTGGAAGCAGCGCGAAGGCTACACCGTGTTTGCCCCTTTCGCCGCAGACACGGACTATTTCGGCGATGCGGCGCAACAATGGATGATCAATTTCCGAGTCGACGATTTGGCGGCCATGGTCGACCAACTGCGTGCGGCTGGAATCGAGGTGGAGACCCGTGACGAATGGAACAGCGAGATCGGAAAATTCGCCCGCTTGCACGACCCCGAGGGCAATCCCATTGAGCTCTGGCAGCCAAATCAATGAGATAGCCGGCTTGTATACCGCGGTATCCACGTAAGTATATGAAATAAAAGAGAATTGATGAAATCCTCCGGTGTCGTATAGTGCCCGGAACACAAGGAGCCGTTCATGACGCCAATCGAGGATCATCCGCTGCGCTATGCGCTGGCCAATGAATTGCATGCGCGGCCGTTCCCTGTGGCGCAGGCGCCCTGCACGGTTGTCTTCCTTGCGATCAAGAAACCGGTCGCCGCGGTTGCGCGCGACCGGGCCGAAGATATGGCCCACCTGATCGACCTGCTGGACCGTCACGGGGCGCAGCATCCGCAGCCCGATGCCACCCACTATGCCGGCCAGATCGGTCGGCATTGGTTGAAGTGGGAGCACCACACGGAATTCGTGACCTATACGGCCATTACTCAGAATGTCAGCGAGCGCGCGTTCAACCCCGCCGATTTCGAGGTATTCCCCCCCGACTGGCTGATGGCCAGTCCGGGCCAGCGCGTGACCTCGATCATGCTGCGGGTGGTGCCGCGCCCGGATGACGGGGCCACGCAAGCCACGCTGGCGGATTGGTTCGAGCCGGAAAGCCTGGCGGTGTCGCGGGTGCTGGACGACTCGGCGATCTGCGCCAGCGATTTTCGCATCGACCCAGCGGGTCACATGCGGTTTGCCCTGTTCGTGTCCGAGGGCACCGGGCGCAGGCGCACCGGCCGGATCATCCAACGCCTGTGCGAGATCGAGACCTACAAGGCGATGTCCATGTTGGGCTTTGCTCGGGTCAAGGCCCTGATGCCCCAGATCGGCGAGTTGGACCGACAACTGACCCAGTTGATGGGCGAGATGACCAAGGACACGACCCATCCCGACGATCTGCTGCCGCAATTGCTGGCCACCTCGACCGAGCTCGAGACGTTGTCGGCGCGTTCGGCCTTTCGCTTTGCCGCGACGGGGGCCTATGAGGCCATCGTGCACCAGCGGATCGAGGCGCTGCGCGAGGATCGTTTCCACGGGCGTCAGACATTCGCCGATTTCATGATGCGCCGCTATGACCCGGCCATGCGCACGGTCAAGGCAACCGAGCGGCGGCTGCAGGCACTTTCGGACCGGGCCATTCGCGCCGGTGACCTGCTGCGGACGCGCGTCGATGTCGAGCGCAGCGCGCAGAACCAGGCCTTGCTGGAGAGCATGGACCGCCGGGCGGATCTGGCGCTGCGATTGCAGCACACGGTCGAAGGTCTGTCGGTGGTCGCTATCAGCTATTACGCCGTGTCGCTGGTCAGTTACCTGCTGTACCCGTTGACCAATGCGGGGATCAGCAAGGGGATGCTGACCGCGGGCGTGACGCTGCCTGTAGTGGCGCTTGTCTGGCTGGCCGTGCGCCGCATCCGCCGCAAGCTGGAATAGCGCGGCTTGCCAACCGGCGCGCGGCCTGTATTTCTGCGAGGCAGATATTTCGCAGGCGGGGCAGGTTTCATGATCGGATTGGTTTCAGCCTGGCGGGCCGTGGCCGCCATGTTCATCCTGAACGGCGCCCTGTTTGGGATCTGGGCCTCGCGCATTCCAGCCGTCCGTGACCGTCTGGGGCTGAGCCACGAGGAACTGGGCTATGGCCTGCTGTTCATGGCGGCCGGGGCGGTGTGTTCCTTTCCAGTCACCGGACGCCTGACCGACAGGTTTGGCGCGGTGACCGTGACGCGGGTGATCGCGGTCCTGTACACAGCCTCACTGATCCTTCTTGCGGCCGCCGACAGCTTCGCCATGCTGGCTGCGTTCCTGTTCATCTTCGGGGCCTTCCACGGCTCAATGGATGTGGCCATGAACGCCTGGGCCGCCGAGGTCGAGCAGACCTATGCCAAACCGGTGATGTCCTCGTTTCACGCGATGTGGAGCCTAGGTGCCGGGTTGGGAGCGCTCAGCGGCTATGGCGCGGTTCAGCTGCAGCTTGACGTGTTGCCGCATTTTCTGCTGGCCGGCGGGGCAACCGTGGCGTTGGCGCTTGCGTTGTCCTGGGTCCGATGGACGTCGCGGCGGGTGCAGTCCGACGGCAACGCGATCTTTGCTTTGCCCAGCGGCGTTCTGGTTCTGGTCGGGCTTACCGCGATGTGCGGCGCGCTGGGCGAGGGGGCAGTGGCTGACTGGAGCGCCATCTTTCTGCGGGATGTCACGGGTGTGGCTGAAAGCGTTGCAGCACTGGGCTATGCCGTCTTTTCGGTGGCCATGGTCGCGGTGCGTCTGCTGGGGGGCCTCGTGATCGCCCGGTTCGGCCCGGTGCCGGTGGCCCGGGTCAGCGGAGCCTGTGCGGCCGTTGGCGTGTTCCTGGTGGTATCGGCCGGTGGCGCGGTCGGGGCGCTGGCTGGGTTCGCGATGATGGGCGTGGGCTATGCGGTGATCATGCCGCTGGCTTTCAGCCGGGCGGCGAATGACCCGCATGTTCCGCCGGGGCAGGCCATCGCCAGTGTCGCCACCTTGGGGTACGGAGGTCTGCTTATCGGTCCGCCGCTGATCGGGCTTCTGGCGGGCTTCCTGTCACTGCGGCTGGCCTTTGCCGTCCTGCTGCCGCTGGCAGTGGTGATCGTGGTGTTGGCCGGCGCGCTCAGGCGCGCCGACTGACTTTGGTTCAGCGTCCGCGGATCCGCGGATCGAGCGCATCGCGCAGGCCGTCGCCCAGATAGTTCACGCTGAGAACGGTCAGCGAGATCGCCAGGCCGGGCCAGAACACACGCTCGGGGTACTGCTGCAGATAGTCGACGCCATCGAACAGCAGCCGGCCCCAGGTGGGGAAGTCAGGCGGGAAGCCCAGCCCTAGGAAGGACAGCGCGCTTTCGGTGATGATCGCCGTGGCGATGCCCAGCGTGGCCGACACCATGATCGGCGACAGCACGTTGGGCAGGATGTGCCGTGTGATGATCTGCGTGTTGCTGGTGCCGATCGAGCGGGCGGCCAGAACGAACTCGCGTTCCTTGATGGCCAGCACGTCGCCGCGCACGATCCGCGCCGTAGGCATCCACGAGGTGATGCCGATGGCGCAGACGATCAGGATGAAGATCCCACGTTCAAGCCCGAACGCAGCGGACAGAGGCTCGCGGAACAGCAGCATCATCACCAGCAGCAGCGGCAGCAGCGGCAGGGCCAGGAACAGATCGGTCAGGCGCATCAGCGGCCCGTCCAGCCGTTTGAAGAACCCGGCAACCACGCCGATGAACGACCCCAGGAACAGCGCCAGCAGCATCGCGGTGATGCCGACCGATACCGAGGTCTGCCCCCCAGACATCATTCGCGCCATGATGTCCCGGCCCAGCTGATCGGTGCCGAACGGATGGGCCCAGCTGGGCCCCTGGTTTCGGGCACGGATGTCGATCTGGGTCGGGTCGATGGTCCACAGGAACGGGCCCAGATAGACGGCCGCGACGATGAAGATGAACAGCATCGCGCCGATCATGGCGCCCTTGTGGGTCTTGAACTGGTCCCACACGTCGCGCCACTGGCTGCGAGGTGGGGTGGTCAGTTCTTCCATTACGTCGGCAGTCGGCAAGGCCGTCGAGGCCGGCGCAAGGCCCTCATCAGGGACCAGCGTGTCTGATTGATTGTGATCAGTCATAGCGGATCCTCGGGTCCAGAATTCCGTAAAGAACGTCTGCGATCAGGTTGAACAGGACGATCAACACGGCAAAGATGAAGGTCAGCGTCTGCACCATGGGCAGGTCATTTGCCTGAATGGCGCCGATCAGCAGTTGGCCGATGCCATTCACCTTGAACACCTGCTCGGTGATGATCGCGCCACCAAAGATCGCCGGAATACCCAGAGCGATCACGGTGACCACCGGGATCATCGAGTTGCGCAGGACATGCACCATGACGACGGTGTATTCGCTCAGGCCCTTGGCCCGCGCAGTACGGACGTAATCCTGGTTGAGGTTGTCCAGCATCGAGGCGCGCATGAACCGGCTGAGCTGCGCGGTGATCTGCAGCGCCAGCACCATCACGGGCATGATCATCTGTTTCAGCTGAACGACGAAGCTGTCCCAGTCATTGACCACATGCGTCGTGTCATAGATCGACGGGAACCAGCCCAACTGGACCGAGAAGATCACGATCACCAGCACCCCCGAGAAGAACGGCGGAACCGAGAAGCCGACCATCGACACGAAGGTGCCCATCTGGTCGAACCAGGAATACTGGCGATAGGCCGAATAGATACCGATGGGCAGGGCGATCAGGATGGCGACCACATAGGCGGTGCCGACAACCCACAGGGTCTGCGGGATACGCTGAACGACGATATCCATGACGGGCGAGCGGGTCTGCCACGAAATCACACGCAGGTCACCTTCGGAAAAGGTGGTACCAAAGATGTGGTCGACCAAAACCTGCGGTTCGATCCAGAAGAACTGCACGATCCATTTCCAGAACCGGACATGCATCGGCTGGCCGAGGCCAAGCGCCTCGCGCATCTTCTCTTTGACTTCGGGCGGAACGGTAAGCGGAACCTGTGCCATCGGGTCGCCGGGGGCGAGCTCGAGCAGCAGGAAGATGACGAGGCTGATGAACAAGAGCGTCGGAACGGCCAGGATCAGTCGTCGAATGGTGAAGTTGAGCATTAAGAGGCGCCTTTATATGCGTCTTCTTGTTGGTGGAACTTGCGAAAGACCGCGCCCCGATACAGATCGGGACGCGGCTGTGCAAGGCTAGCGCTTAGGAACCGGTCTTGCGGTACCAGTCAGCGATGTTCCACAGTTCGCTGTCCCACACGTTCA
Organism: Ruegeria sp. BC6; assembly: GCF_056539185.1. NCBI lineage: Bacteria > Pseudomonadati > Pseudomonadota > Alphaproteobacteria > Rhodobacterales > Roseobacteraceae > Ruegeria > Ruegeria sp. BC6. Next base: position 530,799 of record NZ_JBQFUM010000002.1, read on the forward strand.
GGACGACACCGCCCAGAGTGTTTGCATGGGCCGACAGACGACCACGGTGGACCAGCGGGATCATGCCGCCGTTCTGAACCATGATGTCGTTCAGCTGCTTCGCGATTTCGGCGCGCTGCTCCAGACCGGCGGTCTGCGCCAGTTGGGCGTGCAGCTTGTCGAACTCTTCGTTGCAGAAGCGGCTGATGTTCTCACCCTGCCACTGGGTCTCGGGACGCGGTGCCTTGTCGCACAGGCCGTTGCCCAGATAGCTTTGCGGGTCGGTGCCGTTGAAGGTGTTGGCGTACATTTCAACGTCCGCATAGAACTTCTGGAACGTGTCGGGCGAGCCCGGGTCACCACCGAAGAAGACCGAGGCGTTGATGTTGCGCAGTTCGGTTTCAATGCCGATCTGGCTCCACCACTCCTTGATCAGCGCCTGGAAGTCCTGACGGACGGCGTTGGTCGACGTCTGATAGACGATTTTCAGCGGAACGCCATCCTTCTCGCGGACGCCGTCGCCGTCGGTGTCGACGATGCCGGCATCATCCAGCAGTTTCTTGGCGCCTTCGATATCCTGCGTGTCGCAGGTCATCGAGGTCGAGTTGAACGCAGCCGGAGCCGGCACCCAGTTGCAGGTCACTTTACCCGCTTGGCCATAGCCGATCTCAACCAGCAGCGGGCGGTCGATTGCCATCGACATAGCCTTGTACACCGCCGGGTCCTGCAGGAACGGGTGCGGGTGCTTGGCTGTCGAACGCTCGCCTTCCGGCAATTCGGGCGACGGGTTGGTCTGGTTCAGCATGATGCGCTCGACCAGCGGGCCAAAGCCTGCCACCGGAGTGCCTTTGCCGCCTTCCTGCATCTGCGCGATCACTTCGGGCGCCAGCTGCAGGTTCCAGGCATAGTCGAACTCGCCGGTTTCCATCACGGCGCGACCGGCCGCAGTCGCATCGCCGCCGCCCTTGAAGGTCACGGTTGCGAAGGCCGGTTTCGCCGGGTCACGATAGTTGTCGTTGGCCTTGAAGGTGATCACGTCGTTCGGCTTGAACTCGGTGACGACAAACGGGCCGGTGCCGATCGGGTTGAAGTTCTGCTCGGTGCATTCCGGAGCTTTCGCGCCCATGCAGTCCGCGAACTGAGCGGCCTGAATGATCGGGCTTTCGCCGCCGACGAACGGACCGTAGGGGAACGGGGTCGGCTTGTCGAAAGTGACCTTGACGGTCAGATCATCCACAGCTTCGACGCTGGTGACGCCTTCGAACTTGGTCACCTGCGCACAGCCCCCTTCGGGGTCCATGCAGTAATCGGCGGTGAATTTCACGTCGGCCGAGGTGAACGGCGTGCCATCCGACCAGGTGATCCCCGGAGCGATCTTCCACGTGATCGAGGTGAGGTCCTCGCTCACGCCGCCGTTTTCGACGGTCGGGATTTCGGCTGCCAGATACGGCACCATGTTGCCGTCCTGGTCGTAGCGGGCCAGAGGTTCGATCACCAGCGAGGCCGCTTCGACGTCTTTGGTGCCGCCCGACAGGAACGGGTTCAGGATCGAGGGTGCTTGCCAATAGATGATGCTGACGTTGCCGTCCGATCCGCGCTCGGCCATGGCCATCGGGGCCATCGCCGTGCTTGCAATCGCACCAAGCAAAAGGGTTTTGATTTTCATCATACACTCCTTGTTGGACACATTCGTGTCTCGATTTTCTCCGCAAGGCCTGCGGATTTGGCGTTGCCGTGCCGGGCTCAAGCCACTGAAACAAAAGACAATTGCGCAAATGTCTGCGCACTACGCCCAATTTCTCGGCACGGTTACGCGGGGTATCGAAACAGAGTTTGCAGAAATTGCAAGCCTTGCCGCAGCGAAACTGGCAATGCGTTTGACTTTTCCTGTCAGCCCGCCTTAGCGTTCGGCAATCAAAACACTCATGCAGCCAAGGGGAGCGCTCGCGTGCTGGATCAGCCTATCGCCCAGATCAGGGAACTTCGGGTCGAATTCCAAACCAAGGATGGGCCCGTCGTCGGGGTCGAGGACGTCTCGTTCGAGGTCCGTCCGGGCGAAACCGTCTGCATCGTGGGCGAATCGGGATCGGGCAAGTCCGTATCTTCGTTGTCATTGATGCGCCTTGTTGAATTCGGCGGGGGTGAAATCGCCGGCGGACAGTTGATTTTCGACCGTAACGACGGGACCGAGCTGGATCTGGCCAAAGCCGATCAGGACCTCATGAAGCAGATTCGCGGCAACGAAATCGGGATGATCTTTCAGGAACCGATGACGGCGCTGAACCCCGTTTTCACGGTCGGGCGACAACTGACCGAAGGGTTGCGGATTCACAAGGATATGTCCAAGTCCCAAGCCGAAGCACGCGCCTTGGAGCTGCTGAAACAGGTCCGCATCCCAGAACCCGAGCGGCGGCTCAAGCAGTATCCGCACGAATTGTCGGGCGGGATGCGCCAGCGGGTTGTGATCGCAATGGCCATGGCCTGCGAGCCGCGCCTGCTGATCGCCGATGAACCCACCACGGCTCTGGACGTGACGATCCAGGCCGAGATCCTCGCCTTGATGGACCGGCTGAAGCGTGAAACCGGCACGGCGGTCATGTTCATCACCCATGACATGGCCGTGGTCGCCCAGATGGCCGACAGGGTCGTCGTCATGTACCGCGGCAACAAGGTCGAAGAGGGCACCGTCACCGAGATTTTCGAGAATCCCCAGCATGACTACACCAAGGCTCTGCTGGCTGCGGTGCCCAAGCTGGGTGAAATGCGCGGAAAATCCGCCCCCGAGCCGATGAAGTTGCTGGGTGTTGAAGGACAGAAGATCGCCCCGATTCCCGGAACCGAGGATGTATTGCTGTCAGTCCGGAACCTGACCACGCGGTTCCCGGTAAAAGGCGGGATCCTGCGCCGCACCATTTCGAATGTGCACGCGGTCGAAGATGTCTCGTTCACCCTGAACAGAGGGCAGACGCTGAGCCTCGTCGGGGAGTCGGGTTGTGGAAAATCCTCGGCCGGACGCTCGATCCTGCGGTTGATCGAGCCCATGGCCGGTGAAATCAGTCTTGATGGTGTGGACATCATGAAGCTGGACCAGAAGGGCCTGCGCAAGGCCCGCCTGGACATGCAGATGATCTTTCAGGACCCATTCGCATCGCTGAACCCGCAGATGCAGTTGGTTGATCAGGTGGCCGAGCCGATGCGCAACTATGGCGTCGCGTCGGGGTCGGAATTGCAGGACCGGGTCGCACAGCTGTTCGACAAGGTGCACCTGCCACGCAGCTTCATGCGCCGGTTCCCGCACGAAATGTCGGGTGGGCAACGGCAGCGAATTGCGATTGCCCGGGCGCTGGCCCTGAACCCGAAACTGATCATTGCGGACGAAGCCGTTTCCGCGCTGGACGTTTCCGTTCAGGCGCAGGTTCTGAACCTGATGATGGAATTGCAGTCCGAACTTGGGCTGAGCTATCTGTTTATCAGCCACGACATGGCCGTGGTTGAGCGGGTCAGCCACCACGTGGGTGTGATGTATCTGGGCCGGATCGTCGAACTGGGCCCAAGGGCGCGTGTTTTCGAGAACCCACAGCACCCCTATACGCAGGCATTGATGAAGGCGGTTCCGATCGCCGATCCCAATCAGCGCAAAACGGAAAAAGATCTGAATTTCAAACCGATCCCGTCTCCAATTCACCCAATCGGCTATGAGCCTGCGCCTTCGGAATACCGCGAGGTCGAGCCGGGCCACTTCATCCTGACGACCGACAGCGGCTACTGACCCATATGCCACAGCGCCTGACTCCGCTTGAGATCATGACCAAGCTGATCTCGTTTCCCACCGTCAGCCGCGACAGCAACCTGCCGCTGATCGACTGGGTCGAAGACTACCTGAACGGCCACGGAATCCGCGCTCACAGATGGCCGGATCCGGACCAGCCGCACAAGGCGGCCCTGTTTGCCCATGTCGGCCCCTGGGAGGAAGGCGCGGTCGTGCTTTCCGGTCACACGGATGTGGTGCCGGTGGACGGACAACCCTGGGACAGCGACCCGTTTGTCGTGACCGAACGGGACGGCAAGTATTTCGGACGTGGGACCTGTGACATGAAGGGCTTTGACGCCCTCGCTATCTGGGCGCTGGTGGAGGCGCAGTACGCCGACGTCAAACGCCCGCTGCAATTGGCGCTGAGCTTTGACGAGGAGGTCGGCTGCACCGGTGCGCCGCCCATGATCGTCGCCATGCAGGAGGTTCTGCCCAAGGGCTCGGCCGTGGTGGTGGGCGAGCCATCGATGATGCAAGCCGTCACCGGCCACAAGGGCAGTTTCGGCTATGATACCCATGTGGTGGGATACGAGGTGCACAGTTCGATCATGCATACCGGTGTCAATGCGATCATGTATGCCGCGCCGCTGATCGACTGGGCAAATGCCCAGAACGACATCAACATGGCGGCAGACCCCAGCGACATCGCGGCAGTCTTTGATCCTCCTTGGACAACCTGCCACGTGGGCATGATCAAGGGCGGCACTGCGCACAACATCACGGCCAAGGATTGCCGTTTCATGATGGATTTCCGGGTCGTCCCCGGCGAGCAGGCATCAGCTTGGAAAGAAGCCTATCTGGAACAGGTAAGAGTGGCGGAAAGGAAGATGCAGCAAGTGCATCCGGACGCCCATATCGAGGTGAAGGCCAGCTTTGCCGTTCCGGCGTTGGTCCCGGAAACCGATGGCGAAGCCGAGACGCTGGTGCGCGCCCTTACGGGCGACAACGCAACCCATGTCGTCAGCTATGGCACCGAAGCCGGTCAGTTCCAGGAAGCCGGTTACTCGGCCGTGATCTGTGGGCCTGGAGATATCGCCCAGGCGCACCAGCCGAACGAATACATCACGATCGCTCAGTTCAACGCCGGCCATGACTTCATGCAGCGTCTGGTCTACAAACTGGCGGCGTGACCCAAAAGAGGCACTGGAAACTCAGGATTTCAGTCAGAAGCTCGGAGAGTTGAACATGCCGGTCAAAAACAGACTTGCCGAAATGCACGCCGAGATAACCAAGTGGCGGCGGCACCTGCATGCGCATCCCGAGTTGATGTACGACGTTCATGAAACCGCCGGCTTCGTTGTCGATAGGCTCAAGGAGTTCGGTGTCGATGAAATCACGCCGGGTATCGGTAAAACCGGTGTCGTGGCCGTGATCCGAGGGCGGACGGACACGCAGGGGCGGGTGATCGGGTTGCGGGCCGACATGGATGCCTTGCCGATCAACGAGGCGACCGGACTGGACTATGCCTCGACCGTGCCGGGCAAGATGCATGCCTGCGGGCATGACGGGCACACGTCGATCTTGCTCGGCGCTGCGCAATACCTTGCCGAGACGCGCAATTTCGACGGAACGGTGGTTCTGATCTTTCAGCCGGCCGAAGAAGGCGGGGCCGGCGGTCTGGCCATGTGCCGCGATGGGCTTATGGATCGATGGGGCATTCAGGAAGTCTACGGCTTGCACAACATGCCCGGCCTGCCTGTCGGAGAGTTCGCAATCCGGCCCGGCGCGCTGCTGGCGTCGTCGGACGAGTTCGAGATTGTCGTGACCGGCAAAGGTGGCCATGCCGCCGCGCCGCATGAAGCCATCGACACAACCTTGGTGGCATCGCACATCGTGGTTGCGCTGCAATCGGTTGTATCCCGCACCGTTGATCCGATCCGACGGGTGGTGCTGACGGTGGGGACGTTTGAAACTGACAGCGTCGCCTCGAACGTGATTGCGCACACGGTCCGGCTGCAGGGCACGGTTCGCACACTGGACCCGGAATACCGTGGCATCGCCGAGGAGCGCGTGCGCCGGATCGCCGAAGACACAGCCTCGGCTTTTGGCGCCCAAGCCCGCGTGACTTGGACGCCCGGCTACCCGGTGACGGTGAATTCCGAGGCGGAAACGGCCTTCGCCGCCGAAGCCGCCGAGGCGGTGGCCGGCAAGGTCAATGACGCAACGGATCCGATCATGCCGTCGGAAGACTTCGCCTACATGCTTGAAGAACGGCCCGGAGCCTACATCTTCTTGGGGAACGGCGACACGGCCATGTGCCACCATCCCGAATACAATTTCGACGACCAGGCCATTCCGGCCGGATGCAGCTGGTTCGCCGAGCTTGTCGAACGACGAATGCCCATCGCCTGAAACAGGAAAGACAGTCATGCCGATCAAGAACCGTTTTGCCGAAATGCACCCCGAAATCACCGGTTGGCGGCGCGACATACATCAGCACCCCGAAATTCTCTACGATACCCATCGGACCAGCGCATTGGTTGCGGAAAAACTGAAAGAGTTCGGTTGCGACGATGTGGTGACCGGAATTGGCCGGACCGGGGTAGTCGGCGTGATCAAGGGCAGGACCGACACCCAAGGCCGGGTGATTGGTCTGCGGGCCGATATGGATGCGCTGCCAATGCAGGAGCAGACGGGAGCGGAATATGCCTCCAAGACTACGGGCGCCATGCATGCCTGTGGCCATGACGGTCACACTGCGATGGTTCTGGGCGCCGCCAAATATCTGGCCGAGACCCGAAACTTCGATGGGACCGCGATCGTGATCTTTCAACCGGCCGAAGAAGGCGGCAACGGTGCTGAAGCCATGTGCCAGGACGGTTTGATGGACCGCTTCGGCATCCAGGAAGTCTATGCGATGCACAACGTGCCGGGCCTGCCGACCGGGCAGTTTGCCATTCGCTCCGGGCCTCTGCTGGCGGCGGCGGACGAGTTTGACGTCCATCTTGAAGGCCGCGGCGGTCATGCCGCCAAGCCGCAGGAAACCGTGGATACTACGGTCATGCTGTCGCAACTGATCGTGGCCCTGCAGACCATCGTTTCGCGCAACGCCGACCCGATCTTGCAGGCCGTTCTGTCGGTCACGGCGGTCGAGACCTCGTCGAATGCGTTCAACGTGATCCCGCAATCGGCCCGGCTGCGTGGCACCGTCCGCACCCATTCGAACGAGATGCGCGACCTGATCGAACAGCGACTGAATGAAGTTGTGCAAGGTGTCGCGGCGACCATGGGTGGCACCGCCACGGTGACCTACTCGCGCGGCGTTCCGGTCACGATCAACGCGGAAGAGCAGACCGGATATGCAGAATCCGCGGCAATTGCCGTCGGTGGCAGCTGTGCCGAAGCACCGATGGTGATGGGGGGCGAAGACTTCTCGTTCATGTTGCAGGAACGTCCCGGCGCCTTCATAGTCTTGGGAAATGGCGACAGCGCCGGGCTTCACCACCCCGAATACGATTTCAATGACGAGATCATTCCGATCGGATGCTCGTGGTTTGCAGAAATGGTCGAACGCCGGATGCCGGTGGCCTGAGATTTTTTAAGGAGAGAAGACGAAGATGCCAGTGAAGAACCGCTTTGCCGAATTGCAGGATGAAATCACCGCCTGGCGGCGTGATATTCACGAGAATCCTGAAATTCTGTTCGATACGCATCGCACCAGCGCGCTGGTTGCGGAAAAGCTGAAAGAATTCGGCTGCGACGAGGTGGTCACGGGGATTGGCCGCACCGGAGTTGTCGGGGTGATCAAAGGCAAGGTCGACACCAAGGGGAAGGTGATCGGATTGCGGGCGGATATGGACGCTTTGCCGATCCACGAGGCGACGGGTTTGGACTATGCTTCGAAAACGCCGGGTGCGATGCATGCCTGCGGCCATGACGGCCACACCGCCATGCTGCTGGGGGCGGCCAAATACCTGTCCGAAACGCGCAATTTCGACGGAACCGTCGTTGTGATCTTCCAACCCGCCGAGGAGGGCGGCGGCGGCGGCCGCGAGATGTGCGAAGACAACCTGATGGAGCGTTGGGGCATTCAGGAAGTCTACGGGATGCACAATTGGCCTGGTAAGCCTGTGGGCAGCTTCTCGATCCGGCCGGGCGCGTTCTTCGCGGCGACTGACCAGTTCGATATCACGTTCGAAGGTCGCGGAGGTCATGCCGCCAAACCGCATGAAACCGTGGACACCACTGTCATGACTGCGCAGGCCGTTCTGGCGTTGCAGACCATCGCGTCGCGCAATGCCGATCCGATCGATCAGGTCGTTGTTTCGGTCACCTCGTTCGAGACTTCGTCGAAGGCGTTCAACGTGATTCCGCAGAAAGTGCAGATCAAGGGCACCGTGCGCACGATGAGCAAAGAGATGCGGGACCTTGCTGAGCAGCGCATCAACGAAATCTGCTCGGGCGTCGCCGCGACATTCGGCGGTACTGCCGATGTCAACTATATCCGGGGCTATCCGGTCATGATCAACAGCGATGAGCAGACCGAGTTCGCCGCCGAGGTCGCCCGCTCGGTCTCGGGGACCTGCGAGGAGGCACCTTTGGTCATGGGCGGCGAAGACTTCGCCTACATGCTGGAAGAGCGTCCCGGTGCCTATATCCTGGTCGGCAATGGTGATACCGCGATGGTTCACCACCCGGAATACAACTTCAACGACGAGGCGATCCCTGCCGGTTGCAGCTGGTGGGCCGAGATCGTCGAACAGCGGATGCCCGCAGCCTGACACCGTGGCGGGGGCGCAGGCCCCCGCTGCCGCTTGCGGTCAGTTGAGGCCCAGCTTGTCGCATAGCGTATCCACAACCGAATCCAGCTCCGATTTCTGGGTGTTCACGCAGGATTGCGCCGCCGCTTGCGCCGCTGACAGCGCCGATCTGTCCGACAGCCAGGGCTCGACCGCCTTGGCCAATTCCGGCGCCGAAGCGACTTCTACCGCGCCGCCGCTGTCCACCAGCGGGGCAAATGTCTCGGCGAAATTGTAGTAACCCGGCCCGGTGATCACCGCTGCGCCAGCCTGAGCCGGCTCGAACGGGTTGTGGCCGCCGATCTCTTTCAGCGACCCGCCCAGAAACACGATAGGGCACAAAGCGTACCACGTTCCGGTTTCGCCCAGCGTATCGGCCACATAGACCTGCGTGTCGTCGGTGATCGGCTGCCCGGCGCTGCGCAGAGCATGGCTTTGACCCGTGGCATCGATCAGGGCGCAGACCTCGGCCCGTCGTTCGGGGTGGCGGGGGATCAGCAGCAGCAGCAGGTCGGGCCAGCGATTCAGCAATTCGGCATGGGCGGCTAGAACGGTCTCCTCCTCGCCCGCATGGGTCGAGCTGGCGATCCAGACCGGCCGCGCGCCGATCTGCGCGCGGATCTGCGTCAGCGCGTCCTGATCCACCGGCAGCGGATCGGACATGGCCTTGAGGTTGGTTCCGGGCTGCACCAGATCGGCGGGTGCGCCCATGGCGATCAGGTTTGCGGCCGTGCGGTCGTTTTGCGTCAGGAACAGGCGGAACTGGCCTAGGACAAAGCGGGCGGTGTCGGGGCGCTTCTTCCACCCGGCCACCGATTTCTCGGACAGGCGTGCGTTCAGCAGGGCAAGGGGCGTCCCGCGCCGGGCGGTCTCGACGATCAGCCGTGGCCAGATCTCGCTTTCGACGAAGACACCGGCATCGGGCCGCCAGTGATCCAGAAACCGCGCCACCGGTCCGGCGCTGTCCAGAGGGGGGTATTGGTGGCGGGTGCGCGGCGGCAGGCGTTTTTCCACCAGCGCCGCCGAGGTCGGGGTGCCAGAGGTGATCAGAAACTGCGCATCCTCAATCCGTTCGCTCATACGCTTGATCAGGCTCAGAACCGACAGGCTCTCGCCCACGCTGGCCGCATGGAACCAGATCAGCCGACCGTCGGGCCGGGGCTGGCTCGCATGGCCCAGCCGCTCGCGCTGACGGACCTCGGAAACACCCGCCGTCTGCAGCTTGGCGCGAACGGTGCGCCAGGCCAATGGCATGGCGATGGACGTCAACGCGCAGTACATACGGTACAGCGTCGTGGGTTGCCCCGACTGGTCTGCCATGTCAGCCGCCCGTGTGGCTCATGTGACGGCTCATCTGGCCATCGATCTTCTGGCGGGAATAGTCGAAATCATGGCCCTTGGGCTTGAGGGTAATCGCCGCGCGGATCGCCTGTTCCAGTGGCTCTTCACTGTTGGGGTGGTCGCGCAGAGGGGCGCGCAAGTCGGCCATGTCCTCTTGCCCCAGGCACATGTACAACTCGCCCGTGCAGGTCAGGCGTACCCGGTTGCAACTTTCACAGAAATTATGGCTGAGCGGCGTGATGAAGCCGATCTTCTGCCCGGTTTCCTCCAACCGGACATAGCGCGCCGGTCCGCCCGTGCGCTCGGCCAGATCGGTGACAGTATAGTGGTTTTCGTACTCGGCCCGCACGTCTTTCAGCGACCAGTACTGGTCCAGCCGGTCCTCGTTGCCGATGTCACCCATGGGCATGACCTCGATCCAGGTCAGGTCCATGTCGCGCTCGGCGCACCAGCGGGTGATCTTGGGCAGTTCGTCCTCGTTGAACCCTTTCAGGGCCACCGTGTTGATCTTGACGCGCAACCCGGCCTTCTGCGCGGCATCGATCCCGCCCAGGACCTGTTTCAAGCGACCCCAACGGGTGATCTGGGCGAATTTGTCCTCGTCCAGCGTGTCGAGCGAGACATTCACCCGCCGCACCCCGGAGGCATACAGGTCGTCGGCGAACCGGGCGAGTTGCGAGCCATTGGTGGTCAGCGTCAGCTCTTTCAGTGCGCCGCTGTCCAGATGCCGGGTCATCGAGTCGAAGAACCCCATGATCCCACGGCGCACAAGCGGCTCGCCCCCGGTGATCCGCAGCTTTTCCACGCCCAGTCGAATGAAGGTCGAACACATCCGGTCCAGTTCTTCCAGCGTCAGCAGCTCTTTCTTGGGCAGAAAGGTCATGTTTTCAGACATGCAGTAGACACAGCGGAAATCGCAGCGGTCCGTGACGGAGACGCGGAGATAGGTGATTGCGCGGGCAAACGGGTCGATCAACGGAGCAGTCATGCCCAATAGGTAAAGCGCACCGTGCCTTGCGACAAGTCAGAACTGCGCTTGAGGGGTGGAACGCGGGCGCGGGCAGGGGTAGGCTGGTTGCATGCGATACCTGTTTGTCATTATTCCTGCGTTTCTGACCGGCTGTGATGCGGTGCGGCAAGGACTTGATCGCGCGTCGGATGCGGAACCTGCGCAGACGACAGAAACCGCCGCTGCGACCGAAGAGGTGGAAGCAACGCCTGTTGCGGCCGTGAACACCGGATGGGCCGGCGCCAAGACAACGATTGCCGGACTGGGCGATCCGAACAAGCCCGGACGCTGGCTTGAAACACCGTTGGTCGAAACTGAGATCAATGGCCGGGTGGTCGTGCCCAAGACGGGCGCGCAGGCCTATATCACACTTGTACCGGCGCCCTCAGGCGGCAGCCGCCTGTCGGTTGAGGCGATGCGTGCGCTGCTGGTCCCGTTTGACGAGCTGGTCGAACTGGACGTTTACTCCAACTGATCTTTCAGGTACTTGCCGGCCTCTTTGCGGGCAAACGGCTTCATCGCGTCACCATGCGCGGCCAGAAACGCCCGGACCCGGTCGGGGTCATGTTTGGACAGGTCGCGCAGCCACCAGGCCACCGCCTTCTGGATGAACCAGTCGCGATCGGGGACATAACCGGCGGCCCACCCCAGAATGCGGGCGCGGCGCTCAAGGTCTTCGGGCTTGGGGTGGTTCTGCTTGCTCCAGGGCAGGGTGGCGACCAGTGCCGCGCGTCGGGTCCACATGTGATCTGAGGTCGTCCAGCTTTCAACCTGGTCAAGCCGCGACGGATCGGCCCACAGGCGCTTTTGCATGGCCATGCTCGCATGATCGGCCACCGCCCAGGCGTCGAAATCGGGCAGCCAGCTTTGCAGCAAGTCCCAAACCGCCTGATCGGGGCGGATGCGCGCTTGGGTCAGCAGCTTGGCGGCGGCCAGCCGCGCCTCGTGGATGTTGGTCTGCCACAGCTGATCGGCCAGCGCGACACGGGCGTCCACGTCCATCTGCTGCCGCCAGCTTTTGGTCAGATCATTCAGCACCGGATTCGGTACCCCAAGATAGGGGCGATCGACCTTGTGATAGGCCGCCATCTGGGCGGCCCGGTCCGGGTCGGCATGGGCCTTGATCTGGTCCAAGGGGCTGTCCGGCATGGCGGCTTACTCGACCGTGACGGATTTCGCCAGGTTGCGCGGCTGGTCCACATCGGTGCCCTTGGCGACCGCCGTGTGATAGGCCAGCAGCTGCGCGGGCACCGAATACAGGATCGGCGCCACCGAGGCGTGGGCATGCGGCATTCGGATCGTGCTCCAGACGCCGTCCTTGGCATCTGCGATCCCGTCGTCGTCCGAGACCAGAATGACCTTGCCCTTGCGTGCCATGACCTCTTGCATGTTCGACACGGTCTTGTCGAACACCGCATCGCGCGGGGCCATGACCACCACGGGCATGTGCTTGTCGATCAGGGCGATGGGGCCGTGCTTCAACTCGCCCGAGGCATAACCTTCGGCGTGGATATAGCTGATTTCCTTGAGTTTCAGCGCGCCTTCAAGGGCCAGCGGGTACATCAGGCCGCGGCCCAGGAACAGAACGTCGCGCGCCTCGGACAGGCGCTGAGCGGATTTCCGGATCGCCTCCTCCTGATCCAGCGCGGCGTTCAGCAGCGTCGGCAGGCCGCGCAGCGCGGCGGCGTGATCGGCCAGCGCATCGTCGTCCAGCGTGCCCCGGTCGGCCGCGGCTTTGAGCGCCAGCATCAGCAGAACGCTCAGCTGGCAGGTGAAGGCTTTGGTCGAGGCCACACCGATCTCGACCCCGGCATGGATGGGCAGTGCCACGTCGCTTTCCCGCGCGATCGAGCTTTCGGGGACATTGACCACCGACACGATCTTGTCGGCCTTGCCTTCGCAATAGCGCAGCGCGGCCAGGGTGTCGGCGGTTTCGCCCGACTGGCTGACGAACAGGGCCAGCGTGCGGTCGGTGATCGGCGGTTCGCGATAGCGGAACTCGCTGGCGATATCGACCTCGACGGGCATCCGGGCCAGTTGCTCGAACCAGTATTTGGCGGTCAGACAGGCATAGAAGGCCGTGCCGCAGGCCACCATGGTCAGGCGGTCCAGCTTGGAGAAATCAAGATCCGCGTCCGGCAGAACCACCCGGTCGCTGCCGGTGGGCAGGTACGAGCGGATCGCCTCGGCCACCACCACCGGCTGTTCGGCGATTTCCTTACCCATGAAATGCTTGTGCCCGCCCTTGTCGGTCCGGGTCTGATCCAGCTGGATCTTGCGGATCTCGCGATTTGCGATCTCGCCCGCCTCGTTGCGGATCTCGACCGAAGTGCGGGTGACCACGGCGCGGTCGCCTTCTTCCAGATAGGTGATCCGGTCGGTCAGCGGCGCCAGTGCGATGGCGTCCGAGCCCACGAACATCTCGCCATCCCCGTGCCCGATGGCCAGCGGCGAGCCCTTGCGGGCGGCGACGATCAGGTCATCCTCGCCGTCGAACAGGAAGGCCAGCGCAAAGGCGCCTTGCAGCCGGTCGATGGTCTTGAAGGCGGCCTCGACCGGGCTCAGCCCCGATTTCATGTAGAATTCGGTCATCAACGCGACGGTTTCGGTGTCGGTCTCGGTCTGGAAATCGATTCCGTTCTCGGCCAGTTCGGCCCGCAGCTCGCGATAGTTTTCGACGATGCCGTTGTGGACCACGGCAACCGGTCCGGCCTGATGCGGGTGCGCGTTGCTGACCGAGGGTGCGCCATGGGTCGCCCACCGCGTGTGCCCGATGCCCGACTTGCCGGGCAGGGGGTCATGCACCAGCAGGTCGCTGAGATTGACCAGCTTGCCCACCGCGCGCCGACGGCCCAGCTTGCCGCCGTTTACGGTTGCGATGCCCGCACTGTCATAGCCGCGGTATTCCAGCCGCTTCAGCGCTTCGACCAGGATGGGCGCCGCTTCGTGCTTGCCCAATACGCCAACAATTCCACACATTTACTCAGGCTCCCTTGTCCCGGCGTGCCTTTTTCGCCTTCAGCATCTCGAACAGCTTGCGGGCATAGCCCGGTTTGTTTTCCTGTTTGGCGCGACCCACCGCCAGGGCGTCGGGGTCGATGTCGCGGGTCACGATGGTGCCCGTGGCCGTCATCGCGCCGCTGCCCACGGTGACCGGGGCCACCAGCATGGTGTTCGAGCCGACAAAGACATTCTCGCCGATCACCGTGCGGTGCTTCATCACGCCATCATAGTTGCAGGTGATGGTGCCCGCGCCGATATTCGTGCCCGCGCCCACCGACGCATCGCCGATATAGCTGAGGTGATTGACCTTTGCGCCCTCGGCGATTTCGGCATTCTTGATCTCGACGAAATTGCCGATACGGGTGTTCTCGGCCAGTTCCGCCCCTGGGCGCAGCCGGGCATAGGGGCCGACCACGGCGCCGCGGCTGACATGGCAACCTTCCAGGTGCGAAAACGCCCGGATCGTCGCGCCGCTTTCGACGGTGACACCGGGGCCAAAGACCACGTTGGGTTCGATCACCGTGTCGCGGCCGATCACCGTGTCGGCAGCCAGATAGACCGTCTCGGGAGCCATCAGGGTGACGCCCAGATCCAGCAGCTCGGCCCGGGCGCGGGCCTGGAACACGGCATCGGCCGCGGCCAGATCAGCGCGCGAGTTCACGCCCAGCGTCTGCGCTTCGTCGCACGAAACGGCAGTGACCTTCAGGCCGCGGTCGCGCGCGATCTCGACCACGTCGGTCAGGTAGTATTCGCCCGACGCGTTGTCGTTTCCGACCGCGTCGATCAGGTCGAACAGGGTGCCGGCGTCACAGGCCAGAAGGCCCGAGTTGCAGAAGGTTATGGCGCGTTCTTCATCTGACGCATCCTTGAACTCGACGATCCGTTCCAGAGCATCTCCGTTCATCACCAAACGGCCATACCGGGCCGGGTCGGCGGCCTCGAAGCCCAGGATCACCAGATCGTTGTCAGCCCGCGCGGCGATCATGCGCTCCAGCGTGTCAGGCTGCAGAAACGGGGTATCGCCGTACAGAACGACCACGTCACCGGTGAACCCGTCCAGGGCCTCGCGCGCCTGGGCGACGGCATGGGCGGTGCCCAGCTGTTGGTCCTGCACGACGATGCGGGCGTCTTCATCCTCGGCCTGCGCGACTTTGGCCACCGCCTCGGCGCCGTGGCCGGTGACGATGACCGTGCGTTCGGGTGCCAGAACCGACCCGGCGCGCATGGCGTGCACCAGCATCGGAACCTGGGCGATCGGGTGCAGAACCTTTGGAATATCCGAATTCATCCGGGTGCCTTTTCCGGCGGCAAGGATGACAAGGGCAGTGCTCATGAATGCGTTTTCTCTTTTGTTTTGTCGCGGTCCGTTTTATCCGCTGAGGGCAAAGGCGCAAGCCGTTCGGCCATCAAACAAGATTGCCGTTTGCAACACGACATGGCGGAAAACTGCCGAGCAAGGAGACAGAATGCGCACGGTCATCTTCGATCTGGACGGGACTTTGGCCGATACGTCGGGCGATCTGCTGGCGGCGGCCAACCATTGTTTCCGGCAGATGGGGCATGGCGACGTGCTGGTGCACGGGCAGGATGCGGCGGTGGCTTTGCGCGGCGGGCGGATGATGCTGACCCACGGGCTGAAACGCGTGGGCGCCTATGACGAAGAGACCGTGAACGCCTATTACCCGGTCCTGCTCGAGGCCTATGGGCAGGCGATCGACACCCACACCACCTTCTATCCCGGCGCGCTGCAGGCGGTCGAGGCGCTGAAGGCCGCCGGATACGGTGTCGGCATCTGCACCAACAAGCCCGAGGCGCTGGCCGAGCTGCTGATGACGCGGCTGGGAGCGCGGGCGTTGTTCGGCTCGTTGGTGGGGGCGGACACGCTGCCGGTGCGCAAGCCCGACCCCGCGCCGCTGCGTGAAGCGGCGCGCCGGGCCGGCGGGCATCCCGACCACTGCATTCTGGTGGGCGACTCGGATACCGACCGTAACACGGCCCGCGCCGCCGGGGTGCCGTCGATCCTTGTGACCTTCGGCCCGTCCGGTGATGACATGGCCGCACTGCAGCCCGATGCGCTGCTGCACCATTTCGACGATCTGCCCGCAATCGTAGCCGAGCTTGTGGGCGCGGCGGCCTGATCTCTTGACCCGCGCTGCGACTGGCCCCACAAACGACGCCATGACCAAGCGATTTTCTGGTAGTTTCACTCAGCAGGAGCCAATCCCCGACGCGGCGATCGAGGCGGCGCTGGCCGTTCTGCGCCACGGGCGGCTGCACCGCTACAACGTGGCCCCCGGAGAGGTGAGCGAAACCGCCCTTCTGGAACAGGAATTTGCCGTGCAGATGGGGGCGAAATACTGTCTGGCCGTGTCGTCGGGCGGTTATGCGCTGGCCACGGCCCTGCGTGCCGTGGGTGTCCAGCCGGGGGACGCGGTTCTGACCAACGCTTTCACGCTGGCTCCGGTGCCGGGGGCGATCGCCTCGGTCAATGCGCGCCCGGTTTTCGTGGGCGTGACCGAGGGGCTGACCATCGATCTGGACGATCTGGAGGCCAAGCTGGACCTCGCCAAGGTTCTGATGCTCAGCCACATGCGCGGGCATCTGTGTGACATGGACCGGTTGATGCAGATGTGCGACGCCGCCGGGGTGACGGTGATCGAGGATTGCGCCCACACGATGGGCGCCGCCTGGCGCGGGCAGTTGTCCGGCCGTCAGGGGGCGATCGGTTGCTATTCCTGCCAGACCTACAAACATGTGAACTCGGGCGAGGGTGGTCTGTTGATCACCGATGACGAAATGCTGGCGGCCAAAGCCACGATGCTGTCGGGCTCGTACATGCTGTACGAACGCCACCTTGCGGTGCCGGGTCCCGAGGTGTTCGAGCGGATCAAGTACACCACGCCAAACGTGTCGGGGCGGATGGACAATCTGCGCGCGGCGATCCTGCGCCCCCAGTTGCGCGAGTTGGATCGGCAGGTGCGGCGCTGGAACGAACGCTATGCCGAGATCGAGGCGGGCCTGCGCGGCACGCCCGGCCTGACCATCGTCGAGCGGCCTGCCGAGGAGAGCTATGTCGGCTCGTCGATCCAGTTCCTTCTGCTGGATTGGGCGCAGGACAGGATTACCGAGGTTCTGCGACGCTGCGCCGATCGCGGAGTCGAGTTGAAGTGGTTCGGCGGGGCCGAGCCGACCGGGTTCACCTCGCGCTATGACAGCTGGCGCTATGCCGAGTCGGAACGGATGCCCGAGACCGACCGGATTCTGCGCGGGATCATCGACATGCGCGTTCCGTTGACCTTCTCACTGGACGATTGCCGCCTGATTGCCGGCATCATCCGCGCCGAGGTCGGCGCCGTTTTCCAACAGTAATTCAATCGAGTGCGCCATGCGGCGCACGCTCGAACACTGCAAAAGCCGCCCGAGGGCGGCTTTTTCATTTGGGTCACGCGATGATTGACCGCGCGGGGAAAGGTCTGTATCAGTTTATTGAACACCTGTTCATTAACGCGAAAGAGGAGAGCGCGGATGTTCACGGCGACAATGCAATTCGATCTGGGTGAGGATGTGAACGCGCTGCGCGAGATGGTGCACCGCTGGGCGCAGGAGCGGGTCAAGCCGATGGCGGCCGAGATCGACAAGACCAACGCCTTTCCCAACGAGCTGTGGAAGGAAATGGGTGAACTCGGTCTGCTGGGCGTAACCGTTCCCGAACAGTATGGCGGCGCCGAAATGACCTATCTGGCGCATACGATCGCGGTTGAAGAAATCGCACGCGCCTCGGCATCGGTGGCGCTGTCCTACGGGGCGCATTCCAACCTATGCGTCAACCAGATCAAGCTGAACGGCACTGAAGAACAGAAGCAGAAATACCTGCCGCGCCTGATTTCGGGCGAACACGTAGGTGCCCTGGCAATGTCGGAACCCGGAGCGGGGTCGGATGTTGTGTCGATGAAACTGCGGGCGGAAAAGCGCAACGACCATTACCGCCTGAACGGCAACAAATACTGGATCACCAACGGGCCGGATGCCGATACGCTGGTCGTCTATGCCAAGACCGACCCCGAGGCCGGGTCCAA
The DNA here is from genome assembly GCF_056539185.1 of Ruegeria sp. BC6. Lineage (NCBI taxonomy): Bacteria > Pseudomonadati > Pseudomonadota > Alphaproteobacteria > Rhodobacterales > Roseobacteraceae > Ruegeria > Ruegeria sp. BC6. The sequence goes on from NZ_JBQFUM010000002.1 coordinate 548,757, forward strand.
GGGCATCACGGCCTTCCTGATCGAGAAAGAGATGAAAGGGTTCTCGACCTCGCCCCATTTCGACAAGCTGGGTATGCGGGGTTCGAACACGGCCGAGCTGATCTTCGAAGATGTCGAGGTGCCGTTCGAGAACGTGCTTGGCGAAGAAGGCAAGGGCGTTGCGGTCCTGATGTCGGGCCTCGACTATGAGCGCGTTGTGCTGGCCGGGATCGGCTCCGGCATCATGGCTGCCTGCCTGGACGAGATCATGCCCTATCTGGCCGAGCGCAAGCAGTTCGGCAAACCGATCGGAACCTTCCAGCTGATGCAAGGCAAGATCGCCGACATGTACACGGCGATGAACTCGGCCCGGGCCTATGTCTACGAGGTTGCCAAGGCCTGTGATCGGGGCGATGTAACCCGGCAGGATGCGGCGGCGTGCTGCCTTTACGCCTCCGAGCAGGCGATGGTGCAGGCGCATCAGGCCGTTCAGGCCATGGGCGGGGCCGGGTTCCTGGCGGATGCGCCGGTCAGCCGGATCTTCCGCGACGCCAAGCTGATGGAGATCGGAGCGGGCACCAGCGAGATCCGCCGGATGCTGATCGGCCGCGAATTGATGAACAAAATGCTTTGAAGAAAAACGCCTCGCCGACGAGGTCACGGCGAGGCGTTTCCGATCAAGGGATCAGAAGCGATGGACGTAGGACACGCCAACCAGCCACGGATCGATCTCGGCCTTGCCGATGTCTGCTCCGTTGAGGGTGACGTCCGAGTCGATGTCGAACCAGCGGACGTTCAGGCGAACGGCGCCCTTGTCCGTGACCATGTAGTCCAGACCGGCCTGCAGCGACACGCCGAACGAGTCGTCGACCTTGAGATCGCCCAGCGGCGATTCCTCGTCAAAGAACACGGTGTAGTTCAAACCGGCGCCGACATAGGGTTTCCAGGAGCTGTTGGTTGCAAAGTGGTAGTTCAGCGACAGTGTGGGCGGCAGGTGCTTGACGCTGCCCGCGTCGACGCTTCCGCCCAGCGTGATGTCATGGCTGAACGGCGTTGCGGCCAAAAGCTCGATGCCCAGATTGTCGCGGATGAAATACTCGGCAGTGAAGATCGGGCGAGTGTCCGAGTCGACGTCGGCGCTGAAGCCGGCGAGGGACCCGTTGTCGGATTTCGGGTCGAGGTAGCCGACACCGACACCAACGGTCCAGTCCCCCTGAGACTGGGCGAATGCGGGGGCCGAAACAGCGGCCAACGCGGTGGAAAGGGTGAGGATGGCGAGTTTGCTGGTCATGTTCTTGCCTTTGGTTTTGTGTGCAAGCCGACCATGCCTGCAGGACGGGGCGGCCACTCTGATCTGCATCAAGTTTCGTTGATGTTCGATATTCAATTTGGCGCGGCAAGTCGCTTAAATTTAAGGGAAAAACGCCATGCGTCCCGCTGAGGTCATACCGGGTTTGCGGTCTGGTGGCAGCTGGGACATTCCGCCCAGGCTGAACATGGCACGTCAGTGCCTGTCGCGGCCTAGTGAGCAGGTGGCGATCCTCGATCTGTCTTCCGCGGCTACGACCGAGATCACCTATGGTGAACTTGAACGTATGACCGACCGGCTGGTGCGCGGGTTGCTGGGCAGGGTGCAACCCGGCGATCGGGTCGGCGTGCTGCTCAGCCAGTCGCCGTGGTGCGCGGCCGCGCATCTGGCCATCTGGAAGATCGGGGCAATCTCGGTGCCGTTGTTCAAGCTGTTCAAACGCGATGCCTTTGCCTCGCGCATCGGCGATGCGGGCGCCAGGTATGTGCTGACCGACGGCGAGGGCGCCGGTATGCTGGGTGATCTGGCGCAGCCGCTGATCGTGTCCGAGCTTGGGGCGGACGGGCCTGCCGTGGATTGTGCTGACACCGGCCCCGAGGATCCGGCGGTGCTGATCTATACCTCGGGCACGACGGGCAAACCCAAAGGCGCGCTGCATGGGCACCGGGTGCTGACCGGGCATCTGCCGGGCGTTTCGATCAGCCACAACCATCTGCGCGCGGGCGACTGCCTGTGGACGCCGGCCGACTGGGCCTGGATCGGCGGGTTGTTCGACGTGCTGATGCCTGGGCTGACGCTGGGCATCCCGGTCGTTGCCGCGCGGCTCGACAAGTTCACCCCAGAGGCCTGCGCGGATTTGATCGCTCGCGGCGGCGTGCGCAACGTGTTCTTTCCCCCCACGGCGCTGCGGATGCTGAAGGCCGCGGACATGACGATCCCCGGTCTGCGGTCCGTGGCCTCGGGCGGCGAGCCGCTGGGCGCGGAAATGCTGGCGTGGGGAGAGCGGGCCTTTGGCCTGACGATCAACGAATTCTACGGCCAGACCGAATGCAACATGGTGGTCTCCTCCTGTGCCGAGGATTTCCCCGCGCGCCCCGGCTGTATCGGCAAGCCAGTGCCGGGCCACGAGGTCGCGGTGATCGACGCCACAGGCAACCCGACCGACGCCGAGGGCGACGTGGCCATCCGGCGGGGCTCGGCCTCGATGCTGCTGGAATACTGGAACAACCCGCAGGCCACGGCCGAGAAGTTTCGCGGCGATTGGCTGATCACCGGTGACCGCGGCGTTTGGGAGGGCGACTATCTGCGCTTTGTCGGCCGCGAGGATGACGTGATCACCTCGGCCGGATATCGCATCGGCCCGGCCGAGATCGAGGATTGCCTGCTGACCCACCCGGCGGTGGCCACCGTGGGTGTGGTCGGCAAACCCGACCCGCTGCGGACCGAGATCGTGAAGGCCTATGTGGTGTTGAAACCGGGGTCCGAGGCCTCGGAGGCCGAGTTGCAGGATTGGGTCAAGGACCGTCTGGCGCATTATTCCTACCCGCGTGAGGTGGCTTTTGTGCAAGACTTGCCTTTGACCGTGACGGGAAAAGTCATTCGCAAGGAATTGAAACGTCGCGCGTCCGAGGAGATATGCCATGGCAGATAAATCCAGCGTCCGGACCGGAATCGAGTTCAGCGCGACCGTCATCGCGGTCATCGGGGCTGTGTGGGCCGGAAAGACCTATTTCGAAACGTGGATGCACGACACGATCGACAAGGCTGTCGAAGAAAAGATCGCCGTCATCGAAAAACTGCAATTGGCCGACCTTCTGGTTTTATACGGCTACCCGGATGAGGCCATCTCGGAATTGCGCAAGATCGCCGATCGGGTCGCGAGGCTGGACGCTGAAGACAAACGCAGGATCGCGTTCTACGACAACTATCTGGATGCGGTGGCCGATTCCGACGGCACCCTGAAATTCGAACCGGAAATCCGGATGCTGCACAGCGTCTTCAGCAACGAGATGCAGACCGACGGCTGGCACGACGAGAAGCTGGCCTATGTCGCAATGTTCCTGCCCGAGGCACAGGCGGATGACGGGTATTTCGACCGTCAGGTCGTGGGGCGGCTCAAGCTTGCGGTCAGCCAATACGAGGCAGACGACGACTATGAGAGCCTCGGGAGCGCCTATCGTAACCTGTCGCTGGCCTATCTGTGCCGGGGTGAACAGGACCAGGCCGTCGAGGCGATGGAAATGGCGGCCGAGATGCAGCCGTTCGAATACTATTTCATGGTTCCGATGTGGGACCTTGAGGATTTCCTCGAAGAGCCGGAAATCAAGAAGCTGGACACCGTCTGTTCCAGCAACGTGTCGCAGGGCTATGCGCGCATCATGCAGAGCTTTGGCGTCAGCGAAAACCCCGTTCGCGAATTTCTGAGAGAGTATACCAGATGAAGCTGCGATCTTCCGCTTTGCCCTCGTCCGATGGCTTCAAGCAAAACCGTGCCGCGCACCTTGAGGCGCTGGCGCAGATCTCTGAGGCCGCCGAGGCCGCGCGCATGGGCGGGGGCGAGAAATCGCGCGAACGCCATATGTCGCGGGGCAAGATGCTGCCCCGGCGGCGGGTGGCCAACCTGCTGGACCCGGGGTCTCCGTTTCTGGAAATCGGCGCGACGGCGGCGCAAGGCATGTACGGTGGCGCGGCCCCCTGTGCCGGTGTCATCGCGGGCATCGGTCGGGTGCAGGGGCAAGAGGTCATGGTGGTGTGCAACGACGCCACCGTGAAGGGCGGCACCTACTACCCGATGACGGTCAAAAAGCACCTCCGCGCGCAGGAGATCGCCGAGGAAAATCATCTGCCTTGCATCTATCTGGTGGATAGCGGCGGCGCGAACCTGCCCAACCAGGACGAGGTCTTTCCCGACCGCGACCATTTCGGCCGCATCTTCTACAACCAGGCACGGATGAGCGCCAAGGGCATCCCGCAGATTGCCGTGGTCATGGGCTCGTGCACCGCGGGCGGCGCCTATGTGCCGGCCATGTCCGACGTGACGATCATCGTCAAGGAACAGGGCACGATCTTTCTGGCTGGTCCGCCACTGGTCAAGGCGGCGACGGGCGAGGTCGTCAGCGCCGAAGACTTGGGCGGCGGCGACGTGCACACGCGCCTGTCGGGTGTGGCCGATTATCTGGCCGAGGATGATGCCCACGCGCTGGCGCTGGCCCGCCGGGCCGTTGGTTCGCTGAACCGGCACAAGCCGCAGACGGTGGATTGGGCCAGCTCCGAAGACCCGGCCTGTGACCCCGAGGAAATTCTGGGCGTCGTTCCGGCCGATCTGCGAACCCCATACGACATCCGCGAGGTGATCGCGCGCTTGGTCGATGGATCGCGCTTTGACGAGTTCAAGCCTCGGTTCGGTGAAACGTTGGTGACCGGCTTTGCCCATGTCAAAGGCTGCCCCATCGGCATCATCGCCAACAATGGCGTGCTGTTCTCCGAGGCCGCGCAGAAGGGCGCGCATTTCGTCGAACTGTGCAGCCAGCGCAAGATCCCGCTGGTCTTCCTGCAGAACATCACCGGCTTCATGGTGGGCCGCAAGTACGAGAACGAAGGCATCGCGCGCCATGGCGCCAAGATGGTGACTGCCGTGGCCACCACCAGCGTGCCCAAGATTACCATGCTGGTGGGCGGCTCTTTCGGGGCCGGGAACTATGGCATGGCGGGCCGCGCCTATCAGCCCCGCTTCCTGTGGACGTGGCCAAACAGCCGTATCTCGGTCATGGGTGGCGAGCAGGCGGCCGGTGTTTTGGCAACGGTCAAACGCGACGGGATCGAACGGCAGGGCGGCACATGGTCCGCCGAAGAAGAGGCCGAATTCAAACGCCCGACGCTGGAAATGTTCGAGGAACAGTCGCACCCGCTTTATGCCTCTGCCCGGCTATGGGATGACGGCATCATCGACCCGCGTAAAAGCCGCGATGTGCTGGCCCTGTCGCTGAGCGCCGCGTTGAACGCCCCGATTGAGGACACGCGCTTTGGCGTGTTCCGGATGTAGAAGGGGCGGTTCGATGCTGGAAAGCTTGAAAGAAAGATATCCGGGGGCCGAGACCTTTCAGTTCGGCGACAACCGCGCATTGTGCGACGAGTTGCTGGCTCTGGTCCGCTCGGGGCGCAAGACAGCGACATGTGGCGCGTTGCGTGACTTTGCGACGGGTGGCGAGGCGATGCCGCAGGCAGGCCGCCGCGACATCGCGTTGGACTGGGACGGACGGCCCGCGCTGGTCATCGAAACGGTCGATGTGACGGTTCGGCGCTATTGCGATGTGGACGAGGCATTTGCCCTGGCCGAGGGCGAAAACGACAGCCTGGAAGGCTGGCGCGAGGATCATCGCAGATATTTCGAAAGAAACGGCGGCTTTGACCCGAAGATGGAGTTGGTCTGCGAACGGTTTCGCCTTGTGGAAGATCTGGCAGGGAAAGGGTAACGGCCATGTTTGACAAGATCCTGATCGCCAACCGGGGCGAGATTGCTTGCCGGGTCATCGAAACGGCGCACAAGATGGGCGTGGCCTGCGTTGCCGTGTACTCGGATGCGGACGCGGCCGCCAAACATGTCCAGATGGCGGATGAGGCCGTGCATATCGGCGGGGCGGCTCCGGCCGACAGCTATCTGAAAGGCGACGTGATCATTCAGGCCGCGCTGGATACCGGCGCGCAGGCGATCCATCCGGGCTATGGGTTTCTGTCCGAGAACCCCGATTTCGTCGATGCGGTGCAGGCCGCGGGCCTGACCTTCATCGGCCCCTCGGCGGATGCGATCCGCAAGATGGGCCTGAAGGATGCGGCCAAGGCGCTGATGGAGCAGGCCGGCGTCCCGGTCGTGCCCGGTTATCACGGCGACAACCAGGACCCCGAGCATCTGGCCGGCGCGGGCGACACCATCGGCTACCCGGTTCTGATCAAGGCGGTGGCCGGCGGTGGCGGCAAAGGGATGCGGCTGGTCGAGAGGCCGGCGGATTTTGCGGCCGCCCTGGACAGCGCCCGGGGCGAGGCCAAGACCGCCTTTGGCAATGATGCCGTTCTGGTCGAGAAATTCGTGGCCAAGCCCCGCCATATCGAGGTTCAGGTCTTTGGTGACGGCACCCATGCCGTGCATCTGTTCGAACGCGACTGCTCGCTGCAGCGCCGCCATCAGAAGGTGATCGAAGAAGCCCCGGCGCCCGGAATGACACCCGAAATGCGCGAAGCGATGGGCCAGGCGGGCGTGCGCGCGGCCGAGGCCATCGGCTACAAGGGCGCGGGCACCGTGGAGTTCATCGTCGATGCCTCGGACGGTCTGCGCCCCGACCGGTTCTGGTTCATGGAGATGAACACCCGCCTGCAGGTCGAACACCCGGTGACCGAGGCCATAACCGGCATCGACCTGGTCGAATGGCAGTTGCGGGTTGCGGCCGGGGAAAGCCTGCCCAAGCGGCAGGCAGAGCTGTCGATCAACGGCCATGCCTTCGAGGCCCGGCTCTATGCCGAGGACGTGCCCAAAGGGTTCCTGCCCGCGACGGGCACCCTGACCCATCTGGAGTTTCCGCACGGCTGCCGCGCCGACAGCGGCGTGCGGGCGGGCGACACGATCAGCCCATGGTATGACCCGATGATCGCCAAGGTGATCGCGCACGGCCCGACCCGCGCGGTGGCGCTGGAAAAACTGCACCGCGCGCTGCGCCGGACGCAGGTGGCGGGAACCGTCACCAACCTGTCTTTCCTCGGCGCACTGACCCGGCACGCCGGGTTTGCGGCGGGCGATGTGGACACCGGGTTGATCGGCCGCGATCTGGACGATCTGGTGCGCGAACCCGCCGTCACCCCGGCCATGACCGTCGCGGCGGCGATGGCCGCGACCGGACTGGACAAACCCGCCGAGGACACCGGGTTTACCCTCTGGGCCCCGCTGCATCGGGCGCTTCAGCTGAAGCGCGACGGCGAGGTTCTGGATCTGGACATCCAGGTCGCAGGGCCGGACCGGCAGGACTGGCAGGTTGGCGGGGCCAGCGTGATCGCCGAACGGGTCAACGGCCGCTGGATCATCGACGGCCAGCCGATGCCTCCGGTTGCGATTGCGGGCCATGATGTCACCGTATTCGACGCCTATGGCGTGAGCCTCGAGGTGCTGGACCCGCTGGACCGCGACGTCAGCGCCGCCGGTGACACCAACGTGGTCGAAGCGCCGATGCCCGGGCTGGTCAAGGCGGTATTTGCCGCGCCGGGGCAGGCGGTGAAGGAAGGCGACCGGCTGGCCATCCTCGAGGCCATGAAAATGGAGCATTCGCTGCTGGCCGCCCGCGACGGTGTCGTGGCCGAGGTTCTGGCCGAGGCCGGATCGCAGGTCGAGGCCGGTGCGGCGCTGGTCCGGCTGGAAGACGACTGAAACCCTGAACGCCCGCCCTGAACGGGGCGGGCCGGGACTGTACGGGAGGGCACCGCCATGGCGGAACGTGTCGAGATTTTCGAAGTGGGGCCGCGCGACGGGCTGCAGAACGAAAAGCGTGAAATCCCGGTTTCCGAGAAGATCGCGCTGGTCGACTGCCTCAGCCGGGCGGGGTTCAGCCGGATCGAGGTGGCCAGTTTCGTATCGCCCAAATGGGTGCCGCAGATGGCCGGCAGCGCCGAGGTGCTGGCCGGGATCACCCGCGCCCCCGGCGTGCGCTATGCCGCGCTGACCCCGAACATCCGTGGCTATGAGGACGCGCTGGCCGCCGGGGCGGATGAGATCGCGGTGTTTGCCTCGGCGTCGGAGGGGTTTTCCAAGGCCAACATCAACGCGACCATCGCCGAATCCATCGAGCGTTTCGTCCCGATCCTCGAGGCGGCGCGTCATATCGACCTGCCGGTGCGGGGATACGTCTCTTGCGTGACCGATTGCCCCTATGACGGGCCGACGCCGCCCGCCAAAGTGGCCGAGGTGGCCGACCTGCTGTTCTCGCACGGCTGTTACGAGATCTCGCTGGGCGACACGATCGGGCAGGGGACACCCGACAGCATCGCACGCATGCTGCTGGCGGTGCGTGAATACGTGCCCGCGACCCGTCTGGCCGGGCATTTCCACGACACCAACGGGCGGGCGATCGACAATATCGACGCGTCTCTTGCGCTGGGCGTCCGGGTGTTCGACGCAGCCGTGGGCGGATTGGGCGGCTGCCCCTACGCGCCTGGCGCGGCCGGGAATGTGGCCACCGAAGCCGTTGCCGCGCATCTCGAACGGCTGGGCTATGATACCGGGCTGGACGTTGCCGTGCTGAACCAAGCGGCGGAAATGGCCCGCGCGATGCGGGCGGGATAAGAGGCTGACATGTTTGAGACCATCTCGATCTCCACCGATTTGCGCGGCGTTGCCACGCTGACGCTGAACCGGCCGGAAAAACACAACGCGATGTCGGCGCAGATGATCGCCGAACTGACCCGGGCCGCCGCGCAACTGGGGGAAACCAACGACGTGCGTGTCGTAGTTCTGACCGGCGCGGGCAAGAGCTTCTGCGCCGGGGGTGACCTGGGCTGGATGCAGGCCCAAATGGCCGCCGATCCCGAGACCCGCTTTGTCGAGGCACGCAAGCTGGCCGAGATGCTGAACGCCCTAAACACCCTGCCCAAACCTTTGATCGGGGCGCTGCAGGGCAACGCCTTTGGCGGCGGTGTGGGCATGGCCTCGGTCTGCGACGTGGCCGTCGGCGTGGACAGCCTGAAGATGGGGCTGACCGAAACCCGGCTAGGGCTGATCCCGGCCACCATCGGCCCCTATGTCATCGCCCGCATGGGCGAGGCCCGCGCGCGGCGCGTGTTCATGTCGGCCCGTCTGTTCGACGCGGCCGAGGCGGTGGATCTTGGCCTGTTGGCGCGGGCCGTTCCGGCGGATGAGTTGGATGCCGCGATAGAAGCCGAAGTGCAGTCCTATCTGTCCTGTGCGCCGGGCGCCGTGGCCTCGGCCAAGGCGTTGGTTCGGGACCTCGGGCCGCGCATCGACGACGCGGTGATCGACCACACGATCCGGGCGCTGGTCGACCGATGGGAAACGGACGAGGCGAATGAGGGAATCAGCGCTTTCTTCGACAAGCGAAAACCTTCATGGAATAGTAAGGTTTGACCGCCCGCGACCATTTGAAGCCAAGGGCTTGCGCCTAGTGCAGCGCTGGGCGTTGGCAAGCCGAATATTCGGTGCCATGCGCGCTTCTGCTCGGTTGACCCTCTGACCCCGCGCGGATAGAGAATGTCCAGTCAACACGCCAATTGACGGCGCGTCTCGTTCGGGATGCGCAGGAAAGGAGCCACTCGTGGAAGAGCTGTTGCGGGAGTATCTCCCGATCCTGGTGTTTCTGGCCGTCGCCGTGGGCCTTGGAATCGTCCTGATTCTGGCCGCCGTCGTTCTGGCAGTCCGCAATCCCGACCCCGAAAAGGTCAGCGCCTATGAATGCGGGTTCAACGCGTTCGACGATGCGCGGATGAAGTTCGATGTCCGATTCTATCTGGTGTCGATCCTGTTCATCATCTTCGACCTCGAGATTGCGTTCCTGTTTCCCTGGGCCGTGGGCTTCAAGGACATCAGCGATGTCGGCTTCTGGTCGATGATGGTGTTCCTGGGTGTACTGACCATCGGCTTTGCCTATGAATGGAAGAAGGGGGCCCTGGAATGGGAGTGATGACGGGTGCAAACACCGCGGGCGTCGACCAGGAAGTCGCCACTCAGGCCCTGAACGCCGAGCTGCAGGACAAAGGGTTCCTGCTGACCTCGTCCGAGGACATCATCAACTGGGCGCGCACCGGCTCGCTGCATTGGATGACCTTTGGTCTGGCCTGCTGCGCGGTCGAGATGATGCACACTTCGATGCCGCGCTACGACGCCGAACGCTTCGGCATCGCGCCGCGCGCATCCCCGCGCCAGTCGGACGTGATGATCGTGGCCGGTACGCTGACCAACAAGATGGCCCCGGCGCTGCGCAAGGTCTATGACCAGATGCCCGAGCCGCGCTATGTGATCTCGATGGGATCCTGCGCCAATGGTGGTGGCTATTACCACTATTCCTATTCCGTCGTGCGTGGTTGCGACCGCATCGTTCCGGTGGACATCTATGTGCCCGGCTGCCCGCCGACGGCCGAGGCGCTGCTGTACGGTCTGCTGCAGCTGCAGCGCAAGATCCGCCGCACCGGCACCATCGTCCGCTGAGGAGGGACCGAGATGAGCGAAGCACTCAAGGAACTCGGCACGCATATCGAGCTGAAGCGCACGGACTGTGTTCTGTCATGGAGCGTAGCCCATGACGAGCTGACGGTTGATGTTGCGCCCTCGAGCCTGGTGGAGTTTGTCGAGTTTCTGAAAACGGATCAGAACTGCAAGTTTTCGACCTTGGTCGACATCACCGGGGTTGATTACCCCGAACGTGCCAAACGGTTCGACGTGGTTTACCACTTTCTTTCGATGTACCAGAACCAGCGTATCCGTATCCGGATCTCCGTGCGCGAGGAAGACATGGTTCCGTCGATCGTCGATGTGCACCCCTCGGCCAACTGGTTCGAGCGTGAAGTGTTCGACATGTTCGGCATCCTGTTCTCGGGCCACCCGGACCTGCGTCGCATCCTGACCGACTATGGCTTCCGCGGCTATCCGCTGCGCAAGGATTTTCCGACTACCGGGTATATCGAAGTCCGCTACGACGAAGCGCAGAAACGGGTCGTGTACGAACCGGTCTCGCTGGTTCAGGAGTATCGCCAGTTTGATTTCATGAGCCCGTGGGAAGGTGCGAACTATGTTCTGCCGGGGGATGAAAAACAGGAGACCTGACAATGGGTGGCATCTGGTGGCTGATCCTTTCTGCACTGACCATCATTCCGATGGTGAAGATTTTGCCGTTTTTCGGGATCAACAAATACTGGTGCCTTCTCTGCCTGGTCCCATTCGGCACGATCGCGTTGCTGTGGTGGGTCGGGTTGAAACTGCAGGAACTGGAGCGCCGCTGAGATGGTCATGCTGCTGGGGGAACTGATTGCGTTGGGTGCGCTGGGGGTCCTGCTGGCGGGGGCCGCAGCCAAAGCGCTTGAGGCGGAAAAGGTCCGGGTTCGGGCCGAAGCGAAAAAGAAACGAGGGCGTTGATGGACGGCTCAAGATACGATGACGGCAGCACGGACGCGCTGAGCGGAGAACAGAAGATCCGCAACTTCAACATCAACTTCGGCCCGCAGCACCCTGCGGCGCATGGAGTTTTGCGTCTTGTGCTTGAGCTGGACGGCGAGATCGTCGAGCGTTGCGACCCGCATATCGGCCTGCTGCACCGCGGTACCGAAAAGCTGATGGAAAGCCGGACGTATCTGCAGAACCTGCCGTATTTCGACCGTTTGGACTATGTGGCGCCGATGAACCAGGAACATGCCTGGTGCCTGGCCATCGAAAAGCTGACCGGCGTCGAAGTTCCGCGCAGGGCCTCGTTGATCCGGGTCCTGTATTCCGAGATTGGGCGCGTTTTGAACCATCTGCTCAACGTGACCACGCAGGCGATGGACGTGGGCGCGCTGACCCCGCCGCTGTGGGGCTTTGAAGAGCGTGAAAAGCTGATGGTGTTCTACGAGCGTGCCTGCGGTGCGCGCCTGCACGCGGCCTATTTCCGCCCCGGTGGTGTGCATCAGGACCTGCCTCCCGAGCTGCTGGACGACATCGAGACCTGGAGCCACGAGTTCCCTGCCGTTCTGGACGACATTGACGGACTGCTGACCGAAAACCGCATATTCAAACAGCGCAATTGCGACATCGGCGTGGTGACCGAGGAGGATATCCAGCAATACGGCTTCTCGGGCGTGATGGTGCGCGGATCGGGCTTGGCCTGGGACCTGCGGCGCGCGCAACCCTATGAATGCTATGACGAGTTCGAATTCCAGATCCCCGTCGGCAAGAACGGTGACTGCTATGACCGTTACCTGGTGCGGATGGAAGAAATGCGCCAGTCGGTGTCGATCATCCGTCAGGCCATCGCCAAGCTGCGCGACTGCCCGGGCGACATTCTGGCCCGCGGCAAGATCACCCCGCCGAAACGCTCGGACATGAAGACCTCGATGGAGAGCCTGATCCATCACTTCAAGCTGTATACCGAAGGCTTCCACGTCCCCGCAGGCGAAGTCTATGCCGCCGTCGAGGCCCCCAAGGGCGAGTTCGGCGTCTATCTGGTCGCCGACGGCACCAACAAGCCGTACCGCGCCAAGCTGCGTGCGCCCGGTTTCCTGCACCTGCAGGCTATGGACCACGTCGCCAAGGGCCACCAACTGGCCGACGTCGCCGCCATCATTGGCACCATGGACGTCGTATTTGGAGAGATTGACCGCTAATGCTCCGCCGTCTTCATCCCGAACAACCCGAAAGCTTTGCCTTCACCGCTGCCAACCAGCAATGGGCCGAAGCGCAGATCACCAAATACCCCGAGGGCCGTCAGGCCAGCGCGGTCATCCCGCTGCTGTGGCGCGCGCAAGAGCAGGAGGGCTGGCTGAGCCGTCCGGCGATTGAATATGTGGCCGAGATGCTGGGCATGTCCTACATCCGGGTGCTCGAAGTTGCATCCTTCTACTTCATGTTCCAGTTGCAACCGGTTGGGTCCGTCGCGCATATTCAGGTCTGTGGCACCACGTCCTGCATGATCTGCGGGGCCGAGGATCTGATTGCTGTTTGCCGCGAAAAGATCGCGCCCAAGCCGCACCAACTGTCGGCGGACGGCAAGCTGAGCTGGGAAGAGGTTGAATGCCTGGGTTCCTGCACCAACGCGCCGATGGCACAGATCGGTAAAGACTATTACGAGGACCTGACCGCCGAGAGTTTTGGTCGGATCATTGATGAACTGGCCGCTGGCAAGGTTCCGGTGCCCGGTCCCCAGAATGGTCGCTTTGCGGCCGAGCCTCTGGGCGGGGTGACCAGCCTGAAGGATTATCAAGGTAGCAAGGCAAAGCACAATGCCAGTGTACAACTGGCCACGGAATTGGGCGATACCGTCAAGCGCATCGACGGAACCGAGGTTCCGATACTAACGCCATGGTTGGGCAAGGATGGCAAAGCCGCCGGAGCGAAAGCCGCACCCAAGCCGCCGAAGGTGCCAGAGCAGGGCAAACCAGCCGCCCGTCAGGCCGCGCCCAAGAAATCCGCCAAGGCGGAGCCATCTTCGCCCGAGGGCGCCGCGGCCAAGCCAGAAGCGACTGAGGCTCAGCCCGAAACGCTGAGCGGTGCGCGCGGCGGTAAGCCCGACGACCTCAAGCTGCTGAAAGGTGTGGGGCCGAAGCTCGAGCAGACGCTGAACGAGCTCGGGTTCTACCACTTCGATCAGATCGCAGCTTGGACGCCAGAACATGTGGCCTGGGTTGATGCCCGGCTGAAGTTCAAGGGCCGGATCGAACGCGACGGTTGGATCGAGCAGGCGGCCAAGCTGGCTGCTGGCGAGGAAACCGAATTTGCCAAACGTGCCAAGCAAGACGGCACCTACGAAGACTGAGAGACGGTGCCCGATACGGGCATCGGAGTGTGATGGACAAGGACAAGGAACAGGCCATCGCCCGCAAGGGCCGACATATCGGCGTGGTCATCGCGGTGACCATGCTGTTGTGGCTTGCCATGACCCTGTTCATCGGCCCGGCGCTGGAGCTGCCGGGACGCTTTGCGCTGCTGTTTGATTTCGCCGCGATCGCGGCGTTCATCTATGCGGGCGTCAACATATTTCAACTCTGGCGCATGCGTCAGGACAGCTGAAGGTAACACGCGATGCTGAAGGATCAGGACCGGATCTTTACCAACATCTACGGGATGCACGAGCGCACCTTGAAGGGCGCTCAGGCCCGGGGGCATTGGGACGGCACTGCTGGCCTGATGGAGAAGGGTCGCGACTGGATCATCCAGACGATGAAAGACTCAGGGTTGCGCGGGCGCGGCGGTGCGGGCTTCCCGACCGGCCTGAAATGGTCGTTCATGCCGAAGGAAAGCGATGGCCGCCCGTCCTATCTGGTGGTCAACGCCGACGAATCCGAACCGGGCACCTGCAAGGACCGCGAGATCATGCGCCACGATCCGCACACGCTGATCGAAGGCTGCCTGATTGCGTCTTTCGCGATGAATGCGCACACCTGCTACATCTACCTGCGCGGCGAGTACATTCGTGAGCGCGAGGCACTGCAGGCTGCAATTGACGAAGCCTATGACGCGGGCCTTCTGGGCAAGAATGCCGCTGGATCAGGATGGGATTTCGACCTGTTCCTGCATCACGGGGCAGGCGCCTACATCTGTGGTGAGGAAACCGCCCTGATCGAAAGCCTCGAAGGTAAGAAGGGCATGCCGCGCATGAAGCCGCCGTTCCCGGCGGGGGCGGGTTTGTATGGCTGCCCGACCACGGTGAACAACGTGGAATCCATCGCCGTCGTGCCCACGATCCTGCGCCGCGGTGCCGACTGGTTCGCCGGTTTCGGTCGCCAGAACAACGCGGGCACCAAGCTGTTTGCCGTCTCGGGTCACGTCAATACCCCCTGTGTGGTCGAAGAGGCGATGTCGATCAGCTTTGAAGAATTGATCGAGACCCATTGCGGTGGCATCCGCGGCGGGTGGGACAACCTGTTGGCCGTGATCCCCGGTGGATCGTCCGTGCCTTGCGTGCGCGGCGAGAACATGCGCGACGCGATCATGGATTTCGACTATCTGCGCAACGACCTGGGCTCGGGGCTTGGCACGGCGGCGGTGATCGTGATGGACAAGTCCACCGACATCATCAAGGCCATCTGGCGCCTGTCGAAATTCTACAAGCACGAAAGCTGCGGCCAGTGCACGCCCTGCCGCGAAGGCACGGGCTGGATGATGCGCGTGATGGATCGCCTTGTGCGCGGCGAGGCCGAACTGGAAGAGATCGACATGCTGTTCGAGGTGACCAAGCAGGTCGAAGGCCATACGATCTGTGCGCTGGGTGACGCGGCCGCATGGCCGATCCAGGGCCTGATCCGCAACTTCCGCGAAGAAATCGAAGACCGCATCAAGGCTCAGAAATCGGGCCGTATGGGTGCGATGGCGGCGGAGTGACAACGATGGAAGCCTATGCAGAGTATTCCCACGCGATTGCGTCTTTGGTGATTTTCACACTGGTCGTTTTGTTCCTGTCGCCGTTTTCGGCACTGGCGAAACAGGGCAAAGGGCTGGCTCCCGGCGCGACCCCCGACCAGGACTATGCCGACAAGGCCTATCGCCTGAACCGTGCCTATCTGAACGGCACCGAGACTTTGCCCGCGTTTCTGACCGTTACTGTGGCTGCCATTCTGTTGGGCGCCAGCCCGTTCTGGGTGAACTGGCTGGCCGCGATTGCCTTGGTCGCGCGACTGGTGATGCTTGTCGTACACATTCAGGGTGTCGGCAAACCGCATAGCGGTATTCGTTCAGTCCTGTATGTGGTGGCTTGGGCCTGCATGTTTGTGCTTGGGATCCTTGCATTGGTGGCTGCGTTCTGATGGCCGTCACACTTGTTGATATCACCGCGAACCTGCGTCGCCCGGCTGTCGGTGTCCTTGTTCTGCTGACGCTGCTTTCGGCCTGCGGGACAGCGCCAACCAGCGACCGGATCCTGTTTGACGGCAAGTCGTTTCGGGCCAAGGCAAAGCCGGTCGACAAGAAACGGTCGCCTGCGGATTTCACCGTGACGATCAAAGGCGTGTCGGCTTCGCTGGACGGCGCGCGCGAGGCTGGTCGGTACGAGGGCACCCGGTTCTGCATTCAGAATTTCGGTTCCTCCCGCATTGCGTGGAAGGTTGGTCCTGACACCGAACCGCAGAACCTGCGCGTCGAAAATGACAGCCTGACATTTGCCGGAGCCTGTCAACGACCATGAGCTTCGCTATTGCATATCCTGCGCTGATCGGACGGTCGTTATTGCATAACAGCCGTGTCGCGGAACGTCTTGGGGAACCCAAGACGAAAGGATATGTCATGAAACTTGTGAAACTTGCCGCATTTGCCTGTGCGATGGCGTTGCCCGTCTCAGCGAACGCCAAACCGCCCTTGCGCGAAGTCAAGGAAATCGACAACGAGCTCTACTACATCGCCATCGCAAATGAGATCTCGGAATACTGCCCGTCGATCAGTGGGCGGCGTATGAAGGCAATCGGTGTGATGTGGAGCCTGCGGTCCAAGGCCAACAGCCTGGGTTATTCGGACGGAGAGATCCGGGCCTATGTCGAGTCGGATTCCGAAAAGGCGCGGATGCGGGCCAAAGGCGAAAAATACCTCGCGCAGAACGGCGTGAGCTACGGAAAAGCTGAAACATTCTGTGCCCTGGGGCGCAAGGAAATCGAACGAAACAGCGCCATTGGCGTGTATTTGAGGGCGAACTAGACCATGTCTGACCTCCGCAAGATCGTAATCGACGACAAGGAAATCGAAGTCGATGGCGCGATGACCCTGATCCAGGCCTGCGAGCAGGCCGGGGTCGAGGTGCCGCGGTTCTGCTATCATGAGCGCCTGTCGATTGCCGGTAACTGCCGCATGTGCCTGGTCGAGGTCGTGGGCGGGCCGCCCAAGCCCGCCGCCTCGTGCGCAATGCAGGTGCGCGATCTGCGCCCAGGGCCGGAAGGTCAACCGCCGGTGGTCAAGACCAACTCTCCCATGGTCAAGAAGGCCCGGGAAGGCGTCATGGAGTTTCTGCTGATCAACCACCCGTTGGATTGCCCGATCTGTGACCAGGGCGGTGAATGCGATCTGCAGGACCAGGCAATGGCCTACGGTATGTCGGCCAGCCGGTTCAAAGAATCCAAGCGGGCCGTGGATGATCTGGATCTGGGTCCGCTGGTTGGTACGGCCATGACCCGCTGCATCAGCTGCACCCGCTGTGTGCGTTTCACGACCGAGATCGCGGGTATCGACCAGATGGGCCAGACGGGCCGGGGCGAGGATGCGGAAATTACCTCGTACCTAAACCAGACGCTGGATTCGAACCTGCAGGGCAACATCATTGACTTGTGCCCGGTGGGGGCGCTGACTTCCAAGCCTTATGCCTTTACCGCACGCCCGTGGGAACTGACCAAGACCGAAACCATCGACGTAATGGATGCGCTGGGATCGAACATTCGTGTCGATACCAAGGGCCGCGAAGTGATGCGCATTCTGCCGCGCAACCATGATGGCGTGAACGAAGAGTGGATCTCGGACAAGACGCGTTTTGTCTGGGACGGTTTGCGCCGTCAACGTCTGGACACGCCCTATATCCGCGAAAACGGTCGCCTGCGCGCCGCCAGCTGGCCCGAGGCTTTGGCCACCGCCGCAGCGGCGATGAAGGGCAAAAAGGTTGCAGGTCTGATCGGCGATCTGGTTCCTGTCGAAGCCGCCTTTGCGTTGAAGCAGATGATCGAGGTGCTGGGTGGCAAGGTCGAATGCCGAATCGACAATGCCCGCCTGCCTATCGGCAACCGTTCGGGCTATGTCGGCAATGTGACGATCGAGGAGATCGACACGGCTAAAGAGATCATCCTGATCGGCACCAACCCGCGGGACGAGGCTCCGGTGCTGAATGCGCGCATCCGCAAGGCGTGGCTGGCGGGCGCCGATGTCAAATTGATCGGCCCGGCCGTTGATCTGACTTATGACTACGAGCACCTCGGCACCGACCGCGATGCGCTGGCCAAGGCCAAGGCAAGCAGCGAAGCCGTTGTGATCGTCGGACAGGGCGCCGTGTCCGAGGCAGACGGTCTGGCCGTTTTGGCCGCCGCGCGCGCGCTGTCGGGTCGGATGCTTGTTCTGCACACTGCAGCGGCCCGCGTTGGTGCGATGGATGTGGGTGCGTCGACGGAGGGTGGCCTTGAGGCTGCAATCGGCGGCGCCGAGGTGATCTTCAACCTGGGCGCGGACGAGGTCGATATCGATGCGGGGCCGTTCGTCATCTATCAGGGCAGCCACGGTGACCGCGGTGCACATCGCGCCGACGTCATCCTGCCAAGTGCGGCCTATACCGAGGAAAACGGTCTCTTCGTCAACACTGAGGGTCGCCCTCAATTGGCGATGCGGGCCGGATTTGCGCCGGGCGAAGCCAAGGAAAACTGGGCGATCCTGCGGGCGCTTTCGGCGGAGTTGGGCGAGAAACTTCCTTATGACACGTTGGCCCAGCTGCGGCAAAAGCTGATCGAAGCAGTGCCGCATCTGGCCGCGATCGACCAAGTGCCCGAGAACGAAGAACAGGCAATCGAGGCCGGACCTTTGGGGCAGGCCGATTTCCGGACCGTGATCAAGGATTTCTATCTGACCAACCCGATTGCAAGAGCCTCGCAGTTGATGGCCGAGCTTTCGGCGCTGGCCAAGGCGCGCGGTGACCAAAAGATTGCCGCGGAATGAGGCTTGCGACGACCATAAACCGCAAAGCGGGCGGAAGCCCGAGCTCGTTTTTCCCAGAGGAGATACGAGGGGAGTGGTCGTGTGTTTTGCCGAATGAAATGAAGGAAAAAGGTGGCGTGCAGGCAGCGGATGCTGTTTACACCAACTCGCCAAACCAATCGCAGGCGACGCGAGTCTCCGACCGGCCGGTCGGGCCTCGCGAGGGCGGCGGAAAACGGAATACCCACGGCGTGAGGACCAATGGCTGAATTCTTTGACACCCCAGGCGGAATAGCCCTGATCATATTGGCGCAGGTGCTGGCCGTCGTGGCCTTCGTGATGATCTCGCTGCTGTTTCTGGTCTATGGCGACCGCAAGATCTGGGCCGCGGTCCAGATGCGTCGCGGCCCCAACGTGGTTGGCGTTTACGGCCTGCTGCAATCGGTGGCGGACGCGCTGAAATACGTCGTCAAAGAGGTGGTGATCCCTGCCGGCGCGGACAGGACTGTGTTCATCCTGGCGCCGCTGACGTCGTTCGTCCTGGCCATGATCGCCTGGGCGGTCATTCCGTTCAATGACGGCTGGGTCCTGTCCGACATCAACGTGGCTATCCTCTATGTGTTCGCGGTGTCCTCGCTCGAGGTGTACGGCGTGATCATGGGCGGATGGGCGTCGAACTCGAAATACCCGTTCCTGGGCTCGTTGCGCTCGGCCGCGCAGATGATTTCGTATGAGGTTTCGATCGGCCTGATCATCATCGGGGTGATCATTTCGACCGGGTCGATGAATTTTGGTGACATCGTGCGGGCGCAGGATGGCTCGTTCGGGTTCTTCAGCTGGTACTGGCTGCCGCATTTCCCGATGGTCTTCCTGTTCTTCATCTCGGCCCTGGCCGAGACCAACCGCCCGCCGTTCGACCTTCCGGAAGCGGAATCGGAACTGGTCGCAGGCTATCAGGTCGAATACTCGGCAACGCCCTTCCTGCTGTTCATGGCGGGCGAATACATCGCCATCTTCCTGATGTGCGCGCTGACCACGCTGTTGTTCTTCGGCGGCTGGCTGTCGCCGATCCCCGGCCTGCCCGATGGAGTGCTGTGGATGGTCGCCAAGATGGCGTTCTTCTTCTTCCTCTTCGCGATGGTCAAGGCGATCACGCCCCGCTACCGCTATGACCAGCTGATGCGGCTGGGCTGGAAAGTGTTCCTGCCGTTCAGCCTGGTGTGGGTGGTCTTCGTGGCCTTTGCGGCGAAGTTCGACTGGTTCTGGGGTGCATTCGCCCGTTGGAGCGTAGGAGGCTGACAATGGCAAATATCGACTATACCCGCGCGGCCAAATACTTCCTTCTGCAGGATTTCTGGGTCGGAATGAAGCTGGGGCTGAAGTATTTCTTCGCGCCCAAGGCCACCGTGAACTACCCGCACGAAAAGGGCCCGCTGTCGCCACGGTTCCGCGGTGAACACGCCCTGCGCCGTTACCCCAACGGCGAGGAGCGCTGCATCGCCTGCAAATTGTGCGAAGCTGTGTGCCCCGCGCAGGCCATCACAATCGACGCCGAACCGCGCCAGGACGGCAGCCGCCGTACCACGCGATATGACATCGACATGACCAAGTGCATCTACTGCGGCTTCTGCCAAGAGGCCTGCCCGGTCGATGCCATCGTCGAAGGACCTAATTTCGAATTCGCCACGGAAACCCGCGAAGAGCTGTTCTATGACAAGCAGAAGCTGCTGGACAACGGTGAACGCTGGGAAGCCGAGATCGCCCGCAATCTGGAACTGGACGCGCCCTACCGATGAGCGATCCGGCCAAAAACCCATTCGAGCAGATGCTCAGACAGGCGCATGACATGGCCAAGGCGTTCAACCCGGCGCTGGAGAGCTATTCGCCCGTCGACGCGATGCGCGGCTTCGAGGCGCTGTGGCCGACCATGCCCAAAGAGGTCATGGAGATGATGTTCGGCAACACCGTCAATCCGGGCGGACTGGATGCCAAGACCCGCCTGTTGCTGACGCTGGCCGGGCTGACCTGTCAGGGCGCACAGGCCGACACGGCCCTGCGCCAGACGGTACGCCATGCCATCGAGGCAGGGGCCAAGAAACAAGAGATCGTGGAAACGATCGGTCAGATGTCGGTCTTTGCCGGCATCCCGGCCATGACCCGGGCGCTGGAACTGGCGCAGGAGGCCATGGGCGAAAACGAGGAAGATGACCAATGAGCGTATTTGCCTTTTACCTCTTTGCCATCAGCGCCATCACCGGCGGGCTGTTCACGGTGATCAGCCGGCAGCCGGTGCACTCGGTGCTGTGGCTGATCCTGGCCTTCCTTTCGTCGGCGGGACTGTTCGTGCTGCTGGGGGCGGAATTCGTCGCCATGCTGCTGATCATCGTCTATGTCGGCGCGGTGGCGGTGCTGTTCCTGTTCGTGGTGATGATGCTGGACGTGGACTTTGCCGAGCTCAAGGCCGAGATGGCGCGCTACATGCCTCTGGCCCTGCTGATCGGTCTGGTCATCCTGATGCAGTTCGTCATGGCCTTTGGCGCCTGGGACAGCGCACAAGGCGCGGCGGCCAACCTGGCCCAGCCGATCCCTGCCGACCGCCACAACACCGAGGCACTGGGTGTCATCCTTTACGATCAATACTTCCTTCTGTTCCAACTGGCGGGCCTGATCCTGCTGGTGGCCATGATCGGCGCCATCGTGCTGACGCTGCGCCACCGCAAGGACATCAAGCGTCAGGACATCGTCGGCCAGATGATGCGTGACCCGGCCAAGGCGATGGAGTTGAAGGACGTGAAACCGGGGCAGGGACTTTGAGACGATGATCGGACTTGAACACTATCTTACCGTCGCGGCGACGCTGTTCGTCATCGGCATCTTCGGTCTCTTCCTGAACCGCAAGAACGTCATCATCCTGCTGATGAGCATCGAACTGATGCTGTTGGCGGTGAACATCAACCTCGTGGCGTTTTCCAGCTTTCTCGGCGATCTGGTCGGGCAGGTGTTTACGCTGTTCGTGCTGACCGTGGCCGCGGCCGAGGCTGCGATCGGGCTGGCCATTCTGGTCTGCTTCTTCCGCAACCGCGGCACTATCGCGGTTGAAGACGTCAACATGATGAAGGGGTAAGGGATCATGGAAACCACAATCCTCTTTGCCCCGCTCGTGGGCGCGCTGATCTGCGGCTTCGGCTGGAAGTTCATCGGCGAAAAGGCCGCGCTGTGGACGGCCACGGGCCTGCTGTTCCTGGCCTGTCTGCTGTCGTGGATCGTCTTCTTCAGCTTTGACGGACAGACCCAGCAGATCGAGATCATGCGCTGGATCGAGAGCGGCTCGCTGTCGACCTCATGGGCCATTCGTCTGGACCGGCTGACCGCCATAATGCTGATCGTCGTCACCACGGTTTCGGCGCTCGTGCACCTTTATTCGTTCGGCTACATGGATCACGATCCACAGTGGCGCGAGGGCGAAAGCTACAAGCCGCGCTTCTTTGCCTATCTGTCCTTCTTCACCTTCGCCATGCTTATGCTGGTGACGGCCGACAACCTCGTACAGATGTTCTTCGGCTGGGAAGGCGTGGGGGTCGCGTCGTACCTGCTGATCGGTTTCTACTACCGCAAACCTTCAGCTAATGCGGCGGCGATGAAAGCGTTCATCGTCAACCGTGTGGGCGACTTCGGCTTCGCGCTTGGGATATTTGCGCTGTTCTTCCTGACCGACAGCATCAACTTCTCGGATATCTTTGCCGCTGCACCCCAGCTGGCAGAAACGCAACTGACCTTCCTGTGGGGCGAATGGACCGCGATCGAGGTCATATGCGTGCTACTGTTCATCGGTGCGATGGGCAAGTCGGCGCAGTTGATCCTGCACACCTGGTTGCCGGACGCGATGGAGGGCCCGACGCCCGTGTCGGCGCTGATCCACGCGGCCACCATGGTGACGGCCGGTGTGTTCCTGGTTTGCCGCATGTCGCCGCTGATGGAGTTCGCGCCAGGAGCAACCGGGTTCGTCACCGTGCTGGGGGCTGCCACCGCTTTCTTTGCCGCGACCGTGGGCTTGGTGCAGACGGACATCAAACGCGTGATCGCCTATTCGACCTGCTCGCAGCTGGGCTACATGTTCGTGGCCGCGGGCGTGGGCATGTATTCGGCGGCGATGTTCCACCTGTTCACGCATGCCTTCTTCAAGGCGCTCTTGTTCCTGGGGGCGGGTTCGGTGATCCACGCCATGCACCACGAACAGGACATGATGAACTATGGCAACCTGCGCAAGAAAATCCCCTATACCTTCTGGGCGATGATGATCGGCACGCTGGCCATCACCGGTGTCGGCATCCCGCTGACCACGATCGGCTTTGCCGGTTTCCTGTCCAAGGACGCCATCATCGAAAGCGCCTATGCCGGCGGATCGGCCTTCGGGTTCTGGGCGTTGGTGATCGCGGCCGCGATGACCTCGTTCTACAGCTGGCGCCTGATCTTCCTGACCTTCTATGGCGAGGAGCGGGGCGACAAGCACACGCATGAGCACGCGCACGAAAGCCCGATGGTCATGCTGGTGCCGCTGGGTGTTCTGTCGCTGGGCGCCGTGTTCGCGGGCATGATCTGGTACAACAACTTCTTCGGGCACGCCGATCAGGTTGGCAAGTTCTATGGCATTCCGGTGGCCGAGGCGCATGCCGAGGCCGGTGACCATGCCAAGGCCGATGACCATGGCGACGACACGCATGCCACCGAATCCCATGGCGACGACGCTGCGCACGACGATAAGGCCAAGGGCGGAGATCACCACTATGCCTTTGTCGGCAAACCGGGCGAGGGCGCGCTGTACATCGCGCCGGACAACCATGTTCTGGACGACGCGCATGCGGCGCCGAAATGGGTCAAGGTCTCGCCGTTCATCGCAATGGTTCTGGGCTTTGGACTGGCCTACCTGTTCTACATCGTGAACCCGGCGCTGCCGGGCCGCCTGGCCGAGAACCAGCGTCCGCTGTACCTGTTCCTCAAGAACAAGTGGTACTTTGACGAAATCTACGACGCGATCCTTGTCAAACCGACTGTGGCCCTTGGCCGGTTCCTGTGGAAGGGCGGTGACGGCAAGACGATCGACGGTTTCCTGAACGGAGTAGCAATGGGCGTCGTTCCCTTCTTTACCCGCCTCGCAGGCAAGGCGCAGACGGGCTACATCTTCACTTACGCCTTCTGGATGGTTCTGGGGATCGCCGCCCTGGTCACCTGGATGTCGATCGGCGGAGGCGCAAACTGATGGACAATATCCTATCCATTGTAACGTTCATTCCGGCCATTTCCGCCGGTCTGATGGCGCTGTTCCTGCATGGGAACGATGTGGCCGCACAGCGCAATGCCAAGTGGATCGCGCTGGTTGCGACCACAGTGACCTTCCTTGTTTCGATCGGAATCTATACCGAGTTCGACCCATCGAACACCGGCTTCCAGATGGTGGAAGAGGGTCAGTGGCTGCTGGGCCTGAAGTACAAGATGGGCGTAGATGGCATCAGCGTTCTGTTCGTGCTGCTGACCACCTTCATCATGCCGCTGACCATCTTGGCCAGCTGGAACGTGACCGACCGGGTCAAGGAATACATGATCGCCTTCCTGCTTCTGGAAACGCTGATGCTCGGCGTGTTCATGGCGCTGGATCTGGTGCTGTTCTACCTGTTCTTCGAAGCCGGGCTGATCCCGATGTTCCTGATCATCGGGATCTGGGGCGGCAAGGACCGGATCTACGCCAGCTTCAAGTTCTTCCTCTACACCTTCCTCGGCTCGGTTCTGATGCTGGTGGCGATGGTAGCGATGTATGCGGATGCAGGCACAACGGACATTGCCGCGCTCATGACGCACCAGTTCTCGTCCGAGAGCTTCAGCGTGCTGGGTGTCCACATTGTCGGCGGTATGCAGACGCTGATGTTCCTCGCGTTCTTCGCGTCCTTCGCGGTGAAGATGCCGATGTGGCCCGTGCACACCTGGCTGCCTGACGCGCACGTTCAGGCACCGACGGCGGGTTCGGTCGTGCTGGCGGCAATCCTGCTGAAGATGGGTGGCTATGGCTTCCTGCGCTTCAGCTTGCCCATGTTCCCGGTTGGGTCGGCCGTGATGACCGATCTGGTACTGTGGCTGTCGGCAATCGCCGTGGTCTACACCTCGTTGGTGGCGCTGGTGCAGGAGGACATGAAAAAGCTGATCGCCTATTCCTCGGTCGCGCATATGGGTTTCGTGACCATGGGCATCTTTGCGGCGAACCAGCAGGGCATCGACGGGGCGATCTTCCAGATGCTCAGCCACGGGTTCATCTCGGCCGCGCTGTTCCTTTGTGTTGGCGTGATCTACGACCGTATGCACACCCGCGACATCGAGGCCTATGGCGGGCTGGTGATCCGCATGCCGGCCTATGCGTTGGTGTTCATGCTGTTCACCATGGCCAATGTGGGTCTGCCGGGCACCAGCGGGTTCATCGGCGAATTCCTGACGCTGATGGGCACCTTCCAGGTCAACACCTGGGTGACCGCAGTGGCGGCCAGCGGTGTGATCTTCTCGGCAGCTTATGCGCTGTGGCTGTATCGCCGTGTGGTCTTTGGCGACCTGATCAAGGAAAGCCTCAAGTCGATCACCGACATGAGCACACGCGAACGCCTGATCTTTGCGCCGCTGATCGTCATGACCATCCTGCTGGGCGTTTATCCGTCGCTGGTCACCGACGTGATCGGCAATTCGACCGCCGCGCTGATTTCGAACTATGACACGGCTCTGGCCGCGGCCGAGGCCGCGACCCAGGTCGCTTCGCACTAAGGGAGCTTTGGAGACATGATCCAGGCTGATCTCACTGTAATTCTGCCGGAAATCATTCTGGCGATCTATGCGATGGCGGCGCTGATCGGAGCTGTCTACACCAGCAAGGATGCGCTGGCTCCGGTTCTGGTCTGGACGACGGCCGGACTGATGGCGGCGCTGTCGTTCTGGATCGCGTCGAACGGCTCGGGGACCAACGTGGCCTTCAACGGCATGTTCATCGACGACGGGTTCGCCCGATTTGCAAAAGTCGCAATTCTGCTATCTGCCGCCGCGGTTCTGGTCATGAGCCAGGAATACATGGCGCGCCGGAACCTGTTGCGTTTCGAGTATCCGTTGCTGGTGGCTTTGGCTGCGGTCGGCATGATGATGATGGTCAGCGCCGGCGATCTTATGTCGCTTTATATGGGGCTCGAGCTGCAGTCGCTGTCTCTGTATGTCGTGGCGGCCCTGCGCCGTGACAGCGCCAAATCGACCGAAGCAGGGCTGAAGTATTTCGTTCTGGGTGCGCTCAGTTCGGGATTGCTGTTGTTCGGTGCATCTCTGGTCTATGGCTTCACCGGTACGACGCTGTTCTCGGGCATCATCAAAACGGTGCATCACGGGGACGTCTCCGTTGGCCTTCTGTTTGGGCTTGTTCTGCTGATCTCGGGTCTGGCATTCAAGATTTCGGCGGTTCCGTTCCACATGTGGACACCGGACGTTTACGAGGGCTCGCCCACTCCGGTGACGGCTTTCTTTGCAACCGCACCCAAAGTCGCGGCGATGGCCTTGTTCGCGCGCGTTCTGCATGATGCGTTCGGCGGTGCCATCGCGGACTGGCAGCAGGTGATCGTGCTGCTTTCGGTCCTGTCGATGTTGCTGGGGGCTGTGGCCGCCATCGGGCAGCGCGACATCAAGCGGCTGATGGCCTACTCGTCGATTGCACATATGGGGTACGCGCTGATCGGTCTGGCCGCAGGCACCGAATTGGGTGTTAAAGCGATGCTGATGTATCTGGCGATCTATGTGACCATGAATATCGGCACCTTCGCCTTCATCCTGATGATGGAGCGCGACGGAAAGCCGGTGACGGACATCGACGCCCTGCGCCAGTATTCCAAGCGGGACCCGGGCAAGGCGCTGGCCGTGCTGATCCTGATGTTCAGCCTTGCCGGCGTGCCGCCAATGCTGGGGTTCTTCGCCAAGTTCGGCGTCTGGCAAGCCGGTGTGCAAGCTGACCTGATTGGGTTGGTCATCGTATCGGCCATCGCCTCGGTGATCGGTGCCTTCTACTATCTGCGGATCGTCTTCTACATGTATTTCGGCGACGAAAACGAAGATCCGATCGAAACCCGCTCGACCCCGGTATTGTGGGTTGCTCTGATGGGGTCGGCCGCATTGATGTTGATCGGTGTGGTCTACCAGTTCGGGATCGAGGGCGCAGCGGCAGCCGCGGCGACGACGCTTGTCAACTGACCGGTTCAACAAAATCTGGAAAGGGGCTCGGCCATCAGGCCGGGCCTTTTTGGCATGAGCACCTGGCCCCAAGGATATGGTCTGCATATCCTGCAGGAAGTTGACAGCACCCTGAACGAGGCCGCGCGGATCGCACCCACTGCCACAGGTCCGGTCTGGATCATGGCGCATCATCAAACCGCCGCGCGTGGCAGACGCGGCCGGGCATGGTCCAACCCCCAGGGCAACCTGGCAGCAACCTTGTTGCTGCGGCCCGAGGGCAATCCAGAGCAGGCAGCTCTGCGCAGCTTTGTTGCCGCGCTGGCGCTTTTTGATGCCTGTGTTTCGGTCACCGGTCGCGCACAGGGGTTCGCATTGAAATGGCCGAATGACGTGTTGTTGAACGGCGGGAAACTGGCCGGCATCCTGCTGGAAAGCACGGGGCAGGGGCGCGACGTATCCCACCTTGCGGTCGGCATCGGGGTGAACCTCGCAGACGCGCCCGGTCCTGAGACAGTCGAGCAGGGGGCTCTGCGGCCCGTTTCGTTGCTGTCGGAAACCGGGGCTCAGGTGTCCGCCGAGGATTTTCTGACTGAACTCGCCGATGCCTACGCAAAGCTCGAACACCAGTTTGTTACCTACGGGTTTGAACCGATCCGCCAAGCGTGGCTGGCCCGGGCCGCGAAGCTGGGCGAGGTGATTACCGCGCGCACAGGTGCTTCGGAAACCGTCGGGACCTTTGAAACGGTGGACGCGGGCGGCAACCTTGTCCTAAACACCGCCAGGGGCCGCGTCAGCATTCCGGCGGCAGACGTGTATTTCTGAAAGGGGCGCATATGCTTCTGGCCATTGACTGCGGCAACACGAACACCGTTTTCTCGATCTGGGATGGCGAGAAATTCCTGTGCACTCTGCGCACCTCAACCCACCATGCCCGCACGGCCGATGCCTATTTCACCTGGTACTCGACCCTGGTCAAACATTACGGGATCGAGGCTGACATCACCGACGTGATCATCGCCTCGACGGTGCCGCGGGTGGTGTTCAACCTGCGGGTCTTTGCCGACCGGTTCTTTGGATGCCGGCCGTTGGTGGTGGGCAAGCCCGATTGCGAGTTGCCGGTAGCGCCGCGCGTTGATGAAGGGACGATTCCCGGTCCGGACCGTCTGGCGAATGCGGCCGGTGCTTTTGATCGGCACGGCGGGAATGTCGTGGTGGTGGATTTCGGGACCGCCACGAATTTCGATGTGGTCGCCGCTGATGGCGCTTATGTCGGAGGAGTAATCGCCCCCGGCGTGAACCTCAGTCTCGAGGCCTTGCACCAGGGCGCTGCAGCTCTGCCGCATATCGACGTGACGCGTCCCGAGAAAGTCATCGGCACAAACACGGTTGGATGTATCCAGTCAGGTGTGTATTGGGGGTATTCCGGCCTCATCGAAGGTTTGATCGACAGGATCAAGGCGGAATACGGAATGCCCATGAAGGTCATAGGGACAGGCGGCCTTGCACCGCTGTTCGATCAGGCCGATGTGGGTTTTGATGCAATTGAAGACGATCTGACGATGCACGGGCTTACCGTGATCCATCGCTACAACAAGGATACTGGCTCGGCATGAGCAGCGAAAGACTGATCTACTTGCCGCTCGGCGGCGCGGGCGAAATCGGTATGAACGCCTATGTCTACGGCTATGGCAAACCCGGTCAGGAACGCCTGATCCTGGTCGATCTGGGCGTGACCTTTCCCGACATGGATACAACGCCGGGCGTCGATCTGATCTACGCCGACATTTCGTGGTTGAAGGAACGTGCGGATCGGCTTGAGGCGATCTTCGTCACCCATGCGCACGAGGATCACGTCGGCGCCGTGGCCCATTGTCATGAAGCCCTCGGCGCGCCGGTCTACGCTCGTGCCTTCACCGCAAATATCGCGCGCCGCAAAATGGAAGATGCCGGACATCCGCCCGAAGCCGTGCGCACCGTTTCCGCCTGGCCCGAGCAGATCAAGGCAGGTCCGTTTACGGTCGGGTTCCTGCCCGTTTCGCATTCGATCCCCGAGAGTGCGGCGCTGGTGATCGACACGCCGGCTGGCCGTGTCGTGCATACCGGTGATTTCAAACTGGACACCAATCCGGTTGTGGGCGAACCGTTTGATCCCGATCTTTGGGCCGAAGTGGCCAAGCCTGGGGTCAAGGCGTTGGTTTGTGACAGCACCAACGTGTTTTCCTCGCATCCCGGTCGCTCGGAGTCGGAGGTTGGGCCGGCCATCACCCAATTGGTCGAGGACGCGACCGGTATGGTGGTTGCAACGACCTTTGCGTCGAATGTCGCGCGGGTCAAAACGCTGGCCGAGGCTGGGCATCGGGCGGGTCGGTCGGTGGTTCTGTTGGGCCGGGCCATGCGCCGTATGATCGAGGCTGCGACCGAGACCGGTATCCTGTCTGATTTTCCCCGCGTGATCAGCGCTGAGGAAGCCTTGGATCTGCCCCGCCAGAACCTGATGCTGATCGTCACCGGCAGCCAGGGTGAGCGCCGCGCGGCCAGCGCGCAGTTGGCGCGCGGCAAATACCGGGGGATCGAGCTGAAGGATGGCGACCTGTTCCTTTTCTCCTCGAAGACCATTCCGGGGAATGAACGCGGTGTGATCCGCATCATGAACCAACTGAGCGAAAAAGGCGTCGACGTGGTCGATGACAGCGCTGGCCTGTACCACGTTTCCGGCCACGCCAACCGCCCCGATCTTGAGCAGATGCATGCCTTGGTCGATCCTCAGATCGTCGTTCCGATGCACGGTGAACACAGGCATCTGCGGGAACACGCCAAGCTGGCCGAGGCCGCAGGGCGTGCCGGAGTCCTGGCGGTCAATGGTACGATGCTGGATCTGTCGGGGAACGCGCCCGAGGTCGTGGATTATGTCGAGACCGGCCGGACCTACCTGGACGGTTCCGTCAAGATTGGCGCGCTGGACGGTGTGGTGCGGGACCGCATCCGCATGGCTCTGAATGGGCACGTGACCGTAACTGTCATACTGGACGAAGACGATGAGCCACTGGGCGAACCTTGGTGCGATACCATGGGGCTGCCGGAAACCGGCGTGTCGCGTGCCGGATTGATCGAGGTGCTGGAAGAGGACCTGAACCAGTTCCTGATGCGGGCTGAGGTCAAAACGCTGCGGGACGATGACAAGCTGGAAGAAGCCATGCGTCGCATCGTTCGACAAAGTGCACAGATCGAAATCGGCAAAAAGCCCGAAGTCACGGTTGTGATAAGCCGAATGAAATAAGGCGGCTCAGTCTGTTTCGGGCATCGGGTGGCCCTTGAGGCGCTGGAACAGACTGGCTTCTTCGTTGTTCAGAAAGAACGGTACAGAGTCGGGGGGCGTTGTATCTGATACGCGCGCTTCGACTTCCGACAGAACAACCTCGGTGATGAACGGCAAGTCGAACTCCCGCGCCTGTTCCAGCGGAATCCACTGTAGATGTGACAGTTCATCCGAGGCCTGGCTGAAATCGTCCAGATCACCGGCGATGGAATCTGCGTCCAAAAGAAAAAACCGGGCGTCGAACCTGCGCGGACGTCCGGGCGGGGTAACCGCGCGGAACACGAACTGCAGCGCTTCGGCCGACGGCATGTAGCCTCTTTCCGCGAATCCGGTCCAGGCATGTGGAACCGGATCCGGCCAGGTATCCCGGGCACCGAGGATAAGGCCGGTCTCCTCCCACAACTCGCGAATTGCCGCCGCCGCCAGTGGCACATGCAGTCCGGCAGGAGCCTGATCGCTCAGCCTTTGTTGGCAAATCTCGGGTACCGGAGTGGCCAGCGGAACTTGCGCGTCCTCAGCATCCACGGCACCCCCCGGAAACACGAACTTGTTCGGCATGAAGGCCGCCGCGGCACCACGTTGGCCCATCAGAATCGACGGGCTTCGAAAACGGTCGCGCAAAACGATGATCGTCGCGGCGTCGCGAATTGCGGATTTGTCCACGGTCATGAGAAGCTCAGCTGCATTGACGGGTCACTTGCTGTCGTCGAACCCGTGCATCTTCCGGGCCCATTGAAAGCCGACGACCGCTCCTTTGAGCCTGGGCAGAAGGAACAGCGACAGCGCAACGCAAGCTATCGAAAAGCCGATTGCCATGGTCCACGGAGACGGGCGCAGGCCGACGTAAGTGACATGCAGCGCCGGAGCCAGAAGATGTCCGACCAGCAGAATGGTCAAGTAGGCCGGCCCGTCATCTGCCCTGTGGTGAAACAACTCCTGACCGCAGTTTGCGCAGGTATCATTCACCTTCAGGTAGCTGTGCAACAGCTTGCCTTTGCCGCAATTGGGGCATTTGCACCGGAACCCTTTCACGATGGCGGGCCACGTGAGGCGTTCCTCCTGAGAGAGGGTGTCGATGGTTTGATCTGTCATCTTGATACTCGCGCTCGGATTTCGGGGATATTGCGCTTGTTTCATCCCGCAGAAAAGGGGGGTGCGTCGCTTTGCGCCGACCCTCTCGAAAATATTGACCCGAAATGCAGGTTTCAATGCCGGAAAAAAATTCGCGGACAGCGACGGAAACTTTGCCGGGCTGCGTTTGAATGAATGTAAGCAGCGGCACAGGGCCGCGACAACAAAGGAAACGAGCAATGAAGAGCGCAAAATTTATCTCGGCCATCATTCTGTCTGCAGTTGCCGTCACCGGGACGGCTGCGCTGGCCAAAGGACCTCGCGACCGTGAACCGGTCAGCTTTCAGGAGCTGGATGCCAACGGGGACGGCCAGGTGACCAAGGCCGAGATGGAGGCCCATCGCCTGCAGAAGTTCACCTCGGCCGATACCGACGGTGACGGAAAGATCAGCGTCGAAGAAATGCAAGCCGAGGCCCAGAAGAAGGCAAACGACCGCGTTTCCGACATGTTCGAGCGTCATGATGCTGACAAAGACGGCTTTCTGACTGCGGACGAGTTGCCGAAACCGCGCAGGGCTGACAAGATGTTTGACCGCCTTGATGCGGATGGAAACGGATCTCTGTCCGAGCAGGAGTTCGCCAATGCACGGGATGGAATGGGTCGGCACCACAAGAAGGGTGGCCGCCCGGACCCAGACAACAACTGACGCAGGATGAAGGACGTGCCGTCCTCTGCGCATACTGTCCGCGGCGACACGGTCGCCGTGGATGCCTGCAGCGACGACGTGTTGCTGAAACGGTTTGCCGAAGGCGACGCTCAGGCAGCACGCCTGCTGACCGATCGGTTGGGGCCGCGGTGTTACTCGGTTGCTCTGCGCATGTTGAACAACAGGGCAGAGGCCGAAGACGTAACCCAGGAAGCGATGCTTCGGCTGTGGAAAGTGGCGGCGGACTGGGTTCCGGGGCAGGCCAAGATCTCGACTTGGTTGTACCGCGTGGTCTTGAACCTGTGTGTCGATCTGCGGCGGAAGAAAACGGCAGGCACATTGGACGATGTGCCAGAGCCTGAGGACGACCAGCCCAGTGTCGTGGACCGAATGCAGCAAAACGCCCGCGTGGATGCGTTGCAAGCGGCCTTGGCACAATTGCCCGAACGGCAGCGCGAAGCTGTCATTCTCAGGCATATCGAGGAGTTGTCCAATCCGGAAATCGCGGGAATCATGAGGATTTCCGTAGAAGCGGTAGAAAGTCTTGTTGCCCGCGGAAAGCGGTCGTTGACGGCCATACTGTCAGGCCGTCAGGAAGAGTTGGGGTATGACCATGTCTGACCAAGATACAGAACTGGATCTTTTGTTTGCCGAGGCACGGCAGGCGCATGTTGATCTGCCCGACGATTTGGCCGTTCGCATCCTGACGGATGCCGAGGCCATCCGGCTTGCGGCGACAAAAACAGCGAAACCCAAGTCACAAGGGTTTCTGGGCAATCTCGTTGCCGGTCTCGGGGGCTGGCAGGCGCTCAGTGGGCTTGCGGCGGCCAGCGTGGTTGGCGCATGGGTCGGCTTTGCCGCGCCGTCCTTTCTGCCGGACCCGGCAAATTACATAATGACCCAGGATGCATCCTACATGGTCGCCAATCTCGGTCTCGAGGCCGCGTTTCTGGAGGAAGCGGAATGAATGAAGACGTCAAACCCCCACGGCGCTGGGTGCCTGCGCTGCTGGTGGTATCCCTTGGTCTGAACCTGCTGGTCGCCGGGGTGATCATCGGGACTGCGCTGCGGTTTCATGGTGTGCGGGACGATGTTCCTCCCGGATTTGGGCCTGCCCTGTACCGCGCTCTTCCTGATCCGGAACGCAAGGCGCTGAGAGGCGATCTGGCCGACAAGCATCGTCGCGGGGCCGAGAAAAGGGCTCGTGATTTCAAGGCGCTTGGCAAGGCGCTGCGGGCCATTCCGTTCGACCGCGATGAAGTCCAGAACCTGCTGGAAGAACAAGCAAGGGCGAATGACGAAATCCAGGCAGCACTGCAAGAGCAATGGCTGGCTCGGGTTTCGGCCATGTCCGACGAAGAACGAAAGGCTTATGCCGACCGCTTGGAAGACGTGTTGAAGCGGCGCCCGGATCCCAAGAAACGCAAGGACTGACCTGCTTAGGCCGCGTTCTGTTTCATCCACACCTGGTTCCGGCCGGCCTGTTTTGCGGCATAAAGCGCCTTGTCCGCGCATTTGATCAGGCTTTCGGCCGACAGTGAGCCGTCCGGAATTGGGGAGAAGGGTGGCTCGCACACCTTCAGCCCGATGCTGACCGTCACCGGAAGCCGGGCAGGAATGTCCGGCAGGACGATCGGTACGCTGCTGACGCCGCTGCAGATATCGGCCGCCTTCTTGAGCGCCTTTTCGCGGGTCGCGTTTGGCAGTCCGAACAGGAATTCCTCTCCTCCGATGCGAGCGAGGAAACCGTCTGGTCCGAAAGCGCGCTTCATCCGTTTTCCGGCCTCGACCAAAACCCTGTCACCGGCACTGTGGCCGTAACGGTCATTGATGGATTTGAAATGGTCCAGGTCGGCCAGCATGATCGCAAATCCCCGCTGTTTGTGCACCGAACTGTGCAGCAATTGGTCCATCGCGGTCTGTGCGAAACGACGGTTGTTCAGGCCGGTCAGCGTGTCGATCCACGATTCCTCAAGCCCACGGCGCAACGAGTCGCGCATTTGCTCGTCATGCGCCTTGCGTGCAATCAACGCCTCGACCCGAAGCGATACTTCGTCAGGGCAGAACCCTCCGAGGCAAATTGCATCGGCGCCGCGATCCAAGGCCTCGGCGGCAAGAGTGGCGTTGTCATCGGGAATGATTCCGATCAGAGCGGTTCGCCGGGTGCCGGTGCGGGATTTGAGGTCGGCCAACATGTTCAGGCCGGATGGATCGCTGTTCAGTTCGACAACTATCGCGTCAGGTATGGTGCCGGACAAGACTCCGCTGAGGTTGGGCAGGGTATGGCTGCACACCGAATGCTGCGTTCGTCCGTTCAGGGCCTTGTGCCACAGCGTGCGAGTACGTGCGGTGTGGGCCAAGACGGCGATCTGACCATGCCGCGCGGGCGTGATCATTGCTGCGGGGGCTTCGGCAAATCCCACGGATTGAGGGTTGCCACTGTTCTTCAGATCCTGAGTTTCCGCACGGGCGCGCAGCAGGCTTCGCACACGCGCCAGCAACAGCGTATCTTTGAACGGATAGGCCAGAACGTCATCCAGCCCCTCGGACAGGTTCCGCAGCCGGGCGGTCCGATCGTTCTGAGGCGCAATCGCGACCACAGGGACATCCTGCAGGGCCGGAACGGACAGCATCAATCTTTTGACGTCGCCCGCGTCTCCGTCGGGTAGTGTCTGGGCCGTCAGCACCAGATCCGGCCGGGTCCGCCGCAGCAACGCCCCAAGACCAGCCAGCTTCTCGCCCTGCACGACATGATACCACGCCGCCGTCAGCTGCACCTTCAGCATGATGCGATTGGTCGAGACCCCGTCGAGGACAAGGATGGTTCCCTGCACGGACATTGTTTTCACCGTAGATTGCATGCCTTGCCAAAGTGTTTATGAGTCTGGTTAACAAACCCTTTCCAAATCTTCGAACCGGGGCCTGATCATGCCGATCTCTGCCGAATTCGCCGAAACTCTGGCCTTGAAAGCGCTTGGGTGGCTTGTTGGGAACGATGAATTGTTGCCTGTTTTCCTTGGTTCGACCGGCGCCTCGACGGATGACCTGAGGGACCGCGCCACAGAGCCCGAGTTTCTTGCTTCGGTGCTGGAATTTCTGATGCTTGACGATTCGTGGGTGTTGGCCTTTTGTGACGCAAACGCTGTCCCCTACGATCAACCGGCCCAGGCCCGAAGCGTCCTGTCAGGCGGCGCGGATGTTCATTGGACCTGAACGGGTCCGCGCAGGAGCAAGAATGCATGTCGATTGATGCGCTGGTTTTTGACAAGGACGGAACCCTGTTTGATTTCGCCGCCACGTGGGGGGCGTTCGGCAAGGCGGTGCTGCTGCGTCTGAGCGAGGGCGACAATGCGCGTGCGTCCGTGCTTGGAAAGAGCATTGGCTTTGACTTCGCGACAGGGACCTATTCCGAGGACAGTATCGTGATCGCTGGCACCGTCGACGAGGTCGCCGACGCCTTGTTCCCCGACCTTGACGGCTGGTCCCGCGAGGATCTGGTTCAGACCTTGAATGCGGCTTCTGCCCATGCGCCTCAGGTCGAGGCCGTTGCGCTTGCACCTTTTCTGCAATTCCTGAAAGACGCCGGCAAGAAGCTGGGTGTTGCGACCAATGACGGCGAGATGCCGGCGAAACGGCACCTGGCCTCGGTCGGAATCGAGACCTATTTCGATTTCATTGCGGGGTATGACAGTGGCCACGGGTTCAAGCCTGGGCCCGGCCAGTTGTTGGCTTTTGCCCAACATGTTGGCGTCCCACCGGACCGGATCGCCATGGTCGGCGACAGTCTGCACGATCTGGAGGCCGGTCGCGCCGCCGGCATGACCACTATCGGTGTTCTGACTGGATTGGCAAAGGTTGAGGATCTTGCACCGATGGCTGATGTCGTTCTTCCCGATATCAGCCACATCCCCGGCTGGCTGAACCTTCGTTAAAGCGCCTTGCCTGAAAATCGGCGGTTCATGAGTTGAAACCGACCTTGGCTGTCGCAGACAGAGCGGCCAGAGACCGGACTTCGGGTCTTGTTTGAGAGTAACAATCGCCGGAGGAACAGATGGCCGACACGAATACTCGCAAGCGCAGGGGTGGTGGACGCGCAGGCGCTGCAGCGCGCCGCGGTGCGGCAGTCATCGACCAGATGCCATGGAACCCGCCGATCAACATCGACCGGCCAACCGAACCGTTGGGCCCCGAGGGCGTCGATGCCATCCATGACGGCGCCATGCGTATTCTCGAGGAAATCGGCATCGAGTTCTACAATCAGGAAGCCTTGGAGATCCTGCGTGAAGCTGGATGCATCGTCAACGGCGACAACGTGCGCATGGGTCGTGACTTCGTTATGGAAATGGTCGCCAAGGCGCCGTCGACCTTTACCATCACGCCGCGCAACCCGAACCACACGATCGAGATCGGCGGCAAGACGATGTTGTTCGGAAATGTCTCGTCACCGCCGAACTACTGGGACATGGAGATCGGCAAGAAGGTTCCCGGCAACCGCGAAATGTGCCAGAACCTGTTGAAGTTGACGCAGTATTTCAACTGCATCCACTTTGCCGGAGGCTACCCGGTCGAGCCGGTTGACCTGCACGCCAGCGTCCGGCACCTGGATGTCCTTTATGACAAGCTGACGCTGACGGACAAGGCGATGCATGCCTATTCGTTGGGCAAAGAGCGCGTAGAGGATGTCATGGAAATGGTGCGCATCGCAGGCGGCCTCAGCCACGAGGAATTCGAGGCGTCACCGCGCATGTACACCAACATTAACTCGACCTCGCCTCTGAAACACGACCACCCGATGATCGACGGGTGCCTGCGGCTGGCCCGGCGGGGGCAGGCCATTGTCGTCACGCCATTCACTTTGGCGGGGGCGATGGCCCCGGTAACCATGGCCGGTGCCGTTGCGCAGTCGCTGGCCGAGGCGCTGTGTGCGATTGCCTTGTTCCAGTACGTCCGGCCCGGCATCCCATGTGTCATCGGGACGTTCACCTCGAATGTCGACATGAAGTCCGGTGCGCCCGCGTTTGGCACGCCTGAATACATC
The DNA here is from genome assembly GCF_056539185.1 of Ruegeria sp. BC6. Taxonomy (NCBI): domain Bacteria; kingdom Pseudomonadati; phylum Pseudomonadota; class Alphaproteobacteria; order Rhodobacterales; family Roseobacteraceae; genus Ruegeria; species Ruegeria sp. BC6. Next base: position 585,741 of record NZ_JBQFUM010000002.1, read on the forward strand.
CGGTCGACCCAGATGACCGGCCAGATGGCGCGGTTCTATGGGCTGCCCTTGCGCTCGTCCGGTGTCTGCGCGGCCAATGTGCCGGACGGCCAAGCTGTCTGGGAGACGTCGAATTCACTCTGGGCGGCGGTGCAGTCGGGGACCAACATGGTCTATCACGCGGCCGGATGGCTGGAGGGCGGCCTGATCGCGAGCCCGGAGAAGTTCATCATGGACTGCGAGATATTGCAGCAAATCCAAAGATATATGCAGCCCGAGATCTGCGCCACAGGCCCGGACGAAATCGCACTGGAAGCCATCCGCGCGGTCGGGAACGATGGGCACTTCTTTGGCATCCAACACACGCAGGATCGCTATACCACCGCGTTCTATCAACCCTTCCTGAGCGATTGGAAAAACTACGAGGGCTGGGAAGTCGCGGGCGGGATCTGGACAGCCGAACGGGCGCATCTGATGTTCAAGGAGATCACCAACAGCTTTGAGGCTCCGCCCATGGATGAGGCGATCCGAGAGGAACTGGCTGACTTCGTCGCACGTCGCAAAGCCGAAGGGGGCGCGCCGACCGATTTCTGATAGCGCATCATCGGGCAGGCAGCTGGAACGGCAGGATATCTCATCCTGAGATTTCCGTGAATTTTCCGCATCTTGAACTGCCGCATTTGGCCTTTGTTAAGATCTTTGAGGTGGGATCGGCATGAAACCTTTTTGAGGGCATTCATGCACGGATTGATCAACAGGGCAGTTCAATCGTTTGTATGCGCGACCTATGGGCGTGAGCGCTGGCTTCGGGCGACCGAGGCCGCTGAACTTGGGTTCGCCGAGTTCGAAGCGATGCTCGTCTACGACCGGGAAAAGTCATATCGCCTGCTGGACGTGGTCTGCGATCAATTGAACCGTTCGCGGGACGAGTTTCTGGAAGATCTCGGAACCTATCTGGTCTCACACCCCAACATGGAAGGATTGCGGCGCCTTCTGCGCTTTGGCGGCGTTACCTATGTCGAGTTTCTGCAGTCTTTGGATGATCTGGCCGACCGGGTCAAACTGGCGGTCTCTGACCTTGAATTGCCTGCCCTGGAACTGCTGGAGCGTTCGCCCACAGAATTCGAACTGCGCTGCCATCCCGGGCTGGATGGGTATGCCAATGTCATGATCGGGATCTTGCGAGCAATGGCGGACGACTATGGCGCGCTCGTGATTCTGAGGCATGCCGGGCAGAGGGGCGGGGTGGACGTCATCTCGATGGTTCTGGTCGAAAGCGCCTTTGCCGAGGGTCGTCACTTTGATCTGGGGGCGCGGAACTGATGATGGAGCTGGATCAACTGGGCAGGATGTTGGAGACGTTGTGCCCGATGTTCGCCTTGGTGGATCAGGATGGGCGTATCCTTCAGGTCGGGCCGACACTGCAAAAACTGCGCCCGGACCAGCCGATGGTCGGCAGCGGCATTCTGGAAATTTTTGAAGTGGTAAGGCCCAGAACCGTAACGACTCTGCCGGCGTTGATGGCGACGGCAGGTACCAAGCTTCATCTCAAGCTTCACGATGAACCGCGCACAGCATTGAAGGGTTTGGTGGCGCCGCTGCCTGACGATGCAGGCGCGGTTATCAACCTGTCCTTCGGGATATCGATCTTGGACGCTGTACGAGACTATGCCCTGACAAGTGCGGATTTCTCGGGAACCGACCTCGCGATTGAATTGCTCTACCTGGTCGAGGCCAAGTCTGCGGCGATGGAGGCTTCGAGGTCGTTGAACCTGCGGCTTCAGGGGGCAATGCTTGCGGCCGAGGAACAGGCCTATACGGATACTCTGACCGGCCTCAAGAACCGGCGCGCGATGGACCATATTCTCGAGCATTTGGTTTCAACGAAATCCACTTTTGCGTTGATGCATCTGGACCTGGATTTCTTCAAAGCCGTGAACGACGAATTGGGGCATGCCGCGGGCGACTATGTCCTGTCCCAGGCCGCTCGGATCATGCTGGAAGAAACCCGCAGCGACGACACCGTCGCCCGGATCGGCGGCGATGAATTTGTTTTGATATTCAAAAGCCTGTCGAGCAGGGCTCAACTTGAACGGATCGCCAACCGCCTGATTAGCCGCCTTCAGAAACCTATGGTTTTCGAGGGCGAGACCTGCGCGGTCTCGGCGAGCATCGGGACCGCCCTTACGTCACAGTTTCTGTCCCCGAAACCGGCTGAGATTCTGCACGCGGCGGATTTGGCCCTGTACGAGGCCAAGCGAAACGGTCGGTCGTGCCATCGCTTCTATTCCGAAGCGGCGCCGGCACCGGAGTAGCCCGGTGCGTTGATAAGCTGGCTGATTGGCTACGCAACGAAAGCCCCGTCCAATGCGCGCGCGATATGCGACTGGACTTCATCCAACTCGCCGACCACAGGCAGCACCGGGCCACGAAATGCGGCCTTGCCCAGCTCGGCGGGAATATCATCCAACACGTGGCCCCCGGTGCAGGCAAAGAACGGCAGGCAGATCGCATGATCCCCGGTCATTTGGGCGGCGTCACTGATCGATGGGGGTTCTTCGACAAATCCGCAGCGGATTGATTTCAGCGATATCAACCCGGCCAAGCGGTCAGCGAATTCGTGGGTGACAGCTGCCGGGTTGCGGCTGCGGCCTGAGCCGTGTGCGGCAATCAGCAGATCCGTTGACGTGGTGCTCCAACCTTGCTCGTCGATCAATGGTTGCAGGGCGCGCGCCACCAGGTTGGGTAGCTGCGGGTCAACGCCCAGCGGGTCGAGTTGCCGAACTGCGCGCCCTTCAAGGCGCTTGGGAAGCGCAGAAGTCACGAACCACCCTTTCGCCATGAACAAAGGATAAATCGCGCTGCCGTCCGGAATGTCATCAAGGACCTTTTCCAACGCGCCTGGCGCGGCGAGGGTCGCCGATCTGACTGTGACTCTATCCGTCAGTTGATCGATCCGAGCGGCCAGTCTGGCCAGAGATGCCTCGGCCGGGTCTGGGTCGGAGGGTTGGCCATGCGCTACGATGACGGCAGTCGGCATGCTGGGGCTTCCTTGTACTGTTTCGGGATAGGTGTGGCGCCCTCCCGCAAAGTCAATTCGTCTTTATCCGAGCAACGTCAACCACATCCATACCGTAAGAATGGACACGCCTGTGCCAATCAAAACCGAAGAGGCGGCAACTCGTTTGGCCCGGCCATACATGTTGGCGAAGATGTAGGCGTTGAAACCGGGGGCCATCGCCGCGTTCAGAACGCCCGAGCGGAAAAGATCTTGCGGCAGGGCGGTCGCTGTACCGAACAACCAGACCAGGCTTGGATGCAGAACAAGTGAAACGCAGCAAACATAGCCGATTGTCCGCAGGTCGCCTTCGGGCTTGTATTTGACCAGAACTCCACCCAGGGCGAACAGGGCGCCGGGCAATGCGGCGCGGGTCACCAGACTCAAGGCCTCGTCTGCCACTGCCGGAATGCCGACGCCCGTGAGATTGACGATGAAGCCCAGAGCGATGCCCAGGATCAGCGCGTTCTTGAACATTGCCGAAAGCACCGATCGAGCCATGCGCATACCGCCATTGCCTCGGTTGCGGATGACCTCCATCACGGTAATGCCGACGCAGTAGCAGAACGGCGAGTGGAACGCGATGATCGCATAGTTTCCGGTCAGGTTGTCGGGCCCATAGGCGCGTTCGGTGATCGGCAGGCCCAGCAGGACCGAGTTCGAAAACAGGCAGCAGAACCCGATCGCGACGCAGTCTTCCCATTCGCGCTTGAATATCAGGCGAGCGCCAAATACCCCCGCAAGGAAACACAGAGCTGCGGCTGTATAGAAACTGCCCAGAAGGCGCGGGTCAAAGCTGGCGCTCAGGTCCAGATGGGCGATGGCCAGAAACAGCAGGCAGGGGATTGCGAACCCCTGCGTGAACTTCATCAACCCATCGATATGAACTTCTTTGAAATAGCCCGTCAGCGTCGAGACATAACCAGCCCCAATCACAAGAAAGACCGGAAGGATGACGTCGATCAGGCTTTGCAACATGTCACGACCTCAATCCAGGCTGTTCGGTCAGAGCTGGGGGAAGCGCGTGCAATCCGATGTCCTACAATGGCTGCCGGATCACCATGCCGTCATAGGCAGGCTCGACATGGTCAGGGGTCTCGGCATCGACGGCTGCATAGTCCAGATCGATGTGCATATTGGTCAGAACCGCCCGAGCCGGCTTTAGCTGTTCGATCCAGCCAAGGGTCTTTTCCAGGTGGGCATGGGTCGGATGTGGGTTCCGGCGCAGCGCGTCGATCACGAGGCAGTCCAATCCCTGAAGCTCGGGCCAGGCATCATCGTAGATTTCCGCAACATCAGGCAGATAGGCCAGGTTGTTCATACGAAAACCAAGCGCATCGATCGATCCGTGGTTCACCTTGAACGGGCGAAACGGGATTGATCCTCCCGGACCGTCTATCTCGAACGGACCGTCAATTGTCTTCAGGTCGAGGATCGGTGGATAGGGTGAGCCTTCGGGTTGAATGAACGCGTAGCCGAACCGCCCCAGCAATGCGTTTTGCGTGTCGCCATCCGCCCAAACGGGCACCCGCGCGCGCATGTTGAAAACGATCATGCGCAGGTCGTCGATGCCGTGGACATGATCGGCATGCGAGTGTGTGTAGACAACGGCGTCGAGGCGTCCGGTTCTGGTGTCCAGCAGTTGGCTGCGCATGTCCGGGGTCGTGTCGATCAGAACCGAGGTCGTGCCGTCCGGCCCGTCCCGTTCAACCAGCATCGAGCACCGGCGGCGGATATTGCGCGGATTTTGCGGGTCACAATCTCCCCAATGCCCACCCAACCGGGGGACACCGCCAGAGGAGCCACAGCCCAGGATCGTGAACCGCAGCATGCTCATTCGGCAACCGGGTAGGCGGCCGCCTTCGCAAACAGTCGATCAAAATTCGCTTGGGTCTGCGCGGCGAAATCCGGGTAGTCCATGCCAAACAGTTCGGCGCCGACCCGGGCGGTGAAAGCGGTATAGCCGGGCTCGTTCCGCTTGCCCCGGTGCGGCGGCGGGGCCAGGTATGGTGCGTCGGTCTCTATCAGAATTCGATCGACAGGCGCTGCCGCAAAGATATCCCTCAGCTCTTGGCTTTTTGGAAAGGCCGCGATGCCGGACATGGAGAGGTAGAACCCCAAATCCAACGCTGCCCGTGCCAGTTCGGCCGAAGACGAGAAGCAATGCATCACACAGGAGTAAGGTGCGTTCCGAAACTCGTCCTGCAGGATCGCCGCCATGTCCTCGTCGGCTGCACGGGCGTGAATGATCAGCGGCAGGCCTGTACTTTGGGCGGCCTGAATGTGAACCCTCAACGAGCGTTTTTGTATTTCGGCGCTGTCGGCGGTGTAGTGATAGTCCAGCCCGGTTTCGCCGATGCCGACAAATTTCGGATGTCGGGACAATGCGACGAGTTCGTCGACGCTCGCCAGTGGCTCTTCGGACGCGCTCATGGGATGGGTGCCCGCAGCGTAGAAAACCGGGGCATGTGTTTCGGCGATCGCGCGCACGGTCGGCTCATTGCGCAGACGTGTGCAGATCGTCACCATGCGTGTCACGCCCGCTTCGACCGCACGAGCGATGATTGCGTCCAACTGGCCCTCGAAATCCGGGAAATCCAGATGGCAATGGCTGTCAGTGATTGCGGGAGGTTGGGGCGTGTCGCTCATCTGCTCGGACCGGCGGTTTCCTGAATCTTGAACACCGTATCTAGGACGACGGCGACAGGGTCAAGGTTCACCGCCTTCCCGTGCCGCGCACGGGCCGTGATGATGGATGCGGCCTCGGCCCAGCCCAAGGCTTGTGGGCGCGAGGATGACAGGCGCAACAGAACTTCGGCTTCGTTTGGCGCAGCTTCGGGCTGCGGAGGCGCGCCGGTCGCACCTGTCAGAGCAAGGCGAGAAAGGGCGATGTCAATCAGATTCAAAAGCAGGTCATAGCGCTCGGCTGCTCCGCGCTGCGCGGCCGCTTCGGCCAAAGCCAGCGCGCGCTGGCGGTCGAGGCGGGGCAGGGTGCCAAGTATCTGGATCAGCTCGGCATAGATCTCCATCCCGCCCAGATTGATCAGCCTTACCGCGTCGCCCACGGATCCGGCGGCCAAAGCCGCGAGGTGATCGGATTGCGGAGGCAACTCGGCCCCGGTCTGTGCCAGCGCCGATTTCATGTCCTCCGGCGACAGCGGTGACAGGCGCAGGGTACGGCACCGCGAGCGGATCGTCGGCAACAGCCGTGACGGCTGATGCGAAACCAGCAGCAGTGTCGTGCGGGCGGGAGGCTCTTCGAGCATTTTCAACAACGCGTTTGCGGCGCTGACATTCATTTCGTCCGCCGAATCCACGATAACCACGCGGCGCCCTCCGTCCGCTGAACTGAGGCCGAAGAAGCGCCCCAATTTTCGGATATCATCGACAACGATCTCGCTACGCAGGCGGCCCTGATCATTCAGGGATCTGGTGATCGCGGCCAGACCGGGTTCGGCGCCAGCCAGCATCCTTGCTGCAACCGGGTGGTCCGGCGCGATGTCGAGTGTCGTCGGATCCTCGGGCGCACCGAACAGCCCGTCATCCTGTTGCGGCGGCGTGGCCAACAGAAACCGCGCGATGCGCCATGCCAGGGTCGCTTTGCCCACGCCACGAGGGCCGGTCAGAAGCCACGCGTGATGCAGCCGGTCAGACGCAAAGGCGGTCAGGAAGGCTTGCTCGGCCGCATCCTGTCCAAACAGCCTGCGTGTCTCACGCGGGTGAAGCGCGCCGGGCGCCTGGTCCGGTGTGGGTGTGTCGTCGCTCATTCGTGAATTACCGCAGAACCTTCAGGACGGTTTCTCTCACATCCACGGCCACGCTGTCCACGTCGCGATTGCCATCGATCACACGGAACCGGTCCTTGAACTCGTCCGCCAGCGCAAGGAAACCCGAGCGCATACGTTTTTGAAGGGCCGGACCAAAATCCTCGAACCGCTCTTCGGTGCCTTGCCGGCCTTTGGCGCGGGATAGCCCGATTTCCGGATCCATATCGATCAGCAAGGTCAGATCTGGCTCGCGGCCGATCATCAGGCCGTGGAGTTGGTCCACCAACGCGCGCAGATCTCCGCGCGACAGGCCCTGATACATTCGGGTGCTGTCGGCGAACCTGTCGCAAATCACGATCTTACCCGCATTCAAGGCCGGTTCGATCGTGCGCTCCAAATGATCGCGTCGTGCGGCCGTGAACAGAAGAATTTCGGTTTCCGCCGACCACCTGTCGGGGTCGCCTTCGAGGACCAACCGGCGAATTTCCTCGGCCCCGGGCGAACCGCCTGGCTCACGCGTCAGAACAACGTCATGTCCGGCCGCCTCGAGGCTTTCTGCCAGCCTGCGGGCCTGCGTGGACTTGCCCGAACCGTCGATCCCCTCGAATGTCAGGAACAGACCGCGCGGGCTCACATCGACTCCAGCGGGGTGTTGATCATGTCTTTCAGGACGATGCCGCCCACGGTCATCAGCCGCACCAGGAACCCGCCCATCGCCACATCTTCGGCCGCGACCAGAGGGCGCCGGATTTCGGGCAAACCTTCGGGCTGGATCACAAGTTCGGCCAGTTGTTGGCCCTTGGCGATCGGAGCGTTGATCGGGCCTTGATACACGACTTCGGCCTGCACGTTCTGATCGCCCAGAACGGGGAACAGAAGGGTGAGGTCACCGTCGGGCACAAGCCCAACCGTCTTTTGCGCGCCCATCCACACTTTGGCCTGTGCTATCGGCGTTTCGGCGTTGGCAACTGTCCTCTCGATAAAATTTCGAAACGACCAGTTAACCACGGCCTCAGCCTCCTCTGCCCGGCGAGAGATGCTGTCGAGCCCGGAAAGAACGAAGACCACCCGGCGATCGCCTTGCTTGGCCGATCCGACAAGGCCATAGCCCGCCTCTTGCGTGTGGCCGGTCTTCAGGCCATCGGCACCGATATCCAGTTTCAGCAACGGGTTGCGGTTGTTCACGTTCGACGGGGCACGGCCGTCGAATTCGAAGGTTTCCTCGGCAAACAGCGGATAGTATTCGGGAAAATCGGTGATCAGCCTGTCGGCCAGTACGGCCAGATCATGAACCGACATCATGTGACCCGCAGCAGGCCAGCCGTTCGAGTTGGTGAAGTTCGAGTGGTTCATGCCCATCTGCCTGGCGCGTTGGGTCATGTAACGCGCAAAGCCGGCCTCGGTACCGTCCGGGCTGAGCGCTTCGGCGATCACGACACAGGCGTCATTGCCGGACAGGACGATGATGCCTCGCAGCAGGTCCTCGACCCGGACCCGGTCCTGCGTGTTCAGGAACATGGTCGAGCCGCCATAGCTCATGGCATGTTCCGAGACCGGAAGCGTTTCATCCAGCGTCAGTCGACCGTCGCGCAGAGCTTCGAATGACACGTAGAGCGTCATCAGCTTGGACATCGATGCTGGTGGAAGCGGTTCATCGGCATTCTTCGACAACAGCACAGTGCCTGTCGTTTGATCGATCACGTAGGCCGCGCGCGCGGACGTGTCGAAGGCGTGAACCGGCAGGGCCAGCAGGGCAAGGCCCGCGGCCAGAACAGCCGATTTGAGTGAGGTCAGCATTGGACCCTCCTGTTCAGTTCTTCACGATAAAGGCATCGGTAAAGCCCAGGTCTTTCATATCTCCGAGGATCGCCTTGCGTTCGGCGCGGGTTGTGGCAGGGCCGACCAATACACGCCAGACCGACTTGCCCGCCGACTCCAGTTCTAGAACTTCGGCCGCCAATCCGTTCGTGCGGACCTTTTCGGCCGCGGCTTTCGCATTCGCTTCAACCCCGAACGTTCCGATCTGAACATAGGGTTTGGTCAGGTTCGACGATGCGGCTGTGGCACTGGCCGCCGCAGCCGGCGTCGGCTCGGATGCGTCAATGGCGGCCGCTGCACCTGCGATCGGGTCCAATGGCGTCTCGGTAATTTCATTGGGATCTTTCTTCTGCCACCACTTGCGTTTTTTCTGGGCGGGTGGCGGTGCGACGACCGGATCCGTCAATGCAGCGGTCGCGGACGCATCTGCTGCTTCCTCAATTGCGGGCGCAGCTTCTTCGGCGGCGGCGCTTGCGGCCGCTCCGGCCGCGGCAGCACCGGCGACCACGGCACCGGTGTTTTCAGGTGTTTTTTTCTGCCACCATTTCCGCTTGGCCGGCTTTTCTTCGACATTTTCGTCGGGCCCGGCCGTTGTGACTTCTTCGGCTGCGGTTGCTTCGGCGGCGTCTGCAGTTTCTTCGGTCGGGGCTGCTTCGGGTTCCGGCGAAGACTCCGGCTCGATCGTTTCGCGGCGGAGTGCAACCACCTGCAGACGGGCAGGAGCGCCGGCAAGCATTCCCAGTTTTTCCGCCGCTGCCGAGGACACCTGAAGGGCTGGCCCGGGCAGGTTTCGTTCCCGGCGGAACAAGGCGCCCGTTACGGTCTTGTTGTTGCTTGTGTTCTTGATGGCGACCCGCTCGGGCTGAGACGCGCCGGGGTGCGCGACCCAGATGCCACCCAACGAAGGACGCCCATCCCATAGCCCGGCCTCGGTCACTTCGAAGACGTCCGGCGCTTCAACATCGCGCTGAGAGCCGCTGGCGACTTCGGGGAACAGTTCAGTGGTGTTGCTTTGGGTCTGCCCATCGTCACTGGCTGCCTCCGAGGAAGACTTGCCTGCGTTCAAAGCTTCGTCACATCCCGTCAGGGCAGTCATTGCAACAACCAGCACCGCCAACGGCCGCGGTCCAAAGCGTGTCTCTGTCGCTCGCTTCATATTGTGTTATCCCTTGCCTGTAGGGCCTTTGCGTGGCTGGCCCCGACTGCGGTTCGACCGGTTCTTTTGCCGGCCTCCTGCAGTCATCGCGCAAATCATAACCTGCGGGTTGTTTCAAGGAAAGACCGCGGGTCCGGCTTCGGCAAGAAATCCCTCTTTTGGACTTGCCACCAACCGATGTTCGTCTTAGACCGCTGCCTGCGCCGGGGAGGTGGCAGAGTGGTCGAATGCGGCGGTCTTGAAAACCGTTGGGCGTGAGAGCGTCCCCAGGGTTCGAATCCCTGTCTCCCCGCCACTCATACCTGTCTCACTTCAGTTGTATTTTCTGATCCGGAATTGTTACGCAATTCCCGCGCGTTGGCGCATGCGCTTTCAATCAGAGACGAAGCAAACCGTACATTCAGAGGACAATTCAGGCGCGAGTCTCAGTGTCGCATTTTAGCGGGGTCGCTTTGGGCTGGATTTCCCTGATAACCTGCAATTTACAGGGAATATTCGCAAACCGGGACTGACTTCCGTCATTTCTTCTATCAGAACTGTATGTTTCTCAGAGGTTTATGTTGCAAATTCCCTAAAAGGTGGAACAGGGAATTTCCTCGTGCGAACAGGGAATTGTTCCGCCGGATCAGGGAGGGCGAAGTCTGTATCAGGGACGCAGGAGCTGGAGATGTCAGAAGCCGAACAGGCGTTCCTGTTCGGACCATTCAAGTGGGTGGGTCACGCTGACCAGACGCTTGAGTGTGAGTTCGGGCGGCTGGCTCCCGTCGAGAATCGCCGTTTGAATCTTTGGTGAGAGAAAGGCGAGCTGAGCACGGGTGCGGATGAAGGCGTCAGGGACGCTTTCGCGGCGGGCAATCTCCATCAGTTGAACTCCGGCCTTCAGATCACGGGCCCAGCCATGGGCGCGGATCAGCATGGACCGGAGGTGGGGATCAGGTTGGGGTGCCATGTCTCCGGCGATGACCTTGGCCTCGACGCCGCGGCGGCACAGATCGAAAGATGCGGTGACGTGGGTGAGATCCGGGTGCAGATGATCGGCCGCGATGCCAAGTGCGCTTGCCAGAGTTTTGGGGTTAAATTCGAGGTCGATCTGTCCTCGTGCAAGTTTGCCTTTGGCCAGAAGAGCAGCGCCGATCTGACAGCCATGGCCTAGAAGCCGGGTTACTAAATCCGCAACTGAAGTCTGAACTGCCTCGGCTGACCCGGCCTCCGGCTGCGCCAGTACTTGGTGCGCCGCGGCGGCGTCTTGCAAATGTCTGACGATGACATCAATGACCGCGTTTTCCAGCGCTGGGCCGGGCAGTCGCCAGCCAGAGATATCCTTGCCGCCTGAGATCAGTCGATTGGAGATATAGTAGCGCAACCGTCGGCCTTTGCGCGTGGTGTGGGTCGGCGTCAACCGATCACCAGTTTCGTCATACAGCAGACCGGTGAGCCAGGCCCCGGGGTCAGTGGAGTGTTGGCGCGCATCGGAGTCGCCGCGTGCCCGCGAGCGGTTGGAGGCCTGTCGCATTTTTTCCTGCACCCGGTCCCAGATGTCCTGATCGATGATCGCCGGATGTTGTTCGTCCCAGATCTTATCCTTGTGGCGGATTTTTCCGAGATAGACCGGATTGCGCAGCAGGTAATAGATTTGACCCCGTGACAGCGGACAATCCCCCTTCACACTGCCATCTGTCCGAACAACCCGTTTTGACCGCAGGTCTTCTGCCGTTGCCCGTTCTTCTACTTTGCGCAGGCAACCAAGCTCGTCATAAAGCCCAAAGAGATGCCGGACCGTTCTGGCCTCCTCTTCATTCACCACCAGCGTTCTTGCCTTCGGATCGGGGTGGCGATCATAGCCCAGAGGCAGGTTGCCACCCATCCAAAGCCCCTTCTTCTTCGACGCTGCAATCTTGTCGCGAATACGTTCGGCGGTGACTTCCCGTTCAAACTGAGCAAAGGACAACAGCACATTCAGCGTTAACCGGCCCATGGAAGATGAGGTATTGAAGGCCTGCGTGACGGACACAAAAGAACAGTTTGCCTGTTCCAGCCGGTCGACCAGCTTAGAGAAGTCGGCAAGCGACCGGGTCAGCCGGTCAATCTTGTAGACCACCACCATGTCAATACGCCCGGCATCGATCTCTTCAAGAAGGCGCTGAAGGGCGGGTCGCTCTAGGGTGCCGCCCGACAAGCCACCGTCATCGTAGCGCCCGGACAACAGGGTCCAGCCTTCATGTCGCTGGCTTGCGACATAGGCCGCGCAGGCCTCATATTGCGCATCCAGCGAATTGAAGTCCTGATCCAGACCATCTTCTGAGGACTTGCGCATGTAGATGGCGCATCGGATTTTACGGCGCGGGCTCATTTGGCCGCCTTGCCGGTGAGCCCAAAGAAACGCGGCCCTGACCAATGCGCGCCGGTAATCTCTCGGGCGATGGCCGAGAGTGAGCGATAGGACCGACCGTTCCAAGTGAAGCCGTCTTCTGTAACGTCGACTACATGGGTCACACTATTCCACTCGCGTAGCAGGCGCCCGCCGGGTTTTAGGGCAGGGCATGTAGGCCGGGGTTTCTTCCCAGAGCCCTTTTCCAGCGTGGCTTTGACCTGGCGGGGTAGCCTGCCATGACGGCGGGACTGCATCTCAAAGGCGATAAAGCGGCGCAGAAAGGGTTGGCTGAGCATGGCGGGGGCGGGTTGATCAAACAGTTGCTGCCAAAGCGTGACCAGATCCGATCGACCCATGGCGGCGAGATCGGCGACATCGCTCGTCTTGGTCATGACGCTTCTCCAGTTCCCGCCGCCAGATGATATGTGGATGGTCCATTTGGTTTGTCGGATGTCCGCCGTTCAATTGTGACGCCTTTTTTCCGCAGACCGCTTAGAGCTGCTCGGACCGAATGAGGCTGCCATCCCGTAGCTTTGCAGAGCGCCTCAAGGCTGGCGCCGCTCGGGCGGCGCAACAAGTGTTGCACTTTGTCAATTTTGGTTTGCTTCCGCTTGGACATGTATTGTCTCCTCTGATTTGGGGCTGGCTAGATGCCGAACCCCGGTACCGAGGAGCGCCCGAATGGCTCGGGCGTGGGTTCAGTGATGCGTGGTTGACGGCAACAGTCCAGCTCTTTCTGAAGCGATTACTTGAGGCGTGTGTTTTGAAGGGCGTTGCTGGCGTACCCCCGATTATTCGTCAACAATCTTAATTGGTTACTTTTAGTTTGGGGGGTTGCGTCTCGTATTGATGGCACCTACATTCGACCTAATCGCCCGGACTATCAGGGCGGGAAACTGCTCCCGCAGGCAGCACTCATTGGAAACACAGGTTTCCGCAGAGAGCATTCAAAGGAGCAACGTCTCGGATCGATTGGTCCGGGGAGTTGCGATTTGTGCTCTCTCCGATTTTCCAGCGCGATCCCTCCATCTCGACGTCCGCGCGGCGTCACGCAAAAGGAGGCGGTTATGCCTGCCAAAAACACACACAGCGACGTTCGGGCGTCCAATACGCCTATCTGGATGGCCGAAAAAGTTATCCAATCCCAGATCAGCCAGATCAAGCCCTACGCCAACAACAACCGCGTGCACGCGGCCAAGAATGTCGACAAACTGAAAGCATCGGTGGCCCAGTTTGGCTTTGTCACTCCGATCCTGTTGGATGGTTCGGGCACAATCATCGCGGGTCATGGCCGCTATGAGGCCGCTAAGGCCCTGGGGTTGAATTCCGTACCGACTGTTGTCGCGGATCATTTGTCAGAAGCGGAAGTACGCGCTCTGCGCATTGCGGACAATAAGCTGGCGGAATTGTCGGACTGGAATGAAGCGGCGTTGCAGATCGAATTTGCCGAGCTGATGGATCTCAGCCTTGATGGCGAGTTGAACTTTGATCTGGACATCACAGGGTTCGAAACACCGGAGATCGACATCATTATCGACAGCGTCGGTGAGGTGACGGTATCTGTAGCGGAAACTGTTGAGACGCCGGACCCTGCGGCACCCGTAGTCACGGAGCCGGGCGACCTCTGGGTTCTCGGAGATCATCGCATTTTCTGCGGGGACGCCCTTCAAGCCCAGAGCTACGACACCTTGCTGGAAGGCGAGACCCCGCAGATAGTCTTCACCGATCCGCCTTACAACGTGCCTGTCAATGGGCATGTGCGGTCCGGCAATAGCGCCGAACACCGCGAGTTTGCCATGGCGTCGGGAGAAATGACGGATAGCGAGTTCCGCGGCTTTCTTTCAGGCGCGATCACGCAGTTGTTTGACTGCCTGCCGAACGGAGGCATCGCGATGATCTGCATGGACTGGCGTCATATCGAAGAACTGATTACGGCGGGCAAAGCAGCTGGATTGGACCTCATCAATCTCTGCGTCTGGAACAAGACGAACGGAGGCATGGGCAGCCTTTATCGCTCAAAGCATGAGCTGATTTGCATTTTCAAGAAGCCTGGTGCGCCGCACATCAACAACGTCGAGCTGGGCAAACACGGGCGCAACCGGACCAACGTCTGGGATTACGCCGGTGTGAACAGCTTTGGGGCAGGGCGCGAGGCGGACTCGCGGATCATCCCACGGTGAAGCCGACAGCTCTGGTTGCAGATGCCATCATGGATGTGAGCCACCGCGGCGATGTCGTGCTGGACGCCTTTGGCGGGTCCGGCGCGACTCTGCTGGCAGCTGAGAAAACCGGGCGCCAAGCGCGGCTTATTGAGCTCGACCCGGCTTATGTCGATGTGGTCATCCGCCGTTGGCAGGAGATGACCGGTGAGTGCGCCGTGCACGCGGTAACAGGCCAGACGTTCGATGCGCGTTTTGCGGCCAACGATACCACTTCAGAACAGGAGGTGGGTCATGTCTGACGATACAAAAGAGTATGAGGTCGGCTACGGCAAACCGCCCAAAGCGACCCAATTCAAAAAAGGCCGATCCGGCAATCCGAAAGGGCGGCCGAAAGGTGCCAAGGGGGTGAATGCCAGCTTGAAACGTGAATTGGAAACCAAGATTACGGTTCGCGAAGGCAACCACGAAATCCGGATTTCCAAGGCTGAGGCAATTGCCAAGCGGTTCACGGCAGGCGCGTTGAAGGGCGACACGAAATTGTTGATGGCGCTGCTTAAGCTGGACACAGATCTGTTCAACGCAAGTGAATTGGACGCGCAAGAAAGCGTCCGTACGGTTGAGCCCGACGCTGTCGACTACGACATCCTCCGGGATTTCTTTTCCAGCCAACTGGACGGTAACGGTGATCTGGAAAACGAGGAGGCGGAAGATGACGACTCCTGATCCAAAAATCGTCGTGCAAGCCGCTCGCGAGGTTTGCCGGGACAATTTCTTTCCCTTCGTTTGGCGTGTGTTTGGCACGCTGCACCAGGGAACTGACCGCAGCTTTGATCCGGCCTGGCATGTGCGGGCCATGTGCCATGAGTTGGACAATGTCCGTCGAGGCGAAAACAAGCGACTGATCATCAACATCCCGCCACGTTGCCTGAAATCGGTCACCGTGGCCGTTGCATATGTCGCTTATCTTCTCGGTCATAACCCCAGCGCCAAGATCATCGTTGCCAGCTATGGGTTGGATCTGGCGCGCAAACATTCCGAAGATTGTCGTCGGATCATGTCTGCGCGCTGGTACCGGGAAATGTTCCCTGAAACGGTCTTGGCTAAAAAGGGCAACACCTCAGAAGAAATCCGCACCACAAAGGGAGGCAGCCGTAAGGCTGTCTCCATTGGAAGTTCTGTCACCGGTCATGGCGCCGATTACATCATCATCGATGACCTGCTGAAAGCCGGAGATGCCGGCTCCGAAGCCGAGCTGGTCAAGGCGCAGGAGTTCATTGAGGGGACCTTGTTGTCGCGCTTCGACAATCCGGCCGAAGGGCGTGTGGTTATGGTTGCGCAACGGTTGCACGAGATGGATCCGTCGGGTTATCTGCTCGAACGCGGGACCTACCGGCATCTGAATCTGCCTGCCATCGCAGAAGGCCATGAGGTGGTTCCTCTTGGGCGTGGAAGGGTCATGCGCCGCAAACCGGGTGATCTCCTGTGCCCGTCCCGTTTGGATCAGCAAACGCTGGATACCAAGCGTCGCGAAATGGGCGCGGCCGTGTTCAATTGCCAGTATCAGCAGAACCCCATTGCTCCCGACGGGTCGCCCTTGCGCTGGGAGTGGTTTGGCACCTACGAGACCATCGAAGATCGCCGCTGGTTCCAACTGGTGGTTCAGAGCTGGGATACGGGCATGTCGGCAGACCCCCGGTCTGATTTCTCTGTCTGTACAACCTGGGGGTTCCGCGAAAATGCGTGGCATCTTATCGACGTCTGGCGCGGGCAGGTAGACTACCCAGACCTGAAAGCCAAGGCACTGCAACTTGTCGGCCGTTGGGATCCCGATCGTCTCCTGATCGAAGATGCGGCCTCCGGCAAACCTCTTTTGGACGAATTGTTTCGTGATGACCGTCGGCGCTACGAACGCATTAAACCCGACAAGGACAAGGAAACCCGGTTCCAGTCCGCTTGCGGTCCTGTCGAAGAGGGCAAGGTTTATCTGCCTGCAGATGCACCCTGGCTGCCGGTATTCAAACGGGAGCTTCAGTCCTTTCCACGCGGACGCAACGACGATCAGGTCGACAGCTTTGCCCACTTTCTGAACTGGTCCAAGAGACCGGGCTTCTACCGGGCATTGGGCCGCGACCACCGGATCAACATCGAACGTCGGGAGCGTAATCGAGAGAGGGTCAGGCGACGGTAGGATCTCGGAGTTGAGCTTGAAAACTCGTTGAATAGTACTGGGAGGGCCGAAGTCGGACCAATCCTGAGAGCGGCCCCAATGACCGCTCGCAACCACAAACCGGTCTAATCGCTAATGCCGTCGGATGACGGCTTTGAGCCCAGAATACCCATTGGCACGTTCCGCAGAAACTGCCGCGATGGGCGGCAAGCGGGAGTTCGCTGCGGATAGCATGGAGGTCTCCTTTCCCATCGATTGCTCCCCGCGAAGGGCTCGCCGGTTCATGCATCTCTTCGGCATTACCATTGGCGACCGAGGTTCCAAGAGATTGCGGTAGTCGAGAAGTCGCAGCGGGGTCAGGCTAATCTGCAGGCGCTCCGGCAATTTGGGCCTCTTGTGCCTCCTTATTGCGCCAATCTTTCGGGGATATGCCGAAGTTCCGCGTGAAGGCTCGGGTGAGTGCCGATGTTTCGGACAAGCCGACCAATTGGGCGATCTCCTTGATCGAATGATCAGATGTGGTGAGCAGTTCGGAGGCCTTTTCCATCCGCAGCCGGTTGATCACCTTGGACGCCGTTGTTCCGTAGGAGGACAAGCGCTTGTTCAGCACCTTGGTGGTGATGCTGCACATCCGGGCGGCCTCGCTCACCGTCAGCGCCGGATCGGACAGCCTTGATCGCACGAGAATTTCGAAGCCTTCGAGGTAGTCCAGGGGCACATCGACCTGAACCGGTTCTTCGATATCATTGTCGTGGTTCACGAGGAGTTCGGGGTTGATTGGAAGCGACAGCCAGGCCGCCGGAAAGCGGATGGAGAATCCCCTGTTGTTGCACTTGATGCCCCGCACGCCATGAAACTGCTCCGGCAGCAGGGTCGGATCGCAGAGGCGCAGAACAACCTGGGTTGGATCCCATCGGAAATCGAGAACACGGTGCAGCAGGGAGATCCAGATCCCGACGAGAAAGGCGTCCGAATGGCCCGGCGACACCTCGGGTTCGAAATTGCGACTGGTGGTGAAGTAGGCGTGTTCCTCCTCGATCAGGAGCCGGAAGGACACCGCGTTGCTTTCCCTCGAGACGATCTGGGTGAACCGGGTGAAGAAATCGCCAAGGGTCACCGACTGGCCGAGGAGCGCCCCACGCGGCAGGAACTTCAACAGGTCTGTCTGTTGTCCCGCCAAGGCGCAGATATCCGGCCGGGTGATGTCGGCGATGGAGGCCAGCGCCGCATAGACCGTGTCATGCGGGATGAACTCGGCCGGGTTCAGGACCTGTTCCTCGCTCAATCCATGCAGCCCGAGCGCAAAGGCCGGATCCGCATCGAGCCGCCGCATCATCGCTACGACGGGGCCGAGGACCGTAGCACGTACGAGGGACAAACCGTCCTTTTGTTCTCCTTGCGGCATCCACATCACCCTTTCGCTCTCCGACACGCTACGGGCGCGGGCGCCTGACGGCCAAGCAGAAATTGGCTGAAATTGACCGGATCGGGTCAGAAAAATGCACCACGGGATCAGCGGGTCAAAAGAATCTCGGGGCACATGTGCATAGTGGGAGGATCGGTCCGCAGGAAGACCGACCCCTGGGAGGACACCGAATGACAACACTCAACCTGAAGGCGTTGCTGCCGGCCATGTCAATGGCAATTGCGCTCACGACGCCTGCCATTGCGCAGGATATCCCCAACATTCCCTCGGAGGTCACGCTGTTCAAGAACGTGATGGTCTTCGACGGGGTGAATGACGGCTTGAAAGATGTCGACGTGCTCGTCGTCAAGAACAAGATTCACAAGATTGCAGAGGACATTCCCGAATCCGGCACGTGGGAAGTCGAAGTTCGAACGGGCGGAAGCAAGCGCCTGCCCGATCCTGTTGGCGGTATCGACGGCTATTCTTTCACCATCCAGGCCGAACGCGGTATCGAGACCAAAGAGGTCGAGGTCAATGTGATCGACGGCGGCGGACGCACCTTGATGCCGGGACTGATCGACAGCCATGTGCATGTGAATATGTACAAGGATGGCACGATCCCGGGCCTTCAGGACACGACATGGGAGGAGATCGGCGCACGTTCTGCGGCCTTTGCGCAGGAAATGCTGGCGATGGGCTTCACAACCGTGCGCGACATGTGCGGTGCACATGGTGGACTTCGTGCGGTAATCGACGAGGGTTCGCTTCCGGGCCCGCGGATATACTCGTCCGGCGCCTGCCTCAGCCAGACCGGTGGTCATGGCGACTGGGGGATCGCCGGGCAACGCAAGAACGAAAGCAATCTTGAACGGCTGGAGATCACGCGGCTTGTCGACGGCCCTGCCGAGGTGCTCCACGGCGCGCGGCGGAACTTTGCGCTTGGGGCCAACTACCTCAAGATCATGGTCAGTGGTGGTGTGACCTCCATCAAGGACCCGATCTACCAGTCCGCCTTTACAGACGAAGAAATCGCCGCGGCCGTCGAGGTGGCCGGGGACATGGATTCCTATGTCGCCATGCATGTCTTCATGGATAGCGACCTGTCGCGCGCGCTCGATCTCGGGGTCAAAGTGGTGGATCACGGCCTGACCATAACGGAACCGACGATGCAGAAGCTGGTAGAGAAGGAAGCGTTCTTCTCGCCCAACCTGACCGCGTTGGCGCCCGAGGCGCTTGAGCATCCGATGCACCAGGACCCGACCTTCCCGCCGACGGCGAAGTTCCTCTGGTTGCGGAAAAACAGCGAGCAGTTGTTTGATCTGGTGCGGAAGTACAAGCCGAAGATGGTGTTCGATTCCGACTACGTGCTGCTGACCGGTGTGCCGTACCGGCAGTCGATGGACTTCACCAAGGCTTTCATGGCGCGTGAGTTCGGCAACCTCTGGGCCTTGCAGATGATGACCTCGAATGGCGGCGAACTGGCCGCACTGACGGGACGCGGAAACCCCTATCCCGAAGGCAAGCTCGGCGTGATCGAGGAAGGTGCCTATGCCGATATCCTCATCGTTGACGGAAACCCGCTCGAAGACATCACTGCCATCGGCGCTGTCGATACATGGTTCGATGCCGAGCCACGCGGGCAGGACGTGCCGAGCATTCGCGTCATCATGAAGGACGGCAAGTTCTACAAGAACACGTTGAACTGAACTTTCGGCGGGGCGCTGGCCCCGCCGTCAACATTGCGGAAGGGCAAACTTATGAAGCATCTTTTCAAGTCCACATTACTGGCGGGCGTGGTGTCGCTCGCTGCCGGCATGTCCTCTGCGCAGGACGAAGCGCTGCCGCAGACCCTGTTCACCAATGTCCATGTTTTTGACGGCGTGAACGAGGCGCGGATCGAAAACGCCAGCGTTCTGGTCGAAGGCAACCTGATCAAGGAAATTTCGACGGACGGGATCGAAGCGCCCAACGCAACCATGATTGACGGCGGCGGGCGCACGCTCATGCCGGGGATGCATGACCAGCACGTGCATTTGCTGGTGTTCAACCCGCTCAGTGACGGGTTGCGCCAGAACATCACGCCCTTCCATCTTGGTGGCGTTGCAACGATCCGGTCCGAGCGCATCCTGATGAACGGGTTCACGACGGTTCGTGACCTCGGCGGACCGGCAAAGTCCATCGCGCGGATCATCGATACCGGTATGTTCCCCGGCCCGAGGATCTATTCCTCGGAGGCCTTCATCACGCAGACATCGGGCCATGCCGATTTCCGCAAGCTGAACGACCGGCATCCAACCCTGTCGGGGCAAGGCCCATCGCATTGGGTCGACACGGACATGAGCTTCATCGCGGATGGCCCGGAGCAGATCCGCATGGCGGTGCGCGAGAACCTGCGGCGCGGGGCAACCCAGATCAAGGTCATGGTCAGCGGTGGGGTCACGTCCGAGTTCGACCCGCTGCATTCGCTTCAGTACCAGGCGGACGAGATCCAGATGGCGGTCAAGACCGCCGAGCAATGGGGCACCTACGTCACCTGCCACGTGTTCACCGAGCAGGCGATCCGCAACTGTATCGACAACGGTGCAAAGACCGTTGAGCACATCCCGTTCCTGACCAAGGAGGCCGCCGAGATCATGGTCGAAAAGCAGATCATGTTCGCGACGGCGGTAGCCCCGGTCTACTCGGTGACGACCGAACAGGCGGAAGCCTTCTACACGCCAGCCTCGTTCGCCAAATGGAAGAGTGTCCGTGACGCCGCCGCCAACATGATCGAGGTGATCCAGACGACACCGGGCATGATCGACCTCTACACTCTGGGCACCGATCTCATCAACAACTGGGACCAGACGCTTGAACAGGACAAGAAGATGAACGACGAGTTCAAATACCTGCACGAGGCCAAGTTCAAACCCTTCGACATTCTGCGCATGGCCACATCGAACGGCGCCCGCATGAACCGGCTTACGGGCTTGAACAATCCGTATCAAGACGGCCCGCTCGGCGTGGTCGAGGAAGGCGCTTACGCGGATCTCCTGCTGGTCGATGGCAACCCGCTCGAAGACATCCTTCTTCTGGCCGATCCTGATCCCAACCTGAAGGTCATCATGAAGGACGGCGTGATCTACAAGAACACGCTGGACTGAGGAGAGCGCGGGGCGGTCTCCCTCGTCCGCCCCGCGTTTTTTTGCCCGACGCAATCATCCCGGAAGGACTGACCGTGAAACACCTCACTCTTGCCACTCTCATGGCCCTCTGCAGTTCGATGGCGGTTGCTCAGGAGTGCGACGTCGCGCTTCTCAACGGCCGCGTCATGGACCCGGAAACCAATCTTGATGCCGTGCGCAATGTCTGCGTGACCGGCGACAGGATCACCGCGATCACCGAAGATGCCTTGACGGGCAAGCGCGAGATCGACGTTTCCGGGCATGTAGTCGCGCCGGGATTCATCAACACCCATTCGCATTCCTTTGGCGGCTTCGATCAGAAGATGATGGCCCATGATGGCACGACGACGATCCTCGATACCGAGAGCGGCGTGGCGGATGCCGACCTGTTCTACGACAAGTACGAGGGCAATTCCTTTCTCAACTTCGGTTCCGGGATGGGGCACGAGGAGATCCGGCGTGTCGTGATGGATGGGGTTTCAGTCGAGCTGGCATCCGATCCGACCTACATCCTCAAGTCACGCGGTGCAGCCGAGGAAGAAGACGGACATGCCAGCTGGGCGCTGGATATTCCGACTGCGGATCAGCTCGTCGAAGTCATGACCATGTATGAAAAGGGTCTTCGCGCCGGGGCGATCACCGTCAACACGACGGTGGGATACATGGGATACAACACCTATCCGAAGGAGATTTTCGCGCTTCAGAAAATGGCGAAGAAGTATGACCGCTTCTTTGGCGCCCATACCCGTTTCGGTCCGACCGAGAGCCTGCCGCTCTACTATTCCCTGGGCGCAAACGAGGTGATCGCAAACGCCGTTGCGCTCGACGGGGCCCTGATCCTTTCCCACATCCAGAACCAGGGGTGGGAAGAAATCTACGAGCTTGCACGCCGCCTGCAAATGCGCGGAATGACCATCTTCGCGGAATACTACCCGGCCATCACCGGCAATCCGAACATCGCGACACCGCAACTGCTGCCGGACAAGATCGAGGCGAACAATATCGTTCCGACCCGCGATATCTTCGATACCAGCACCGGCGAACTCTACGAGTCCGACGAGGAGTTCTTCCGGCAGCAGAAGGAGGATCCGAGCAAGCCGATTTTCATCACAGTCCGCCCCGAAGCAGACCTGGAGCGCTGGATCCACATGAAGGATATTGCGATCGCCAACGACATCGTCGGCTTCACCGTCGATGGCGAACCGCTGCCGATCGAGGCCGATTTCACGGAGTACGGGGGGCACCCGCGCAATGCCGGCACCTATGGCATCGTGTTCCGCGAGGCCCGTGAACAGGGCATCGCGCTGATGGAGATGGTGAACAACGCCTCCTACATTCCTGCGAAGTACTTTTCCAAGGTGGGCCTGAAGGCGATGCAGGAACGCGGCCGGATGCAGGAAGGCATGATCGCGGATATCACGATCTTCGACCCCGACACGATCACCGAAACATCATCGATGAAGAAGGGCATGAACGGCTCCTTCACCAAGGGAATCCCCTACGTTCTGGTGAGCGGGCAGGTCATTATCGACGACGGTGTCGCTAATATCGACCTGCGGCCCGGGCAGCCGATCCGTTACCCGGTCATCGAAGGGGGCGAGATCGATCTGGACCTCGGGGACAAGGAATTCACCTGGCACGCCGACATCGAAACGCCAGAGGATGAGCATTCCGAGTTCCCGCTCCGCCCTGCCGAGCTGGAACACTCCATTCCCGGAGCTCCGGGGCATTGAATCCACAAGAACGGTCAGGGCAGCCATGCTGTACTGACCACAACATCGAAGCAATTCCGGGTGGCAAGATGAACAGGATCCTTCTTTCGACAGCCCTTTGCGTCTCTGCGACAGTTGCAGCGGCGCAGGACACAAAAGACATGCGCACCTTCCTGTTTATCGGCGCATCCAACAGCGCCGCCTGGGAGATGCAGATCGCCAATCCCGGGGACCGCGCGGCCTCGGTGAAGGGTGGGATCGAGGCGCTCGGCGGCGAGCTTTTGAGCTACTATTGGGGGCTTGGGAACGGGAAGAACTACATCACCGTCGCCCTGCCGGACGACCCCACCTTCATCCAGGCCTTCTATGTCAGCCGTCTCGGTGACGGGTTGCTGGAGGATTACCAGATGATCGAGTTGATGAGCAGCGCCGACATGGCCGAAGCCCTCGCCCGTGTGCCGGAGATCAAGGCGCAGGACGATCTCAAGTAACCGGACTGCACACTCGGAACGATCCAGAAGGGAACATCAAATGAACTTCAGCCCTGTGTGTCGGCGGAGTCGTATTATGCAAATAGTTGCCATTGGCCTGCTGTCCGCCTTCTTTCTCTTCGCCAGTTCGATCAAGATCCTTGGCTGGCAGAAGCTCATCTTCGAAACGCAACTGGCGATGTTCGTCAAATACGGGCTGAACCGTCAGATCATGGCGCTTGTCGGTGGTGTCGAGCTTTTCGGGGCGGTGGCGATCTGGTTTCAAGGCAGCTTGCTCGGGCCGCTCGGGGCCGCTGCCCTTCTGGGCACGTCGCTTGGCGCAATCGGTTGTCATCTGATCTGGGACACTTGGAAAGACGGTGTGCCTGCCATGATCACGGCTACGCTTTCGGCCTTCGTCCTCTGGACGGGCCGGGATGTCGTACTGGCGATACTTGCATGAGCGGGCCGAAGAAGAATCAAGAGCAACAAGAGAGACCTCATATGGGACAGGCAAGGCTTCTCGGTACGGTCATCGTCGCTGGCTTCTGGTTATCAACCGGAGCCTTGGCGCAGGAAAGCCGGCCAACGTCCGCCCTGGAGGCCGCCGCAGCGGTCTCGCTCGGTGGCCCGGCATCCACGCAGGCCCAACTGGAACAAGACCGAGTGCGGCGGTTGCAGGACTCTCGCTGGCCGGGGCTGGATGCGGCATTGGACCCCTTGGAGGCATCGCGGCAACGCTTTGCCGAACGCACCGGCCTGAACCTCTCCTTCGACTACCAGGCCTATTACCAGTCCGCGACCGAGAGCCTGACCGATATCGACGAGGCCGCCTTGGGCCAGGCGCGCATTCTGGGCCAGTGGACGCTGCTCAATCGCGGCGGCGAAAATCCCGGGCAATTGGTCTTCACATTGGAGAACCGCCATCTGCTCGGCACGGACATCGCGCCAAGCGGGCTTGCCGGGGAAATCGGCTATGCGGGCGTCACCGCAACGACATTCAGTGACACCGACACGACCCTCTCCGTCGCCTACTGGTCCCAGACACTCGCTGGCGGGAAGGCCGGTTTCGTGGCCGGCCGGATCGATCCGGGAGACTACTCGGACATCCTCGGCTACGTGAACCCACGCACGACTTTCTCCAATTTCTCGATCCTGTTCAGCCCGGTCCTGCCGATCCCCGATCCCGGCTTCGGCATTGCGGGGGGCGGTTTCCTGACCGACCAGATCTATGCCCTCGGTGTCCTGTCGGATGCAAACGGCTCGCTGACCGATGTCGAGTGGTTTCCCGGTGGCCCCGAGTTCTACAAATACGCCGAGATCGGATGGACGCCCGAACGCTCGAAGCGCTTTCTAACCAACGTTCACCTCGGGGTATTTCACGTCGATGAACGCACCGAGGCAGGCGTGCCGGAGAGCTACGGGGCGATCCTGTCTGCCAACCACACGATCAACGAGGAATTCATGATCTACGGACGCCTCGGCTGGTCGGAGGGTGAGGCGCCGATCGCCCGACGCGCAGCCAACGCTGGACTTCTATGGCGGCCGGGCCTCTATGACGACCTCTTTGGGTTTGGCGCGACCGTTGCGGACCCGGTAGATGAAACGCTCGACACCCAGACCACAATGGAGGCCTTCTATCGGTTGGACCTGTCGGACAATGTCGCCCTGACGGCGGACGTCCAGCACATGATCAACCCGGGCTTCAACGATCAGGACACGACCGTTTTCGGCTTGAGGCTGCGGATCAATCTTTGACCTGAGTAGCGGCGGATAGAATGCCGTCTGGTTGGGAGTGTCGTGCCTGCGCCGGAACGGCCCATGCAGCCATCGCGGCCAAGGAGGCGACCCCTTGGATGATTGGCATTGCGTCAGGCGAAAGTCTTGACGGCAGAACAACCGTCGAATTTGGCTTGTTGCTCTGCAATGTCAGCCATTCCAATGAAGCTGTCGGATGCTCTCAAGCGGGGGCATGGCGGTTCGCTTAGATCTTTCCACAGAAGGCGGCCACGGAGGTCGCCACCGTCAGAAAGGTTGGAACCGATGACAAACACCCTCAAGAACACCGTATTCGCCGCCCTTGCCGCCTCACTCGCCCTCGCTGCCCCGATGGCCGCCAATGCCGGTGACATCGGTGAGAAAGCCCTCAAGGGCGCTGTGGCCGGCGCCGTGCTGACCGAAATCACCGGCGGCGACGCCAAGGACGGCCTGGCCCTCGGCGCAGCCGCCGGTGCGCTCGGTGGCAAGATCGCCGAAGACCGGGATCGTCAAGATCGCAAGGACGATCGCAAGAAGGGTGGCAACAAGCACAAGCGCTGATCCCGCAACGAGACAACCGGAATGGTTTACCCCTTCCAACCGACGCTGGAGAGATCCGGCATCTGCTTCAAACCCGTTAGGCCTCATGCCTGCCGGGTTTGTTGCGTCAGGGTGGTTCAGGAAGACGGAGAAACGTGAAAGCGCGGGCCTATGATCCGAGCAGTCCGGCCTCTACTCAGATCGTTCGCCCTATGCCAGGGGCGCTTCTGTTGCTGGCTGCTCCCTGAAGTCGCTGGGGGGCTGTCCGTACCATCTTCGGAATGCCGTGCTGAAGGTACTGGCGTCGCTATATCCGAGAAGATAGGCGATCTCGGTGAGCGGAAGCGTGCTGTTGAGCAGATAGTCCCGGGCCAGAGCCTTTCGCAGATTGGCGACGACCGCTGCGAAGCTCGTGCCCTCGTCGGTCAGTCGGCGGGCCAGCGTTCGGGCGCTCATCCCAAGTTCCGCCGCAATTGCGTCCTGCTGGGCCGTGCCGGCTGCAAGACGCGCCGTGATCTGCCTCTCAACAACCCGGGCCACACTGTTGGGTGTCTGCGGCATCCGAGCCAGCGTGTTCTCGCAATTGACCGAAAGCGTCCGCTGCAAGTTGTCGTCGGCCGTCAACAGCGGCACATCCATATCAGCCGCCTTGAAGGCAATGCTGTTCTCCGCGGCACCAAACAGGACATTGCAGCCAAAGAACCTGTCGAGGGCCTCGGTGCCGGTCAGCCGCTGATGCGCGAACCGAACATGCGTCGGACGGATTTGCCGATTGGAGTAGTCCCGCAGGGCGAAGACCGTGCCAACGGCTCCAAACTCGGCATATTGCCCGGTCGGAATGCTTGCTGGCACATCGTAGTGCCAGGTCAGCCGGGTGGTTTCCGGGCCTTCTTCCATGGCCGTCTTGCTCGCGTCACCGATCACGCGCTGAAAACGGGTGATGTTTCGAAGGTAACCGCCAACGGTAGGTGCCGAAACGCCGACATAGGCGAGCAACCCGGCCTTCCTGACCAGGTCCGGCGACTGTGCCAGGCGGTATCCGACAAGGTCGTCCCTGGTCAAAGCGCTCGCCTTTTCAAACAACCAGGCAGTCTTGTCGAAGGACCAGCGAGCATCCGGGTCTTCGAGTTGAGATCTGGTTATCCCGAACTCCTTTCGGATATCCCGCTCGGAAAGGCCTGTTTTCTTCAACTCACCGACAATGATCTGTCCCCAGATTGCGCTGTGTTTTGGAATCTCGGATTTCATTTCTGGTCCGTAGTCTCGGTGTCTGACGTGTTGCGCCACGTTAAGGCCCGTCTGACCTTCTTGCCAGTTGCCAAAGCCAACGTTCGAACAACGCAACGCCCGTTTCGTTCAATACCCGCAGTGCCTTTCACACACTCGCCACCAAGGTAGGCGCGACGTCGGTCGCGAGTAACTCGAGATCCGTGCGGTGTGACACACCGAGTAGCGGCGCACATCGTCCGGGTTGGGCAGCTTGCTTGTTCGCTGTGGCTTTCGAAGCCGCCATTCTCGGCGCGCTACTTAAAAGTCCGCTCTGGGCCGGAGGCGTCAGGAGGCTCCACCAAGGTGGTCACGCGGCCCGCCTCAGCGCCGCATGGCTGCTTTGAACCCAAAGCCGGTGTTCTTGCTACGTGGGATTACCTTCAGTTTTACGCCCTAAAAAATCTATACCTTACGTCACCCTCTTCAACAGGTTTACCAGATGGTTTTACAGGCGAGCCTGAGGTAGCCTTCATTAACTTCTTCGCCATCTTGAGGGTTCAGTTATGATCTCCAAACGCGTATTTTTGTCCAGCCTTGCATCGACCGCTGCGCTGGTGCTGGTGCCGGCGCGAGCCCGAGCTCAAGCTCCAGATGCAACGCTCTTCACGAACGTGCGTGTTTTTGACGGGATGTCTGATGAATTGACCGAACTCACGAACGTTCTTGTTGAAGGGGAAATGATCAAGGATGTCTCGCCCGCAGCTGATGCCGCGCCAGAGGTGCCGCGCATCGATGGAGCTGGACGGACCTTGATGCCGGGGCTCCTCGACATGCATGTGCACCTGCAGTGGAACCAGGACCCTGCTGGCTTCCTGACAGCACGTCCAGATTACATTGCTGCATTGGCATTGAGTGAAAGTGAAGCCACCCTGATGCGTGGCTTTACCAGTGTCCGTGATACTGGTGGCGGCATTCTCGGTTTGGCGCGCGCCATAGACGAGGGCCTTCACCCCGGTCCGCGCATTCAGGCGTCAAACGCTGCGATTTCAATGACCGCCGGTCATGGCGATCTTCGGCCGCGATCCGTGCGTCCGAGAGCCTTCGGTGGGCCGCCATTCACAGAAGCGGAGCGACTTGGGATCACACTTTTCGCAGACGGGGTACCTGAAGTTCTGGCGGCTGCACGCGAGCAGTTCCGGCAGGGTGCGCACTTCATCAAAGTCTTTTCAGGCGGCGCCGTGACTGGCCTCTACGACCCATTGGATATCAACGAGTATTCGCCGGCAGAACTCGAAGCGGCAGTAGAGGAGGCCAAACGTTGGAACACTTACGCGACCTCGCACGCCTACATGGACACATCGGTTCGGGCTGCCATTGAGGCAGGTTACCAATGTATTGAACACTGCAACCTCATGACGCCTGAGTCGATGGAGTTGGCCGTGGAAAAAGGGGTCTGGCTTTCAACCCAGGTTGGCTTTTTTGCAGCAGACATTCCGGCAGGGTTCACGCCCGCCCAGGCAGAGCGCCAAAAGATGGCGTTTGATGGTCTCGACGCCATGCTTCGTTTAGCGCGAGAATCTGGGGCTAAGATTGCACTCGGAACAGACTTCGTCGGATCGAGGCAAACGAAAGCAACGCAGTTGGAGGAATTGCAGCTCAGGACGCCATGGTTCAGCAACGCCGAGATTTTGCGGCAGGCAACAGGTCTGAATGGTCAGCTTTGGGACTTGACCGGCCCGCGTAATCCCTACCAGGCTGGTCCAGTCGGTGTCATCCAACCCGGAGCCTACGCAGATATTCTGCTCGTGGACGGAGACCCGATTGCCGACCTTACGGTCATGGCCTCTGCGGACAATTTCGATGTGATTATGAAGAACGGCAAAGCGCACAAGAACAATCTGGCCTGAGAGATTTGCCGAGGGTCAAGATAGACACTTGAACCGCCCCGGGTTTTCCGGAGGCTGATTACTCCGTTTCAGGCGACTTTATCGAACTCGTTACGCTGTTCATAGAACTTCTCCTCGGCTTCTGCTGGCGGGATGTTTCCGATGGTCTGCAGCAGGCGGCGGTTGTTGAACCAGTCGACCCATTTCAGGGTTTCCCATTCGACGGCATCGGCGGTCAGAGGTGGTTCGGTTCGTTTGAACAGTTTCGAGCCCGGCAGTCTCAGAGCCTCTGTTGTTAGCCAAAGCATCAGGGCTTGTATCGTGCGTACCCAAAGTCCATATATACGTGGCTTACGTTTTTCTTTTTCGACCTGCTGTCTCCTCAATTCGGCGTTCAGTCTCTCGATTCAGACCGACCACGCCGAGTCGCCGCAATGATGCGGGCGACAAGCATTAGGAGACTTCCACCATGGCAAATGGCACAGTAAAATGGTTCAACTCAACCAAAGGTTTTGGCTTTATCGAGCCTGAGGATGGGAAGCGCGACGTGTTCGTGCATATTTCCGCACTTGAGCGTTCCGGCCTTAGCGAATTGAAGGACGGCCAGAAGGTTACCTTCGACGTCGAAGCTGGCCGTGACGGACGCGAAAGCGCTTCCAACCTGGCACTCGCATAGCCTGCTACGGGCATCCTTCTGGGGTGCCCGGTTGCTCAGAGGGTTCCCAAGAGCCGTTGGAGAACAAGTCAGTTGCAACAGCAGGAATTGACCCGGGCGCTCGTTCAATACCGCGTACCCGATACGAAGCGTAGTGTTTTTGAACTGACAATTACTGTTATCCCTTTTTTCGCGCTATGGGGCGCAGCGTGGTTTGCGCTTTCCCTTGGTGTCTGGGTCGCTATTCCACTGGCAATCCTTAACGCTGCATTTCTGGTGCGTCTCTTCATCATCATGCATGATTGTGGTCACGGATCATTTTTTAAAAACCGTACCGTTTGCAATTGGACAGGCCGGGTCTTGGGTGTTCTCGCCCTCACACCTTATGACGTCTGGCGGCAAAGCCACGCGATTCACCACGCCTCAACCGGCAACCTTGATCGGCGCGGGATGGGCGATATCCCTACGTTAACTGTAGAGGAATATCTGAAGCGAAAGTGGGTCGGGCGTGCCGCTTACAGGTTAATCCGGAACCCCTTCTTCCTGTTCTGTATCGTGCCTGTCTACACGTTCTTTCTGCAAAATCGCTTACCCTTTGGTTTCATGCGGTCAGGCTGGCTATATTGGGCAAGCGCAATGGGAACAAACGCCGCGATTGCGGTGGTCCTGACTCTTATTTTTTGGACCGGAGGCCTGGATGTGCTGGTCTATGTATTCCTGCCAACCATGATCGTCGCCGCCTCGATTGGTATTTGGCTTTTCTATATTCAACACCAGTTTGAACACACGACATGGGAACGGGAAGAAGAGTGGAACCTTCAGGACGCCGCATTCTATGGAAGTTCTCATTATGCCTTACCAGGCATCCTGCTTTGGTTCTCTGCAAATATTGGCGTACACCATGTTCACCACCTTGCCAGCCGCATACCGTTTTACCGGCTAAACGAAGTTTTGCGTGACCATTCTGCGTTAGAAAATTGCCAGCGTATTACTCTATATGAGAGCTTTCATTGTGCACGATTGCATCTTTGGGATGAAAAAAGTCAACGTCTGCTGACATTTTCCGAGGCTTTGTCGAACGCCAATTCCAAAAGGCATTTAGTGTAGTCTGGCGCGTACCAGATAGGCTTCGACCGTATCACCGCCCAGGGCGCGAATGGCCTCTAACCGGTGAAGGCCTTCAATCAGCACGAATCTCTTGTTGTCCGAGCGTATCTGGATCGGGGTCTTCTGGCCGTTTTTCAAAATATCTTCGGCCAGCGTCAGAACTTTTTGTTGATCAAGCGTTTTTGCCCGTTTCACAGGTACATAAATCAGGTCGAGCGGATATGGTCGTTTCTCCAACATAAGCTACGTGACCAACCTTTCGTACATTTGTTCCGATTTAGAGCTCACTTCAAAAGCGGGGGCTGGAACGTGCGTCATAGAACCGAACGAACAGCGTCGCGCAGTTCCTGATGCATAATCCAAGTTGCGGGCTCGTCGTCACTTTCGATGTGAGAAAATGCCAGAACCTGTGCGGCTCCATCATTCTGTGCCGATCCGGCTTCGGGAAGATCCAGCTCCAGATATTCCGCAATCAATAGCCCGATTTTCTTGAAGACCTTGATAGAGGCTTCGCGCGATTTGTAACCGGCCGCCTGAGACAAGTTACCAATGGTCAGACCGTCCTTGCCCGCGATTGTAAGTGCTTTCAGCAACCTGACCTGCGCCGGGGTGAGCCTGATCTGGCGCAATGCCTCGGCATATTCTCTTTCACTGGGAACGAGGGTTCCGGAGTTTCCCTCCAAACGGCGTTGACCGCTACGCTTCCTGTCTCGTTCTTCGAGAATTTCTTTTAAGGCTTCTATAGCCAATGCTGGTGTTTCTCCAACTGCATCGGCAATCATTGTCTGCGTTTTGGCCGGCGGTTTGGGAAATGCCCGTGCAACACTATCGCCGCTCAGAACGCCGGCCTTGATCAAGTACTTTCCAAACTCTTCCTCAATCACTCCTGATACGTCAGCGTTCCGCGACTTACGAACACTGCGGTCCTGAAATGCTCTTTGTTCCAGACCACGAGCTGACATCTTTGAACCGTGAAGGGTTACTTGAGGGGCATTTTTGCGCATCAGAGAAACACCACTACAACTATCGCTGCGACAAACACCGCCGATGCAATAGATATCTTTATCCTATTGGACCGGCGACGCGCCTTTTCAGCCTTGATGCTTTTGCCCAGGTTTTCATCAATCGAGTCATTGTTCACGGCTTTGTCCTTCCTGATTTCTCATGCGGCATAGGTTTCCACCAACGCATTGTTATGGCACATTTTCCGTGCACGTATCGTTCTGTCTTGTGAATGGACGATTACATTCCCAACCGTCACCTCTTCGGTTCAAATGAGCGTTGGAAGGAACTTGAATCTTATCGCACCTGTTCCGGTTTGCGCGAAAACCACGTTCGCATTTCCATCCGGAAAAAGTCTCAGGGGCGAGATATGCATCCTGTGGAATTGCCACTGGTTCACAGCTGCTCTCCGCCGCCCTGTAACCTCTGAGGCACACCCATCCATCCGAGCTTCTTTTGTCGCTCAGACGACCGTTTTTTGGGACATCTATTGCAACACAATCCTGGTTTTCTTTACGAAATCCCCAGTTGCAGTGTATTTCCTGCACGCCAAACCGAGTTTCGACGTACCCATTTTGGGGCGAAATCACTTCTTCACACTCTTCTCCGGCACGCTGGAACAGCCGATTGCACGTCCACTGATCTCCGGTTGATGCCAGGTAGGCATTTTCAGGAACTCTTATTTTCTCACAGAGTTCTCCGACATTCTGAAAACCGTGATTGCATTCCCACCCGCGGCCATAGGAGCTACCCGTTAAATATGCGTTTTGGGGTACGTCTGGACTTTGGCAGGATCCGTTTCTGTTTTCGAAACCTTCGTCACAAACCGTTGCACTGGCATTGCCTGCGACTTGGGCAGCAAGCTGCGTTCCTGAGAGCGACACCAAAAGTGTCGAGATCAAACAAAGTATGCAGCGCGTAAACCCAATGAGTGACTGATCCAAACGGAGCCAGAGACCTGATCTATCGGGCATCAAACACGCAATTCATGTGCCAAGTGCTGTTCATGCGGCGCCTTCTTTCCTTGGTCACGCGATGACAGGTGCATGTCAGGTGACAGTTGCAAATGCTTGCGAGGAACGAGCTCATAGCGAAGACCCCAGCGAAACCCGTTCCTATGCTGGGGCACATGCTACAGTTAGTCTGAAGGCCATTGGTTTATCGTAACCGGCAGCATCGCGGCGACGAGATACTTTCACCAATACACTTTTGTGGTTCGTGGCAGCGATAGAGTCAAGGAACTTTCCTTCGTCGCCGTGGCAGCACCGCTAGGGCTGGTAGTATTTGAAACTGCAGGTGACCAAGTTGCCAAACAAGCCTCCGAAAGAAATTTACTGGCACCGGTCTGACGTTGTAAAGATTTGGAGCTGGACCAACAGCGAATACCAACTTTGTCTCGCGTTGCCCTTATCGGGCCTGTGAGCCTCCCCATCTGAATTGGTCTGACCTGCTCCCCTTGGAGTCCGCTTTTATTGGTTAGCTCTGTTCAGGGTTTGGTCCTCTTCTGACCATTGGTGATACTCCCGCGGGGTGAGCCCGTCGAGGCTCGTGTGCGGGCGGTTGCGCGAACTGTGCTACGCGGTGCTCATGGGCGAGGCCGGCACCGCCGCAAGACGTGCCTTTGGCGTCGGCAACGAAATCGCGCGCACCATCGCCTATCTTGCAAACCACCTGAACAAGCAGGTCACCATCGACGATTTGGCCGATCGGGTGGGCATGAGCCGCGCGGTCTTCCATCGGCGTTTCAAGGAAGCCACGACAATGTCGCCGATCCAGTTCGTGAAATCGATGCGGCTGAACAAAGCCGCGATGAAAATCGCCGAGGGAAAGACCGTTTCGGAGGCCGCCTGGGATGTGGGTTACCAAAGCTTCTCCCAGTTCAGCCGCGAGTTCAAACGGATGTATGGCCAGTCACCCCGACAATGGAGCCACGACCGACACGTGGCGACAGGGATAGCCTGAAGCCAAGATTGCGGACCTTGGATTAGGCGATACGAACGGTAGCTTCGTCGGGTTTGCCGACTTCCCTAACAGGCACTCGCAGCGAATGTCCGCAATGCGGGCTGCGACTGCAGAAACCCTGAAGCGCGACCAACGGCAGGTTTGGGCCGATAGCTGCCCTTGGGTCAAACACAGCGAAAGATCACTCCGTCCGCATAGCCGCCGTCGGTCGATCCTGCAGCTTCGGTCACTGGGGGCGCCGTGCTGCGGGTAGGGGAAATTCAGTGAATTTTTGCGGCGCGGACGAAGTCGACATTCACTTTTGCATAAAGATTACGACGGCGATTGCGCCAATATCCGGTATCAAAAGTTTGCAGAAAAAGGCTATCCCGAGCGCTCCCGCCTCAAGATCAGGTGCGCGAGATTTCGGATCATTCTGCTCCTAGAGCGAACGCGCCTAAAGATGGGCGTGAACAACCGAAAGCGCGTGATTGAGAGTGTTCACTGCGAACTCTCTTTGGCTGTCCGGATCATTTAGAGGCAAACGTGCATCTTCCTGTTCTGCCTTGTCGCCCACAGGAAACTTTTCGCCTTCCAATACTGTTCCCCAAACCTGAATATCCTTGATTGCCATGGGATCCACCGTCAATGGGTTATCATTCAAAATAGTGAAGTTCGCACGCTTGCCAGGTTCGATACTGCCAAGGTCCCGTTCAAGACGATGAGAATAGGCGGCGTTGATTGTCACTCCACGCAAGGCCTCTTCGACCGGGACCGTCTGATCCTGTCCTGCTACCCGACCGGAACTCGTCACGCGGTTCACCGCACACCACATTAGGAACAATGGATCACCGGGCGCCATCGGCATATCGGAATGCAATGACCAGGATACGCCCGCTCGATCCAGATCTCCAAGACGGACCATCTCATTGGCGCGTTCAGGACCAAGACCGGTTTTACTGTATTGATCCGCAAGTGCCGTAACGTAGTAGGGATTTGCAGAAACAATCGCACCCAGACGTTTGATACGATCGACCTGATCGGGCGCACTCACAGCAAAGTGCACGATCACCGTTCTATGATCGAAACGCGGGTTTCTGCGTAAGTTTCGCTCTAAGGCGTTCAATACACGGTCCAACCCGGCGTCACCGTTGACGTGAATATGAACTTGGTAGCCGGCGTCCCAATAGGTTTGAAACGCGCGTTCAAAGGCCGGCAGGTCCATCATCCACTCGCCATGGTAATCGCCAAGCGGATCGTCCCTCAGTTGAATGGCAAGGGAATATATCGCACCGTCCGCAAAAAGTTTGACGCTGCCTTTGGACATACTGGTCTTGCCACCATACCAGTCGACAAGTGCTTCTGTCTGTTCGACCACATCTTCAGCATTGTCATATTTGGCGATCAGGCTTTTTCCATCTGGAATGAAGCTCCACCGAAACGGCATTGAGGGTGCGGAGAATACAGCGTTCACCGCATCCTGAACCGGGCGTGCCAGAATGCCGCCGGGCTCGTTGCCGTAGGTCACGCCTTTCGCATGCATGTAATCGCGCATGGTCTCCAAACCAGCGCGAAACTTTTCAGGGGTCGCCACGTATGGCGCAATCAAAGGCAGAACTGCAAACAAACCCTGTTCCCAGAAGTGCCCATGCTCAAAGCTGGATTGCATCTTTTCTGTGTCGGACCAAGCGTCCATGACCTCTTCGGTAACGCCCGCGGCCTCCATTGCAGCTGAATTCAGGATGAATTCGTGGCAAGAGCGGGCCCACACAAAAATAGGTCGTTCGCTGCTGATCTGGTCAAGGTCCGACCGTGTTAGTGGACCATAAAATGCAGCGTGGTATCCCCATGTCATGACAGGGGTGTCCGGGTCTTGCTGACCATCAACAGCTTCGGACAACCGTGCCAGAAAGTCATCCTTGTCCACAACGGCGCGCGATAAACCCTGTGGCAAGTCCCAGTCCTCTATCGAAAGAATGACGGACGAAAGGCTCAAGCCGCCCAAAACTGGGTGATCATGCTGGGCGATAAAGCCGGGAACGATGATGTGGTCGGCGAATGTGTCATCAACGGTGAAGGGCTGTTCACCAATCGCCTCTTGAACTTGCTCTCTAGTGCCGGTCGCCAAAATCCGACTGTTTACAACAGCAACGGCTTCGGCGCTTGGAAGGTCGGGATCAAGTGTGACGATCTCGCGCGCTGTAAAAATCGTGACTTCATCAAGATCGAGTATCGCTCCGCCAAGATCGGTCAGCGTGCCTTCTTGTCCGAACAATGCACTCGGAGCAACGAGGGTCGTCGTGCTCGTCAAGAAGGACCTAATAAATACCCGTCTGGAGGTGTTTCCCATGGTGGATGCCTCTCCCTAATGCACTTAACTAACACAAAATACGCAGATGTTTTCAATGCGGTTAACCAAAAGACGCCCGTAAGCCGCACCAGAAAACACGCTATTCAGAGTTTTGCTGACTTGGAGCCCTTCGAACCGCAGTTCTTGATGGAGGCCAACCTAAGCATTCAGCCTCTGTCTTCCCCAAGCTGTCTTTGGGTTCGATCCGGTTACTCGCTCCATTGCGACCAATGTCTGTTTTTTCCGCAGAGCAGTCATTCGTCCAAACTCTACGAGCACTGCTCGGAGCCATAATCCGACACTCGCCATCGAGTATGCTAAGCTGGATCGTGCGAGGCACACATACACTCAGAAACCGCATCTTTGGGAGGACGGATGTATGATCATGCGCATTTTTCAGGTGACAACGCGGCCGGGAAAAGAAGAGGAGTTTGGCCGCTTTTTTCGCGACACTGCGATCCCGTTGATGAAAAGCACCCCTGGAATCGTGCACCTTTTTCCGGGCGCGCCGAGAGAGGATACCCCACGAGGGTCTTGTCAGAAGAACTTGTCTTGAGGCAGGCAGGACGGTTGCGTAGCTTTTGCCCATGACCAAACCTGCCTCTTTCAAGTACTTCAAAACCAGTCCCGAGGTCATCCGCCTTGCGGTGATGCTGTACATCCGTTTCCCGCTCTCGCTTCGAAATGTCGAAGATCTGTTGCACGAGCGAGGCATCGACGTGAGCCACGAAACCGTCCGATATTGGTGGAACAGATTTGGTCCAATGTTTGCAGCTGAGATCCGACGGAAGCGTGTGCAGCAGCTGCGCGCGTTCTCGAAATGGAAGTGGCACGTGGACGAGGTTTTCGTAAAGGTGAATGGCAAGCGACATTATCTGTGGCGTGCAGTAGATCACGAAGGTGAAGTGCTGGAAGCAGTTGTCACCAAGCGCCGAAACAAGGCTGCAGCACTAAAATTCCTCAGGAAATTGATGAAACGGCACGGTTGCGCCGAAGAGATCGTCACAGATCGCTTCGCTTCCTACAAGGCTGCGCTCAGAGAAATAGGCGCGTTCGAAAAACAATAGACGGGCAGGTGGCTCAACAACCGCGCCGAGAATTCACACCTGCCGTTTCGACGACGCGAACGCGCGATGCAGCGTTTCAGGCGCATGCGAAGTCTACAGAAATTCGCCTCCGTCCATTCCTCCGTCTACAATCACTTCAACCAGGAAAGATCGCTAGCCAGTCGAGACACCTTCAAGCTGACCCGCGCCGCCGCTCTTAGCGAGTGGCGTCAGCTTTGTTCCGGATAGGTTCGCGGTTTCCGCGGCAAACTGAGACTGGTTCGAATTCGTCTGACAGCACCCTCTCGGGGCCTGAAAGCCAAGCTGTCGTTTCGTTCCATTGCGCGTCAGCTTCGTCGAGCGCCTTCAACAATCGGCCGGGAGGTGCGTCGC
>NZ_JBQFUM010000003.1:0-436432 GCF_056539185.1 Ruegeria sp. BC6
GAACTCAACGAAAGACCCAGAAAGACCTTGAATTACTTCTCACCCGCAGAGAAGTTCCAAGAGTGTGTTGCGGCGATCAGTTGAATCGGCAGCTCAAAGCTACCATTTACCACGCTCTGCAAATAGACCGTTATGATATTCTCTTTAGCGTTTCGGCGTAGAAGCAGAATGCAAACCCACGCCGCTCTTTTTTGAAGCGTGCTGTTTCGCAGTTTGTACAAGACGTACAAATCGGAACATCACCCCGGCATCCCTGTTACAATTCGTAAGATTCCGGAAAACATCACGAAAAAGTTGACGCTGATCGTCCTCCTTGTCCTTAATCGGGGCAGCGACGCGCGGGTCTGACCCGGCGACGTCGTTCCGGCCCAAACCGGGGCCGGATGGGGAGGAGAGATAGAATTGGCTCAGACGCAGTCGGGCGCCGAAGGGATGCACTCCCTTCCGGCGCTGCTACACCGCAATGCGACGCAGTTCGGGGATGCCCCGGCCTACCGCGAAAAGGAATTCGGGATCTGGCAGTGCTGGACCTGGGCGGAAACGGCCGCCGAGATCCGTGCGCAGGCACTGGGATTCCTGGAGCTTGGCGTTGAAAAGGGCGACCATATCGCCGTGATCGGGCGCAACCGTCCGGCGCATTACTGGTCGATGGTCGCGGCCCAGATGGTGGGCGCGGTGCCGGTGCCGCTGTATCAGGACTCGGTCGCAGAAGAGATGGCCTATGTGCTGGAACACTGCGGCGCGAAATACGTGGTCTGCGGCGACCAGGAGCAGGTCGACAAGGTTATCGAGATCCAGCAGGACATGCACCAGGTCAAGCACATCCTGTACACCGACAAACGCGGCATGCGGAAATACGACCACAGCCAGATGAACGCGCTGAGCGACATCATGGCCGAGGGGCGCGCCGGGCATCACCGGTTCGATGCCGAACTGGACCGCCGCATCGCCGAGATCACCTATGACGACACCTGCGTGATGCTCTATACCTCTGGCACCACGGGCAAGCCCAAGGGCGTGGTTCTGTCGAACCGCAACGTGATCGAAAGCGCAAAGAACTCGGCCGAGTTTGACCACCTGACCCGGAACGAGGATATCCTGTCCTATCTGCCGATGGCCTGGGTGGGCGATTTCATCTTTTCGGTCGGTCAGGCCTATTGGTGCGGGTTCTGCGTGAACTGTCCCGAAAGCGCCGACACGATGATGACCGACCTGCGCGAGATCGGCCCGACCTACTTCTTCGCGCCGCCGCGCGTGTTTGAGACCCAGCTGACCAACGTGATGATCCGGATGGAGGATGCCAGCCCGATGAAGCAGCGGATGTTCCGCTATTTCATGGATCACGCCAAAAAGGTCGGCGGGCGCATCCTGGACGGCCACCCGGTCGGCTTCGTGGATCGCCTGAAATACGCGATCGGAAATGTCCTGGT
The DNA here is from genome assembly GCF_056539185.1 of Ruegeria sp. BC6. Taxonomy (NCBI): domain Bacteria; kingdom Pseudomonadati; phylum Pseudomonadota; class Alphaproteobacteria; order Rhodobacterales; family Roseobacteraceae; genus Ruegeria; species Ruegeria sp. BC6. The sequence continues at coordinate 1,431 of NZ_JBQFUM010000003.1, forward strand.
TTATGGGCCGCTCAAAGACACGCTGGGCTACGGCCGGTTCCGTGTCGGGTACACCGCGGGCGAGGCGATCGGGCCCGAAATTTTCGATTTCTACCGCTCGCTGGGGATCAACCTGAAGCAGCTGTATGGTCAGACCGAGGCAACGGTGTTCATCACCGTCCAGCCCGACGGCGAGGTGCGCGCCGACACCGTCGGTGTGCCTGCGCCCGATGTCGAACTGAAGATCGCCGAGAATGGCGAGATTTTCTATCGCTCGCCCGGAGTGTTCGTTGAATACTTCAAGAACCCCGAATCCACTGCCTCGACCAAGGACCCCGAAGGTTGGGTGGCCACGGGCGACGCGGGGTTCATCGAGGAAAGCAGCGGCCATCTGCGGATCATCGACCGCGCCAAGGACGTGGGCAAGATGGCCGACGGTTCGATGTTCGCGCCGAAATATGTCGAGAACAAGCTGAAGTTTTATCCCGACATCCTGGAGGCGGTGCTGTTCGGCAATGGGCGTGACCGCTGCGTGGCCTTCATCAACATCGACCTGACGGCGGTGGGCAACTGGGCCGAGCGCAACAACATCGCCTATGCCTCGTACCAGGAACTGGCGGGCCATCCGCGGGTGCTGGAGACGATCCGCAGCCATGTGGAAGAGGTCAACAAGTCGGTTGCCGCCGACGAGATGCTGTCAGGCTGCCAGGTGCACCGGTTCGTGGTGCTGCACAAGGAACTGGACCCCGACGATGGCGAGATCACCCGCACCCGAAAGGTGCGCCGCAAGTTCGTCGAGGACAAATACGCCGACATCATCGCCGCGCTCTATGACGGATCCGAGACGGTCTCGACCACGACCGAGGTGACCTATGAGGACGGGCGCAAGGGATCGATCAGCGCTACGCTGCAGATCGTCGACGTGCCGGTCGTGCCGGTTTCGCATCAGAAGGTGGCCGCGGAATGAGGCCGGTCGTGAGCCGCTCGGCCTGCGGCCATCGCCCCGCCCGCCGTCCCGTTCACCCGCAGTTTGAGGAGTAGACGATGCTGGATGCATCCGACGACGGATATGTCACCGAGGACGGCCGCAAGATCGGCGGCGTGGTGATGGAGATGAAGAACATCACCCTGCGGTTCGGCGGCGTGGTGGCGATCAAGGACATCTCGTTTGACATCCGCCAGGGCGAGATCCGCGCGATCATCGGTCCGAACGGCGCGGGCAAGTCCTCGATGCTGAACGTGATTTCCGGTTTCTACATTCCGCAGGAGGGCGAGGTCTGGTTCCACGGGGCGAAACGCCCGCAGATGAAACCCTACGAAGTGGCCCGCCAGGGCATCGCCCGGACTTTTCAGAACATCGCCCTGTTCGAAGGCATGAGCGTTCTGGACAACGTGATGACCGGCCGCCTGAACTTCATGAGGACAAACATTCTGCAGCAGGCGATCTGGCGCGGCAAGGCCGAGGCGGAAGAGGTGGAAAACCGCGAGGCGGTGGAAAAGATCATCGACTTTCTGGAAATCCAGCACATCCGCAAGACGCCGGTAGCGCGGCTGCCCTATGGCCTGAAGAAACGCGTCGAACTGGCCCGCGCGCTGGCCGCCGAACCCAAGCTGCTGCTGCTGGACGAGCCGATGGCCGGCATGAACGTCGAGGAAAAGGAGGACATGAGCCGCTTTATCCTGGATGTGAACGACGAGTTCGGCACGACCATCGCCCTGATCGAACATGACATGGGCGTGGTGATGGACCTGAGCGACCGCGTGGTCGTGATGGATTACGGCAAGAAGATCGGGGACGGCACGCCCGACGAGGTGCGCAACAACCAGGAAGTCATCGACGCCTATCTGGGGGTCAGCCATGACTGAGCTCCGCACAGAATTGAGGGGAGGCGCATATGCCTGATCAGTTGGTTTTCGCGATGGAGGTCTTTCTGAACGGCCTCATGGCCGGGGTGCTGTATGCGCTGGTCGCGCTGGGCTTTGTGCTGATCTACAAGGCGTCGGGGATCTTCAATTATGCCCAAGGGGTTATGGCCCTGTTTGCGGCGATGACGCTGGTGGGGATCATGAACGGGCAAGTGCCGTTCTCCCATCTGATCAACGCGATCTTCGGTACGCATATTCACTACTTCGGCTGGAATGTGCCGGCGCTGCTGGCCATTCTGCTGACGATGGGCGTGATGGTCCTGCTGGCCTGGGCGGTGCAGCGCTTTGTCATGCGCCACCTTGTGGGGCAGGAGCCAATCATCTTGTTCATGGCCACGATCGGCCTGGCCTATTTCCTGGAAGGCGTGGCCGACCTGATGTGGGGATCCGAGATCAAGACGCTGGACGTGGGTCTTCCGCAGGGCATCAACCTGTGGATCGACGAGACCACCTACAACATCTTCGGCTACGGCTTCTTCATCGACAACCTGGACATCGTGGCGACGGTCATCGCGGCGCTTCTGGTGGCGGCATTGGTCGCGTTCAGCCAGTACACCAAACAGGGCCGCGCCATGCGGGCCGTGGCCGACGACCACCAGGCCGCGCTGTCGGTGGGCATCTCGCTGAACTTCATCTGGATCATGGTCTGGTCGGTGGCGGGGTTCGTGGCGCTGGTCGCGGGCATCATGTGGGGCACCAAATCGGGCGTGCAGTTCTCGCTGTCGCTGATCGCGCTCAAGGCGCTGCCGGTGCTGATGCTGGGCGGGTTTACCTCGATCCCCGGTGCCATCGTCGGCGGGCTGATCATCGGCGTGGGCGAGAAGCTGTTCGAGTTCGCCGTGGGCCCGCTGGTGGGTGGCGCGACCGAGAACTGGTTTGCCTATGTTCTGGCGCTGATCTTCCTTGTGTTCCGGCCGCAGGGCCTGTTCGGCGAGAAGATCATCGAGAGGGTGTAGGCCATGACCAAGCTGATCGCCATCATCAACGTGATCGCGTGGGCGGGGTTCTGGGCCTTTGGGTACATCGCCCTGACCTCGAACGATCTGACCGCCAATCAGCTGACCGTGGCCGCGCTTTTGGCCTTTGCCGGGCTGGTGATGGGTGTTCTGGCCTACATGAAACTGGTGCGCGCCTCGGAGGCGAGCGGATATGCCAAACGGTCCAACCAACTGGACGCCGAAGCCCGCAACCGGGCGCAGGAACAATGGGGAAAGTAAGACATGTTCTATCGTGAGGCCGGAGACTTCAAGACCTCCTACAGGGACGACAACCAGACTTTCCCGATCAAGTTCGACCGGTATCGCTACTATGTGGTGCTGGCCGTTGCGTTCGGGATCATCCCGTTCATCATCAACGACTATTGGGCCAACGCGCTGCTGCTGCCCTTCCTGATCTATGCGATCGCGGCGATCGGGCTGAACATCCTTGTGGGCTATTGCGGGCAGGTTTCCTTGGGCACCGGGGGATTCATGGCCGTGGGCGCCTATGCCTGCTACAAGCTGATGACCGCCTTTCCCGACGTGTCGATGTTCATCCATGTGATCCTGGCCGGCGGCATCACCGCCATTGTGGGCGTGCTGTTCGGCCTGCCCAGCCTGCGGATCAAGGGGTTCTATCTGGCGGTGGCGACACTGGCGGCACAGTTCTTCCTGGTGTGGCTGTTCAACCGGGTGCCGTGGTTCTACAACTATTCGGCCTCGGGGCAGATCAACGCGCCGGAACGTGACGTGTTCGGCATCATCATCACAGGCCCCAACGCGCCGGCCTGGGCGACCTATCTGTTCTGCCTGATCTTCCTTACCGCCTGCGCCATCATCGCCCGCAACCTGACCCGCGGCACCACCGGGCGCACCTGGATGGCGATCCGCGACATGGATATCGCAGCGGAAATCATCGGTGTGAACCCGCTGCGCGCCAAGCTCAGCGCCTTTGCCGTCAGCTCGTTCTTCGTGGGCGTGTCGGGCGCGCTGTTCTTCGCCATCTACCTGGGCGCGGTCGAGGTGGGCGAGGCCTTCGGCATCCAGAAATCCTTCCTGGTGCTGTTCATGGTCATCATCGGCGGGCTGGGCTCGATCTTCGGATCCTTTGCCGGCGCGGCCTTCCTGGTCCTGCTGCCAGTGGTGCTCAAGGTCGTGGGCGCGGACATGCTGGGCTGGCCCACCGACATCGTCGCACATCTGCAACTGGTGATCGTGGGCGGGCTGATCATACTGTTCCTGATCCTTGAACCGCACGGTCTGGCGCAGCTGTGGCGCGTCGCCAAGGAGAAACTGAGACTCTGGCCTTTCCCGCACTAGGGACCGGCCCAATCAAGAAAGGGGCGCAAAGCCCGAACCAACATCGGACAAACCAAGGGAGGAGACACCCGATGAACAAGAAACTGGCAACAATGGCGCTGGGTGCGCTGATGGCCGCAGGTCCGGCAATGGCCGACCTCGTGTTCCCGTCGCTCAGCTACCGCACCGGGCCTTACGCCGCGGGCGGCATCCCCTTCGCGGATGGCTACGCGGACTATTTCACTCTGCTCAACGAGCGGGACGGCGGAATCGGTGGTGTTCCGGCCAAGGTCATCGAGTGCGAAACTGGCTACAACACCGAGAAGGGTGTCGAATGCTATGAATCGACCAAAGGCGAAGGTGCGCTGGTGTATCAGCCGTTGTCGACTGGCATCACCTATCAGCTGATCCCGAAAACCACCGCTGACGACATCCCGATGCACACCATGGGATATGGCCGTACCTCGGCCAAGAACGGCAAGGTGTTCAGCCACACGTTCAACTACCCGGCCAACTACTGGGACGGTGCCTCGGGTGCGATCAACTATCTGCTCGAGGAAAACGGCGGTGATTTAAGCGGCAATAAGATCGCGCTGGTCTATCACAACTCAGCCTACGGTAAGGAGCCGATCCGCACGCTGGAAGAGTTGTCCAAGAAGCATGGCTTCGAGCTGGTGGCCCTGCCGGTCGACCACCCTGGCCAGGAGCAGAAATCGCAGTGGCTGCAGATCCGCCGCGATCGTCCCGACTATGTCCTGATGTGGGGCTGGGGCGTGATGAACCAGGTGGCCATCCAGGAAGCCGCGAACATCCGGTTCCCGATGGAGAACTTCATTGGTATCTGGTGGTCGGGCGCTGAACATGACGTGATGCCCGCCGGTGCGGCCGCGAATGGCTACAAGGCGCTGACCTTCCACAACGTCGGCTCGGACTATCCGCTGTATGACGACCTGCAGAAATACGTCATCGACGCGGGCAAGGCCGCCGGCGCCGGCGATCAGGTCGGTACGGTCCTGTACAACCGTGGCCTCTATGCTGCGATGCTGGCCGCCGAAGCCGCCAAGAAGGCACAGGAAATCTCGGGCAAGGCTGACATCACCTCGGGCGACATGCGCGACGGTATGGAAGCACTTGAGATGACCGAAGCGAAGATGGCCGAACTGGGCCTGCCGAACTTTGGTCCGACCTTCTCGGTCAGCTGTGAAAACCACGGCGGGGATGCCCTTGTGGGCGTGACCCAGTGGGATGCAGACAGCAAGACCTGGACTCTGATTTCGGAGTTCAAGGCTACCGATACGGACGTGATCGGCCCGCTGATCGAGGAAGACTCGAGCGCATACGCGGCTGAGAACAACATCGAACAGGGCTGCAACTAAGCGGCACGAACACCGGGGCGGCGGCTGACCGCCGTCCCGAACCGGACAAGCCCCGAACGGGGCAGGCATGAGGACACGCGCTGATGCTGGATGCGGCACAAACCACTGACGTGCAGGCGGAAACCCTGCTTGAGGTCAACAATATCGAGGTGATCTACAACCATGTGATCCTCGTGCTGAAAGGCGTCAGCCTGACCGTGCCCAAGGGCGGGATCACCGCGCTGCTGGGCGGCAACGGGGCCGGCAAGACGACGACGCTCAAGGCGGTGTCGAACCTGCTGCATTCCGAACGCGGCGAGGTCACCAAGGGCTCGATCAAGTATCGCGGCCAGAACGTGCACGAGAGCGATCCGGCCGATCTGGTGCAGAAGGGCGTCATCCAGGTGATGGAAGGCCGCCACTGTTTCGAACATCTGACCGTCGAGGAAAACCTGCTGACCGGGGCCTATACCCGCAAGGACGGCAAGGCCGCCATCCAGCAGGACCTCGAACTGGTCTACAACTATTTCCCCCGCTTGAAAGAGCGGCGTCGGTCACAGGCGGGCTATACCTCGGGTGGGGAGCAGCAGATGGTCGCCATGGGCCGCGCGCTGATGAGCCGCCCCGAGACGATCCTGCTGGACGAGCCCTCGATGGGCCTTGCGCCGCAGCTGGTCGAGGAGATCTTCACCATCGTGAAGGACCTGAACGAACAGGAAGGCGTGTCCTTCCTGCTGGCCGAGCAGAACACCAACGTGGCGCTGCGCTTTGCCCATTACGGATATATCCTGGAATCGGGGCGCGTTGTGATGGACGGCCCTGCCGCCGAACTACGCGAGAACCCGGACGTCAAGGAATTCTACCTCGGCATGTCCGACGAAGGCCGCAAGAGCTTCCGCGACGTGCGGTCATATCGTCGCCGCAAAAGGTGGCTGTGAGCGGATGGAGGATCTGGCGATGACATTCTACGACGCTCTGGAAACCCGTTCGGCCGATCAGCGCGCCGCCGAGCACTCGGCCGGTCTGCGCGAACAGCTGGCGCGGGCGAAATCCGCGCCCGGTTTCGCGGCCCATTTCGCCGATGTCGATCTGGATGCGGTCCAGACCATCGCGGATCTGCCCGGGCTGCCGGTTCTGCGCAAGTCCGACCTGACCAAGGCGCAGGGACAGCACCCGCCCTTTGGTGGCTTTACCGTCAAACCTGCGCATGGCTTTGCCCATGTGTTCCAGTCGCCGGGGCCTATCTATGAGCCCGGCGGAGTCGATCACGACTGGTGGCGCATGGGCCGGTTCCTGCATGCGGCGGGCGTGGGGCAGGGCGATATCGTGCAGAACTGCTTTGGCTATCACCTGACACCCGCGGGCATGATCTTTGAAAACGGCGCGCGTGCCGTGGGCGCCGCCGTGCTTCCCGCGGGGACCGGCCAGACCGAACTTCAGGTGACCGCCGCGCGCGACGTGGGCTGCACCGCCTATGCCGGCACGCCCGATTACCTGAAGGTGATCCTGGACAAGGCCGATGAGATGGGCGTCGCTCTGAACTTCTCGAAGGCTGTCGTGGGCGGCGGGGCACTGTTCCCCAGCCTGCGCCAGGCCTATGCCGATCGGGGCATTTCCTGCCTGCAATGCTATGCCACGGCCGATCTGGGCAACATCGCCTATGAAAGCGCCGCGATGGAGGGCATGATCATCGACGAGCATGTCATCGTGGAAATCGTGACCCCCGGCACCGGAACACCGGTGGCGGAAGGCGAGGTCGGCGAGGTCGTGGTGACCTCCCTCAACCCGGACTATCCGCTGATCCGCTTTGCCACCGGTGATCTGTCGGCGGTGCTGCCCGGGCAGTCGCCCTGCGGCCGCACCAACCTCCGCATCAAGGGCTGGATGGGGCGCGCCGATCAGACCACCAAGATCAAGGGCATGTTCGTGCGCCCCGAACAGGTGGCCGCGCTGGTCGCCAAGCATGACGAGATCGTCAAGGCTCGCGTCATCGCTGCCCGGCAGGGCGAGATGGACACGATGACCGTGCAGATCGAAAGCCCCGGCGGCGATGATGGCACCTATGCCAAGTCGGTGGTCGAGGTCCTGAAGCTGAAGGGCACGGTTCAGGTGGTGCCGCCCGGCACGCTGCCAAAGGACGGGCTGGTGATCGAGGATCAGCGCGTCTACGACTGATCCGGCCCGGGGTTCTGCGGCCAAATGCGCCGCAGAATCCTGTGCCTGCCCACTGGCGTTTCCGAGTTTTTTGGTCGATTAAAGGGGAACCGCAACCTTTGCCGACCCGAGGCCATGGCCCAGATTGAATTCTCAGAACATGGATCGCGCAATCGTGGGGCCTTGGGCACCCGGTTCGTCGGGGCCCTGGCCTACCTGGTTGCAGCAGCCTGCCTGTTGCCGATGGTCGCCGTGGTGCTGGCCGCCGTTACCGGCGGCACTGACACGATCCGGCATCTGCTGGATACGGTCCTGCCCGGCTATGCGGCCACCACGCTGATCCTGGTCTCATTGGTTTCGGTGGGGACTTTCGCCATCGGGGTCGGGGCCGCGTGGCTGGTCACCATGACTCGTTTTCCCGGCGTCCGCCTGTTCGAGGTGGCATTGGTGCTGCCGCTGGCCTTTCCGGCCTATGTGCTGGCCTATGCCTATACCTTCATCCTCGATCATCCCGGCATCGTTCAGACCACGCTGCGCCAGGTGACCGGCTGGGGCCCGCGCGACTATTGGTTCCCCGAGATCCGCTCGACCGAGGGCGCGGCGGTGATGCTGATCCTGGTGCTGTACCCCTATGTCTATCTGTTGGCGCGCGCGGCCTTTCTGCAGCAAAGCGCCACCGCCTTTCTGGCGGCGCGGGCGCTGGGCAGCAGCCCGTGGTCGGCCTTTTGGCGGGTATCGCTGCCGATGGCGCGGCCCGCGATTGCCGGCGGTGTTCTACTGGCGGTGATGGAGACCATCGCTGATTTCGGTACGGTCGCCTATTTCGGGGTTCAGACCTTTGCCACCGGCATCTACACCAGCTGGTTTTCGATGGCCGACCGCGCGGCGGCGGCGCAGCTGGCGCTGTGCCTTCTGGCCTTTGCGCTGGTGATGGCCGTGACCGAGCGCACCCAGCGCGGCAAGGCCAAATACTACCAACCCGGCAAACGCCACGCGGCATTGCCCGCTGCACAGCTGAGCGGCTGGCAGGCTGTGGCGGCATGGGTTTTATGCGCCATTCCGGTTTTGTTCGGCTTTCTACTTCCGGTGATCGTGCTGACTCAGATGGGATTGGAGTCCGAGCAGAACCTGCTTTCGGCCCGCTATCTCGGGTTCATTCGGAACTCTCTGACGCTGGCAGGAACGGCGGCGGTGATCACCGTCTGCGCGGCGGTCTGCGTCGGTTTCTTCCAACGGCTGAGACCCGGGCGCGGTTCGGCCATGGCGGCTTATGCGGCGCGGTTGGGCTATGCCGTGCCAGGCGGCGTGATCGCGGTCGGGCTGATCGTGCCCTTTGCCGGGTTCGACAATGCGCTGGACGCCTGGATGCGGCAGACCTTCGGCGTGTCGACCGGGTTGCTGGTCACCGGCTCGATCTGGCTGTTGGTGGCGGCCTACATGGTGCGTTTTTTGGCCGCCGCGCTGAGTGCCTATGAAAGTGGGCAGAGCACGGTGCATGCCAACATGGATGCCGCTGCCCGATCTTTGGGGCAGACGCCATTGGGCACGTTGCGGCGGGTGCATCTGCCGATCCTCACACCCTCGCTGCTGACGGCGCTGCTGATCGTGTTCGTGGACGTGATGAAGGAACTGCCGGCCACGCTGATCATGCGGCCCTTCAACTTTGACACGCTGGCGGTTCAGGCCTATCGGCTGGCCTCGGACGAACGGTTGGAGGGCGCGGCCGTTCCGTCGCTGGTGATCCTGGCCGTGGGGCTGCTGCCGGTGATCCTGATCTGCCGCCAGGTCGGGCGCCGGCCCTGACGGGCGGTTCAAAAATACCACACCATGTCGTGACAGGCTTGATCTGATCGCATTTTCCGGCAAGGCTGAAGTCATGAACATGCAGCCTCCCAGCCGGAACCCTGCAAGTCCGGTCCAGATGCCGGTGGCCTTCAACCGGCAAGAGTTGTCACAGATTCTCTCCGTCTATGGACGGATGGTCGCCGCCGGAGAATGGCGTGACTACGGAATATCAAATCTGCGCGACGTTGCCATATTCTCGATCTTCCGGCGTACCGCCGAGCACCCGATCTATCGTGTTGAAAAACACCCCCGGCTGCGTTCAAAGCAAGGGATGTATTCGGTGATGGGCATGGACGGGCGCATCCTGAAACGCGGGCACGACCTGCGCGCCGTTCTGCGGGTGCTAGAGCGCAAGCTGATCCGCTCGGTCGACCCGGATTAGAGCCGCTTGTGCGCCGTGACTGGCCCGTCGCACTGGGTCTCGATCCGGGCAATGGCCTGATCCATCGGTTCAAATACCACCGCCATGTGATGTGCATTGGCATGCAGCAGCATGTTGTCGCCGGACACCCAGGCCACATGGCCTTTCCAGAACAACAGATCGCCACGCTGCGCCGGGGTGCCGTCGGGCAGTGCCGTGCCAAGCTCCCGCTCCTGGTCGCCGCTGTCGCCGGGGCAGGCAACGCCGCAGGACAGCAGCCCGGCCTGAATCAGGCCTGAACAATCCAGTCCCCACCGGCTGTTGCCGCCCCACAGGTAGGGGGTTCCCAGAAACAGTTCGGCCACGGCCACCGGGTCGTTCAGCAGGGTTCCGACGGGTTTGACATGCACTGCGGGGATGAACCCAAGCTCGGTCTCGACAAAGCGGTCCTGCTGCGACAGCACCACGATCCGGCTGCCAAAGCCCAGGCTGACACGGTCGGGGCTTTTGATGTCGGGTTCGGAATAGGCGTGGGTCGCCGGGGCCCAGATCCAATGCGTGGCCGGGGCGTCAGGGCCCAACTGGTCCGCGCGCAGCCAGCCTTGATACCCATCCTTGTCGGAAGCCACCCGGCACCAGCCGCCGGATTGTTCGGTGACGTCCAGGCCGTCGCCATACAGCAGCTGACGGTCACGCGGGCCCTTCGGACTGCGCAACAGGTCCACGACGGGGCGGATAACGCGCGCGCGGTTCACAGGCCCAGCATCCCGGGCAGGGCGATCAGCAGGGCGCGCGGCCCTTGCCCCAACCCGCCCTTGCTGCGGCCGGGCTCTTTGGCCTTTTGCCAAGAGTAGATGTCGAAATGCATGTATCGGCTGTTTTCCACGAACCGCCGCAGGAACAACGCCGCGGTGATCGACCCCGCGAACCCGCCCGCCGGCGCGTTGTCGAGATCGGCGATGCCCGGCTCGATCAACGTCTCATAGGGCGTGTGGAACGGCATCCGCCAGACCGGGTCAGCCGCCTGAACGGCGGCCTGCGTCAGGGCCTGCGCGGCAGCATCGTCGTCGGTGTAGAACGGGGCCAGATCCGCCCCCACCGCCACCCGTGCCGCGCCGGTCAGCGTCGCCATCGAGACCACCAGATCCGGCGCGCCCTCATCCGCCAGCGCCAGCGCGTCGGCCAGAACCAGCCGCCCCTCGGCATCGGTGTTGTTGATCTCGACCGTCAGGTCCTTGCGTGAGGTCAGGATGTCGCCGGGCCGGAACGCATTGCCCGCCACCGCGTTTTCCACAGCCGGGATCAGCACCCGCAATTGCAGCGGCAGATCCAGCGCCATGATCATGCGCGCCAGTCCCAGCACGTTCGCCGCGCCACCCATGTCCTTTTTCATCAACCCCATCGAGGCACCGGGCTTCAGGTTCAATCCGCCGGTGTCAAAGCAGACGCCCTTGCCGACCAAGGTCAGCTTCGGACCGCTTGTGCCCCAGGTCATCTCGATCAGGCGCGGAGCCTGTTCGGCGGCCCGACCCACCGCGTGGATCATGGGAAAGTTCTGTTCCAGCAAGCTGTCGCCAATGGTGACGGCACAACGAGCCCCGTACTCCTGCGCCAGCGTTTCAACGGCGTCTTGCAGGGCCTGAGGTCCCATGTCGGCCGTTGGAGTGTTGACCAGGTCACGGGTGAGTGCTTCGGCATTGGCCATGATCTCAACCCGCGGAGCATTCACACCGTCAGGCGCGACCAATCGGGCCTTCGCGCCGGACTGTTCGGCATATCGGTCGAAACTGTACCCGGTCAGCAACCAGCCCAGGGCTTCGATTTCGGCTCTGTCTGTCGGCAAACCGGACGCAATCCGGTAAGTGCCTTCGGGCAGAACCTCGGCGGCGGCGGCAAGCGGAAAGCGTACCCGAGCGCGCCGGGTGTCTGTTCCATAGCCTGCCAGCGCGAATTGCGGCGCGCCCGTCGGTCCGGGAACCAGCAGAACCTGCCCGATTGCGCCGGTGAATCCGTTCGCGGCCACCCAGGCCTGTGTCTGATCGGGCTGAGACTTCAGCCATGGCTCGAGCCCGTCCTGCGCAAGAACATGCAGATCAATGGCAGGAGCATCGGAAGGTGCAAAAGACAGGGACATGGGCGCCTCGGACTGTTCTGGTGCCGCCTACACTAGCCGCCTGTTGTTCGCCCGCAACCCGTCATATCGAAAGATCCTGTTGATCCCATACTGCGGTTAGCGACCGCTCGCCCACCCGGATCAGTCGGCTGAGCGTGGCTCCGGTCGCCACCGCATCGCCGGCATCTACCGTCCGGGCCACGTCGCCGGCGACCCGGGCCAGCGCCGTCATGCCGACCTGTTCGGATATCGCGACCAGAGACTTGGCGCATTTGCGCAGCCCCGCCCAGTCACGTTGACGCCAGAGCCGTTCACAATTCGACAGGCGTACTGCCAGTTCCTCGACCGTTCGGCACAGAACGTCTACCGCGTTCGTGTCACCCAATTGTCGATACAGCCCGTTCAGCCGGTCCGGATCCAGCCGCACGGATTCCTTCTGTTCAAGCGTGACGATCTTGTCCACCTCATTCACCCCAATCTTTCTGCCCCCACGGCATCTGCGAACCTGTCACAAAAGACCTTTGCAATTCCTTGCGGCCAATCGGGATAATGTCTCGAATTTTGTTCGAACTTGCGTTAGATCGGCGGTCGAACTTCAAATTTGGGAAATCGCGATGCACCACGCCAAACCTCTGCCGAGCTATCTGGTCAAACGGTACCACGGTTGGAAAGCCACGTCCTATTCCGAAAACCAGGCCTGGTACCGCCGGCTGGCGACCGAGGGGCAGCGTCCGCGTGCGATGGTGATTTCCTGCTGTGACAGCCGGGTCCATGTCACCTCGATTTTCGGGGCCGACCAGGGCGAGTTTTTTATCCACCGCAATATTGCCAACCTGGTACCGCCCTACGAACCGGACGGCGAGCGCCACGGCACAAGTGCAACCATCGAATATGCGGTGACGGCATTGAAAGTGGCGCATCTGATCGTACTGGGACATTCGCAATGCGGCGGGGTGCAGGGCTGTATCGACATGTGCAAGGGCGAAGCGCCGCAACTGGAAGCCAAAGAGAGCTTTGTCGGACGCTGGATGGACATCCTCAAGCCGAAATTCGATCTGGTCTCCGATGTCGAGGACCCCGCCGAACAGGCGCGCCAGTTCGAGCGTCAGGCGGTTGTCGCGTCGCTCGAAAACCTGATGACCTTCCCGTTCGTGGCCGAGGCGGTACAGAACGGCTCGATATCGCTGCACGGCTTGTGGACCGACATTGGCGAAGGTGGTCTGGAGTATTGTGATCCGTCAGGAAAAAAATTCCTGCCGGTTTAGTCTTTAAATCGGAGAAACGCACCCTAATTGAACGCTAGTTCAATTAGGGTGCGGTGACTGTATGGAAAACCTGTTGTCTCTGGCGGCCGACAATCTGGTCTCGCCGATCATTCTCAGTTTTGTGCTTGGTCTGTCAGCGGCATTGGCCCGATCGGACCTGACCATTCCCGAGGCCATCGCCAAGGCGATGTCGATCTATCTGCTGTTTGCGATCGGCTTCAAGGGTGGTGTCAGTGTTGCCGCACACGGGATCGACGCCACGCTTGGCTTGTCCCTCATTGCAGGTGTCATTCTGTCCGCATTGCTGCCCCTGGTGGCGTTCGGCCTGTTGCGCGTGCTGACCAACCTTGACCATGTCAACGCAGGCGCGGTTGCAGCGCATTACGGCTCAATCTCGATCGTCACATTCGTGGCCGGTACGTCGGTTCTGGAAAGTCAGGGCCTGGTGTACGAGGGCTACATGGTGGCTGTTGCGGCGGCGATGGAAGCGCCGGCGATCCTGTCCGCTCTGTGGCTGATCTCCCGCGGCGGCGGAGCCCGCCGGATGGACTCGGATCTCTGGCGCGAGATTGCTCTCAATGGTTCGATCGTTCTGCTGGTCGGGTCGTTTGCAATAGGCTGGATCACGGGCGAGGACGGTCTGGCCGAGATCAGCAGCTTCGTGGTCGCACCGTTCAAGGGGGTTCTGTGCCTGTTCCTGCTGGACATGGGTATCGTCGCCGGGCGCGGGTTGCGTGCCGGGCGCGGGCTGATCACGATGGGTCTGCTTGGGTTTGGCGTGCTGATGCCCCTGATCGGGGCTGGCGCCGGTCTGGTGGCCGCGCTCCTGTTGGGTCTGTCCACCGGTGGAGCGGTATTGCTGATGGTGTTGGGCGCCTCCGCCTCGTACATCGCGGTTCCGGCGGCGATGCGCGTGGCCGTGCCCGAGGCGAACCCGTCCATCTATCTGACCCTGTCTTTGGGCGTCACATTCCCATTCAACCTGGCGCTGGGCCTGCCGATCTACGTCTCGGTCGCCCGGGCCGTTACCGGAGGATAAGACGATGCAGACACATGATGCCAAACGGGTCGAGATCACCATCGAAGCCATCGTGAAATCCCGTCTGACGGATGCTCTGGTCGATCAAGGTGTGACCGGGTTCACGATCCTGCCGGTGCTCGGCGGATCGGGACGATCGGGTGAATGGAGCCGTTCTGGCCAGGTCAGCCGCGCCAGCGGGATGGTTCAGGTCATCTGCATCATTCGCCCCGACCGCTTGGACGGGCTGCTGAGCGCGATCCTTCCCGTACTTGATCGCCATATCGGGGTTGTAAGCGTCACCGATTGCCAGGTTCTGCGGGCCGAGCGTTTCTGACCCGGAGATCTTGGGATCGGATGCGCGCCTAACTACCGGATTCATGGCGTGGACCCATGCACGATGTGCGGAGCGAACAGGCAAACCCCTGTTCGCAAAACCACACATTTTCCTTCAGAGCGGGCTGACTGACAAACATCGTTGATGGCAACCCGGACGGGCGCTAGCATTTCAGCCAGCATCTTGAGGTTGGCCGTATTGAGCATCGCCTACAGAAGGGAAATTGACGGCCTTCGGGCAATTGCCGTGTTGCCAGTGGTCTTCTACCACGCCGGATTGTCATGGCTGTCCGGCGGGTTTCTGGGTGTTGATGTATTCTTCGTCATCAGCGGCTACTTGATCACGTCGCTTCTGATCGGGGATATTCAGCGCGGACGGTTGTCCATCGTCGATTTCTACGAAAGGCGAGCCAGACGGATTCTTCCGGCCCTTTTCGTGGTTCTGGCCGTGACGACTTGCCTGGCCTGGATCTGGATGCTGCCGGCCGATCTCAGGGTCTATTCGCGAAGCCTTTCATCCGTCGCGGTTTTCCTGTCGAACGTCTTCTTCTTCCGGAACAAGGACTATTTCGCGGATGAATTCGATATGCATCCGCTCCTCCACACCTGGAGCCTTGCGGTGGAAGAACAGTTCTACCTGCTGTTTCCGCTGCTGCTGCTGCTTCTGTTTCGAAGAGGGACCCGGACTTGCATCATTGGCCTGTCGGTGATGCTTTTGGCCAGTCTGTTGCTGGCGCAGTGGACATCGGAAAACGAACCCAGGGCAGGGTTCTACCTGATCTATACCCGCGCGTGGGAGCTTTTGGCCGGCGCGATATGCGCCTTCGTGCCGCGGCAGGACAAGGGGCGGTTCTCGACTGTGCTGCCCCTGCTGGGCATGGCCGGGCTGCTGGTGTCTTACGTGATGTTCGACCGGTACACGCCGCACCCGTCATTCCTGACGGTCGTGCCCGTTCTGGGAACCGTTCTGGTCATCCTTTTCGCCAGCCAACGGGACCCGGTGGGGGCGCTGTTGTCGTCGCGGATCATGGTCTGGATCGGCCTGATCAGCTACAGCCTTTATCTGTGGCACTACCCGTTGTTGGTCTTTGCCAAGATCCGGAGTGTTCCGGCGCCAACACCGCTGACCATCGCCAGCCTTGTCGTGCTGGCCTTTGTGCTCTCCGCCTTGACATGGCGCTTCGTCGAGCAACCCTTTCGCCGTCGCAGGGAAGGTCTGTTCAGCCGCCGGGGGATCTTCATCGGAAGCGCCGCGATATCGGCTTTGGTGTTCTCGGTTGGGGTGGCGATCTTCGCAACCGATGGCGCGCACGATCGCAAGGCGCTGCGCGATCTCGATCTGCCGAGACTGACCGAAAGCCTGGCTCCGAACCGCGGTTTGAGCAATGAATGCAACGGTCGGATGCCGGTGCCGTACAGCTGTGCGACTTCCGAGTCTCCCAAGGTTGCGGTTTGGGGGGACAGTTTCGCCATGCATCTGGTCGTCGGCCTGACCGCGGCCTACCCCGAACTTGGGGTCGTCCAGCTGACCAAGTCGCTCTGTGCGCCGATCGCCGGTATCGCCTTTGCCGATCGCGGCCGGACCGGAGAATCCCCGCAGGCCTGTCTGGATTTCAGCGACCAGGTGCTGGATTATGTCACTTCGACCGACAGCATTGACTATATCATCGTCTCATCGCCGTTCTACTATCTGTTCGAGCCGGGCGGACTTGCTGCGGTTGATGGCGCAATGGACCCCGAAGGTCCGCAGAGCACGGTTCTGCGGAACCTGGAAAAAACGCTCGAACGGCTTGTGTCTGCCGGAAAAACCCCGATCGTCGTGTCTCCGCCCCCCTCGAATGGCCAAAACCTGGGCTATTGCGTAGTGAATGCAGAACTCCGAGGCGCTGACCCGGATCTGTGCGACTATTCGTTCGCGGACATACAGCCGGAGCTTCTTGAGGTTGCTGAGATGCTGCACCAGCTCGAGGGCCGCCACAAAGTCGTCTGGCTGGACCGGATACTCTGCGATGCTGACGGCATGTGCCGTGCCAGCGACGGTTCGACGGCATACTATCGGGATGGTCGCCATCTCTCGAAAGAAGGTTCGCGCGAACTTGGGTGCCGCACCGGTGGATGGTTCCTGTTCGGGGACGAACCTGACGGGGCAGCCGACACTGGCGCTGTGGGTCCCGCTAATGACCGTACCTGCAGCCAGCTTCAACAGAACGCCGACCTGGCCCAGAGAGACTCGAAGGGGGAGTGATTCCTCAGCCCTGCATTGGTCTGCCGCCTGCGCGCTGAACCACTGCAGCGCGAGGTCCGGGTTGTGTCGATAGTAAATTTTATTCGAATATCCAAATCCGTGATAGGCTGCCGTCGTTTCCGGAACCAACCGAATGGAAATGACACACCTGGGAGGGATTTCATGACCAAGTCTTTCGCAATCGTTTCACAACGTCCTTTGTGGACGTTGGCCTGTCTGGCCGCGCTGACCGCCACATCCGTGTCCGCGCAGGAGTTCCAGACCGAGCAGGACAGCACGGACGTCGTATTGGCGCCTGATGATTTCTCACCCTATGCGGGCCGGAACTTTCCCCAACGGCCGCTGTGGGGAGACTCGCATCTGCATACTTCGGTTTCGGTTGACGCCGGCACGATGACCCGGCTGACCCAGGAACAGGCGTTTCGCTTTGCCCGCGGCGAAGAGGTCACGACAACCCATGGCCTTCGGGCCAAGCTTTCCCGTCCGCTCGATTGGCTGGTCGTCTCGGACCATGCCGAGATGTATGGGCTGATGCCGCAACTGCTGGCCGGAGACGCCGAGGTTCTGGCGACACCCCAGGGCAAGGCCTGGTACGAGGCGCTGACGGCGGGTGACAGCCAGCTTGCGTTTGACACTGCAATGGAGATCGTCGCCTCGTTGTCGGATGACGTCCCGCCCATCGACAACCCGAAGGCCATCAAGCATGCGTGGGAGGCGTACACGGCCCTTGCCGACAGCTTCAACGAGCCGGGAGTCTTTTCAGCCATCATCGGCTATGAATACACCACCGAGGGCGCCAACAACCTGCACCGGAACGTGTTGTTCCGCGATGGGCGCGACCGGGCCAACCAGACCCGCCCGTTCTCGCAATATGACAGCAAGAACCCCGAGGACCTGTGGGCCTTTCTGGCCGAATACGAGGAACGGACAGGTGGCGAGGTCCTGGCCATCGCGCATAACGGCAACCTGTCGAACGGGCGGATGTTCTCTCTGAACGCCTATGATGGATCCGCACTGACCCAGGAGATCGCAAGCCTACGCGCCCGGTTCGAGCCGCTGTACGAACCGACGCAGATCAAGGGCGACGGTGAGGCGCATCCGTTCCTCAGCCCCGATGACGAGTTCGCAGATTTCGACACATGGGACGCGGCCAATCTGAACGGAACCGAGTTGAAGCAACCCGAGATGCTGGCCGGTGAATACGCGCGCGAGGCGTTGAAGCGCGGGCTCAAGATCGAACAGGAGCTGGGTGTGAACCCGTTCAAGTTCGGGATGGTCGGCGCGACGGATTCGCATACCGGTATGGCAACGGCCCAGGAAGACAACTTTTTCGGCAAACATTCCGGTGTCGAGCCCGGGCCGAACCGTTGGGAACACCTGGTAATCGAAGCACCCGATCCAGAGCTGTCGATCTATGGCTGGAAACAGGCCGCTGGTGGACTGGGTGCGGTCTGGGCGACGGAAAACACCCGCGAGGCGATCTTTGACGCGATGCAGCGCAGGGAGACCTACGCGACCACGGGGTCGCGTATGGGGGTTCGGTTTTTCGGCGGCTATGACTTCACCGATGAGGATGCGGCAAGCCGTGTTCCTGCGGATGCCGGCTACAAAAAAGGCGTACCGATGGGGGGCAACCTGCAGGCGTCTCCCGATGGGCGGGCTCCGAACTTCCTTGTTTTTGCATTGAAGGACCCGATTTCCGGCAACCTGGATCGCATCCAGATCGTCAAGGGCTGGGTCGATGCTGACGGGGCCTTGCAGGAGAAAGTTTACAACGTCGTCTGGGCCGGCGATCGCCAGCTGGACGAGGACGGCAAGCTGCCCGAAGTCGGCAACACCGTCGATGTCGAAAACGCCACCTGGACCAACACGATTGGGGCAAGTGAGTTGATCACCACGTGGCAGGATCCGGATTTCGACCCCAACCTGTCTGCGTTCTACTATGCCCGTGTGATCGAGATCCCGACCCCCCGCTGGACCGCCTACGAGGCCAAACGGTTCGGGATCGAGATGCCGGAATATGTTCCGATGATCACGACCGAACGGGCCTATACGTCGCCGATCTGGTACACCCCGGGATAAACGGTCGTTCCGTGAAGCGAAGCCCCGCCTCGCGCAGGCGGGGCGGTCTTGTTCATTCGGCTGGGTTGGGGTTGCCGGCCACCGGCCTGCGGTTGTCCGCGTCTGTCGCTCCGAAACCGTGACGCAGCAGGATGAACACGAACAGGACCATGGTCAGAACAGCCAGAAGCGATCCGATCTGGGCAAGGGTTTCGCCCCTTTCGGTGATTGCCAGCACGATTCCGGGAACGAGCACCAGCACCGTTGCCACGGACAGCCCATAGTGGAGTTTCGCCAGACCGCTGCGCGCCGCCTCGGGGGTCAGAGCGTAGTAGAATCCGAACACTGCCAGCGCAACGAACCCGATCAGGTTCAGGTGGCCATGTGCCGGGGACAGCGTGTGATCATGGCTGGCCGACATCTGGATACCCCACAACATGCCCAAAACGGCAAATATTGCTGCGGTGGTCAGAAAAAAGATGGGCAATCTGGTCATAACGGTCTCCTTTGAATATTCGATGAGCCGCACGGGGCGATGAAAACTGGGTTTGCCGGAAAAAGGTGTGTTCTGACGCGGGCATCCGAACCACGCTGCCCAACCTGGCCCGAACCGTCTGTCAGTGCGGCGTCGAGCACCGAAGGCCAGAAAAACATCGGCCTAGTCAGCGGTTCCAGAGCACGTGGGATCGCGCGGTGTCGAACCCCGGTTCCTGCGACAGGTCAGGCTCTGTTTGGTCAATCATGGCTCGTTTCCCCTCGGCTGAGATTGAAACGAAGGCGCCTTCAATGGGCGGAAAAATACCAGCAGCTGTGAAATATGAAAAATTGATTATGTGAATAATAGCTATTCACCTGGCGAATTTACTTTTGCTTGGGCAGAACCTGCGGTGATACCCGGCGCGCCTTCCTTCTCGCATTGCCAAAAATGAAAAAACCCCGCAGCCCATGCCGCGAGGTTTTAAGGCTTCAGTCTGGTCCGGCTATCAGCCCTTCTTCAGGACCTCGCGGCCCAGCAGCTCGGCGATTTGCACTGCATTCAGGGCCGCGCCTTTGCGCAGGTTGTCCGAGACACACCACAGGTTCAGGCCGTTTTCCACGGTCGAGTCCTGACGGATCCGGCTGATGAAGGTGGCGAAATCGCCGACGCATTCAACCGGCGTGACATAGCCACCGGCCTCGCGCTTGTCGATCACCATCACGCCCGGAGCTTCGCGCAGGATGTCACGGGCCTCGTCCTCGTCCAGGAATTCCTCGAACTCGATGTTCACCGATTCCGAATGTCCGACAAAAACCGGCACCCGCACACAGGTCGCGGTGACCTTGATCGACGGGTCGACGATCTTCTTGGTCTCGACGACCATCTTCCACTCTTCCTTGGTCGAGCCGTCTTCCATGAAGACGTCGATATGCGGAATGACGTTGAAGGCGATCTGCTTCTGGAATTTCTTCGGGGCGACCTCGTTGATCGGGTTGTAGACGGCCTTGGTCTGATCCCACAGCTCGTCCATGCCTTCCTTGCCGGCGCCCGACACCGACTGATAGGTCGAGACCACGACGCGCTTGATCTTGGCGCGGTCATGCAGCGGCTTCAGCGCCACTACCATCTGCGCGGTCGAGCAGTTGGGGTTGGCGATGATGTTTTTGTTCTTGTAGTCGTGGATCGCCTGCGGGTTGCACTCGGGCACGATCA
Source organism: Ruegeria sp. BC6 (assembly GCF_056539185.1). Classification (NCBI taxonomy): domain Bacteria; kingdom Pseudomonadati; phylum Pseudomonadota; class Alphaproteobacteria; order Rhodobacterales; family Roseobacteraceae; genus Ruegeria; species Ruegeria sp. BC6. Next base: position 22,055 of record NZ_JBQFUM010000003.1, read on the forward strand.
GCGGGATCTCGGGGTCGTAGCGATAGAGCGACGAGTTGTCGATCACCACGCAGCCGGCCGCTGCCGCTTTGGGGGCGTAATCCTTGGTCGCGGCGGACCCCACGGCGAACAGCGCCATGTCCCAGCCGGTGAAATCGAAAGTGTCCAGATCCTGGGTCTTGAGTGTCTTGTCGCCAAAGCTGACTTCGGTGCCCAGCGAACGACGGCTTGCCAGAACGGCAATTTCGTCCACGGGGAACTGGCGTTCAGCCAGGATGTTCAGCATTTCGCGGCCCACGTTACCTGTGGCGCCGACGACAACGACGCGATAGCCCATGTCTAGTCTCCTGAATTAAGGACGCGCGTTCATAGCCGCGTTGCAGAAAATAAAAAAGGGCCTTCGCGGCGGAATTGACCGAATGACGCAGTTTTGCGGCGACTCAGGCCTTCAGCAACTGCTGATAGAGCGCAACAAGGGCCTGCGCCTCGCCGTTGATGTCGAAATTCCGTTCCACATGGGCGCGGGCGGCCCGGCCTGCGCGGGCCAGGGAATCACGGTCAGCCAGCATCTCGGCCGCGGCCGCGGCCAGCGCCGGAATGTCGCCCGGAGGCACCACCCGACCCAGCGTCGGGTCGGTCACGATCTCGGAGAATGCGCCCACATCGGTGGCCACCACCGGCACACCGCAGGCCATCGCTTCGAGGGGGGTCAGTCCGAACCCCTCCCAGCGTTGGGGGGCGATGAACAGATCCAGCACCTGGTACCATTGGGCAATCTTGTCCACGGTGACCTCGGGCTTGAACAGGATGCGGTCGGACAGGCCGGCTTGGGCCACCTTGTCCTTCAGTTCGGTCAGGAAAGCGCTGTGTTTCTCGGTCGCGCGGCCCATGACGATGCCATGTACGTCGGGGACCTGCCCGCACAGGTCGATCATCGCATCGACGAAGGCGTCGGTGCCTTTCTGGTGGCGGATGCGGCCGTAGCAGCCCAGCAGCAGCCCGTCGGGCAGGCCCATTTGCGTCCGCAGCCCCGCCTTGTCGGCGGGTGGCGTGAAATCCTGCAGGTTGATGCCGTGCATGATCACCTGCGCGTCGCGCTCGAGGTATCCGGCCGTCTTGCGCGAGGTCGCCACCACCGCGTCCATCTTGCCGATCAGCCACTTGGTATAGCCCGTGTGCGCCCGCTGCGAGGCGCTGGTGAACAGCAGTTTCAGCCGCAGCCGCAGCAGGTCGCGCAGGATCAGGCCCAGCAGCATCTCGGTGTTGCGGCGGGCGTGCCAGACCCGCAGCGTCTTGCGCGACAGAAAGGGCAGGCGGCCCAGCGGGATGTGCGGGATATCCGAAGGCAGGCCCGGGCCGGTGGCGGCAATGTCGATCCACTGTGCCTGCAACGGCACCAGCCGCGCGATCGTGGCGGTCACGCCGGACAGGCGGCGTTTGAGGTTTGGGGCAATAACAACGGGGTCGTTCACGGCGCGCGCTCCTGCGGGTCTCACTCCATGCTGTCACGGCTGAACAGGTAGATCACGCAGCCGATCGTCAGCGTGACGGCAAAGAAGGCGAATATCGCTGTGTAGGGTGCGGTTGGCCCCATGTCCACCGTCGCCGCATGGACGCGGCCGGTGGCGAATTGCGCCAGCCCCACGCCGCCGATCCCAAACAGGTTCAGCAGGGTCACGCCGCGCCCCACCAGATGCGCCGGGATGAAGGCGCGCCCATGCGCCATGATCACCGGGAAGGATGCCCCCAGAAACCCGATCAGCGCCATCAGTAGAACCGACAGCCAGACGGCCTCGGCGACCCACAGCCCCAGCAGCCCCAGCCCCAGCACCGCCAGCGCGTTGCCGCCGAAGATCACCCATTTTCGGGTGTTCAGCAGCCGGTCCAGCGGCCCATAGGCAAAGGTGCCCGCGATCATCGCGGCGCCCATGACCAGCGTGGCCTGCCCGATCTGGGTGGCGCTTAGCCCGAACACGTCCAGCAGATAGGGGCCGGCCCACAACCCCCGCAGCGCGGCCGAGGGTGCATAGGCCACCAGCATCAACGGCAAAATCGCCCACAGCGCAGGTTCGCGCAGCAGGTCCAGAACCGACCCTTTCTGCTCGGACACCACCCGCGCGGGGTCTTTGACCGTGACCCAGATGCCCACTGCCACGGCGCCTGAGATCGCGGCCAGCCCCGCCAGAGTCGCGCGCCAGCCCATCAACTCGACCGCCAGCGCCGTGGGGTACGAGGCCACGAGGTTGCCGACCGACCCCACGCCCAGCATAACAGCGGCCAGGGTAGCGAACTTCGCGGGCGGGTATTCGCGGGCAAAGATGAAATACGAGGCCATCAGAACCGGCGAACATCCGACCCCGATCAACGCCATCGCCACCGCCACATGCAGGGGCGTCGCGGCCAGCGCGAACACCGCGGCCCCACCCGCGCCGCCGATCAGTAGCAGAACCGCCGCCGTCTGCCGGGGGCCAACCCGGTCCAGCGCCCAGCCCACCGGGATCTGCATCGCCGCAAAGACCAGAAACCACAGACCCGAGGCCCAGGCCAGATCTTCGGGCGTGGCGCCGATGTCTCGCGCCAGATCGGCAGTCAGAACCGCAAGGAACGCGCGGAAGAACTGGCTGAGGACATAGGCCAGACACAAGATCACCAAACCTGCCTGCATGTCGGTCTCCTTGCCGTCCGCCTTGGTGGGATGCTTGGCACGTCCCGATGCCATGCACAAGCGCGTGTGATATGTTGCAGTATCGGGAAACGCCCCCGCACTACGCTATCATTGCGGCAAGCAAACGGGAGGGACAATGAAGACCGCCGATATCGGATTCTACGACCGCGTACCCATTACACGCGACTTTCTTGCGCTGTCGGATCCGGAACAATTCACCCCGGTCCCGGATGACTGGATCGTGGGCGTCGCCGATATCGTGGACTCGACCGGCGAAATCGCGCGTGGTCGCTACAAGACGGTGAACATGGTGGGCGCGGCGGTGATCTCAGGCATGATCAACGCGCTGCGCGGGCGGGTTTTTCCCTATGTTTTTGGTGGCGACGGCGCCGGATTTGCCATCCCGAAGGACGATGTCGACATGGCGCGCGACACCTTGGCGGCGCTGCGCAGCTGGGCGAAAACCGAGTTCGGCATCGCGCTGCGTGCGGCTTTAGTTCCTGTGTCCGACCTGCGCGCGGAGGGGCTCGACTTGCGGGTGGCGCGCTATGCGCCGTCCTCGGGGGTGGATTACGCCATGTTCACCGGTGGCGGACTGGCCTGGGCCGAGGCGCAGATGAAGGCTGGCCGGTACGAGGTTCCGCCCGCCGGGTCCGACGCACAGCCCGACCTGAAGGGACTGTCCTGCCGCTGGTCCAACAGCCCTGCGCGGCATGGGCAGATCGTGTCACTTGTCATCCAGCCCACTGCGCAGGCGACAGAACGCGATTTTGCTGATCTGGCGCAATCAGTTCTGTCCGCATCCGAGGCTCTGGAGCGCGCGGGCCATCCCGTGCCGGCCGGCGGCCCTCCGATCAAGTGGCCACCTCCGGGGCTTGAACTGGATGCCCATGTCTCGCGCGCTGGACGCAATCTGGCCGTGCGCAAGGCCGCGCTGCTTGTGCAGAACCTGCTGATCTGGCTGCTGTTCAAATCGGGCAAGCGACTGGGCGAGTTTGAGCCGGGCCACTACAAGAACATGGTCAGCCGAAATGCGGATTTCCGCAAATTTGATGACGGGTTGAAGATGACGCTGGATTGCGACGACGAGACCCTGTCGCGCATCGCCCGGACCCTTGAGGATGCGCGCGGACGCGGAAAAATCAGATACGGCATCCATTCCCAGCAAGAGGCGATGATGACCTGCTTCGTGCCCGCCGCCACGCGCGACGATCACGTACATTTCGTAGATGGTGCATCGGGCGGCTATGCGCAGGCCGCCGCCGCAATGCAGGGATGATCCGCCCTCAGTGACGCCATTTCGCGGCCAGCCCGCGGGCGGCCTGAGCCAGCAGCATGACATCGATACCGACCGCCAGGAACTGCGCGCCCATGTCCCGATACGCTTGAACCGCTTCATCATTGGTGCCCAGAATACCCGGCGCCTTGCCTGCCGCCCGGATCCGCTTCAAAGCATCGGCGATGGCGGTGCGGACCTTTGGCACCGTGCTGTCGCCTTTGTAACCCATGTCGGTGGACAGATCGGCCGGGCCGATGAAAACGCCATCCACGCCCTCGACCTGAAGGATTTCGTCCAGCGCGGCCATGCCCGCAAGGTTTTCCACCTGAACCAGCAAACAGATTTCGGGGTCGGCCGTGGCCACGTAATCGGGGATGGTGCCGTACATTGTCGCCCGTGTTGCGGCGGCCCCGACACCCCGCACACCTTTGGGCGGGTACTGGCAGGCCCGAACCAGCTCGCGCGCCTGATCCGCGCTTTCGACCATCGGTACCAGAATGGTCTGGGCGCCGGCGTCCAGCACGGTCTTGATCATCCAGGTCTCGCCGATGGGCAGCCGCACCACCGGGTGCGAGGGGCTGTTGGCCAGCGCAATCAGCTGATCGCGGATCGAACGGATGTCATTCGGCGCATGTTCGCCATCGATCACCAGCCAGTCGAAACCGGCGGTTCCCATGATTTCCGCGGTGATGGCTTCGGCAAAGCTCATCCAGCAGCCGATCTGCATTTCGCCCTGTGTCAGAGCCTGTTTGAACGGGTTTTTGGGGGCGGGCATCAGCGGTCCTCCTGCGGGGGTGTGGGCAAGGTGCGGGCGATTTCGGTGATCACGTCAAAGGCCATCCGGACGTCCTCCTCGGTGGTTTCGAACTGGCCAGCCTGAAAGCGGATGACGATGTCGCCATCGACTCGGGTCTGGGTCAGATAGATGCGCCCGTCATCGTTGATGGCGTTCACCAGCCGCAGATTCAGGTGGTCCAGATCCGCGGCTCCGGGTGGCTCATATCGGAAGGTCCACAGGGACCACATGGGCGGGGTGGCGATCCGGAAATCCGGCTCGGCCGCCAGCCGATCATGCAGGTCGCGCGACCAGTTGACGTGGTTGCGCAGCCGCGCGCGCAAGCCTTCCAGCCCGTAGGCGCGGATCACGAACCACAGTTTCAGCGCCCGGAACCGACGGCCCAGCGGCACCGACCATTCCGAGTAGTTGACGATCCCGTCCTGACCATGGGTTTTCAGATATTCGGGGCTGATCGCCAGCGTCTGCACCAGATCGTCGGGGTTTTTCAGGAAATGCGCGCAGCAGTCGAACTGAACCCCCAACCATTTATGCGGGTTGAACACGATACTGTCGGCCTGGTCGATCCCCGGCCAATAGTGGCGGTATTCGGGGCAGATCATCGCCGACCCGGCCCAGGCCGCATCCACATGCGTGTACAGCCCGTATTTCTGCGCGACTTTCAGACACTCATCCACGGGATCGGTCGCGCCGGTTCCGGTGCCGCCGACGCACAGGATCACCCCCGCGGGGTGAAGGCCGGCGTCCAGATCGGCCCGGATCGCGGCCTCGAGCGCTGCCGGGTCCATGCCGCGCCAGTCACCCTTGATCGGGACGCGCACCAGGTTGTCCTGCCCGATCCCGGCCACCCAGATGGCGCGGTCGACCGATGTGTGTACCTCGGACGAGCAATAGACACGCAAGGGTGTCTGTCCAAACAGGCCCTGACGGTTGCCCTGCCAGTTCAGCGCCTTTTCCCGCATGGTCAGAACGGCCGCCAGCGTGGCCGATGAGGCTGAATCCTGGATCACACCGGCAAAGCCTTCGGGCAGGTCAAGTGCCTGCCGCAGCCAGTCCATCATCCGGGTTTCCATCTCGGTCGCCGCGGGCGAGGTCTGCCACAGCATGCATTGCGGCGCGATCGCGCTGGCCAGAAACTCGGCCAGTACCGAGGGCGCCGAGGCGTTCGAGTTGAAATAGGCGAAGAAGCGCGGATGCTGCCAGTGGGTGATGCCCGGCATCACGATCCGTTCGAAGTCTTGAAAAATCCCTTCTATCGGTTCGCCTTGCTCCGGCGCCGTCGCGGTAAGCGCGTTCAGCACCTCGCCGGGCTCGGTCCGGGCGCGCACCGGGTGCTGGCCGACGGTTTGGTGATAATGCTGCGTCCACTCGGAAATGCGTTTGCCCCATTCCGAGAATTCATCCCATCTCATCTGCCTTGCCTTCCGCCTTCGCATCTTTCGCGGGCAAGTGATGGCGATGCAGGCGAGCAGGTCAATCAAATTCCGGACGACGAGGGCGCTGTGAGGTGTGACCGTGGCGGCCGGTCGATCCAAATTCAGGCTCTAATAGGGAAAATCGCACCAGCTGTGCGGATCGGAGAACCCCGCCGGAGAAACTAGGGGTCGACTCCGGCGGGGTGGCCAGACGGTGTCTGAAGTTATTTGCCTGGCCCGGGACCGAAGAATCCCTGTGTTGAAGGGTTCCGGCCCTGAATCGGAGAATGTGAGGTGCCCAAATTGCACCCCGACAGCGCAGCCCAAGCACCCAGGGGGATGAGGCCAGAGCGGCGATTCTCCGAAACCGTAATTTTTCCTTGGTATTCGTGACGGTGGCACGCTGATGAACAAAGCTTGATTGGCTGGGCGCGCCGACCGTCTGAAAGAAAATCTAGCGCACCTGACCGCGAAACCAAGTCGCAATAAGGGAACGCGGCCCGTGGGCCTGTTGCGCTGCCTTCGAATATCTGCCCGATATGTCCATTCATGATGCGCGGCCTGTGCGGTTTATTAAACAGGGCGGTCCCAAGTTTCCCTAGAATAAAGACGGATAGTCTGCGCGGATGAAACGGGCTTGCGCCCAGGTCTGCGCCCTTGGCAACTTCGCGCCGAAACGTACAGGCGGGCCGGCAATAATCGGCGTGTTTGCCGGGTTGAACGGCGGTGTGTCTCGTTTAGTCTGCGCGGCAATGTGAAGGAAAGGATGCAACATGGCCAAATCTCTGTTTTCCCTGCCGGATGTGGTGCAGATACCAGTAGTTGGAGAGGCCAACACCTATCCGGTGGGGCGCATCTTTTGCGTCGGACGGAACTATGCCGCCCATGCGGCCGAGATGGGAAACGAAGTCGACCGTGAAGCGCCGTTCTATTTCACCAAGTCCCCGCAGAACGCCATTCTGACCGGGCAGACCGTGCCTTACCCGCCGGGCACCGAGAATTATCACCACGAAATGGAACTGGCTCTGGCCATCGGTCGCCCGGTGTTTCAGGCGACGTCGCAGCAGGCTTGGGATGCCGTGTTCGGATATTGCTGCGCATTGGACATGACCCGGCGCGACCTGCAGATCCGCGAACGCAACAAGCAGCGCCCCTGGGACTTGGGCAAGGATGTGGAAAATGGCGCGGTGTTCGCGCCGCTGACCCGCGCCGCCGATTGGGGTCCGACCGATGACACCCGCATCCATCTGAGCGTCAACGGTACGGTCCGGCAGGACGCCACCCTGTCCGAACTGATCTGGAAGATCGACGAGATCGTCATGCACCTGTCCCGGTTCTATCACCTGCGGCCCGGCGACCTGATCCTGACCGGAACGCCTGCCGGTGTCGGCCCGGTCGTCGCCGGAGACGTGCTGACCGGCGGTATCGACGGGTTGGACTCCATCCGCCTGACCCTCGGACCGGCGGAATAGACCCTAAGAAGGGATTGTCGGCTGCTCAAACAGGCGCGTGCAGCCAGTCTGCGTCAAAGGCGACCCGATCCAGCCCGGCAAAACGGCGCACCCGGTCCAACTCGGCCTCGAGCCGCCGGGTGCGGGCGTCCGACCATCTGACCCCACGCTCGGGCCACAGGGCGCGGACCCGCAAGGTGCCTTCGTCGCGATGGGCCTTAATGTCGATCCGTCCGATCAGACGGTCTTTTTCGAGCAGCGGAAAGACGTAGTACCCATAGGTGCGCTTAGCCTCGGGCACGAAGACCTCGATCCGATAGTGGAAGCCGAACAGGCGCTGGGCGCGGTTTCGGTCGCGCAGCATCGGGTCGAACGGGCTGAGCACACGGATCCGCCCCGGCGCGGGGGCAGGGTCGGCAGCTTGGTCCGCCAAACCGGGCCGCGCAAACACGCGGCGCATTCGACCATCAGCGCATTCCACTTCGATTTCCTGCAAATCCCCCCGTGTCAGAGCCTGTTTGCACCACTCTTTCGCCTCGGCAGCGGTGACAGTGTCCCAAAAGGCGGCCAGTTCGCCCGAGGTGGCAAAGCCCAACCGGTCGAGCGCCGCGTTGCACAGCCAGTCCACCGTCTCCTGATGGTCGCACTCCATCACGCCGGGGCACAGATGGGTATCGATCACACGCTCGGTCAGGTCGTATTGCTTTTGAAACCCGCGACGCCCCACCACCGTCAGCGCGCCCGAGCGCCACAGGTATTCCAGCGCCGTTTTCGAGGGGTGCCAATCCCACCAGCCGCCCGAGCCCTTTTTCTCATCCTGTCCCACATCGGCCGAGCACACCGGGCCGTGGTCGCGGATGTGTTGCAGCACGGTTTCGAACTGCTGTTCGAACCCGTCGCGCCGCCAGTTGCGCCAGCGGGCCCGCAGCATCTCGGCGTCGCGCTGGAAGCGCAGGTGCCAATGCGGGTAGAACGCCATCGGGATCACGGCGGCGTCGTGGGTCCAGTGTTCGAACAGGCCGCGGTCGCGCTCGTACAGGCGCTTTAGGTCGTTCGGCCGATAAGACGGGCGGCGCGAGAACAGGATCATGTCATGGGCGCGCGCCACGGTGTTGATGCTGTCGAGCTGCACGAAACCCAGCCGGTGGATCAGATGCAGCAGATCGGGCCCTTTGGCCGGACCTGCGGGCAGTTCCGCCAGCGCATGACGATCCATGAACAACGCACGGGCGGTTCGGTTGTCGAGTTTTTGCAGCTTGCCCCGGTCAGCGCCGCTTGAGCGTGTCGCCATAGCTGATCTTGGGGGTCAAAGTGATGCGAGTTTCGATCTCGGTATTCGGGTCGGCCAGTTGGGCGGCGATGATTTCTGCGGCCTTGCGACCGATTTCCAGTCGGCAGGCGTCCATGGTGGCCAGCTTGCGCGGCAGACCCTGGAGCAGTTCGACGTTGTTGAATCCCGCAAGGCCGATCTGTCCGGGCACGTCGATACCCTGCTCAAGCAGGTACAGCAGCCCGCCCGCGCCGATCATGTCGTTGGAATAATACAGGAAGTCCAACTCCGGGGAGCGTTCTAGCATGGCTTTGGTCATCTCGCGCCCCTTGGCCAGGGCCGAACCGCCGGAATAGAACTCTCGGTCCTCGATCTCGATCCCGTGCTTGCCCAGAATTTCGGTGAAGCCCTCGAACCGTTTACGCGCGCGGTGGTCCAGCGGCATCTTGGTCCCCATGAAACCGATATGCTGGTACCCGGCCTTAAGGATCGCCTGCGCCATCTCGCGCCCGGCCCGGCGGTGCGAAATGCCCACCATCGCGTCCACAGGCTTGCCGTCCGTATCCATGATCTCGACCACCGGAATGCCCGCCGAATCCAGCATGGCCCGCGCGGCCTCGGTGTGTTCCAGCCCGGCGATGATCACGCCTGACGGACGCCACGAGAGCATCTCGTACAGGACCTTTTCCTCTTTTTCAGGCAGATAGTCGGTGACGCCGACCACGGGCTGCAGCTCGGTATCCTCAAGCACCTGGTTGATGCCGGTCAGCACCTCGGGGAAGACCATGTTCGACAGCGACGGGATGATCACCGCCACCAGGTTCACCCGGCTCGAGGCCAGTGCGCCGGCGATCTTGTTGGGTACGTATCCCAGCTCTTTCGCGGCGGCCAGAACCCGGGTGCGGGTCGCGTCCGACACATCGCCCCGATTGCGCAGGACCCGGCTGACCGTCATTTCCGACACACCGGACGCTTCTGAGACATCACGGAGGGTAAGCGGGCGTTTCGTTTCTGTTGTCACCGGGGATACCTGCATTGTTGTTTCCCCGATGCTAGCGCGAACAGGGCAATCTGTTCAACTGTTGTGCAAAGGTCATGACAAGTCGAAAAAACCCGGCTACAGAAGGCGCCGCGCGGCCCCGTGGCTCAACTGGATAGAGCAGCCCCCTCCTAAGGGGCAGGTTGCAGGTTCGAATCCTGCCGGGGTCGCCAGCAACTCAGCGCGAGTCGGGTTTAGGGTTCGGTTTCACAGCTCAACCGCGATGGCGCGCTTACTTCGTACAAGCTGTCCTAGCGATCCTGTTTGCCGTGCATACACTTCTTTTGGTGCAGTCGCCCTGAGAGTTTCTGCCTCTCTCAAATCTGCATTCTGGTGCGGATTTGGACCAACCTCGGCTCGTCGTACACTTGGTATTCCCCGTGCATTGCGCGCCACCGCAGGTTTTCGGCTGCCATTTTCGGTAGGAATCGTATGAGCGCCACCCCTCTGGGCATGCTCCGCCCACGAACGCGCAAGCGGTCTTTCCCTTGATCGTGACTGTTTTTCCTCCCGCGCTATTGCACTCTGCTGCCGTTGGGGCCGCACTTCCGGGAAGTGGCGATACCAACACCAAACACAGACCAACCAAAGATAGTATCTCAAGAACACGCATTGCGTTCTCCTTGCTGCGCGACAGGCAAAACCAAGCTTACGTGACCGACGGACAATACCAAAGGGCCAATCCCACGGTACCCTCGAGACGATGTATCGCGGGGATCATCTGCTCTTTGAAGCACCGCAGCAATGGTCCGCGGACAGTCAGTATTCCGCGTTTGACAGCTTAGTCAGGCAATGGCTGATCGGTGCGCCTTTGGGAAGGGCACAATACCCGTCCGACCGCATGTCGGCCGACGGGGAAACACCTCCTCCGATCAAGATCACCAGGAACTCCTCAATCGGGGGCAACAGCGTATCGGCGTTCTCAATCGTCTCTTCGGTCGAGACTGTCTGGAATGCCTCAAACAGTGGAAGGGTGATTTCGCCTTCTACGCCGTCGGGATGTTCGTCCAGAAACTGGCGCGCGCCCCAGTCAGGGTCTGTGAAGAATCTTTGATAGTAGGTGCGGTCCAACCGATCCTTCTGGATTTCCAGACTTTCCGGGACAACGCCCCCGTCGCGGACGCCCTGATAGATTTCCATGATCTTGCCGTGGACCTCGGGCCATGCGCTGGCTTCGACGGTCGCGCTCAGCGCGATCACGGCCTTGTTCTTGCCCACGACCACAAAGTCCGAACGTGGATCGTACGATGCACGCATGGACTGGCGGATGACCCGAAACATCTCCGAGCCCTGATTGGCGCCGATGTAGTCAACAAGAAGGTTCGAGCCAAGCTGGTCCTGTGCATTCGAAAACGTCTTTGCATTGGCAAGCAGGATCAACATTTCGGATGCGTCGGGGTCGGCGAGATGCACGATACCTTTGGGCAGGGCAAAGGGCGCCCCGTTCGCGCCTGTCCACCCTTCGGCCCATTTGCTCAGGGCGCGCCCCAGCCGGAACCGCGCGCCCGGCAGCGAATTGATCAATCGGACGGTGCGGCGCGTTACCTCTTCGTCCTTTGATCTGAGGACGACCTGATCTGGTCGCCCGAACTGAAAGTCGGTTTCAACGGTTTCTTCGTCCGTGGCGGCAGGGTCGAATTCCAGATAATTGGTAATCTCGTTCAACACATCCGACGGCTGTGTGGTTCTGGTCGAGATGACTGGGCGAAACGCCTCAAGCTCTCGTGCATACCAGTCTGGTGTGTATCGGGGTTCGAGCAATACGTTCTCGAGGTGCACCAGGACTTCCGGGAAGACGTCGCTTGGCGCCGAGACGGTGAGCGTTAGGTTCTTGCCGCTTCTGCCGATTTTCTGTTCGACACCTTTCAGCTTCAGAAACGAACTGACTTCGTAGGACGAGCGGGTCGAGGTCCCGCCTGTCACAACGCTCGCAATGGCGGCGGACATGGCGGCAGTGCGGTCCAGCGTCGGGTGGCCAATCGTCCAAACCAGGGTCAGCGCGGACGTGCCGTTCTCAAGCGGAGAGAGCTCGACCAGTTTCGTTTCGCCTGCAGTCGCAATCAGTTCTGCTTCTGCCCGCTCACCCTGCAGCAAGGTAACCGCCACAAAGAGAATTGTGAGAAGCCAGCCGTTGAAAACGCTCATGTCAGTCAGCTTTCTCTGCAAGAACGAAAGATGTCGCCGAGGGCTGCAAGACTTTTTCCGCAAAATCGATAACTTCCTGATCTGTGGTGTTGCTCAGTGTTTCGGCAAAGACCGACGGGCTGATGGGCGGGAATCCGTCCGCGGCGACGTTCTGCAGAAACCACAGAAAGGCCGAAGGACGGCGGGCCATGTTCTGAGACCAGACCACCTCCTTTTGACGGAGCTCATGAATTTCGTATTTGCTGATCGGCTCGTCCAGCAAGCCAGCCAAGGTCTCGGTCAGCAGATCCTTGGCTTCATCCACGCTGAAGCCAGGCATGAGTTGCAGGTCGATCACCAGTTCAACATCGGCATTCTTCGCAAAATACCAGTTGACGCCATGGTTGAGTATCCGCGTGTCCTCGTGGCGTAGGACCTTGGCGATCCGTTCGTTCAGGATCCCGCTTGCGATGAAGAACGCGCCTTGCATGTCGATGCTCGTGGAGCGGTCTTCGAACTCCACGAATTTTGCGAACAGCACGGTGTCGCGTTGCAACCGATCCGACTGCAGGCGCACGACGGACTGTTTCCCGGGATCCGGCTTATGATCCAACCACGGTTTTTTCGGAGCGTCAGATGGTTCGGTATCGCCAAACACCTGCGCCACCAGTTCTTCGGCCCGGGCGGGATCAATGTTTCCGGAGACGATCAACGTCACGTTGGACGGGACATAGTGTTCCTTGTGAAACTGATAGGCCTTCTCGAGGCTCAGCTTGGGCAGATCCTCGACGGTGTTGTCTGCCCGGCCGCGCAAGGTGCCGTAGAGGTTTTGAAGTGCCATTCGGCTGAGCCAGCGAAACGGATATTGCCGTTCACGCAGCAAGGTTTCCCGCTGGACGATAGCGACTTCGCTCTCCGCAAATTGCCTGGATACGGATGGCGTGTCCAGAACGGCCCGGGAAAGCCGCAACAACATCTCCGCCTCGGATGGCAGCCCGGAATTCGTGTACACGGTCGCGACATTGTGCGTGGTGGCGTAGATGTCGCGTTCGCGCGGTTTTCTGAGAATGGTGGCGTCGGCCGAGAACGCGGCGAGATGCTCGGTCAGATGGGCTGTGCCGGACGGGTCCGGGTCGTCATAAGACCCCGAAAGAACAATCAACTGAACATCCACGCGGTCGAAGGTGTCCACTGGAACCACATATGCCGCGTGCAGCCCGCCCTTCTGGGCAAGCGGAATGATGCTCTGAGCCTGAGCGGATCCGGAAAAAACCAATAAGATGACCGACAAGAAAAATACGGCGGCGCGCATCAAAATCCTTTGAACTATTTGATTTTCGCTGAAACGCCGGTCAACCGACGCTCAACCAAAGGGGTACGGTTGTGTCAATGCTTGCGGGGCGCGGGGTGTTTTTCAAGTCGAAAAAGGCATTGCAAATCGGGGAGTGTTTCTGAGGCTGCGGGCGGCGCTTGCTGGGGCGAACATCTGGATCACGTCAGACCAAGGTCTGTGGTGCGATTTTTGATTGTGGGTCATAGTCGGGGCCAAGATGAGGACGAAAGTTGCTGAGCTGACGATTGGGAATTGGTCGTTGTCGCGAGTTTTTCTTGCGGCAAGCATCCTTGTGATGGGATCTGCAACCGCGATCGTCGGAGTATGGGTTTCAAATCGAATCCAGAACGCGGTTGTGCAGAACTCGGCCAATTCGGCGGCGCTGTATATGGAAAGCATCGTCTCACCTCTCAGCCAGGAACTGGCTTTGGGTGACCGCCTGTCCGAACAGGCGAGGCGGGCGCTGGACGAGATATTCATGACCCAGCCGATGCGCGATCGTATCGTATCATACAAGTTCTGGAAGCAGGGCGGTGTGGTCGTACACGCCTCGGACACAAGCATCATCGGTAACCGTTTCGAGCCGACGGGCGACCTTCAGCGCGCCTGGATCGGCGAAATCTCGGGCTCGTTCGAGGAACTGGATCACGATGAAAGCGCTGCCGAAGCGGCCTTGGGGATACCGCTGCTCGAGGTCTACAGCCCCATTCGTGAACTGTGGTCCGGTGAAATCATTGCCGTGGCCGAGTTCTATGAAAGGGCCGATCAATTGGAGATGGATCTGGCAAAAGCCAGGCGCACAAGCTGGTTGGTGGTCGGTTCCGCCTTTCTGGCAAGCACGGTTGTCCTTTTTTGCATCGTTGCGATCGGGGACAACACCATCCGGCGGCAGGCGCGGCTATTGAAGAAACGGCTGGCAGAAAGCGAAAGGATGGCTGCGCAGAATGCGATGCTGCGGTCGCGGGTGGTCGAGGCCTCGGGCCGGTATGCCGCGCAGACGGACCGGTTTCTGAAGAAACTCGGCGCCGAACTTCATGACGGCCCGGCGCAGTACCTTTCACTTGCCGCCCTTCGGTTGGAGGCCGCGTTTTCGGACAGATCCCCAAAACCCAAGGAAGCCGAAGAAATCCAGCAGTCGCTGCAGAAGTCCTTGACCGAAATTCGCGCGCTGTCCCGCGGACTGTCCGCACCCGATATCGACAACCTGACCTTGGTGGATGTCGTAAAAAGAGCGGTCGAGGACCATGCGGAGCACAGCCCGTTGCGGCCTGAAATCTCGTTTCGTGGCAGTGACATGCCGGATTTGTCGGTGTCTGACAAACTGTGCGTTTTTCGCTTTCTTCAGGAAACACTCTCGAATACCGCGCGATATGCTCCGCAGTCCCGCTGCAGCGTCACCTGCCATGTTCGCGACGATTGCATTGTCATTCAGGTCAAGGACGATGGACCCGGCTTTGATCCTTTGGACGGCACTGTTCTGCGCGATGATGGCGGCCAGGGGCTGCTGGGGCTGCGCGATCGGGTCGAAAGCATCGGCGGCAGGTTTCAGGTCTCGTCCAGTCCCGGTCAGGGCACCACCGTCGAAATGACCCTGTTTCCCAACAAAACGAGCTCACCATGACCAAGACACTTGTCATAGCAGATGATCATCCGATTTTCCGGGATGGGCTGCGGCGGACCTTGGATGAGGCAGAAGGGTTCGAAGTTCTCGCGGCCGGATCCAGCGCCGACGAAGCGGTTGCGCTTGTCGCTCAGCACCAGCCCGACATCGCAATTCTCGATCTCTCGATGCCCGGCGGTGGGATCAACGCGACACGCCGGATCGCAGCAATGGAAAAACCGCCCTGCATCGCGATTCTGACGGTTTCGGAGAACAGCAGCGATGTTGCCGATGCACTCGAGGCCGGAGCGATTGGGTATATTGTCAAAGGCGTAACCGCGAGCGAACTGACCGCCTCCCTGCGCAGCATCGCCGCGGGGGAGGGGTTCGTTTCGCCGGGGCTGGCTTCGCGGGTACTGCTTCAGATCAACAACGACGCAAGCCCTGCGAACAGCAGCGATGTCCTGGATGATCTCACGCATCGCGAAGAGGAGATACTCAGGCGCGTGGCTAAGGGTTTGAGCAATCGCGAGATCGCCGTGGAACTGGATCTTCAGGAAAAGACCGTGAAACACTATATGACGGCGATCCTGTCCAAGCTGCACGCGCGGAACCGGGTCGAGGCCGCGCTTATCGCGCACGACGCGTGGGGCAAGAAAAACAAGCCCGCATAGCCTGTGAACGCCGAAACGGCCTCTCCGACCGAGAGACCGTCCGGGAAATTCGCGCTGTTCGTCAGTTCGCGACCGATTGCAGCCTCCGGATGTCTGCGGCCGTGGCTGTTCTTTCCACAACGGTCCGGTTGAAGGGGTCTTTCAGCTCGTAGCGCCCGAGCTCGATCTCTTCTTTCCAGCCGTTGGCGTAGTTGACTTCGATGTTGTTGCCTTGACGTTCGATCTTTGTGGGGCGGCTTCCGGCCGTACCACCTTGCCCGGATGCGCTTACATTCTTGATCGAAATGCCGTTCGCCAGGGAACGAAGCCTTGAGATATCGGCACCTGTGGCTGGCCGTTCCTCAACGGTCCGATTCTGAGCATTCTTTCTCTCGTATCTGCCGTTTTCGATTTCTTCCTTTGTTCCGTCCGCATAGCGAACTTCGATCCCGTTCGCAGTTGTCTCGACCTTGGTTATGCCGGCCGACCCGGTCGCGGCGCTTCCGGATTGCGACGATCCCTTTTTGCTGCCGCTGCGACTTGATCGATCGTCGTCATCGTCGTCGTCATCATCCCGATCATCATCGTCGTCGTCATCCCGGTCGTCGTCATCATCGTCCCGATCGTCATCGTCATCATCGTCGTCCCGACCGCTGCCACTTTTGCCTTTGCCGCTTTTGGCAAACGCGTAAGCGGGCTCAAGCTGTAAGCCGCCCTCGGTGCTGAACTTGGGAGTGTATGGCGCCGCCGAAATCAACGTCGCCAGTGCCACAGTGCTGAGAAGTTGTCCCAGTTTCCGGTTCGCAATCATTTCAGCCTCCTTTGCTGTTCGACAAATGTCTGGTTGTCGAAGGGAGGCTAAAGCGGGTTGGATCCGTCCACATCGGGCTTAGGTCTGACGAATTTCCAACCAAACGTCCGAAGGGGGAAGCGAAAAGGCACAAGGTGCCAAGATCACGTCGACTGGCGAACCGCCAAGGCTCGTAGGTTGCCGGGGGATGTGGGCGTCGGCTCAGTCTGTTGTGGCGTCGTTGGCCGGTACCGGAACAACCTTGAGATATGCGGCAATCGCCAACCGGTCCTCATCGGACAGACGGGAAGTGTTCTCGATGACCTCGGCCATCTCTCCGCCGGCGCTGTCATAGTCCGGAGTGAAACCGGACTTCAGATATTCGGCGATGTCGGCTTCGGACCAATCCAGGTGGTTGGTGGTCAGGCCGGGGATGCGCCCTTTTCCGCTGGGATTTGGCGCACCCGTCAGCCATTGATCCCGGCTCAAGCCGCCAAGGCCATCTCTGGGCGTGTGGCACTCGGCGCAATGGCCCAAGGCTTCGACTAGGTAGCGTCCGCGCTGCTGCTGCACATCAAGATTACCGTCCACCACCCACCCTGGTTCAAGGTAGAGAAGCTTCCAGCCGCCCAAGCTTCGCCGGATGTTGAAGGGGAAACCGACCTCGTGCGCTCTGCTTTCCTGCGAGGCGGCCGGCAGGGTGCCGAGGAATGCGCGCAGCGACACGACGTCCTCCGGCGTCATGTTCGTATAGGTCGTGTAAGGGAAGGCCGGGTAATAGTGTTGCCCGTCCGGCCCGGTTCCGTAGATCAGGGCATCCGCCAGTTCCAGCGCCGACCATGACCCAATCCCGGCTTCTGGGTCGCTGGATATGTTCGGAGCTATGAACGTACCGAAATCTGTCTCGAACCGGCGTCCGCCCGCCAGCACCAGCTTTTCCTCACCCTCGGAGTTCGGCGCTGAATGGCACGAGGCGCATCCGGCCGCAAAGAACACGGTCTCGCCCCTGACAAGATCAGGGGCAATACCGTCCAACTCGGCCGGATCGACGTGTTGCGGTCGGGTCAGAACCAGACCGGTCAGCCCGGCCACGACCGCGACGCCCGCGGCAATCGACAGAAGCCGCCGCACCGTCAGGGCCTTGTCAGTTCTTTGGGGCTCTGTATGCCTTGTGACATGCCGAACAGGCTCCACCCAATGGTCCCATCGCTGCTTTCAGCGCTTCGACATCTTGCCCGGCGGCGGCCTGCATCGCAACCGCGGCTTCAGCCATTGCCTGACCCTTGGCGCTGACATCCGGGAAGTTCTCCCAGATCGCCGGAAGCGCCCGAGAAGATGGGTCGGAGACATTGTCGGACCCGGCTGGCCACATGGCCGACTGATCGATCTGCGTCACGGCAACCAGGTTGTTGGCCGCGCGCGTTGCGGCCTCGGCGTTGTATTCCACTTCGCCTTTGGCCATGCCGCCAAGCGTGCCCAGATTGAACGCATACAGCTGCATGACGGCCTTCCGCGCCTTGACGGCCGGGTTTTCGCTTTCCTGGGCTACGGCCGTGCCAATAACGGCCACAGAAATCAAACTCGCCGCAAGGATTGAGAATTTCTTGATCATGGTATCTCTCCCACATGAATGTGCCGAATGGTAGCTTGATCGAAATTTCTTGTAATTGTTTATTTCTCTGCGTTTCTTGTTAACTTATGAACAATCAAAACTGGGATGACATCCGATACGCCCTCGCCGTCAGCCGGCACGGCTCGTTGAACGCAGCGGCCACAGCGCTGGGCGTGACCCATGCAACGGTGCTGCGCAGGGTGGCCGCGTTTGAACGACGCCATGGGTGCGTGATCTTCCAAAAGAACCCGTCGGGCTACAGCGCGCTGCCCGAGGCCAGGGCCATTCTTTCGGCCATGGAAAATGTCGAGGACGCGGTGCTTTCGGTCGAACGGGCAATCGTGGGCGCGGACCGTTCGCCGACCGGGCGGGTGCGGATTGCCTCGACCGACAGCCTTTGCCAGCTTGTACTGCCCGGGATACTGAACCGCATTTCTGCCCTTTATCCGGGTCTGGAGCTGAGTCTGCTGAGCGGGAACAATCACCATGACCTGTCGCGGCTGACCGCGGACATTGCCGTGCGTCCATCAATCCGCCTGGGCGAAGACTTGGTGGGCGAGCGCGCTGGCGCGTTGGCCTTCGGGGTCTACGACGATGGGTCCTCCTACCGAAAATGGATGCGTTTGGATGGGGCGCTGAGCGGTTCGGTCCCGGCCAGATGGATGGCCGAACATGTGCGGGATGAAGACACCACCATCGGCGCGGACAGTTTCCTTGTGCTCCAGCAGATGGCTGCGACAGGCGTCGGCAAGGCGTTTCTGCCGACGTTCATCGGTGATGCGGACCCGCGGTTGCGGCGGGCGCCGGACATGGATCCGGAAATCGAGGTTCCTCTGTGGGTAGCCACGCTTGAAGAGATTGCGCGGACGCCGCGGTTTGCCGTCGTGCAGCGGGCCTTGGTGGAATACCTGCCCGAAGCACTGGGCCGGTAAGGTCAAACCGAAACGGCCGCCCTGAGCTGCTGCTGGCCAAGTTCGGATTTTGACCCTTTGAGGAATGGCGACCCGCGTTCCAGCACCAGAAAACTGTCGCCCAGGGAATACGCGAAATCAAAATACTGCTCGACCAGGACAATCGCCATCTCACCTTGATCGCGCAGCAGGCGGATGACTTCGCCGATCTGCTTGATGATGTTGGGCTGGATGCCCTCGGTTGGTTCATCCAGCAAAAGCAGCCTGGGTTTCGTGATCAAGGCCCGCGCAATTGCGAGCTGCTGCTGCTGACCGCCTGACAGATCACCACCGCGCCGCGACAGGAACTCTTTGAGAATCGGGAACAGTTCGAAGATGTAGTCAGGTATCCTGTGTTCGCTGCGGGGCAGGCAGGCAAAACCGGTTTCCAGGTTCTCGCGGACCGTCAGAAACGGAAAGATTTCTCGTCCTTGCGGAACATAGGCCACACCTTTTCGAGCCAGCTCATAGGATGTGGCCTTGCCGATCTGCTCGCCGCCAAGCCGGTATTCACCGCCGCTGCGGGGGTGCGTTCCGGAGATGGCTTTCAACAGGCTGGTCTTGCCGACGCCGTTGGTGCCCATCACGCAGGTGACCTGACCCTGACGCGCGGTGATGTCGATCCCGCTCAGGATCTGGCTGCCGCCGTAGTGCAGGGACAGGTCCGAGATTTCCAGAAGCTCAGCGGCCAAGATACACCTCAATCACTTTGTCATTATTGGTGACGTGGTCCAGCGACCCTTCGGCCAGAACCGACCCCTCGTGAAGCACCGTGACCTTGCAGTTCAGGCGGCGGACGAACTCCATGTCATGTTCAACCACCACCACGGCGCGGGATTTTGCGGCCGCGACAAGAATGTCAGTCGTGTGCTCGCGCTCGGCGGGGGTCATTCCGGCGGCCGGCTCATCGACCAGCAGCAACTGCGGATCCTGCGCCAGCAGCATGCCGATCTCAAGCCACTGCTTCTGGCCGTGGCTCAACTCACCCGCCTTGCGGTTCAAGGCATTCTGCAGTCCGATTTCCTCTGCCAGGTCAGCGACCTTCTGATGATCCGACTGTCCGGCCCGAAACCGCAGGACCGCCAGCGGGCCGCGTTTGTTCCTGAGGGCCAGCATCAGGTTCTCGCGAACGCTCTGGTCCTCGAAGACGGTGGGGCGCTGGAACTTTCGGCCGATGCCGGCCTGGGCAATCTGGCTTTCGCTCATCGACAGGAGCGACACGGATTTGTCACCCCACAGGACATGGCCGTCATCCGGTTTGGTCTTGCCGGTAATGATGTCCATGAACGTCGTCTTGCCCGCCCCGTTCGGGCCGATGACCGCGCGCATTTCGGCTGGGCCAATCTGGAATGTCAGGTTGTTGATGGCTTTGAATCCGTCGAAGGTTACGGACACGCCGGAGACTTCAAGCAACGTGCTCATTCGTCGGCCTCCTTTTCGCGCAGCGACCCAAGGTCCGGCCCCAGATCGGCGCCGTGGCGATCCGGGGCGCGCCGCTCGGCAAACCTGTCGATCAGGCCGCCGATGCCCCGAGGCGCAAACAATGTGACCGCGACAAATGACAGCCCAAGCAGGATGGTCCACCAGTCGACCCATTGGATCGTATAGAACCCCAGCGAGATGTCGGGGGCCTGACCACCCGTGAACCAGGTGGACAGCAGAGAAACGAATGCCGCGCCGATCACCGCTCCGTACAGACGCCCCCGTCCGCCGATCGCCACCCAGACGGCCAGGTAGATTGATGCAATGGGCGCGATCTCGGCTGGATTGATGATGCCGGCTTGGGGGTAATACAGAGCACCCGCGATGCCGCAGATCACGGCGGTAAAAGTGAAGATGAACAGCTTGTAGGCTTCGACCGAATATCCAAGGAACCGAACCCGGCTTTCGTCGTCTCGGATGGCGCGAATGACCGATCCGAACTTGCCGGACACCATCCAGGCACAGACCAGATAGCCCAGCCCCAGCGCGAGGGCCGACGCCCAGAAGAACAGGATCGAAACCGTCGATTGCGGCACCGAATCCAGACCCGGCAAATTCTGCAGACCCGACAGGCCGTTGTTCCCGCGCAGCCCGCTGTCGTTCTGAAACAGGTACAGCGACAACGCCAGCGTCATCGCCTGTGTCAGGATCGACAGGTAGACCCCGGTCACGCGGCTGCGGAAGGCCAGCCACCCGAACACAAGGGCCAGCAAGCCGGGTACCAGTACGACCGCAGCCAGTTGCAAGGGCAGCGAATGCGCAACAGCCCAGATCGGTGGGAACTCGGATGCGCCGACGACACCGAAGATCTGGGTGGCGATGCCGTCAGAAATTTCCTGGGCCGTTGGTGGCAAGGCCGAGGACGCGAGGCTTTCGATCACTATGATCTCGGTCCGCGCGTACATCAGCCACATGCCGATGGCGTATCCGCCGATACCGAAGAAGGCCATATGCCCTAGGGACAGGATGCCCGTGTAGCCCCACACCAGGTCCATCGCCAGGGCCGCAAGGCACAGGCAGAGGGTCTTGCCCAATGTCTTGACGAAGCTGGTGGATATCAGGCCGATCCCGAACCCTTCGCCCAGCACTGTTATGGTCGCCGTGAACAGCGCCAGAATGATCAAGAAGATCGCGACCGAGGGATAGCGCAGCACAAATGGCTTTCGCATCGGGCCGGCTGTGGATGTCATGTCAGCCATATCACGCTTCCGCCGCCCGACCCTTGAGCGCGATGATGCCGCGCGGCCGGAATTGAATGAACAGGATGATGAACAAGATCATGTAGGTCTGCGCCGCCAGGGTATTGGACGGGTTGAGCCACTCGATCCCCTTCTGCAGCGTGCCGACCATCGTGGCCCCCAGCAGCGTCCCCCAGATGTTGCCCACACCGCCCACGACCACTGTCATGAAGCTTTGCACGATATAGTCGGAACCCATCTCGGACGTGACCTTTGCGTAAAGCCCGATCGCCACGCCGGCAATGCCCGCGATGCCCGAGCCAAAGCCGAAGGTCAGCATGTTGATCCGGTCGGGATTGATACCCATCGAGGACGCCATGCGCGGGTTTTGCGTCACGGCGCGCACCTCAAGCCCCAGCCTGGTCCGGTTCATGACGATGAGGAAAAGCGCGAGGAACAGCAGCGCCAGAACAAAGATCGCGATGCGGATGTAACTGATGGAGACGATATCGTTCAGCACCATCGAACCGTCCAGCCAGGCCGGGGCGGTCAGGGGACGCGCCTGGGTTCCAAAGATGTTCTTGGCCAGTTGCTGCAGCGCGATGGAAACACCGAAGGTCGCAAGCAGCGTCTCCAGCGGACGGTGGTACAGCCAGCGAATGACCAGACGTTCCAGTAGAACACCGGCGCCGAAGGTCACCAGGAATGCGCAGGGAATGGCGACAATGATCGACAGGGTCAGGTCCGGAATGAACAGTTGAACCACATATCCGGTATAGGCGCCCATCATGATGAACTCACCATGCGCCATGTTGATGACGCCCATGACGCCGAAAGTGATGGCAAGGCCGATGGCGGCAAGGAAATAGATCGAGGCGAGAGACAACGCATCCAGAACCAGATCCGCCGTCTGGTTGAGAGCGACTTGCGTCTCGATATTGTCCAGCACGGCCTGCGCGGCCAGCGCCACCGGCAACGGTGCCGAGGTGTAGACCCGGTAGAACTTGTACTGTTGCACGGCCTCGGCGATGTCGTCCTGCGTCACCAGCGGAGCGGCGAGCCCCTGATCGGCCAGCAGTTGGTATGCCGCTTGTCGTGCAGCATCTTCGTCCAGACTTGCCAACTGGACGCCTGCTACTCTGTCACCGTCAATATTCGAAATCAGGGTCTCTTTGATGGTGCCGTCGTCCACCAGGGCCGGTGCCAACCCGTTCTCAACCAACAGGTCATAGGCTTGTTTCTGTGTCAGTTCGTCGGACCCGGCCTCGATGGTCACAGCGCCATCCGGAACCGTGTCGGACACCTTGATTTCAGATGCAACAAGGGGATTGAGCGTTGCGCGCACGTCAACGCCCAGATCGCCTGCGAAGCTGTCGATTGCAGCCAGCCTGGCGGCCGCGTCATCATCAAACCGGATCGTCAACAGACGCTCGAGCCGGTCCTTGCGGGCCCGCAGATCCGCGTCCTGCTCTCCGGCCATGGCGCCGCGCAAGGCGGATAGGTGCGAGGGTTCCGCGTCCCGCTCGATTGCCGTCAGCGCTGCGCTTCGGTTCAGCGGGTCGGGGTCGTTCAATTGAAACTGCACCAGCGCCGAAGCGATCAACCCGCGAATGCCCGAGTTCGGCTTGAGTTGTTTGTAGTTCTTCTTGTCGACGACACCGATCTCGGCCCCATCCGAGATGTCGAAAACCCGCAAACCGCCATCGGCTTTGGACGCAAAAACGAAAAGGCCCGTATCCCGGTTGTACCACATGTCCTTGGCCTGCCACCGCTCGAGGACGGTTTGTGCCTCGGGCAATCCGCTCTGCGCCAGGGCGTCAATTGCCGGGCCGATCGTCTTGCGAGAGGATTTTTGAATGACCTCCGCATGGGCCTGCAAAAGCTTCTGCACCGGCGCGTCGGAGGATTGGGCTTGCAAAAGACCAGGGGCCACGAACAGCAGCAGGGCAAACAAAGCCCGGCAAATCGAAAGCGTCATTTGGGGAGACCTCGGCATTGGGCCCCGGGGCACATGTGATGCGCCCCGAGGTGTTCCGGTTCAGATCTTAGTAGTTCGATTTGATCTGTACGCAGCTTTTCGTTTCGGTGTTGTACATACCGCAACCCAGCTCTTTCCAATCCGAGACCAGAACCGCGGATTCGGGCAGGAAATCCGTCCAGGCATCGCCCGGAACCTCTTCGGTCTGGCTGATGATGTCGAACTGACCGTCTTCCTGGATTTCGCCGATCAGAACCGGCTTGGCGAGGTGGTGGTTCGGCAGCATGACGGCCGTGCCGCCGGTCAGGTTCGGGAATTCCTGGCCGTACATGGCCGCGCGCACGGCATCGACATCCGTCGAGCCCGCCTCGGTCGCGGCGTTCACCCACATGTTGAACCCGATGTAATGCGCTTCCATCGGATCGTTGGTCACCCGATCTTCGCCCATGCGGGCTTTCCAGGCGGCAACCCAGGCCTCGTTCGCTTCGCTCTCTGCCGACTGGAAGTAGTTCCACGCCGCCAGATGCCCGACAAGGTTGGTTGTGTCCAGACCGGCCAATTCTTCCTCGCCGACCGAGAAGGCAACTACTGGGATGTCATCCGCCGAGATACCTGCGGCGGCCAGTTCCTTGTAGAAGCCCACATTCGCGTCGCCGTTGATGGTCGAGATAACGCCGACTTTCTTGCCATCCGCGCCCAGCGCAACGACATCCGCCACGATCTTGGACCAGTCGGAATGGCCAAAGGGGGTGTAGTTCACGAAGATGTCCTCTTCGGCGATGCCTTTCTGCTTCAGATAGCTTTCGAGGATGTTGTTCGTCGTGCGCGGATACACGTAGTCGGTGCCCAAAAGGGCGAATTTCTCGACCCCCAGTTCCTCAAGGAAGTAGTCCGTTGCGGGGATCGCCTGCTGGTTCGGTGCGGCACCGGTGTAGAAGACGTTCTTCGAGCTTTCTTCGCCTTCGTACTGAACCGGATAGAACAGCAAACCGTTGAGCTCTTCGATGACCGGCAACACGGATTTGCGGGAGACCGATGTCCAGTTGCCAAAGATCACGTCAACTTCGTGGACGGTCAGCAGTTCGCGCGCTTTCTCGGCAAACAGCGGCCAGTCCGAGGCGGGGTCGACAACTACGGCTTCCAACTCGCAGCCCAGCAGGCCACCAGCTTCGTTCTGCTGTTCGACCAGCATCTCCATCGTGTCTTTCAGCGTGGTCTCGGAGATGGCCATCGTACCGGACAATGAGTGCAGAACGCCCACTTTGATCGGGCAATCGGCCAGTGCGGGCAGCGCGGTTGCGAACAATACAGCAGCAGTAGTGTTGAGTAGTTTGGAGTGCATCAGCGTTTCCTTTTGTGCGATGCGCAGCAGGCTTGTCCGGAACGTCGAAACATCCCATATACCCCCCACGCTTAATTGCGGTGTGCGAGGGCGTCATCAGGTTCCTAGGCCGGGCACCTTCGCACATTTTCCAAGCCGTCTTTCGGCGCACCACATTGCTAGGTCAGCTTTTGCCGGGGCTCAGAGTCCGGTGGCACGAGTTTCTGGATTGATTCAGCGTGTTGCCCAAATTTGCGGCGGTGCCGCATGGTTCGCCCAAAAATGCGGCGCTGCAGCGAAGGGTGGTCTCAGACGCCGCCCAGTATCAGCAGGCTGCACTGATCCAGAAGGTCGCTGGCCGTTTGCCGCGCGGCGCTGGCCGCCGTGATTTCCGAGCCAAAGGTCGCCGTATGGAGCAATCGCGCATGAGCGTGTTTTGAGTTCACCCGGTGGCTCAGGACCAGTTCGGCCTCCTCTGCCGTCACGGTCGCCTCAAGCAAGGACACGAAACCGCCGCGAAGCAACTCATAGTCCTGCGCCTTGGGGTCGTTCAGAAGCCAGGCATGCTCCATCTCGGCCGAAAAACGCCCGGCGCAGCCGGCAAACGATTTGACCATGTCGGTTTCAGCATGAAGCAATCCGATGGATGAGAAAGTGCATAGTGCTGAAACGAAAATAGTTTTCAAAGCGCCCATGTTTTGATCATTGCAACCGAAAAAGCGCCCGTCAAGACAGCGATTTATAAACTGTCCTGCCCATTTGCCGACAGGCTTCGGTCGCACCGGGCCACGACAGAACCGGTTCCGCGCGGTTTTTGCGTCCCGTCCCTGCCGGGGCGCATTGAACCCGGTTGAGGGCTGGCCGGACCAGACTAGCTATTGCCCAGATTTGGTTCGGAGAACGGTTTTGCAGATCGTTTGGTTCAAGCGGGATCTCAGGGTGCAGGACAATCGTGCCCTGGCTCATGCGGCACAGCGGGGGGCGCTGGTGCCGCTTTACGTGGTTGAACCCGATCTTTGGCGCCAACCCGACACGTCCGCTCGCCAATGGGCGTTCATCCACGAAACCCTGGTCGAGCTGCGCAGGCAGCTTGCGGAACTGGGCCAGCCCCTGATCGTACGGACGGGCGAGATGCTGTCGGTCCTAGACGATCTTGCGCAGAGTTTCGACCTCACGGCCCTGTGGTCGCATGAAGAAACGGGAAACGACTGGACCTTTCAGCGGGACAAACGCGTGGCGTCCTGGTGCCGAACCCGGGGTATTCCCTGGCACCAGCCGCGCAATCACGGGGTTCGCCGTCGTCTGGCGTCGCGCGATGGCTGGGCCAAAGAGTGGGATCGCTTCATGAGCGAACCGATCACGCTCGCACCCATATTGCGGCCCATCCCGATGGACTCGGGTGGGATCCCGTCCAGCACGGAATTGGGGTTGCACCCGGACCCATGTCCACGGCGCCAGTCGGGCGGCCACACGGCGGCGTCGGACCGGTTGACCACATTCCTGAGCGCGCGCGCCCGGACCTATCGCAGCGCGATGTCTTCACCTCAGCTGGGCGAACACGCGTGTTCGCGCCTGTCCCCGCATCTGGCATGGGGAACGCTGTCGATGCGCGAGGTGATGCAGGCCACATGGGCGCGGCAAAAAGCGCTGAGCCACACCCCCGACAAACAGTGGCGGGGGGCGATGTCCTCGTTCGAAGGCCGGCTGCATTGGCACTGCCATTTTATCCAGAAACTGGAGGATGACCCCCGGATCGAGTTCCAGAACGTGCATCGCGCCTATGACGGGATCCGCCCCTCGGCCCCGGATTCGCATCGGCTGGAGGCCTGGGCCAACGGTGAGACCGGCCTGCCATTTGTTGACGCATGCATGCGGTACTTGCGGGCAACAGGGTGGCTCAACTTTCGAATGCGCGCGATGGTTATGGCGACGGCCAGCTATCACCTGTGGCTTGACTGGCGCGCGCCCGGTGAGGTTCTCGCCCGCCTGTTCACCGATTACGAACCGGGCATCCACTGGAGCCAGGTGCAGATGCAGGCCGGCACCACGGGCATAAACGCGCTGCGGATCTACAACTCGGTGAAACAGGGCCATGATCAGGACCCGACCGGGACCTTTACCCGCCGTTGGTTGCCGGAATTGGCGGATATCCCGGATCGCCATCTGCAAGAGCCGTGGAAGGCCGAGAATGCAGGTGCCGTGCTGGGCAAACGCTACCCGATGCCCATCGTCGATCACGTCGCGGCGGCCCGGTTCGCCCGGGATCGGATCTGGGCGGTGCGGCGCGGGGACGGATTCCGGGACGAGGCTGCGAAGGTCTTGGCCCGGCATGGCAGCCGCAAGGGGCGTTTGCGGAAAGGAAACAGCCGTGCGGTCACCCGCAACCCGGCGCAATTGTCATTGGATCTGGGGGACTAGATGCGGATGCGGAAAAAGTCGGATCTTCCGACGAAAACCTGCGCCACATGCGGGCGTCCTTTCACTTGGCGGCGAAAATGGGCCAAGGTCTGGGACGAGGTCCGCCACTGCTCGCAGCGTTGCCGCCGAGCCCGATCGTCTTCGACCGGCCAATGCTAGAGGCTGTCGAGTATCTCCCGCGCGCTGTCGCGGTATTGGGCCTGTTTTTCGGGGTCCATACGGTCCCAGGTTCGGTAGGCATGGCCCAACCTGGGATTGCCACGCAGCTTGTCGGCGTTGCGTGCCAGGAAATCCCAATACAGTGGATTGAAAGGGCAGGCATTCGCACCGAACTTGCGTTTCACGTCATAGCGGCAATGCGAACAGTGATCCGACATCTTGTTGATGTAGTTTCCGCTTGCTGCGTAGGGTTTTGACCCAAGCAATCCGCCATCGGCGAATTGACTCATTCCGATCACGTTGGGGGCCTCGACCCATTCATACGCATCGGCGTAAACCGCCAGGTACCACTCGTGGACTTCGTGCGGATCGACCCCGGCCAGCATCGCGAAATTGCCAGTCACCATCAGGCGCTGGATATGGTGGGCATAGGCGTGGTCGCGCGTCTGCCCGATTGCGGCCGCCATGCAGGCCATTTCCGTTTTGGCCGTCCAGTAGAAATCCGGCAGCGGGCGGGTTGCCCCGAAGTGGTTGCGTTCCGTGTACCCGGGCATGTTCAGCCGATAGAGGCCCCGAACATATTCTCGCCAGCCGATGATCTGACGGATAAAGCCCTCGACCGCATTCAAAGGCGCGCGGCCTTCATAGTAGGCACGCTCGACCTGCCGGCAGATCTCCATGGGCCCCAGCAGACCCGCGTTCAGGTAATGCGACAGGACCGAGTGATAGAGGAACGGTTCTGCCTGTAGCATTGCGTCCTGATGGTCCCCGAACAGAGGCAGAGCGTGTTCCACGAAGTGGTCCAGCGCCTCGAGCGCGCCGGCGCGGGTCACCGCAAACCAGAACGGGCGCAGCTGTCCGAAGTTGTCGTCAAACCGGGTTTCGACAAGGCTCAGAACCTCGGTGGTGATGTCATCCGGGTCGGATCGGGGCGGTTGGGGCATGAACAGATCGTACGTGGCGGGCTTGCGGTTTTCCGCATCAAAGTTCCAGCGCCCGCCTTCGGGTTGGTCGCCGTTCATCAACAGCCCCGTTTTGCGCCGCATCTCGCGATAGAAATATTCCATCCGCAACTGCTTGCGTCTCTCCGCCCAATTGCGAAACTCCTGGTGCGTGGCGACAAACCGGTCATCTTCCAGCATATGTAGATCGGTTTGGCTCTGGTCCGCCCACTCCAGCAAGGCGGCTTTCAGCCGGTACTCGCCGGGCTCGGTCACCTGAACGTTTGTAATCGACAGATCCGCGATGGCCCGCGCGATCTCGCCTGTGATGGAGCCGGTATTGTCAGGGTCATCCAGTTTGACATAGCGAACCTGCCACCCCGCCGCACCGAGCTCATCTGCGAAATGGCGCATCGCCGAAAAGACAAACGCGATCTTCTTTTTGTGATGCGGGACATATCCCGCCTCGTCCGCGACTTCGGCCATCAACACCGTGTCGCGCGCCTTCTCCGCCTGACTCAAGGCGCTTAAGTCTTGGCTCAGTTGGTCGCCCAGCACCAAGATCAGCCGGCTGGGGGAGCGTTCGTTTGTCTGCGTCATTTCCGTCGAGTTAGGGCCGCCACGCGGATGAGCAACCCAAACTTCCGGAAAGGTTGCACGGCAGATAAATTGAAGAACCGAAGCAACAGACGGGAAAACTGGCGGCAAACCACCGAAGTTTGTTCCAAGAAGCTATGGTGCCGCTGAAGGGACTCGAACCCCCGACCCCATCATTACGAATGACGTGCTCTACCAGCTGAGCTACAGCGGCCCATTTTTCCACGCGCACCCGTGCCGGTGGGGGCGCGGTATGCGGTGCGAAGGATCGTTTAAACCGTCCAACGGGCGTAGGCAAGACCGGTTGTTGGCCCCGATGCGAGGTTTTGCTGGAGGGCGACTGACCTTGTTCACCCGTCGTTCGACCCGAGTGCCGCTCGGGCTGAGGGCAGCCGATGATCCAGTCGGGATCAGGCGCGTTTTTCGCCGATTGATGCAACGCCCAGAACGGCAAGCACCTTGGCTTCGATCTGTTCGGCGTTCATGCCCGCGACCGCGTACATGTCGGCAGGGCTGGCCTGGTCGATGAAAATGTCCGGCAGCACCATCGAGCGGTATTTCAGTCCGCGGTCGAACACGCCCTCATCCGCCAGCAGCTGCGCCACGTGGCTGCCGAACCCGCCGATGGCGCCTTCTTCGATGGTGATCAGCGCTTCGTGGTTGGCGGCTAGGTCCAGGATCAGGTCGCGGTCCAGCGGCTTGGCGAACCGGGCGTCGGCGATGGTCGGGGTGATACCGCGCGCGGCCAAAGATTCGGCGGCCTTCTGCACTTCGGCCAGGCGCGTGCCGAAGGACAGTATCGCCACCCGCGCCCCCGACTGGATCAGGCGGCCCTTGCCGATTTCCAGAACCTGCCCGCGTTCGGGCAGATCGACGCCCACGCCTTCGCCCCTCGGATAGCGGAACGCGATCGGTCCTTCGTCATGGGCGGCGGCGGTGGCGACCATGTGCACCAGTTCGGCCTCGTCGGCGGCGGCCATCACCACCATGCCCGGTAGGTTGGACAGGTAGGCGATGTCGAACGACCCGGCATGGGTCGCGCCATCAGCACCCACCAGCCCCGCACGGTCGATGGCAAAGCGCACAGGCAGGCGCTGGATCGCCACGTCATGCACCACCTGGTCATAGCCGCGCTGCAAAAAGGTGGAATACATCGCGCAGAACGGCTTCAGCCCGCCCGCCGCCAGCGCGGCCGAGAACGTGACCCCGTGCTGCTCGGCAATCGCCACGTCGAAACAGCGCGACGGGTAGCGTTCGGCGAACAGGTTCAGCCCGGTGCCGTCTGGCATCGCCGCGGTCACCGCCACGATCTTGTCGTCCCGGCTGGCCTCGTCCACCAAGGTATTGCCGAAGATCGAGGTGTAGGATGGCGCGTTCGACGGCGCCTTCTGCTGCTTGCCGGTGACCACGTCGAACTTGGCGGTGGCATGGCCCTTGTCGCGGGCCTGCTCAGCCGGGGCATAGCCCCTGCCCTTTTTGGTCAGCGCATGGATCAGAATCGGCCCGGTCGCCCGCGCCTTGACCGTGCGCAGCACTGGCAGCAGCTGGTCCAGGTCATGCCCGTCGATCGGGCCGACATAGGAGAATCCCAGTTCTTCGAACAGCGTGCCGCCGACCGCCATGCCCTTGAGCATCTCCTTGGCGCGCTTGGCGCCTTCGCGGAACGGTTCGGGCAGCAGCGACACCGCCCCCTTGGCGGCGGCCTTCAGATCGTGGAACGGCTCTTCGGCATAGATGCGCGAGAGATAGTTCGACAGCGCACCCACGGGTGGGGCGATGCTCATCTCGTTGTCGTTCAGGATCACGATCAGGCGTTTCTTCAGGTGGCCGGCGTTGTTCATCGCCTCGAAGGCCATCCCGGCCGACATCGACCCGTCGCCGATCACGGCAATCGCGTCGCCCAGCCCCTCGGGCGTGACCCCGCCCAGGTCGCGCGCCACGGCAAAGCCCAGCGCCGCGCTGATCGAGGTCGAACTGTGCGCCGCGCCGAACGGGTCATAGGGGCTTTCGCTGCGCTTGGTGAACCCGCTGAGGCCGCCTTTCTGGCGCAGGGTGCGGATGCGGTCGCGCCGCTCGGTCAGGATCTTGTGCGGATAGCACTGGTGCCCGACATCCCAGATGATCTTGTCGCGCGGCGTGTCGAACACCGCGTGCAGGGCCACGGTCAGCTCGACCACGCCCAGCCCCGCGCCCAGATGCCCGCCGGTCACCGAGACGGCCGAAATCGTCTCGGCCCGCAACTCGTGTGCCAGCTGATGCAGCTGCGCGTCCGAAAACTGCTTGAGATCCGCCGGGCGGTTCACAAGGTCCAGAAGCGGGGTGTTCGGACGGTCTGACATGGCATCCCTTACGGTTTAGCTTTCACGCGCAATAACGAAGCGGGCGGCGTCCTTCAAGGTTTCGGCCCGCGGTCCGTAGGCGTCCAACGCGGCGCAGGCCTGCTCAACCAGCTCGGCAGCGCGCGCCTTCGCCGCATCCAGACCCAGCAGCGAAACGAAAGTTGCCTTGCCCGCCTGTGCGTCCTTCTGCAATCGTTTGCCCGCCTTTTCGCTGTCACCCTCCACATCAAGGATGTCGTCGGCGATCTGAAAGGCAAGACCCAGCGCTCGGGCATATTGGCGCAATGGGGTCGGATCAGCCTCCGACAGAACAGCACCGGCGCACGCCGACCATTCGATCAGCGCCCCGGTCTTGCCAGCCTGAAGATGCGTGATTTCCGGCAGGGTCAATGGCTGTTCGGCAGACTCGGCAGCGATGTCCAACGCCTGACCCAGAACCATGCCTTGGGCGCCGCTGGCCCGGGCGAGGGTCAGCGCCAGTTCGGCCCGAACGCCTGCAGATCCGACCTCGGGCCGGGTGCAAAGCTCGAACGCCAGCGCCTGCAAAGCGTCGCCAGCCAGAACCGCGATGCCGTCGTTCCATTGCTTGTGTACGGTCGGACGACCGCGCCGCAGGTCATCATCGTCCATGCAGGGCAGATCATCATGCACCAGGCTGTAGGCGTGCAGCGCCTCGATACCGGTCGCTGGCCAGATCGCGCAGGTCTCGTCCATCCCGTGCAGTCGGGCGCTTTCCAGCACCAGAAATCCGCGCAGCCGCTTGCCGCCCTGCGTGGCATAGGCCATCGCGCGGGTCACATCGACATCGTCCAGTGCACCCAGAACCAGATCGAACTGCGCCTGGATCAGCGCAGCGTCCTGAACCAGCCTTTCGGAAAACATTACAGGCCTTCGACAGGTGTCGTCCCGGTGGGCTGCCCATCGGCATCCAGCGTGATGGCGGCCACTTTCTCCTCGGCGCGCTTCAGCTCGTCTTCGCAGCGTTTCTTCAGCTTGGCGCCGCGCTCGTACAGGGCGATCGACTGGTCCAGCGCCACGTCGCCGCGCTCCAGCTGGCCGACCACGGCCTCCAGCTCTTTCATCGCCTGTTCGAATGTCATCTGTTCAACGGGGGTCTCGGTCATCGGGCTGCCTTCATCAGTTCTTCAACATGGGCGCGTGTGGCCTTGGCCAGTGCGTTCAGATCATACCCGCCTTCCAAAGTCGAGACGATACGGCCCCCACACAGCTCATCAGCGATCCGGCACAGCTGCGCAGTGATCCAGGCGAAGTCGTCGGTGGACCAATTCAGATTGGCCAGCGGATCGTCCTGATGGGCGTCGAATCCGGCCGAGATGATGATCAGCTCGGGCTTGAACGCGCGCAGCCGGGGAAAGGCCAGCTCTTCGTAGGCCGCGCGCATCTCGGCCCCGGCGGTGCTGGGGGCCAGCGGAATGTTCACGATGGTGTTATGCGCCCCGGTTTCATCCGGCCGTCCCGAGCCCGGCCACAGCGGCATCTGCTGGCTGGTGATCACCAGCGCGCGGGCCTCGTCCCACAGCAGATCCTGCGTGCCATTGCCGTGATGCACGTCGAAATCCACCACCGCGACCCGATCCAGCCCGTGATGGTCCAGCGCATGTTTCGCCGCCAGGGCAGCATTGCCGAACAGGCAGAATCCCATGGCGGTTTCCCGTTCGGCGTGATGGCCCGGCGGCCGAATGGCGCAGAACGCATTCGGCGCCTCACCGCCCAGCACCATGTCCACCGCCCGCACCACGGCCCCCCCCGCCCGATAGGCCGCATCGACCGAGCCGGGCGACATGAACGTATCCCCGTCGATCTGGCGGAACCCCTCGGTGGGGCGGCTGTCACGGATTTCGCGGATGTAACTCTCGGGATGGATGCGCAGCAGGTCGTCATCCGCCGCCAGCGGCGCGGTCACCCGCTGCAGGTCCAGCGGCTCCAGCGCATGCAGGATATGTTCCAGCCGGGCCACCCGCTCGGGGTGCCCCTCGGGGGTGACATGACCCAGACAGTCGGCATGCGTCAAAACAGCGGTTTTCATGAAACTCCCCCAACTTCATCTGGCCAAAAATATCCTCGCCGAAGGCAAGAAAACGCCGGGCGGCGGCAAAATCAATCCGGCGCCAGCATATATCCTGCGCCCCGCACCGTCTGCAGATAGCGCGGCTGCTTCGGGTCCTGCTCAATCTTGCGGCGCAGGCGCGTGATCTGCACGTCCACTGCGCGTTCCTGCGCCTGCCCCTTGTCGCGCCCCAGATCCTCGACCAGCTTCGACCGGCTGATCGGCTCGCCCGGCTGAGCCGAGAAGATCTTCATCAGCTGGCTTTCGGTGGCGGTCAGCCGCACCGGCTCTTCGCCCTGCCACATCTCGCCGCGTTCGATGTCATAGCGGATCGGCCCCAGATGCAGGATCTTGGCGGCCGTATCCTGCGCCGTGGTTTCCGGCATCCGCCGCAGGATCGCGTTGATCCGCAGCAGCAGCTCCTTGGGCTCGAACGGCTTGGCCAGGTAATCATCGGCCCCGGCTTCCAATCCGGCGATCCGGTGCTCGGTCTCGCCGCGTGCCGTCAGCAGCAGGATCGGCGTGTCATGCGTTTCGCGCAGGGCCCGGGTCAGGCTGACGCCATCCTCGCCCGGCATCATCACGTCCATCACGATCAGGTCGAAATCCAGCCCCGACAGGACCCGCCGCGCATGGGCGGCATCACGCGCCGCCGTCACCAGAAATCCGCTGCGCATCAAGAATTTCTTGAGCAGATCGCGGATGCGTTCATCGTCATCGACGATCAGAAGGTGGGCGTCCACATCGCTCATGAAGTTGAATCCCGCAGTTTCGTGTAAGTCCGACGCATATCAGCATCCATCATCGCTTCAAGAACTTTGCGGAACCCGGCAACCGCCTCGGGGCCGGCCTCCTTGTAGGCCGCGCGCATCCGGGCGCGCTGGGCGTCCGACAGCTGCGACTCGAGCGCTTTGCCCTTTTCGGTCAGGTACAGGTGGCGTTCGCGCTTGTCGACGGTGCCGACCCGGCTCTCGACGAGGCCGTCGTCGATCAGCGTGCGCAGCACCCGGTTCAGCGACTGCTTGGTCACCCCCAGAATCGCCAGCAGGTTGTTCACCGTGGTGCCCGGCGCACGGTTGATGAAATGGATCGCCCGGTGATGCGCCCGGCCATAGGCCATTTCGCTCAAGATGCGGTCGGGGTCGGCGGTAAAGCCGCGATAGGCGAAGAACATCGCCTCGATCCCCTGGCGAAGCTGTTCATCCGTCAGAAACAACAGGCTTTCTCCGCCAAAGACCGGGGCGGGGCGGATCTCGGACATATCGGGCCTCATTCGTTACACGCCCCGACTTTAAGTCAGCGTTATTGACATTCCAAGGGCGGACAGGTATCGAATCGCAGTTTTTGCGCAATTT
Organism: Ruegeria sp. BC6; assembly: GCF_056539185.1. NCBI lineage: Bacteria > Pseudomonadati > Pseudomonadota > Alphaproteobacteria > Rhodobacterales > Roseobacteraceae > Ruegeria > Ruegeria sp. BC6. The sequence continues at coordinate 56,847 of NZ_JBQFUM010000003.1, forward strand.
TGTGTCCGGGTCGGACCTAAGTGGCGCAACAATCGGAAATGTGGCCCGGGTCAGGAGGTTTCGGATGGCGGGATATGACGATCGTGACGGTGTCATCTGGATGGATGGCGAATTTGTGCCCTGGCGCGATGCCAAGGTGCACGTCCTGACCCATGCGATGCACTATGCCAGCTCGGTCTTCGAGGGCGAGCGCGCCTACAACGGCAAGATCTTCAAAAGCCGCGAACATTCCGAGCGGTTGATCAAATCGGCCGAGGCGCTGGACATGCCGATGCCTTACACGGTCGACCAGATCGAGGCAGCCAAGGCCGAAACGCTGGAAAAAAGCGGCCTCAAGGACGCATATGTGCGCGCGCTGGTCTGGCGCGGTTCGGGCGAGGACATGGGCGTGGCCTCGGCGCGCAACCCGGTGCGGATGGCCATCGCGGTCTGGCCCTGGGGCGCCTATTACGGCGACGCCAAGATGCAGGGCGCCAAGCTGGACATCGCTGAATGGAAGCGGCCCAGCCCGGAAACCATCCCGGTCCACGCCAAGGCGGCGGGGCTGTACATGATCTGCACGATCTCCAAGCACAAGGCCGAGGCCAAGGGCTGTTCGGATGCCTTGTTCATGGATTACCGCGGCTATGTGGCCGAGGCGACCGGTGCCAACGTATTCTTCGTCAAGGATGGCGAAGTGCATACACCGCTGGCCGACTGCTTCCTGAACGGGATTACCCGCCAGACGGTGATCCAGATGCTGAAAGACAAAGGCATCACCGTACACGAACGCCACATCCTGCCCGAGGAGATGGCCGATTTCGAACAGTGCTGGCTGACCGGCACCGCGGCCGAGGTCACGCCGGTGGGCCAGATCGGCGAGTATACTTTCGAGGTTGGCGACCTGACTCGCGAGATCGCCAACGATTACGAACAGCTGGTCCGCAGCTGATCCGACATCCGCGCGGGCGGTGGCCGACCGGCCTTGCCGCCCGTCCGGACCTTGTTGCAGATCGTCCGCAGCGCTGGACGATCGGGTGCGAATCCGTATCCTTTCTGCATGTTGGACCTGCTCAGCGATATCCTGACGCGCCTTTCCCTGCGGGGCACCCTGTATTTCCGGACCTCGTTCACGCCGCCCTTCGGCGTGCAGGTGCCTGCATTCGAAAACGTCGCCCGGTTTCACTTCGTCCAGCGCGGAGAACTGAAGGTGCATGTGTCCACCACCGGCGAGACCCTGCGGTTACGGCAGGGGGATTTGATCCTGATTCCGCACGGGGCCGCGCATGCGCTGCTGTGCAACGAGGTCCGGCCCGTGGATGCTCTGCCGCTGGAGCAGGTTCTGGACCGGGCCGGTTACAAAGGTGACGGTGTGCTGGTCTATGGCGGAGCCGAGCAGGACCGTGACACCCAACTGATCTGCGGGCATTTCTCGTTTGCCGGTCCGGCCGGGCGGCGCGGCACCGGGCATATGCTGATCGACCGTCTGCCGCCATATATCCTGATCGAGAATTACGGCGAATCCGCCGGGGCCTGGATCGAGGCCACGCTGCGGATGATCGAATCCGAGGTTGCGGGTGCCCGGATCGGCGGTGACCTGATCGCGCTGAAACTGTCCGAGGTCCTGTTTGCCCAGGCGATCCGCGCCTATCTGGAACATCAAAGCCCCACCGATGCGGCCCTGTCGGGCTTCGCCGATCCACGTATCTCGCGCGCGCTGGGCGCCTTTCACCGGGACCCGGCCCGCGAGTGGAGCGTGGCATCGCTCGCGCGCGAAGCCGGCATGTCGCGCACGACTTTCGCGCAGCTGTTCACCCAGAAGATGGGCGCCACGCCCATGCAATACCTGACCGACTGGCGTATGCAGATCGCCTGCCACGGACTGATCGAAAGCCGCTGGAACGTGGCCGACGCGGCGGCTCAGGTCGGCTATGCCTCCGAGGCGGCGTTTTCGCGGGTGTTCAAGAAGCAGATCGGCCTGTCTCCGGCCGCCTACAGGGCGATGCACTGATCCGTCGATTTGACGGACGATCTGCAAGGTATTCCAAACGATCTGGGCTGCGACGTTCGGGCTGGTGAACATATCCTTGATCCGTCCTCAATCAAGGAAAGGAAACATCATGTCTCTGCGTTTCGTTACCCGCACCATTCATGCCTATCTGGACTACCCGGTGGCACTGGCCCTGATTGGGCTGCCTTTTGCCCTGGGACTGGGCGCGTCGAACCCGATTGCGCTGTGGCTGTCGGTGGCCACCGGCGTGGCGGCTTTCGTGCTGACGGTGCTGACGGATCATCACCTGGGTGTCTGGCGCGTGCTGCCCTACAGGTTTCACCTGGCCGTCGATCTGCTGGTGGGGCTCACCTTCCTGTTCGCCCCCAGCCTGTTCGGCTTCACCGGTCTGGATGCGGTCTACTACTGGCTGAATGGCGCCGCTGTGGTGGCCGTAGTCTCGCTCAGCGCGCCCGACCAGACAGCCACCGCCTGACCCCTTGCTCCGGCCATTTGGACGGGGCGAATTTTGGCCTTGAAAATTCCGACAGAAATTGTCAGTTATAGGCCAACCCCAGATACGCCGGTATCAAGCCTTTGATTCCGAGACGGCCTGCGCGCCAAGCCGTACACCCGCGAGGGCGCGCCACCGTCTCGGAAACGATTTCGGAAAGGCCACGCGATGCGCGACCCGATACTTGAACTTCTGTCCAGTTCAGACCTGCCCCTTGGCAGCGGGTGTTGCGCCGATGGCGACCTGGTGGCCTACCTGGACTGCAAGTGCCAGGACGGACTCTGTGATCGGGTGGCCGGGGTTGCGGACGCCCGGATCGCCACTGTCCCCCAGAGCACGCCGGCGGCACCGGCAAGTGGTGCCGTCCCGCGTTGACCGATCAGAAATCGACGCCGCGCTGGGCCTTGATGCCGGCCTGGAACGGGTGCTTTTGCTCGGTCATTTCGGTGACCAGATCCGCATAGTCGCGCAGCGCCTGCGGCGCGTCGCGCCCGGTCAGGAACACGCTGGTCCGGTCCGAGCGGGCCTTCAGCCCCTCGATCACCGCGTCCACCGACAGGTATTCATAGCGCAGGGCGATGTTGATCTCGTCCAGCACCACAAGGTCATAGTCGCCGCTGGCCATCAGGTCGCACGCCTTGTCGAAGGCGGCGGTGGCGGCGGCGATGTCGCGGTCGCGGTCCTGGGTGTCCCAGGTGAAGCCTTCGCCCATCGTGTGCCAGGTGACCAGATCGTGCTCTTCGAAGAACCGCCGCTCGCCAGTCTTCCATTTGCCCTTGATGAACTGCACCACGGCGACCTTTTGGCCCCAGCCCAATGCGCGGATCACCACGCCGAAGGCGGCCGAGGATTTGCCCTTGCCCTTGCCGGTGTTGATCAGCACCAGCCCCCGGCCGGGATCCACGGCCTCGGACACCTTCTTGCGGTGCTGGGCCTGCACCTGTTGCATCTTCTGTTTGTGGTCCTGTGCGTCGCTCATGGCAAAACCTCGTTGATTGTCCGCGCCAACCTAGGCGATGGGCGCGAAAGGTAAAGTCAGGGTTTGTGATCGGTCAGCGACCGCGCCTTGCCGCGTTCCAGACCCAGCTGGTGTTCGCGCCAGATCACCACCGCATTGCCGGCGATCACCAGCGCCGCCCCCAGCAGGATCGCCAGGGTCGGCAGCTCGTCAAACCAGACATAGCCGATGAAGATGGCGAACAGCATCGACGTATAGTCATACGGCGCCAGCATCGAGGCCTGCCCGAACCGGTAGGACGAGGTCACCAGAATCTGCGCGACGCCGCCGATCAGGCCCATCGTGATCAGGATCAGCAGCTGGTTCAGGGTCGGCATGGTCCAGCCCCAGAACACGGTCAGCGCTGACAGCAGCGTGGCGGTCATCGAGAAATAGAAGACGATCGCGGCGGGGTGGTCGACCTGCACCAGTTGCCGGATGTGGATCTGTACAAAGCCTCGGGCCACGGTTGCGCCCAGCACGCACAGCGCGCCGATCGTGGCGCCGGTGCCCAGATCGGCCGAGCCCAGCCGCGGCCAGATCATGATCAGCACGCCCAAGAGCCCGATCGCCACCGCGCCGATGCGGATCAGGCGGATGCGCTCGCCCAGCAGCAGCGCCGCCAGGATCAGGGTGAAGATCGGCGTAGCATAGCCGATGGCCGTGACCTCGGGCAGCGGCAGCAGGCTGAGCCCGGTGAAGGTCAGGCCCATGGCGGTGGTGCCCAGCACCCCGCGCCAGAAATGGCCCATGGGTTTCCTGACGACAAAGCCCTGCGCCAGTTCCCCGCGCGAGATCAGCCAGGCCACGATCACCGGCACCGCGAAAAGCGAACGGAAAAACACCATCTGACCCGGCGGGAAATCCGCCGACAGCGCCTTGACCAGCGCCGACATCGCCGTGAACAGGAACAGCGCGCTGAGTTTCAGCGTCACGGCCAGAACGGGGCGATGAGAGGTCAGGGATTGGGCCATCGGCGCGACCCTGCGCCTTTGCGCGGCAAAGATCAACGGGTCGGATTGAGGCGTGTCCAGCTGTCGGGCAGGGGGCTGCCGATCTCTTCTGCGAATTCGGTCAGAAACCGGATCATGCGCCGGACCCGTTGCTGCGCGATCTGCCGTCCGGCCTGGGTCAGCATGTCGTCGGGCAGGGCCAGCAACTTCACCTTCCAGTGGTCGATCGAATAGTGCAGATCGTCGAGCGGCCGGTGCGATGCGAACGGATCGGCCGGATCATAGAGCGTCCGCCCCAAAGCGCCGGACACCGAGAAATTCCGTGCGATCCCGATGGCGCCCAGCGCATCCAACCGGTCGGCATCGCGGAGGATGCGCGCCTCGGGCGTCTCGGGTGGGATGTTGGCGGAAAAACTGTGCGCCTCGATCGCGTGGCGGGTGGCGGCGATCTGGGCATCGCTCAGGCCCAGTTCTCGCAGAACAGGCTCGGACTCCTGGGCCGACCGGCGCGAGGCCAGGTGTCGGTCGGGGTCGTTCTTGGGCAGGTTGACCAGATCGTGCAGATAGCAGGCCGCCAGCAGCACGGTCCTGTCGGTTTGCGCATCGGCGATGGCGCGGGCATTGACCCAGACACGGTCCAGATGGGCCAGGTCATGGGCCGGGTCGGTGATCATCCGCTGCGCGACGACCGCGCGTAGGCGGTCGCGCAGCTCAGCCAATCCGTCCACGGTTCTCACCGATCTGGCCCCGATGCAGCAGCAGGTGGTCCAGGATCACGCAGGCCATCATCGCCTCGCCCACCGGAACAGCGCGGATGCCAACGCAGGGGTCGTGGCGGCCCTTGGTGATGATCTCGGTCTCTTCGCCCGATTTGGTGATGGTCTTGCGCGTGGTCAGGATCGACGAGGTGGGCTTGACCGCGAAACGCACCACGATGTCCTGCCCGGTCGAGATGCCGCCCAGGATGCCGCCCGCGTGGTTCGAGCTGTATTGCGGGCCGTCCTGACCCATGAAGATCTCGTCGGCATTGGCCTCGCCTGTCAGTTCGGCGGCGGCCATGCCTTCGCCGATTTCGACACCCTTGACGGCGTTGATCGACATCATCGCCGCGGCCAGATCGGTGTCGAGCTTGCCATAGACCGGCGCGCCCAGGCCCGCGGGGACGCCGCGCGCCACCACTTCGACCACCGCGCCGACCGAATTGCCGGATTTGCGCAGATCGTCCAGATAGGCCGCCCAATCCTCGGCGGCTTGTGCATCCGGGGTCCAGAACGGGTTCTGTTCGATCTGCGCCCAGTCAAATTTGGCGCGGTCGATCCGGTGCGGGCCGATCTGGGTCATGTAGCCGGTGATCTGGACATTGGGCGCGATCTGCTTGATCGCCTCGCGCGCCAGCCCGCCCGCGGCCACCCGCGCCGCCGTTTCCCGGGCCGAGCTGCGCCCGCCGCCGCGATAGTCGCGGATCCCGTATTTTTGCCAATAGGTGATGTCGGCGTGGCCGGGGCGGAACTTGTCCATGATGTCCCCGTAATCCTTCGAGCGTTGATCGGTGTTCTCGATCATAAGCTGGACGGGGGTGCCGGTTGTCTGGCCCTCGAACACGCCCGACAAAATCTTCACCTGATCGGGCTCGCGTCGCTGGGTGGTGAACTTGTTCTGGCCCGGTTTGCGCTTGTCCAGCAAGTGCTGGATCATGCCTTCGTCGATCGGGACGCCGGGCGGGCAGCCATCCACCGTGGCGCCCAGCGCAGGGCCGTGGCTTTCACCCCAGGTGGTGACGCGGAAAAGATGTCCAAAGCTGTTCATCGACATGGGGCGTGCTCCTTTGAGGGTTGTGATTAACGGCGAGAGCCTGCCGCCTCAAGCGGATTTGCGGTTGGGGCATCACTGCCCCAACCCGGTGTGCCTAGGCCGCACGCGTCAGTGAGGCGCGGGTTTCGACGATTTTCAGCGCCGCCCGGGCCGCCTCGCGCCCCTTTTCCACGAAATGCGCGCGGTAGATGGCGGTGTGATGGTCGGTTTCCTGGTACTGGTGCGGCGTCAGCGACACCGACAGGACCGGTACTCCGGTTTCCAGCCCCGCGCGCATCAGCCCGTCAACCACGGCCTGCGCCACGAAATCGTGCCGGTAGATGCCGCCATCGACGACAAAGGCCGCGCAGGCCACGGCGGCATAGCGGCCCGTTTGGGCCAGGTCGCGGGCCAGCAGGGGCATCTCGAACGCGCCCGGCACGTCGAACACATCGACCTGATCGGCGGGGATCAGCTCCAGAAAACCGTCCAGCGCGCGGTCGACGATATCGGCATGCCAGTTGGCTTTGACGAAAGCATAGCGGGTGTGTGTCATCGTGATCTCCTTTCAGCTTGGTGGCCTGCTGGCGGGCGCGAAGGGTTTCGCGGCCAGCGCGGCATGACACGTCACCCAAGGCGATCACGGACAGACGCGCCCTTGGCGGGGCGCGCTGCTCGTTCTCTTTCATCCGGACTTTAACCGTCGGCTCTGGCCTCTCACCAGATCTGCTGACACTCTGTCGGTTGAATGACAGAGCCGCTCGCGGGCTGGCGGGTCTGGGCCCGCATACCGCCGGTGGGGAATTCCGCCCCGCCCTGAGAACGGCGCGACCTTGCCAAGCGTGCGCGCGATCTGCAAGACCTGTCTGCAGGAGGACGGTCATGCACCCCAACCCAGCCTTTCGCGCCGAGGACCGCGCGCGCCATGTGGAGTTTGCCCGCAGCCGGGGATTCGGCGTACTGGCGCTGTCGGTCGACGGCCCGCCATTGATCAGCCATGTGCCCTTTCTGCTGTCCGAGGATGGCGCGGTGGCCGAACTGCATCTGGTGCGTTCGAACCCGATCGTGCGGGCGCTGGCCAACCCGCAGGAGGCGCGGATCGCGGTTCAGGGGCCCGACGGCTATGTCTCGCCCGATTGGTACGAGGTCGCGGATCAGGTGCCCACGTGGAATTACGTGGCGGTCCACCTGACCGGCCGGTTGGAATTGCAGCCGCAGGACCGGCTGCGCGATCTGCTGGACCGGCAATCGGCCTTCTTCGAACAGCGGCTGCAGCCCAAACCGCCCTGGCGCGCCGACAAGATGGACCCGGCGGCGCTGGAGCGCATGATGCGCATGATCGTGCCCTGCCGGATGCAGATCACCCAGATCGACGGCACCTGGAAACTGAACCAGAACAAGCCCGAGGCGGCGCGGCTGGCCGCCGCCGAGAATGTCGAGCAGTCCGGGATCGGCAACGAGCTTGGTCAACTCGCCGCTCTGATGCGGGAAGTCTGATCCGGCTGCGCCTTAGTCGGTGAACGTGGCCAGATAGGCGGCGATATCCTCGGCACCTGTCTTCAGCTTGACGCTCATGTTCGGGCGGGCGGTCTCGTCCTTCAGGAAGTCTTGGATGAACCTGATCGGGTCGCGGGCGTAGGCGGCGATATTCTCTTGCGTCCAGACCAGGCCGTTTTCACCGGCGCGGATCATGTCATCGGTGAACATGCCGATGGGCAGCCGTTCACTACCGTTCAGATAGTCGTTTTCGGTTCCGGCGGCCCTGCCGACCACACCATAGAGATTCGGGCCGGTGATGCCGCCTTTGATCAGAACCACGCCATCCTTGATGATGGCGTGACAGGACGAGCAGCGGTTGTAGAGTTTCTCACCGCGCGCGGCGTCGCCTTCGGCGGCGGCGTGGTGTGCGGCGGTGAACGCGAGCAGCAGAATGGAATTTTTAAACAAAGTCATTTGGGTCCTCATTCAGGTCGGTCGCGCGCCCGCCGCCTTTGCTTGAAAAACCCCGGGGTCGCAACCGGGAAATTCACCGCAGCGCAACCGAAAAAATGATTTCAAAATAGATGTTTACATGAGTTCGCTGGGCCCGAAGTCGCGCGGTCCGGTTGCTGTCATGTTTGCCTCGTGCCGGGTACCCGAGTGAACAGGTGCTCGGCCGGGCCAGGGGCGATAGCCGTGGCGAAGGGTCAGAGAATCACCTGCGAAGTGATTCGCGGCTTCGAACGGCGATTTTCGCAACATCCGAGGAAGTTCTTGAAAAATGACCCCTTCATTGTGACATGAATGCCCAGATGCGGCGTAGTGCGCGCCTATGACCGCTGGACGAACCGATTTCCGCCAGCTAGATACCCGCGATGAGACGCCGCTTTGATGCGGTGCTGATGCATGTTTGCCCGTAGCCGGGCGCTGGAATCGGAGAAAACCTCGTGTCCCACGCAGAAGACCACGAAGGCACCCGCAGAGATTTCCTCTACTACGCCGCCGGCGGCGCAGGTGTCGTTGCAACGGGAGCCGCCGTGTGGCCCCTGGTCAACCAAATGAACCCCTCGGCAGACGTTCAGGCGCTGTCCTCGATCCGCGTGGATGTCAGCGGCGTCGAGATCGGCACCCAGATCACGGTCAAGTGGCTGGGCAAGCCCGTCTTCATTCGTCGCCGCACCGAAGAAGAGATCAACTGGGGCCGCGAAGTGCCGCTGGAGGATCTGCCGGATCAGAACGACCGGAACGAAAACAAGCCGAACCTGCCCGCGACCGACGAAAACCGGACGCTGGACGAAGCCGGCGAATGGCTGGTGATGATGGGCGTCTGCACCCATCTGGGCTGCGTTCCTCTGGGCGACGGCGCTGGTGATTTCCACGGATGGTTCTGCCCGTGCCACGGATCGCACTACGATACGGCGGGCCGTATCCGCAAAGGTCCCGCTCCGGAAAACCTGCATATCCCGGTCGCCGAGTTCCTCGACGAAACCACCATCAAGCTGGGTTAAGGAGACGCGCTCATGTCCGGTATCCCGCACGATCACTATGAACCGAAGACCAACGGCGAGAAGTGGCTGAACAGCCGTCTGCCCATCGTCGGTCTTCTATACGACACTTTGATGATCCCCACCCCGAAGAACCTGAACTGGATGTGGATCTGGGGCATCGTCCTGACCTTCTGCCTGGCATTGCAGATCGTCACCGGCATCGTTCTGGTGATGCACTATACCCCGCATGTCGATCTGGCCTTTGCCAGCGTCGAGCACATCATGCGCAACGTAAACGGCGGCTACATGCTGCGGTATCTGCACATGAACGGCGCGTCGCTGTTCTTCGTGGCGGTCTATATCCACATCTTCCGCGGCCTGTTCTACGGATCGTACAAGGCGCCGCGCGAAGTGACCTGGATCATCGGCATGCTGATCTACCTGATGATGATGGGCACCGCCTTCATGGGCTATGTTCTGCCTTGGGGTCAGATGTCCTTCTGGGGCGCCACCGTGATCACCGGCCTGTTCGGCGCGATCCCCTTCGTGGGCGAAGCGATCCAGACCTGGCTGCTGGGCGGACCGGCCGTCGACAACGCGACGCTGAACCGCTTCTTCTCGCTGCACTATCTGCTGCCCTTCATCATCGCAGGGCTGGTCATCGTGCATATCTGGGCCTTCCACACCACCGGCAACAACAACCCCACGGGTGTTGAAGTTCGCCGCACGTCGAAAGCCGAGGCCGAGAAAGACACGCTGCCGTTCTGGCCCTATTTCGTGATCAAGGACCTGTTCGCGCTGGCCGTCATCCTGGTCGTGTTCTGGGCAATCGTCGGCTTCATGCCGAACTACCTGGGTCACCCGGACAACTACATCGAAGCCAACCCGCTGGTCACGCCCGCGCACATCGTGCCCGAATGGTACTTCCTGCCGTTCTACGCGATCCTGCGTGCCTTCACTAGCGAAGTCTGGGTCGTGCAGTTCGCCAGCTTCATCACCGGCGGCATCATCGACGCCAAGTTCTTTGGTGTTCTGGCGATGTTCGGTGCAATCCTGGCAATGGCGCTGGCGCCGTGGCTGGACACTTCGACCGTGCGTTCGGGCAAGTACCGCCCGATGTTCAAATGGTGGTTCTACCTTCTGGTCATCGACTTCTTTGCCCTGATGTGGCTGGGTGCGATGCCGGCGGAAGAGCCCTATGCGACCTTCTCGCTGATCGCGTCCGCCTACTGGTTCGCCTATTTCTTCGTGATCCTGCCGATCCTGGGTGTCATCGAAAAGCCCGATGCCCAGCCGGAAACCATCGAAGAAGACTTCAACGCGCATTATGGCAAGGCTGACGCCGACGCCACGCCGGCCGAGTAAGAAGAGGGACCGGAAACCATGTTCAAGAAACTTGCAATCGGTGCCGCGTTTGCCATCGCCCTTGCTCCTGCTGCGGTATCCGCGGCCGGAGGCGGCGAGCAGCATATCGAGGACTTCGACTTCTCGTTCGAAGGGCCCTTTGGCGCTTACGATCAGAACCAGCTTCAGCGCGGCCTGCAGATCTATACCGAGGTTTGCGCGGCCTGCCACGGTCTGAAATATGTACCGCTGCGCGACCTCACGGCGCTGGGCTACTCGGAAGAAGAAGTCATCGCTTATGCCGCCGGCTCGTTCGAGGTGTTCGATCCCGAGCTGGACGATTTCCGCCCGGCTAGGCCGACCGATCACTTCCCGGCCAACGATGCCGTGGGCGCACCTGACCTGAGCCTGATGGCCAAGGCACGTGCAGGCTTCCACGGCCCCTACGGTCTGGGGATCAACCAGCTGGTCAAAGGCATGGGTGGCGCTGAATACATCGCCTCGCTGCTGGACGGCTATACTGGCAAGGAAAAAGAAGAGGCCGGCACGATCCTGTACGAAAACACCGCCTTCCCGGGCGGCTGGATTTCGATGGGCCCGCCGTTGTCTGACGAACAGGTCGAGTTTGCCGACGGACACGAAAACACCGTCGAGGCCATGTCCCAGGACGTCGCAGCGTTCCTGATGTGGGCCGCCGAACCGAAAATGATGGATCGCAAGGCCTCGGGCTTTGTTGGGGTTCTGTTCCTGACCATCATGTCGGTGCTTCTCTACCTGGTGAACAAACGTCTGTGGGCGCCGGTCAAAGGTAAAAAGTCGGTCTGACCTGAAGGTCACCTGCAAAAGCAAGACAACCCCGCGCATGGCGCGGGGTTTTTTCTTTTTGGGGTCGGAAACTCGCCGAACCTAGCATCAGCACGGGCTTATTCACGGCATTTAAGCGGAATGCGCATGGCGCCGGCGGGGTCGGCTGCGCAGGTTTTCGACAGCGTCAGGCGGTCTGACGCAGGATCGAAACCGAGGAGACCCGACATGAAACTACCCATACTTGCAGCCGCGTTGCTTGTGGCCACTCCGGTTCTGGCTCTGGACTTGGTGCCGGATACGGAACTGGGCAAGACAGAGACCGAGGTGCGCGCCGCTCTGACCGAGCTTGGCTATGACGTGCGCAAGATCGAAATGGAGGACGGTGAAATCGAGGCCTATGTCGTGAAAGACGGACAGATGGCCGAGGTCTATGTGGACCCCGCGTCCGGCAAGATCCAAAAGATCGAGGACAAGTGACTGGCAATGTCCGAGTCCATCCAGCACCAGGGCGGGCGCGAGGGCGCCCGCACCATCCGGGTCTGGGACCCGTTGGTCCGCCTGATCCACTGGTCGGTGGTTCTGGGCATTGTGCTCAACGCCGCTGTGACCGACCCCGAGGGGCTGCTGCATGAATATGTCGGTTATGCCGTGCTCGGGCTGGTTCTGCTGCGCTTGGCCTGGGGCGTCCTTGGGCCGGCACCGGCCAGGTTCTCGGCATTTCCGTTCAGCCCGAATGCTGCGGTCCGACATGTGCGTGACACCGTCCGGGGCGACCGGTCGGTTCACCTGTCGCACAATCCTCTGGGCGCGCTGATGGTCTACAACATCTGGATGACGTTGGGCTTCATCTGCGCCACAGGCATCATGATAGGTACCGCGGCCTTCTTCGGGCTGAGCTGGGTCGAGGATGCGCACGAGCTGGCGTTCAACTGGCTGATCCCCAGCGTTCTTCTGCACGTGCTTGGCGTGCTTTTGGACCAACGTCGAACCGGTGTCGCTCTGGTCAAAGCCATGGTATCAGGAGACAAGAATATTCCTGATGGCTGGTCGACCAAATGATCAAATGGATCACCGAAAACCTGCGGTCCGGCGATGCGGATGCACGCCGGGCCGTTCTGATGGCGGCGATGATCGTGGTTCAGGGTCTATGCGCCGCATTCTACATGGGCGACGCCATTCTGGACCTCGATGGCAGCGAGCCCCTGGCACATCTCGTTTTGGAATCCCTGGTCGCGACCGTCCTTTGCCTTGGCGTCCTGTTCTTCATGCTCGAGCTGCGCCGATTGCTGGCGCGAATGGACTAGGCAAAACAAGGACTGCGCGCGGCGCAGGGAGAAATGAGCGCCGTGATCGACACTTTCTTTACCCGCTGGGGCCTGACCAGCGCCGAGCGCGAAGTGGGCCTGTTGATCCTCAAGGGCGTCGACAATGAGAATATCGCCCGGATCCGAGGCCGCGCCGTGGGTACCGTTCGCGCGCAATCGGCTTCGATCTATGGAAAAGCCGGCGTGGACGGGCGCGCTCAACTGATCAGCGTTTTCATGGAAGAGCTTCTGGCGACTGACGGGCCGGCCTGAGAGACGTCAGGCCACCAGCTGCTGATCGCGAACCCCGGTGATGGCGGCAGTCACGATCTGCCCTTCGGGTTGCGCGTTCGCAAATGTCACTTCGGTGAACTGCTCGGTCCGGCCCATGTGAGGATTCTCCATCAGAATGTGATGGGTCTTGCCCAGTTGGGCCGCCAGGTGCCTGGCTACCTGCGCATCACCCGCTTCACGCAACCTGGCCGCACGTTGCTTTATCACCTTGCCGTTGACTTGCTGCGGAATGCGCGCCGCCGGCGTGCCTTCTCGCTTGGAATAGGGAAAGACGTGCAACCAGGTCAGGTCGCAATCGGTGACCAGTTTGAGCGAGTTCTCGAAATGCGCCTCGGTTTCCGTCGGAAAGCCCGCGATGATGTCGGCGCCAAAGGTGATCTCGGGGCGCAGTCTGCGGGCCTCTTCGGTGAAGCGGATGGCGTCGTCGCGCAGGTGGCGGCGCTTCATCCGTTTCAGAATCAGATCGTCACCATGCTGCAGCGACAGATGCAGATGCGGCATCAGGCGCGACTCGGTCGCGATGGCCTGCATCAGGTTCTCGTCCACCTCGATCGAATCGATCGAGCTGATCCGCAGGCGCGGCAGGTCGGGCACCAGTTTCAGTATGCGCATGAGCAGATCGCCCAGCTTGGGGCTTGCCGGCAGGTCGGCGCCCCATGAGGTCAGGTCGACCCCGGTCAGCACCACCTCGTTATAGCCCCGGTCCACCAGCCGCTTGATCTGGTCCACGACCACGCCCGCCGGGACGCTGCGCGAGTTGCCGCGGCCATAGGGGATGATGCAAAAGGTGCAGCGATGATCACAGCCGTTCTGGACCTGCACATAGGCGCGCGAGCGGGTGCCGAACCCGTCGATCAGGTGCCCTGCCGTTTCTGTAACCGACATGATGTCATCGACCTGCACCGCCTCGGTCTCGCCGATGAAATCGGCGGCCATGCCCTTCCAGGTCTCGGGGCGCATCTTTTCGGTGTTGCCGATCACCGCATCGACCTCGTCCATCTCGGCAAAGGTCTGAGGTTCGGTCTGGGCGGCGCAGCCGGTGACGATCAGGCGCGCATCGGGGTTCTCGCGGCGCAGCTTGCGGATCTCCTGCCGGGCCTTGCGCACGGCTTCGGCGGTGACGGCGCAGGTGTTCACAATCACCGCGTCGGTCAGCCCGGCCTGCTGCGACAGCTCTTTCATCGCCTCGGTCTCATAGGCGTTGAGCCGGCAGCCCAGCGTGGTGAATTTCGGCGGGTTCATCCCAGCGACTCCAGAAACTCGGGCGTCAGCGTGCCCGAGAAGACATGGCAGGTGGGGCCGGTCATCCAGACGCCGTCCTCGCGCCAGTCGATCCAGATGGTACCGCCGTCCAGCTCAATCTGCACCTTGCGTCCGGTCAGGCCGCGCCGGGCAGCCGCCACGGCCGTGGCACAGGACGACGAGCCCGAGGCCAGCGTGATGCCCACGCCGCGCTCCCACACCCGCATGCGGATGTGATCCGGCCGGATGATCTGGGCGATTTGCACATTGGTGCGCTGCGGATAGAGCGGGTGATGCTCATAGCGCGCGCCGAATTCCGCCAGCGGGATCGCCTCGGCGTCTTCGACGAAGAAGGTGCAATGCGGGTTGCCCATGCCGGTGGCCACCGGTCCGCCTTCGATCGGCAGTTCCAGCGTATCCACCTCTTCGGCCAATGGAATATCGGCCCAGTCCAGCTGCGGGTGCCCCATGTTGACCGAGGTCAGCCCATCGCCCGCGTTCCGCGCCTGCAGCGTGCCGTGGCTGGTGGTCAGCGTCAGTTCGGATTTGCCGCTTTCCTGCATCAGGAACCGGGCGATGCAGCGGGTGGCGTTGCCGCACGTGGCCGAGATCGACCCATCAGCATTGTAGAACACCAGATGCGCATCCGATTCGCCGTTTTCGATGACGGCCAGCTGGTCGAATCCGACTCCGAACTGCCGGTGTCCGATCCCGCGCGCCAGCGCCGGCGTGATCTGCACCGGATGCGCGCGCGCGTCCACAATGACGAAGTCATTGCCAAGCCCGTGCATCTTCATGAAGGGCAAACCGGTGTCGGATCGTTGCTGCATGGCGGGCATATAGCCTTGCCGCAGACATGAATCCAGCCCGGCGCGAAGATTCCTGAAAAAAGGGGTTGACCCCCCGCCGCCTCAACCCTAATTAGGCCGCCTATCGGGACGCCGGGAACACAATGATTTCAGGCGGAACGCGGTGCGAAAAAGGGCTTGTACCCGGTTGGGAAAATGCCTTAGACAGCGCCACGGATC
Source organism: Ruegeria sp. BC6 (assembly GCF_056539185.1). NCBI lineage: Bacteria > Pseudomonadati > Pseudomonadota > Alphaproteobacteria > Rhodobacterales > Roseobacteraceae > Ruegeria > Ruegeria sp. BC6. The sequence goes on from NZ_JBQFUM010000003.1 coordinate 72,056, forward strand.
GCAACGATCCGATGAAAAGAGTGGGCCGTTAGCTCAGTTGGTAGAGCAACTGACTTTTAATCAGTGGGTCGCAGGTTCGAATCCTGCACGGCTCACCACTTTTTCCAAAGATTGACCAGGACGCCGCGCCGCGCGGTTACTTCTTTTCAAAGAACAGCACGACTTCGCCCAGTCGGATGCCAAAGCGCGAGACGTAGGCGCGGTTCAGCAGGCGGTCATCGTCCAGCAGCCACATCCAGTCGTCGAAATCGACACGCATCGTACCGTCCTTCACTGGCAGGTCAATGCGGTATTTCCAGTTGAACGTGTCGCCGCGCTCGGTTCCCGACGCGGTGCCCAGAACGCCGGGCGCGGTGCCCGTCCAGGTATCCTCGCCGGTTTTGGTGAGGGTCCAGATGCGCTGTTCGGTGGCGCCGTCGTCATAGACGAAGTCTTCGACCAAAGTCAGCGTCTGACCGTCCCATGTCCCGTTGATGTCGACCGTGAACCGGCGGGGGATATTGCCCAGAACATCCTGGAACTGCCCATAGGCCACGGTGTTGCCCTCAAAGAACTCTTCGAGGTTCAGCTGGCGGTCCGACAGGAAAGTGGTCGGCACTTTCGGTTTGAAGGCACAGGCCGCCGTCAGTAGCAGGCACGCGAAGGCCAGTCGTTTCATGAGCCGGGTCATTGCAGGGCCCTCGGGTCGGCGGTCCGGTCATGACCGTTCGCACCGGGCACATGCGCCGTCTTTTCCGGCGGAGCAGGACGCATCGTGGCGACCAATTCGGCCACCTTCAGCCCGAACTTGCGCATTTCCGAGCGGTTCATGATCGCCCCGCTCTCGGTCAGGTACATCCAGTCGGTGACGTCCAGGGTGTGGCCCCCGGCGTCTTCGGGCAGAACGATACGATAGGTCAGTTTGACCGTCGCGCCCGAGATAACGCCGCGGCCTTCGCCGACGATGTCGTCGGCGGTTGCGGTAAAGCTGTTGCCTGTGCCCATGGTCAGGTACCATTTGCGGGTCATCTGCTTGCCGTTCGAATAGGTGAAATACTCGGTCAGAGTGCCGGAATTGCCGTTCCATTCCCCGATCATCCGCGCCACGAAGCTGTTCGACATCTTGCCGGTCGGGCCATAGATCAGCCCTTCGGACAGGATTTCCCCGTTCAGATTGTCCTTCAGCGAGAAATCGGGGCCGGTTCCGGTATAGTCCGACGGCGATTGCGCGCGAAAGCTGAGAAGGCGGGTTTTGACCGCGATCAGGGCCAATACGGCCAGTGCGGCAATCAGAAGAAATGTCATTTTGCGGGTACCTCTGTAGGCAGCGTCAGGACCATTCCGAACGCGCCGAGTTTCAGGATGCAGGGCAGCACGGCATAGGCTAGGTTGAGCGTTTCCAACGCCTGCGCCGAATTCGTCTGACCGGGCACGAAGCCGCTGCGTTCCAGCAGCGGAAGGGTGAAGAATGCGGCCAAAGCCAGCCCCAGTTTGCCGGCGAATGACCAGATGCCGAAGGCGGCCGAAGCATTCAGCCCCGCGCGTGTCAGCACCACCGAGAACATGGCCGGCAGAACCACCATGTCCGCCCCCAGCGCCGCCCCCGACGCCAGGCAGATCACCGCGAAACCGACCAGATTGCCGGGCGCCAGCATGGCCGCGCCGACAAAGCCCAGAATGGCCAGCGGCATCGCGATGATCAGAGTCTGTTTCGGGCCGATCCGGTTGCTGAGCCGCGCCCAGAGCGGCACTGTCGCCCCGGCGCTGAGGAAGAACAGGATCAGCAGCGGCCCGGCCTTGCCCGGCAATTGCAGCCGGTCCTCGACGAAGAACAGGAACAGTGTCGAGGTGATCGCAACCGGCAGGCTGTTGACGAGCGCCAGCGCCAGCAGACGCAGGGCCCCTGCCTGACCCAGCCCGTCGAACGACAACCCCTGACCGGTGATGGGCGCGCGCCGCCAGATCGGCAATGTTAGCACCATGGTGACCACCGCCAGCGCGCCCAGAAACAGCCCGAAGGCCGGATAGCCCTGCGCGCCCGCGCCCAAGGCGACGAACAGCGCCGGTGCGCTGGCGGCCAGGACCACGCCTGCTAGTTGCCCGCCCTCACGAAAGGCGGCGAGCGTCATCAACTCGCGCGGGGTGGCTTGTTTCGCCAGCGTCGCGCTGCGACCATAAAGCAGGATCGTGCCCAAGCTGTAGGCGGAAAACAGCAGGATCAGGATCGCCACGAGGGCGCCGACGCTCGCCCCCTGTGGCAGTGAGAACAACAGCGGAAAACCCACTGCCAGACCCCCTGCGGCCAAGACGGCAAAGCCCATCTGCCCGCCGGGCCAGCGGTCAATGGCCCAACCGATCAGCGGGTCTTGCACCAGATCCACCAGCCGGATCAGCAGCAGAACCGTACCGATCACGCCCAGGCCGATCCCGAGGTTCACGGCCGCAAAGCGCGGCAGGTGGATGTAGAGCGGGATACCCGCCGCAGCAAGCATCAGCGCATAGAGGCTGACACGCGGATACAGCATCACTGACCCCGCAGCTGTCGCGTAAAGGCGGCGGACCGGGTGTTGTTGCCCAGAAAGATCGACATGAAACTACGCTTGATCCCCGGATAGGAGAGGGTGCAGGTCTTGCGCCCGTTGCGCCAGAACTCGATCGCGTCGGGGCCTTTGGTGACGGCCAGATAGCTGTCCCCGGCACCAACCGCCTGATAACAGGTTTTCAACTGCGCCTCGATCGGGGCGCTGTTGCCCTGCCGGGCCATCTCGTCCAGCGTGGATTCGATCAACGCCTTCTGCTTCAACGATTTCCGATAGGTCAGCTTCAGCCCAAAATCCTGCGACCAGCTGAGCGGGCCGCCGCCTTTGGTGAACAGCTGCGCATCATAGATCGGCAGACCTAGGAACCGGAAGGTGGCAGTGCCACGCAGCTCGGCATCGGGCAGCACGTTGGTGACGGGCGTGGCCGCCAGCCCGGCAGGGGCCAGCAGAACCAGGCTCAGGATCGCTGCGTTACGGGCTGGCCGTAACCGGGACAGCGACGCTTGGATCAGGTATCGCATTTTCAGCTCCGATGGTTTGCGGATCGCCGTTCAACAGCCCGACAACATGCATCGCGCTGGCGATTCCGTCTTCGTGGAACCCGTGCCGGTTGTAGGCGCCGGCGAACCAGGTCCGGTTGCGGCCCTGCATCGCGCGGATCTGGCCCTGCGCTTTCAGCGCGGCCTTGTCGAACACCGGATGGGCGAATTCCACCTCGTCATAGATTTTGTCTGGCGCGATGTCGGAAGACGGGTTCAGGGTGACGAACAACGGGTCGCTTTCAGGGATGTTCTGCAACCGGTTCATCCAATAGGTCACGCCCACGTTGCCCGCCTGCGAGCGGTAGGTCCAGCTGGACCAGCAGGCGCGGCGGCGCGGCATCTGGCTGGGGTCGCAGTGCAAGACCGCGCGGTTGGGCTGATAGCGGATCGCGCCCAGGGCCGCGGCCTCGTCGGCGGTGGCGTTCTGGCCCAGAATGGCCAGCGACTGGTCGGAATGGGTGGCCAGGATGATCTCGTCATACTGATCCGAGCGGCCCTGCGCCTGAACGGTCACGCCCAAGGCATCGCGTTCGACGTTAGAGACCGGCGCGCCCAGGCGGATGTCGCAACCCCGGCCGCGCAACGCGGATTCGATCCGGCGGACATATTCGATGCTGCCACCCTTTACCGTCCACCACTGGTGCTGGGCGCCGCGTTTGCTGGACAGCAAGGCGTGGTTGCGGAAGAACTGCACCAGCGACCGTGCCGGGAACTGATCAACGAACTCTACCGGCGTGGACCAGATCGCGCCGCACATCGGCATCAGGTAATTGTTGCGGAACCAGTGGCCCAGCCGCATCTGGTCAACCAGTTCACCAATCGTGGTGTCATCATCCCGAGCGGCCTCGGGCGCTTCTTTGCCAAAGCGCAGGATGTCGGCGATCATCTTGTAATAGGAGGGCCGCACGAGGTTGCGCTTCTGCGCGGTGATCGTGCGCAGGTTGTTCAGACCATATTCGATGCGCCCATTGTCGATGGTGGCGCCAAAGCTCATCTCGCTTTTGATGACCGGCACGTCCAGTTCACTGAACAGCTTGGTCAGGTAGGGATAGGTGGCATAGTTGAAGACGATGAACCCGGTATCGACCGGTTGATCACCATTGCGGCCGGCCATCACCGTGCGCGCATGTCCGCCCAGACGGGGTTCGGCCTCGTACAGGGTGACGTCGTGACTCGCTGACAGGTAATAAGCCGCTGATAATCCTGAGATGCCTGCGCCTACAATTGCGATTTTTTTCCGTACGCCCCGGGTTTCGTCGAACATGCCATCCTCTTTATGCGACATTTTACAATAAGATACGCAGGGTAGGCCGGAGCGGATCAAATCCGGGCCATGTTTTTCCCTGTTTCCCGCTGATCGGCGGGCAGTGCGTCAGGATTGCACCAATCGCGGTTGCTGGTGATCCGGGGTCTGCCCGTCCGCGTAATGAAAGGTGTTATGATCGAGACAACCCAATCCAAGACCGCGGCTGTTCACGCTTCGGCACATGCGAACCGCCCGGCATGAGCAGTTTTGACGGAAAAACCTATTGGATCATCGGCGCCAGCGAAGGGCTGGGCCGGGCGCTGGCCGAGGGCTTGGGCGGTCAGGGCGCGCACCTAGTGCTGTCCGCGCGGAATGCCGAGCGGCTTGAGCAGATCTGCGCCGCGCTGCCCAATGCCCGTGCGGTGCCGCTGGACGTGACCGATCTGGCGCAGGTGCGCCGCGCCGTGGCCGAAGTCGGCCCGGTGGACGGTCTGGTCTACAACGCCGGGGCCTATGAGCCGATGCGCGCGCAGGACTGGAAGACCGAAGCCGCGCTGGCCGTCAGCGACGTGAACTATTCAGGCGCGCTGCGGGTTCTGGGGGAAACCGTGCCGGCCATGGTGCAGGCGGGACGTGGCGACATTACCCTGATCGGGTCGCTGGCGGGCTATCACGGACTGCCTGCGGCGATCGGGTACGGGTCCAGCAAGGCGGCGCTGATATCGCTGGCCGAAACGATGCGGCATGACCTGGCCGGAACCGGGGTGACGGTGCGCATCGTCAATCCGGGGTTCATCAAGACCCGGCTGACCGACAAGAACAGCTTCAAGATGCCGATGCTGATGGAGCCCGAAGACGCCGCGCAGCGCGTACTGCGCGCAATGGCGCACCGGCGCTTCCGGACCGACTTTCCGGCGCCGTTCTCGTGGGTCATCCGGCTGATCGATTACCTTCCGGATCTTCTGGTTTATCGCGGAAAATAGACTCTAACCAAAGCGTCCCTGACAGAACCAGCCCGCCGACATGGTGCCGCCATGGCCGTAGAACAGCCATAGCCGCTCGCCCTGTTCGGTCACCACCACCCAGTAATCGCGCACGCCGCTGCGCCAGTTGGGGTCGTCCAGCCACCATTCCGGGGCGATCCGTTCCGGGCCGGTGGCCTGCGCCAGGTGCCAGTCGCGCCCGCGCCAGCGGAAATTGGCGGGCACATCGGGGCGGTCGGGGGCCATCACCGGCTCGGGCCGCCAAATCAGCAGGGGGCGCGGGCGCGGCGGGGCGGGCCAGTCGCGCGCCGGTTCCGACCAGGCCGCCGCCAGCGTCTGGGCGGTTTTCTCGGGGATGTGCGAGGCCGCCGGGTGTTGCCGCGTGATCGCCTCGAGCCCCACACGCGCGCCCAGTTTGCCGATCAGATCGTCCAGCGCGGTGTTCCCCTCCAGCCGGTTGCGGACGGCGCGGCTGGCCTCCGCATGGCCGGTCAGGGTGCGGGCATGCACCGGCTCGGTCTGCACCGCCGCAAGGCGCAGCATGTCGATTCCATAGCCTGCGTCGATCTGGTCGATTTTCATCTCTAACAAAGGGCGAATGCGGTATTTGTCATGGCTCGGGCGGGCCAGCCCGATCTCGACGATCTCGGCCGCCTGATCGGTGCGATGCGCCTCGAGCCGCAGGGTCCGCGCCCCGCGCGCCTTTTCTTCCAGCCGCGCGCACAGGGTCGGCAGCATCCGGTCGATGGCGGCCATCACGTCCTCGGCCAGACCGATCGGGTTGGGTAGGGTCATTCGCACCGCAAAGTGATGCGGGGGGCGGGCGGGCGAGACCGGCTCGGGCGCGCTGCCCATCGCCTGATCCAACCGCAGCACCAGCCCGCGCCCGAACCGGCGGGCCAAACCGGCACGCGGCTGGCCCAGCAGGTCGCCGATCCGCCGCAGGCCCAGCCGGTTCAGCTGCGCCACGGTCTGGTCGTCCAGCCGCAGCGCCGCGATGGGCAGGGGGCTGAGTACGCCATAGGCCTGCCCCGGCGGCGCGATCCGGGCCCCGCCGCCCGCGGCCACCACCTGCGGCGCGGCGCCGCCCTTGGTCCAGTGCCGCCGCTTGCCAGCCCGGGCGCGGGTGGCGCGGGCCTCTTGGGAAATGGCGTCGCCATTGCGGTCCGAGGTGGCCTCTTGCCCGGCATAGCGCGCCAGCGCCCAGGCCGCGCCCAGCGTGTCGGCGATGCCCATCTGCACGCTCAGCCCCATGTCGGCGCAGTCGGTCTCGATCACCTCCAGCAGCGCCTCTTCGCCGCCGAACAGGTGGGCGCAGCCTGACAGATCGACGATCAGGCCATCGGGCGCCTCTTCGGCGACCCAGGGGCTGAACTTGCCCGCCCAGCGGCGCAGCGCAGTCAGAAATGCGGCCTCGGCCGGGGCGTTGCGGGGGCGGGTGACAAGGGCCGCGCACATGGCATGGGCATCGCGCACCGGCTGGCCCACGCGCAGACCGGCTGCTTGTGCCTCGGCATTCAGCGAGGTGATGACCTGCATGTTCGACTGTTCGGCCACCACCGCCAGCGGGCCTGTATGCAGGCCCCGCGCGGCGCGGATCAGCCGTTCGGCCCCCAGACGGGGAAACCACAACGAGAGTATTCGGCGTTTGGGCATCGGGCAGACATCAAAATGTTCTCATTTTGTTCTTATCTGAGAATCATACCCCGAGTCGAGTCCGCCCTTATCCGCAGGTCAGCCGCTGAATGACCCCGGCTCCGTTCACATAGACGTTCAGCCGGTCGATGCGGTAATCCTGCGTGGCGATGTCATCAGGGCCCAGAACGCGGCTCCGTTCCGGCAGGCTGGCCTGAATGGTCGAGACCGGTTGCCCAACGGACTGGGCAAAGGGTTCGCCCTTGCAAAAGGCCAGATCCACCGGGGCGGCATCCAGTTCGGCAGAGCCCGGTTCGGGCAGGTCGGTTTCGGCGCAGGCGGCCAGGACGATCAGGATCGGGATGAACCGGTACATTGGCGCTCCTCTTTTCGGCAATGTCGTTTCTGAAATATCAAAAGCTTACAGAGACTGCCATGAAAGCGCAGTTGAAAACACCCTGTATTTGACGCAGGGTCGGGTCAAACAAGACAGGGAGACAAGCAACATGCGAACCCGTGCCGCCGTCGCCGTTCAGGCGGGCAAGCCCTTGGAAGTGATGGACGTGAACCTCGAAGGCCCCAAGGCGGGCGAGGTTCTGGTCGAGATCAAGGCCACCGGCATCTGCCATACCGACGAATTCACCCTGTCGGGCGCCGACCCCGAAGGCCTGTTTCCGGCCATTCTGGGCCACGAGGGCGCGGGCGTCGTGGTCGAGGTCGGCCCCGGCGTGACCAGCCTTAAGCCGGGCGATCACGTGATCCCGCTCTACACTCCGGAATGTCGCGAGTGCGAATACTGCCTGCATCCCAAGACCAATCTGTGCCAGGCCATCCGCGAGACGCAGGGCAAGGGCCTGATGCCCGACGGCACCTCGCGTTTCTCGACGCTGGATGGGGATCCGATCCTGCACTACATGGGATGCTCGACTTTCTCGAACCACACGGTTTTGCCCGAGATTGCACTTGCCAAGGTGCGCGAGGACGCGCCGTTCGACAAGATCTGCTATATCGGCTGTGGCGTGACCACGGGCATCGGCGCGGTGATCAACACCGCCAAAGTCGAGATCGGCAGCCGCGCCATCGTGTTCGGCCTGGGCGGCATCGGCCTGAACGTGATCCAGGGTCTGCGTCTGGCCGGGGCCGATCAGATCGTCGGCGTTGACTTGAACCCCGCCAAGGTCGAGATGGCCGAAAAATTCGGCATGACCGATTTCGTGAACCCGACCGAGGTCGAGGGCGATCTTGTCCCCTATCTGGTGAACCTGACCAAGGGCGGTGCGGATTACACCTTTGACGCCACCGGCAACGTGCAGGTGATGCGCGCGGCGCTGGAATCGGCGCACAAAGGCTGGGGCGAATCCATCATCATCGGTGTGGCACCCGCGGGGGCCGAGATCTCGACCCGTCCGTTCCAGCTGGTCACCGGCCGGTCGTGGCGCGGCACCGCCTTCGGCGGCGCGCGTGGGCGCACGGACGTGCCCAAAATCGTCGACTGGTACATGGAAGGGAAGATCGAGATCGACCCGATGATCACCCACACCATGGGCCTGGACGACATCAACACCGGCTTCGATCTGATGCACAAGGGCGAAAGCATCCGGTCGGTGGTGGTTTATTGAGGTTTGGGTCACCTTGACAAAAATTGGACGGCGCAGTCGATCTGCGCCGTTTTTTTGTGGCGGCTCAGCTCAAGACTGGTCGGTGTTCGACTTTGGCCTTGCTGATGCGCCCGTATCTACGCGTGGCGAACGCACACGTAGAACTGGTTTGTTCGTGGACACGTCTGCCCGGCTTTCGCGCCAGACGACGAAGATGCCCGATGCGATGATGATCGCGGCACCCACGGCCACCCATTTGTCGGGCTTTTCCCCAAAGAACACCGCGCCGAAAATCGTGGCCCAGATGATCTGGCTGTACTGGCTGGGTGCAACCACGCCCGCCGGTGCCGCGCGATAGGCCAGGATGATCAGGTGCTGGGCGATCACCGAAAACACGCCGACCAAAGCCATCATCGCCAGATGGATCAGAGAGGGCGGCTGATAGACCGCCGGTTGCGCAAGGCTCATGACCGCGATCGCCAGCAGCATCGGATAAAGGATCAGCACCGCCGAGCGTTCCTCGTTTCCGATCTTTCGCACCAGCACGGATGCGAAGGCGCTGCAGAACGCGGCCGTCAGGGCGGCAAGGTGGCCGAGGGTGATCTCGGTCGCGCCGGGGCGCAGGACGATCAGTACCCCGATCAGGCCCACGCCCACTGCGGCCCAGCGTTGGGCGCGCACGACCTCGCCCAGAATCGGGATCGACAGGACGGTGACGATTAGCGGAAAGGAAAACAGCAGCGAATAGACTTCGGCCAGGGGCAGGACCGAAAAGGCGTAGAAGGCACAGGACATACCCGTGACCATCAGCCCCGAGCGCAGCATGACCAACCAAGGATGGCGGGGCAGGAAGTTTCCAGTGGCCTTGTCCGCAAGAATCGTGACCGCCATCGGCACAAAGGAGAACAGCGTGGCGAAAAAGATGATCTGCAGCACGGAATAGGTGCCGCCCAGCGTCTTGATCAGCGCGTCATGGGTGGCAAAGACGGCAAACCCGAGAAAGGCAAATCCAAGTCCCTGCAGGGTCGAGTTCTGTGTGCTCATCTGGCTGGTCCCGGGCGATTGGATGCTTTGGCAGGTGTCTGAGGCCTGATTAAACCCAATCGGCAGAGTCGGATAGTCCAAACTTTACCGCTAACATCTCTGCGGGGCCGGCCGTTCAGCGCAGGATCGGCGGTGCCCCGGCCGGTTGGCGGGCGGCCGCGACACCGGCCTGCATCCCCGTCCCGATGCGGCGGGCCAGCGCCACCCAGGGCGTGGCCGTTTCCGGGGGCAGGGTGCCGTGGGCGACCTCTTCGAACAGGTCCAGCCAATGGGGGAACATTTCGGGTTTCACGTCCGGGCGCTCGATATGCACGCGCTGCGGATTGCCGCTGTAGCCGCGCTCGTACAGGATGGCGTTGCGCCAGAAGGCGGCGATCCGGTCCTCATGCGCGGGCCAGTCGGTGACGTGGCGGTTGAAGATCGGGCCCAGCAGGGCGTCCTGCCGGACGCGGGCGTAGAATGCGGTGACCTGCGCCTGGATCTGGTCGGGCGTGGCTGGAAAACGCGGGGGCAGTACGGGCCGGGTCATTATCGGGGCTTTCGATTCAGGCTCTGTTCCGGGCAGATACCGCGTTTTTCGGCCCGGATGCAGGGGCGGAATTGTCGCGCTGCCCCGGCGTCAGCAGGTGCCGCAACAGGGCCACCGGGTGTGCCCGCAGGCTCAGGCGGGTGGCGACGTAATCCTCGACCACCTGCTCGCCCAGCGACATCTGCGGCAGATGGGCGGCGGGTTCGTCCAGCGCCTCGCCTTCCAGATCCTGCGCGAACAGGGGCAGGGGTTTGGCGGTGGCGATCGCCTTGGCCTGCCACAGCGCCTCGCGCCGGGTCAGGCCGCAGGCGGCAAAGGCATCGGCCTCGGCTAGACGCTCGATCACCGAGGGGCCAAGGCCCGCGCGGCGCCAGACGTCGTCAACCTGGTGGTAGCCGTTGCCGCGCGCGGCGGTCAGCCAACTGGCGTCCTCTTCGCTCAGGCTCTTGATTTGGCGAAAGCCCAGCCGCAGGGCCAGCCCGCCATGGCCGTCTGGCTCCATCACGTTGTCCCAGAAGCTGGCATTGATGCAGACCGGACGCACTTGCACGCCATGCTCGCGCGCATCGCGCACGATCTGGGCGGGGGCATAGAACCCCATCGGCTGCGAATTCAGCAGCGCGCAGGCAAAAATCCCCGGATGGTGGCACTTGATCCAGGCGCTGGCATAGACCAGCAGCGCAAAGCTGGCCGCGTGGCTTTCGGGGAAGCCGTAGGAGCCGAACCCCTCGATCTGCGAGAAACAGCGCTCGGCAAATTCGGCGTCATAGCCGTTGCGCTGCATCCCGCGCAGGAACAGGGTGCGAAATTCGCTGACATTGCCGTGCTTCTTGAAGGTCGCCAGCGACCGCCGCAGCCGGTCGGCCTGCTCGGGGGTGAAGCCCGCGCCGACGATGGCGATCTGCATCGCCTGTTCCTGAAACAGCGGCACGCCCAGCGTCTTGCCCAGCACTTCGCCCAGTGCGTCCGAGGGAAAGCTGACCTCCTCCTCGCCGTTCCGGCGGCGGATATAGGGATGCACCATGTCGCCCTGGATGGGGCCGGGGCGGATGATGGCGACCTCGATCACCAGGTCATAGAAATTGCGCGGCCGCATCCGGGGCAGGAAGTTCATCTGCGCACGGGATTCCACCTGGAACACGCCCACCGAATCCGCGCGGCACAACATGTCATAGACCGCCGGGTCCTCGGGCGGCAGGGTGGCGAGCGTATAGCTGGTCTGGTGGTGCTGGGCGATCAGGTCGAATGCCTTGCGGATGCAGGTCAGCATGCCAAGGCTCAGGACATCGACCTTGAGGATGCCCAGACTGTCGATGTCGTCCTTGTCCCAACAGATGACCGTGCGGTCCTCCATCGTGGCGTTCTCGATGGGCACCAGTTCGTCCAGACGGCCCTCGGTGATGATGAACCCGCCCACATGCTGGGACAGGTGGCGGGGGAAGCCGTTGATCTGATGCACCAGTGTTAGAGTCTGTTTCATACGGCGATCCTCGGGGTCGAGGCCGATTTCGCGCATTCGCTCGGCCTCGAGCCCTGCGGTCGAGAAGAACCCCCACAGCTGCGAGGACAGGGCGGAAATCGTGTCCTCGGTCAGGCCCATGGCGCGGCCCACCTCGCGGATGGCGCGCTTGCCGCGATAGTGGATCACCGTGGCGCAAAGCCCCGCGCGGTGGCGGCCATAGCGTTCATAGATGTGCTGGATCACCTCTTCGCGGCGTTCATGTTCGAAATCCACGTCGATGTCGGGCGGCTCGTCCCGCGCCTCGGAGACGAATCGTTCAAACACCATGGTGCCCATCTCGGGGCTGACCGAGGTGACGCCCAGGCAATAGCAGACCACCGAATTGGCCGCCGACCCGCGCCCCTGGCACAGGATCCCGCGGCTGCGGGCAAACTGCACGATGTCGCGGACGGTCAGGAAATAGGGCTCGTATTTCAGTTTGCCGATCAGGGTCAGCTCATGCGCCAGCATCGCCTTGACCTTTTCAGGGGCGCCGGCGGGATAGCGCCATTTCAACCCTTCATGCGCCAGCCGATGCAGGCGCTGGGCGGGGGTTTCCGCGCCGCTGACCTCGCTGGGGTATTCATAGCGCAGCTCGTCCAGCGAGAAGGTGAGTTCCTGGCTGAGCGCATAAGCGCGGGCCATGGCGCCTTCATGCCCCTTGAAGATGCGCAGCATCTCGGCCTCGGACCGCAGGCGCTGTTCGCCATTGGCCAGCGCGTGGCGGCCCAGATCGTCCACCTTGCGACGCAGGCGGATCGCGGTCAGCACATCGGCCAGCCGGCGGCGCGAGCCGTGATGCATCATCGGCGCGGCGCTGGCGATGGTGGGCAGGTCCAGGTGGTGAGATTCAGCCTCTAACAAACGGAAAAATGCTGCATCTGCCCCGTCATAGCGGGGATGCATCAGTAGGTGCATGCGTCCGGCAAAGCGGCGCGTCAGCTGTTGCGCCTGTGTCCGCCACCCGCTCGCGCCGCCGGTCGGACGGCCCGCCTGTGGCCAGAGCAGCAGGTGCAGACCGTCGGAAAACTCCAGCAGGTCGGACAGGTGCAGGATGCAGTCACCCTTGGCCGCGCGCAGCCGTCCGGTGGACAGAAGGCGGCACAGGCTGGCCCAGCCCTGCCGGTTGAGGGGCAGGGCAGTGACGGGCGGGGCATCGGCAAAGAGCAGCCGCGCCGCCGGGATCAGGTGCGGCACCGCATGCACCGGGAACGAGGGCGGTTTCGGGATGTGATCGGGGCAGGGCGGGCCGATGGGCGTGTTCTGCTCCTCCCACGCGCGGCGTTCACGCACCTTGCGGGCGATCTCGCGCGTCTGGGTGTGCGCGCGGACGATGCCCGCCACCGAGTTGTCATCGGCGATGGCGATGGCGGGCAGGCTCAGGGTGACGGCGCGCTCCATGTACTCCTCGGGGTGCGAGGCCCCGGTGAGGAAGGTGAAGTTCGACGTGATCGACAGCTCGGCATACATGGCGAGTCGTCATTATATTCTTGTTTTGTTCTTTTTCGAGTCCCTGTCTGCAGTGCGCAGAAATTGGGGTGTCGATTCAGGTGCAGTGAAATTCTGGTTCGAGCCCACAGCGGATAAAGGTGCTTCGTATTGACCTTATCCAGTAATCTGTATTTGATTCGAGCTCGAATTGGAGCACGGCCTTTGAAAAAAAACTTTATCCTGATCGACTTCGAAAATGTTCAGCCGAAGAACCTTGAACTCCTCAGTGGGCATGACTGCAGGTTGATTGTCTTCGTCGGCGCTAACCAAAAGAGTGTACCTTTTGACTTCGCAAAAGCACTTCAAAGCTTAGGAGAAAGTGCTGGTTATAAGAAGATAACGGGTAACGGCTCAAATGCCTTAGACTTCCATATCGCTTTTTATTTGGGAGAACTCGCGGCCAACAATGCCGATGCATACTTTCATATTATTTCTCGTGACAAGGGCTTCGACCCTTTGATTGCACATTTGCGACAAAGGAAGATCCCTGCTCTCCGTCATATTGACATATCCGAAATCCCATTCGTCAAAATCTCGAACGCAAGTTCGTTAGATCAAAAAATTGATGCGATTGTTGACAGTTTGCAGTCTAGAGGAACTTCGCGTCCAAGGAAGATCAAAACCCTAAAAGGAACGGTGAATGCCCTTTTTCGAAAGACCTTGGAACACGAAGAACTAGAAACGCTAGTTGGCGAGTTAATAAGACGTGGTCATGTTGTCTGCTCTGACCAGTCAGTCAGCTACGGCCCCCGTATAGTCCGACACTGACCTGCATCTCGGCTGGGAATTGCGTGTTCTGGATGACCGCTTGGCTCGCAATGCCGCCACTCAAGGACGGCACGGCGAATGGCCTTATGTTGTTCTGCAAAAAACCTCATCTGCCCAGACCGAAGTGGCACGGTGCCTAGTCACAGCTTGACCCGGTGCAGGCCTCGGCGCGGCTGGTCCTGATCATCGGCCGGGGCATCGTCGGCGCGCGCGGAGGTCAGGGCCAGGAACACGTCCTCGAGATCGGCCTCTTCGGTGCGCACGTCGCGGATGCGGATACCGGCTTGGCGGACCGCTTCGAGCACCTGCTCGGCGCTGGTTTCCGGGCTGCGGTAGTGTAGCGCCAGACTGCCGTCGTCGCGCAGGCTGGCCTGAACGCCGGGGGCGGCGGGCAGGGCGGTCACGGGGGCCTCGGGGGTGATGACCATGGTGCGGCCGTCCATGCGGCCCAGCAGGTTGGCGGTGCTGTCCTGCGCCACCTTTTCCCCGTGGTTGATGATGGCGATCTCGTCGCACATCTCCTGCGCTTCTTCCAGGTAGTGCGTGGTCAGGATGATGGTCATGCCCTGCTGGTTCAGCTTGCGCACATTGGCCCACAGCATCTGGCGCAGTTCGATGTCCACGCCGGCGGTGGGTTCGTCCAGAACCAGGATTTTGGGGTGGTGCACCAGTGCCTTGGCCAGCAGCAGGCGCCGCCGCATCCCGCCCGACAGCGTGCGGGCATAGGCCTCGGCCTTGTCGCTGAGGCCCACTAGTTCGAGGATCTCGTCGCTGCGCCGCTGCGATTTGGGAACGCCATAGAGCCCCGCCTGCACCTCGAGCGCGCCGCGGGGGGTAAAGAACGGATCGAGGTTCAGCTCTTGAGGCATCACCCCGATGGCGGCGCGGGCCTGGCGCGGGTTGCGGTCCTGGTCATAGCCCCAGATCGTCACCTGGCCCGCGGTCTTGATCACCAACCCCGCCAGGATGTTGATCAGGGTCGATTTGCCGGCGCCGTTCGGCCCCAACAGGCCGAAGACAGACCCGCGCGGGATATCCAGATCGATGCCCTTCAGCGCGTGTTTCTCGGGCTGGCCCTTGCCGCCGCGATAGGTTTTGCGCAGGCCGCGAAGGCTGATCGCTGCATCGGTCATTGCTGGCTCTTGCCCCCGGTTTCCTGATCGCTCATAAACGCACCTAATGCATGCCCGCGAGGCCGACAACCAGTGAAGGATCGCACGCCGTGACAATCGAAGCTCCGGAAACCAAGATCGTCGAGACAAGCCGTGTCGCCTGTGATGGCGGCGAGGGCGCGCTGGGCCATCCGCGCGTCTGGTTGCAGATCCCCGAGGATCAGGGCTGGGTCGAGTGCCCCTATTGCGATTGCAAGTATGTTCTGAAGGACGCACAGCAACACTGATTGCCTGCCCAACCGCGGTCCGCCCAAATCTCGCCGCGATTTTCACCTAGTGCGTTGGTGTGACCAA
Organism: Ruegeria sp. BC6; assembly: GCF_056539185.1. NCBI lineage: Bacteria > Pseudomonadati > Pseudomonadota > Alphaproteobacteria > Rhodobacterales > Roseobacteraceae > Ruegeria > Ruegeria sp. BC6. The sequence goes on from NZ_JBQFUM010000003.1 coordinate 87,378, forward strand.
CGTAGGTGCGAATGATGACCGATATGACTGCTGCTGATACCGGCAATCCGGTTTTTGGATGGGCTGGCTTTTGCCTTGCGGCACTGGCCCTGTTCGCAGCCTTGTTCGTGTTCTGGGCAGGGCCGTTCGCACCGCAGCAATCCTCCGGCGTGACGCTGGGCGAACTGGCCGCCGAGTTGGGCAAATCGACCCTGCGGGCCGCCGCGGGGATGGAACAGCCCGCGCCGGTCGCGCCCACCCGCGATCTGGATGACTTTCTGCAGATCGGCGTCGCCATGCTGGGCGGGTTGGCGATCGTCGTCTCGGTCATCGGCATCCTGCGGCACGAAAAACGCCGCCCGGCCATCGCCGGTTTGGTCATCGGAACGGGCGCGATCCTGTTCCAGTTCTTCGCGATGGCGTTTTTCGCGTTCCTCGGTGCGCTGGTCATCATGGCGCTGCTGAACAGTTTCTCGGATGTTTTCAGCGGTCTGTTTGGCGACTAGGGCGCGTTCCTGACTGGTCACCCGGCTGCCCCTGTGGCAGAACCGTCCCTGACCGACAGGGAGAGCGCGCATGAGCAAATTCGGAAAAGGCTGCCATCTGCATCTGATCGACGGATCGGCCTTCATCTTTCGCGCCTATCACGCCCTTCCGCCGCTGACGCGGAAATCGGACGGGATGCCGATTGGCGCCGTTTCGGGCTTTTGCAACATGCTGCAGCGTTACGTGGATGGCGACCACGGCCCTGACGCGCCGACCCATCTGGCAGTGATCTTCGACAAGGGCTCGCACACCTTCCGCAATGACATGTACGACCTCTACAAGGCCAACCGCGAGGCGATGCCCGAGGACCTGCGCCCGCAGATCCCGCTGACCCGGCAGGCGACCGAGGCCTTCAATATCGCCTGCAAAGAGCTGGAGGGGTACGAGGCCGACGACATCATCGCCACGCTGGCCTGCCAGGCGCGCCAGGCCGGGGGGCGGGTGACCATCGTCAGTTCCGACAAGGACTTGATGCAGCTGGTGGGCGACGGTGTCGAGATGCTGGATGCCATGAAGAACAAGCGCATCGACCGCGAGGGGGTGTTCGAGAAATTCGGCGTCTACCCCGAGCGTGTCGTCGATGTGCAGGCGCTGGCCGGCGACAGCGTCGACAACGTGCCGGGCGCGCCGGGGATCGGGATCAAGACGGCGGCACTGCTGATCAACGAGTTCGGCGATCTGGAGACGCTGCTGGACCGCGCCGAGGAGATCAAGCAACCCAAGCGCCGCGAAACCCTGATCGAGAAACGAGATCAGATCGAGTTGTCGAAGAGGCTGGTGCAGCTGGATTGCGAAACACCGCTGGATTTCACGCTGGATGATCTGGAGCTGCGCGATCCCGATCCGGACAAGCTGATGGCGTTTCTGGCCGAGATGGAGTTCCGCACTCTGACCAAGCGGATCGCCGACAAGCTGGGCGTCGAACCGCCGGTGATCGCGGATACTCCGGCGCCGGCGGCAGATGAGCCGCAGGCCGAGGACATTCCGTTCGATGCCAGCAAATACGAATGCGTGCGCGATGCGGCGGCGCTGCGGAAATGGATCGATCAAGCCTATGAGCGCGGCTGGCTGGCCGTGGATACCGAGACCACGGGCCTGAACGAAATGATCGCCGATCTGGTCGGCATCTCGCTATGCATCGAGCCCGGCGAGGCCTGCTATATCCCGCTGACCCACCGCGAGGGAGCCAGCGACGACCTGTTCGGCTCGGAGGCGCTGGCCGAGGGGCAGATGCCGCTGGATGAGGCGCTGAAGCTGCTCAAGCCGGTTCTTGAGGACCCGTCGATCCTGAAGGTCGGGCAGAACATGAAATATGACGCCAAGATCTTTGCGCGCTATGGCGTGGATGTGGCCCCGATCGACGACACGATGCTGATGTCCTATGCCATGCATGCGGGCGAGCATGGGCATGGCATGGACACCTTGTCCGAACGCTATCTCGGCCACACACCGATCCCGATCAAGCCGTTGCTGGGCTCGGGCAAATCGGCGATCACCTTCGACAAGGTGCCGATCGACGAGGCCACCGCCTATGCCGCCGAGGATGCCGACATCACCCTGCGTCTGTGGAAGCTGTTCAAGCCGCAGCTGCACCGGGTTCAGGTGACCACCATCTATGAAACGCTCGAGCGCCCCCTGGTGCCGGTTCTGGCCGAGATGGAGATGCATGGCATCAAGGTCGACCGCGACGTGCTGAGCCGTATGTCGAACGCCTTTGCCCAGAAAATGGCCGGTTTAGAGGCGGAAATCCATGAGTTGGCCGGAGAAACCTTCAACGTCGGCTCGCCCGCGCAGCTGGGCGAGATCCTGTTCGACAAGATGGGTCTGGAAGGCGGCAAGAAGGGCAAGACCGGCAAGTATTCGACCGGTGCCGACGTGCTGGAAGATCTGGCGACCGAGCATGAGCTGCCGCGCCGTGTGCTGGACTGGCGGCAACTGTCCAAGCTGAAATCGACCTATACCGACGCACTGCAGACCCATATCAACCCCGACACAGGACGGGTGCATACGTCCTATGCCATCACCGGGGCGAACACGGGGCGTCTGGCTTCGACCGACCCCAACCTGCAGAACATCCCGGTGCGCACAGAAGAAGGCCGCCGCATCCGTGAGGCTTTCATCGCCGAGCCGGGCAATGTTCTGGTGTCGCTCGATTATTCACAGATCGAGCTGCGCATCCTGGCGCATATCGCCGACATTCCGGCTTTGAAACAGGCCTTTGCCGACGGGCTGGACATTCACGCCATGACCGCGTCGGAAATGTTTGACGTGCCGCTGGACGAGATGACGCCCGAGATTCGCCGTAAGGCCAAGGCGATCAATTTCGGCGTGATCTACGGCATTTCGGGCTTTGGCCTGGCGCGCAACCTGCGCATTCCGCGGGCCGAGGCGCAGGGCTTCATCGACCGCTATTTCGAGCGTTTCCCGGGCATCCGGCGCTATATGGATGACACCATCGCCTTTGCCAAAGAGCATGGCTATGTGCAGACCCTGTTTGGTCGCAAGATCCACACGACAGAAATCAACGCCAAGGGGCCGCATGCGGGGTTCGCGCGCCGGGCGGCGATCAACGCGCCGATCCAAGGTACAGCGGCGGACGTGATCCGTCGGGCGATGGTGCGGATGCCCGAGGCGATAGACGGGCTGCCAGCCAAGATGCTGCTGCAGGTGCATGACGAACTGCTGTTCGAAGTGGCCGAAGACGCGGTGGATCAGACCATCGAGATTGCGCGCGACGTGATGGAAAACGCGCCCGATCCGGCAGTGAAGCTGGACGTGAAACTGACGGTGGATGCGGGCAAAGGCGCCAACTGGGCCGAGGCGCATTAGGCAAGCGCCGTGCCGCTCATCAGGCCCGGCGGGCCATCTTCGCGGCAGGTCAGGCCTCGGGCCTGACCAACAGCGCGACCAGCCGACGGGTCAACGGTGCCATGACCAGAACCACCGCAAACGCTACTGGCCAGCTGATGCTCCACGCGCCCATCCAGCTGGCAAAGGTCTCGGGGCCCAGCCCGATCTCTTTGACCGTTGCGATGCAGGTCACGATGCAGGACATCAGCCCCGACAGGATCAATCCGAACAGGACGGGGGTAAAGCGGGCGGGGATCATAAAGCGGGCGGGGATCATGCGGTTGTTCCTCTGCTGAGTCGCCGCTTCGTATGCGATATCCAAGATGTGATTTCCAGTGCGCAGGTGCACAGGCCTATCGCATCCAGTGCAGAGAGGCGTCGGTGCGCCGGGTTGAGGGCGTGTATTCGGCGCTGACCCAGCCGTGATAACCGCTGTCGTCGATCGCTGCGAACAGGGCGGGGAAATCGGTCTCGTCCCGGCCGGGTTCCGAGCGGTCGGCGGCCGAGCCGATCTGAACATGTACGATCCGGCCGCGGAATCTGTCCCAGACGGCCTGTGCATCGCCATGGATCATCCGGGCATGAAAGCTGTCGAATTGCAGGCCCACATTCGGACGGTCGATCCGGTCCAGGCACGCGGCGGCCAGATCATAGTCATTCAGGAAGTATCCGGGCTGCGAGACGGGGTTCAGCGGTTCGATCGTGAACTGCTGATGCGGTGCAAAATCCGCGGCCCATTGCAGGTTGCGCACGAAACAGTCCTGCGCGTCCGCCCCCGAGGCATAGCCCGCCATCACATGGATCAGGCCCGGCCTCAACGCCTCGGCATAGCGCAGCACGCGGCGGATGTCGGACTGGAACCGCCCTTCGCCCCCCGGAACAGCCGCATAGCCCGGCTGGCCGCCGGTATAGTTGGGCGGCGGCGCGTTGATCAGCACCAAGTCCAGACCGTTGTTCATCAATGCGCGGCGTGTTTCCTTGGCCGCCAGGTCATAGGGAAACAGGATCTCGACTGCCTTGAACCCGGCATCCGCGGCCGCCTTGAACCGGTCGAGGTAAGGCAGCTCGGCAAAGAGCAGCGAGATATTGGCGGCAAATCGGGGCATTGTCCTCTCTGTCCGATGGCGTGCTGACCTTAGTCGTGGGCGGCGCGCAGAGAAAGGGTTTGAAAACGACAATATGTCGAAAATCGGCCAGACCGGCGCGGGCCGAATGTGAAGGGTCGGGGTATTGCAGCGAATCATTTTCGTAGCGCTGCACCAACAAAAGGATTGAAACCGATGGCCATGAGTCCGGACCCCGTTCGCGGGCCCAGTTTCGCTGTGCCCGGTGCGCGGCAATCCGCCCTGTCCGGAAACGGGCTGGCGGTGGCGTCGATGCTGACCTGGGCGGCCGGATTCCCGGCGGCCGAAATCCTGCTGCAGACCTGGCCGCCGGTTGCCTTGCTGGCTGCGCGGCTGATGCTGGCGGTGGCCGTGATGATCCCGATCTGGCTGTGGATCGATGGCGCGGATACGGTTCTGCGGGCGCGTTGGGCCCATGCGATGCGAGTGGGCGGGTTTGGCCTTGGATTGGGCATGTTCCTGATCATCCTCGCGCAGAAACTGACCGATCCCGTGACCGTTGCCATCATCGCGTCCTGTGCGCCCTTGATTGCGACACTGCTCGAGCTGGCCGCAGGAACGCGCAGATTGCGCTGGAACTTCGCGCTGGGCGTTGCTGTTTCGATCCTCGGTGGACTGATCGCAACCAGCGCGGTGGCGCCGGCCCAGCTGGGACTGGGTGCGCTCTGCGCCATCGCCTCGACCGCGCTGTTCTGTTGGGCCAGCATGGCGACCGCGCGGGACTTCCCGGACCTCAGCCAGACCGGACGTACCACGATCACGCTGATCGGCGGCACGTTCATGGCCGGCGCGCTGTTCTATCTGTCGAGCGTCCTCGGGTTCGAAGTCTGGCCATCGTCGCCGATCGACCCGCAGCAGGCAGGAATGCTGGCGATCTACGCCGTGATCTCTCTCGGCCTCAGCCAGGTCCTGTTCATCGCTTCGATCGGCCGGCTGGGTGTTGCTCTGGCGTCATTCCACATCAATGTGGCCCCGTTCTACGTGATGCTCATCATGGTGGTTCTGGGTTCGGAGTGGAACTGGACCCGGGCGCTGGGCGCCGGAGTCGTGGCGCTGGCGGTTGTCCTTGCGCAAGACCGTCCCGCACGACGGGTTGCCTAAGGCGTTTCCTCGGCGCGACCCAAGACAAAGAACTGCCCGCCGGACCAGACCCCGACCTGCCCGGCGCGTTCCGTCGCAATGTCCACAAGGCGGTAGAAACTCTTGCGGTCGATCCGCGCCTCGAGGTTCGATCGCACCAATATATAGGGTCTGGGTTCGTTTGTTTCCGGGTCGATGGCCACCCGTATCGGGTGATCCGGACCCGCCGACACCGTATCGCCGACATGGGTGGTAAAGGTCAGAACCTGATCCTCGTCCGCGCCGGTCCGGTCGAAATCGACCGCCACAAACGGCGCGTCTTCGACCGTGATGCCGACCTTTTCGACCGGGGTGACCAGAAAATAGGCGTCCCCTTCTTTCTTAAGAATTGAGGAAAAAAGCTTCACAAGCTCGAACCGGGTGATGGGCGACCCTAGGTAATACCAGGTGCCATCGCGCGCGATGCGCATGTCCAGATCGCCGCAGAACGGAGGATTCCAGCTGTCGACAGGGGGCAGACCCCGCGGTTTGGCCGCCTTGACCGAGGCCGCCAGACCCTCAGGGGACGGCTTCACAGGATTTTGTCCGCTCATTGTTTTTGCCATTTCCTCTCAGCGCGATACACTTCAACCATAATAAGTCCACGGAAGGGAAAGTCATGACCGAACCTGCCGACCTCGTCTCCGAGATCGAAGCGCTGGAAGAGAAACTGCAACAGGCCAAATCCTCGATCACCCGCCGCTTCATCGGGCAGGAGAGGGTCGTCGACCTGACGCTGACGGCGCTGCTGTGTGGCGGTCATGCCCTGCTGATCGGGCTGCCGGGCCTGGGCAAAACGCGGCTGGTCGAAACCCTGTCGACGGTCATGGGCCTGCATGGCAACCGCATCCAGTTCACGCCCGACCTGATGCCGGCCGACATTCTGGGGTCCGAGGTTCTGGACACCGCCGAGGATGGCAGCCGCCATTTCCGATTCATTCCCGGTCCGATCTTCTGTGAACTCTTGATGGCGGACGAGATCAACCGCGCCAGCCCGCGCACCCAGTCGGCGCTGTTGCAGGCGATGCAGGAACGCACGGTGACCGTCGCAGGCGAAGACCGCGCGCTGGGCGTGCCGTTCCATGTGCTTGCCACCCAGAACCCGATCGAACAGGAGGGCACCTATCCGCTGCCCGAGGCCCAGTTGGACCGGTTCCTGGTGCAGATCGACGTGAACTATCCCGACCGCCAGACCGAGCGTGACATCCTGCTGGCCACCACCGGCGTGGCCGAGGAGGAGGCGCACCAGATCTTCACCAAAGAAGAATTGCTGGCCGCGCAGATTCTGCTGCGCCGGATGCCGGTGGGCGAGTCGGTGGTCGAACTGATCCTCGATCTGGTGCGCGCGTTCCGCCCCGAAGAACCCGGCGTGACCGAGCGTGTGTCCGAGACCGTCGCTTGGGGCCCCGGTCCGCGCGCGGCGCAGGCGCTGATGATGACGGTGCGGGCGCGGGCGATGCTGCAGGGCCGGCTGGCCCCCAATGCAGAGGACGTGCTGGACATGGCGCGCCCGGTGCTCAGCCACCGGATGGCGCTGAACTTCGCCGCGCGGGCGCGCGGTGACAGCCTGGCCGACCTGATCGAAACCACCGCGGCCGGGCTTGTCCGGGCCGAGGCGGCGGCGTGAACGCGGCCCGCACCCTTCGCGAAAGATCCGAGGCCGAGGCGTCCCGGCTACCGCCGCTGTTGGCGCGGGCCGAACACCTGGCCGGAACCGTGCTGCTGGGCGATCACGGCCGGCGGCGTTCGGGGTTGGGCGATGATTTCTGGCAATACCGGCCGGCCCAGATCGGTGACAGCCGGCGGATGATCGACCATAGGCGCTCGGCCCGCGGCGATCAGCAATATGTGCGCGAACGCGAATGGCAGATCGCGCAGTCGATCATGCTGTGGGTCGATCAGGGCGCCTCGATGCGCTTTGCGTCCGATAAATCCCTGCCCACCAAGGCCGACCGGGCCCGCCTGCTGGGGCTGGCAACGGCGATCCTGCTGGTGCGCGGGGGCGAGCGTGTGGGCCTGACGGGAACCACCCTGCCGCCCCGGCGCGGCAATGCCCAGATCATCCGGCTGGCGCAGGCCCTGTCCGAAGATACCGAGGCCGATTATGCCCCGCCCGAGCACCGCGCCATGATCCCCCATGCCCGCGCCGTGTTCATCTCTGACTTCCTCGGCCCGCTGGACGAGGTCGAACTGGCCCTGACTAAGGCCGCCGACCGCGGCGTGCGCGGTGTGCTGCTGCAGGTTTTGGACCCGGGCGAGGAGAACTTCCCCTATCGCGGGCGCACCATCTTCGAAAGCGTCGGCGGCACGGTCCGGCACGAGACACTGAAGGCCGGCGACCTGCGCGAGCGCTATCTGGCGCGGCTGGCGCGGCGCAAGGATGACCTGACCCGCCTGTGCCGCGTCACCGGCTGGCAGCTGGGCCTGCACCATACGGGCGACAGCGCGCAGGCGGCCCTATTGTGGCTCTATCGTGCGCTGGACGGAGGGGCGCGATGACGGTTCTGGCGGGCATCGGCTTTACCGCGCCATGGGTGTTGCTGGGTCTGCTGACCCTGCCGATCCTGTGGCTGATCCTGCGCGCCGTGCCGCCCGCGCCGATCCGCCGGCTGTTCCCGGCGGTGACTCTCTTGCTGGGCCTGAAGGACGACGAGAGTGTATCCGACCGCACCCCGTGGTGGCTGCTGCTGCTGCGGATGCTGGCGGCAGCGGCGATCATCATTGGTCTGGCCGGCCCGGTGCTGAACCCGTCGCGCGACCAAACCGGATCGGGGCCGCTGCTGCTGGTGCTGGATGCCAGCTGGGCCGGGGCCACGCGCTGGCCCGCCACGCTGGAGCAGATCGACGCGCAGCTGACCGAAGCCGGGCGGGCCGGGCGCCCGGTGTCGATTCTGCGACTGACCGAGCCGGAACCGCCGGTTTTCCAGGCCGCCGAAGCCTGGCGCAACCGCCTGCCCGGGCTGGTTCCGCAGCCGTGGCAGCCGGACGCGGCGCAGATCGAACAGGCGCTGGCCGACCTGTCGGCGGTCGAGGGCGGGTTCGACACGCACTGGTTCACCGACAAGCTGGACTATCCGGGCCGTGAAACCCTGCTGTCTGCACTTCAGGCGCGGGGCGCGGTCACGGTCTATCGCGCGGCGGCGCCGATCCTGGCGCTGCGGCCGGCCACCTATCAGGACGGGGCGATCCGGCTGACCGCGGTGCGCGCCACACCCGGTCCGGCGCAGACCGTCACCATCAATGCGCAGGGGCGCGACCCTGCGGGCGTGATGCGCCTGCTGCAATCGGTCGAGGTCAGCTTTGACAGCGGCGCGACCCAGGCGCAGGCCGATCTGGCGTTGCCGTCCGAACTGCGCGCCCGCATCACTCGGTTCGAGCTGCAGGGCCAGCGGTCGGCCGGGGCGGTGTCGCTGACCGATGACAGCCTGCGCCGGCGCGAGGTCGCCCTGATCGCCGGAACCGTCAATCGCGAGGGGCTGGAGCTGTTGTCGCCGCTGCACTACCTGACGCAGGTGCTGATCCCCACCGCCGATTTCGTCGAGGGCGGGCTGACCGAGGTTCTGCCCGCCAACCCGGATGTGATCGTGCTGGCCGATGTGGCCAAGCTGACCCCCAGCGAACAGGCCGGTTTGGTCGAATGGGTCGAACAGGGCGGGCTGTTGCTGCGCTTTGCCGGTCCGCACATGGCAGGCAGCGATCTGGGCCGCGATGCCGAAGACACGTTGCTGCCGGTGCGGCTGCGCAGCGGTGGCCGCTCGGTCGGCGGCGCGATGAGCTGGGGCGAAGCCAAGGGGCTGGCGCCTTTCCAGGAAGGCTCGCCCTTTTACGGGTTGCGCATTCCAGACGACGTGACCGTCAGCACCCAGGTGATGGCGCAGCCCGACCCGAACCTGGCCGACCGGGTGATCGCCGCGCTGTCGGATGGCACCCCGCTGGTGACGCGCAAGCCACTGGGCCTGGGTCAGGTGGTGCTGTTCCACGTCACCGCCGATGCCGAATGGTCGACTCTGCCGCTGTCGGGCCTGTTCGTCGAAATGCTGGACCGGCTGGCCGTGGCCTCGGCCGCCAAGACGCGGCAGGTCGAACAGCTGCAAGGCACCACGTGGGAGCCGATTCAGGTGATGGACGGGTTCGGAACCTTGTCTGATGCGGGCAATCTGGCCGGTGTCGATGGCCCGGCGCTGGTATCCGGCGCCCTTGGCCCCGACTTGCGCCCGGGTCTGTATGAAAGCGGCAAGCAGAAACTGGCCCTGAACGTGCTCACCGAGGACAGCACGCTGCGCCCGATAAGTTGGCCTGCGGATGTGCCGATCAAGGGGCAGGAGGTCAGTGCCGAGACGCCGATCGGGGGTCTGCTGCTGAGCCTGGCCCTGATCCTGCTGGCGGTTGACGTCGTGGCCTCGCTGGCGCTGTCGGGGCGTCTGGGGCTGGCGCGGGCGGCGGCGGTCGCGCTGGGTGCGGTTCTGATCGCACCGCAGGCGCATGCGCAGACGCCCGAGGAGACTGAATTCGCCCTGCAGGCGACCAAGGAATTGGTGCTGGCCCATGTACTGACCGGCAATGCCCAGATTGACGACGTCGCCCATGCCGGGCTGCGCGGCCTGTCGCAAACCCTGTTTTACCGCACGTCCGTCGAACCGGCCGAGCCCATGGGCGTGGACCTCGAACGTGACGAACTGGCCTTCTTCCCGCTGCTCTACTGGCCGATCACACCGGATCAGCCCCAGCCTTCGGCCGAGGCTTATGCCAAGCTGAACGGCTATCTGCGGTCCGGCGGGATGATCCTGTTTGACACGCGGGACGCCAACATCGCCGGGTTCGGCGCCTCGAGCCCCAATGGGCGCAAGCTGCAGCAACTGGCTGCGCCGCTGAATATCCCTGCGTTAGAGCCTGTTCCCCGCGATCACGTCCTGACCCGTGCGTTCTACCTGTTGCAGGATTTCCCCGGCCGCTTTGCCGGAACCGAGGTCTGGGTCGAGGCCGCGCCCCTGGACGCCGAACAGATCGAAGGCATGCCCTTCCGCAACCTCAACGATAACGTCACTCCGGTAGTGATTGGCGGCAACGACTGGGCCGGGGCCTGGGCAATCGACCGGAACGGGCAGGCGTTGCTGCCGGTCGGGCGCGGCTATGCCGGAGAACGCCAGCGCGAGCTGGCCAACCGGTTCGGCGTCAACCTGGTCATGCACGTGTTGACCGGGAACTACAAATCCGATCAGGTGCACGTGCCTGCTCTGCTTGACAGGTTGGGCCAATGACCGGTTCCGTCATCTTTGACCCGCTGATCCCGTGGCCTGTGCTGGTGGTCATCGGTTCGATCGCTTTGGCCGCGACGGTTCTGGCGCTGTGGCGCGGGCTGTCGGGTTGGGCGTTGCGCGGACTGGCGGCGCTGGTGCTGCTGGCGGCTTTGTCCGGCCCGGTCTACCAGATCGAGGACCGCGCCCCGCTGACCGACATCGTGTTGATGATCGAGGATGAAAGCGCCAGCCAAACCCTGTCGGACCGCGCCGAACAGACCGCGCAGACCGCCGAGGCCCTGGCCGCCGAGATTGAGGCCCGCGACAACACCGAACTGCGCCGCATCACCGTGGGCGACGGCGACGGAGACGAAGGTACCCAGGTGATGGCGGCGCTGAATGCCGCGCTGGCCGAGGAACCGCGCGCCCGGATCGCCGGAATTCTGGTCCTGTCGGACGGCATCGTGCATGACGTCGATCAGGCCCCCGACCTGCCCGCGCCGATGCACCTGTTGCAGACCGGTCGCGCGCAGGACTGGGACCGCCGCCTGATCGTGCGTAATGCGCCGGCCTTTGCCATCATCGATGAGCCCGTCACTCTGACCTTGCGGGTCGAGGACAGTGGCGCGGTGCCCGCCGGTCCGGCGTCCGCCCCGCTCGAGATTGCGGTGGACGGGGGCGAGCCGCAGCAGTTCAGCATCCCGATCGGTGTGGATGTCGAGCTGCCGGTGACCCTGCCCCATGGCGGGCGCAACGTCATCCAGTTCACGGTTCCGCAGGCCGACGGCGAACTGACCGACCGCAACAACACCGCCTTGATCCAGATGAACGGCGTGCGCGACCGGCTTCGGGTTCTGTTGGTTTCGGGCGAGCCGCATCCGGGCGGGCGAACCTGGCGCAATCTGCTGAAATCCGACAGCTCGGTCGATCTGGTGCATTTCACCATCCTGCGCCCACCCGAGAAACAGGACGGGGTTCCGGTGGACGAACTGTCGCTGATCGCATTCCCCACGCGCGAGCTGTTTCTGGAGAAGATCAACGATTTCGACCTGATCATCTTTGACCGCTACAAGCGGCGCGGCATCCTGCCCGCGATCTATCTGGACAACGTGACCAACTACATCAATGACGGCGGTGCGGTGCTGATTGCGGCCGGACCCGACTTTGCCACCGCCGACAGCATCTTTCGCTCGCCCCTGTCTGCGATCCTGCCGGCGCAACCCTCCGCCCGGGTCATCGAAGAACGCTACGTGCCCACGGTGACAGACCTGGGCCAGCGTCATCCGGTGACCGCCGATCTGGGTGAGACGGGCGACTGGGGCGCATGGCTGAGGCAGATCGACGTGAAACAGCGCTCGGGTGAGTTGCTGATGACCGGCGTCGACGACCGTCCGCTGCTGGTTCTGGACCGGGTGGGAGAAGGGCGCGTGGCGTTGCTGGCCTCGGACCACGCCTGGCTGTGGAGCCGCGGATACGAGGGCGGTGGCCCGCAGTTGGAACTGCTGCGCCGCCTTGCCCACTGGATGATGAAAGAGCCCGAGCTTGAAGAAGAGGCGCTGTGGGCAGAGGCCAACGGGCAGTCAATGCGCATCATCCGCCAGACCCTGAACGAAGAGGTTGGCCCCGTCACGGTCACCCGACCCAATGGCGACACGCTTGAAGTGCCCTTGCGAGAATTGTCCCCCGGCCGGTTCGAGGCGCAGTATTTCGGCCCTGAAATTGGGCTTTATCGCCTGCAGGAAGGTGAGCTGTCCTCGGTCATCGGCCTTGGCCCTGCGGCGCCGCGGGAATTCGAACGCACCATCGCAACAGCCGAGATCCTCGCGCCGGCCATGGCGGCCATGCGCGGCGGGGTAATCCGGGTCGAGGATGGGCTGCCGGCAATCCGCAACGTGCGCGCCGGGCGTCCTGCGGCCGGGCGTGGCTGGATCGGTCTGACCCCGCGCGAGGCATATGAAACCCGTGACGTGACCCAGGCCGGACTGTTGCCTCCCTGGCTGGTGCTGCTGCTGGCGGGTGGCTTCCTGCTGGCGGGCTGGCTGCGCGAAGGACGGCGCTGACCGGCCTTTGGCCTTAAACAGATTTTCACGGTCTGCGGGAATGCTGATCCCGAACCGATCGGGAAGATGACTATGAGTCTTGCAGAAAAACTGGCACAGGAACGGCGGGCGCGTCTGGCCGCCGAACGCATGCTTGCACTCAAGCAGAGTGAACTGTCGGAGGCCAATCGCAAGCTGGGCGAATATGCGATGGCCCTGACCAAACGTATCGGCGAGACCGAGGCCGAGGTCGAATCCGTGCGTGGCGAGAATGAAAAGGTCAAATCGGACCTGACCGTTGCAAATGCCAAGATCGAAGTGGCCGAACGCCGCCTCTGGCACTCGATCCAAACGATCCAGGACGGTTTCGCCTTCTTCGACGGCAGTGACCGGTTGATCAGCGCAAATACGGCCTATCTGAGCGTATTCGAAGGACTGGATGAGGTCGCGCCCGGGATTTCCTATACCCGCATTCTTGATCTGCTGACCACAGAGGGCATCATCGATATCGGGTCGGAACCGGCCGAGGCGTGGAAAACCCGCATGATGCGCCGCTGGACCCGGATCAACCCGCCGCCCGAAGTGATCCAGCTGTGGAATGGGCAATATATCAAGCTGATCGACCAGCGCGGGCAGGGCGGCGATGTGGTCAGTCTGGCCCTGAACATCACGGCCTCGGTCCAGCATGAGGCGCAACTGCAAGCCGCGCGCGAAAAGGCCGAGGCCGCCAACCGGGCCAAGTCGGCTTTCCTTGCCAATATGAGCCATGAGATCCGGACCCCGATGAATGGCATCGTCGGGATGACCGACCTGCTGTCGGAAACCCCTCTGAATGAGGAGCAGAGGCTTTATGTCGAGACGATCCGCAATTCGGGGGACGCGCTGCTGGTCATCATCAATGACGTTCTGGACTATTCCAAGATCGAAGCGGACAAGCTTGTGCTGCATCCCGAGGATTTCGATCTTGAGCGTTGCATCCTCGAAGTTGCGATGCTGCTGCAGCCCACGGTGCGCGACAAGGGGCTGACCTTGCTGGTCGACTATGACCTGTTCCTGCCGACGCTGTTCGTGGGCGATCCAGGCCGGGTGCGTCAGGTGCTGACCAATCTGGTGGGCAACGCGGTCAAATTCACCGCCCATGGCCATGTTCTGACCCGGGTCACCGGAGTACCGCATGCCGATCAGAAGACCTGCGACATCCATATTGCGATCGAAGACACCGGAATCGGCATCGAAGCGGACAAGATCGAGCACATCTTTGGCGAGTTCAATCAGGTTGAAAACGAAAAGACCCGCGCCTTTGACGGCACTGGCCTTGGTCTGGCCATCACCAAACGCCTGATTACCTTGATGGGTGGCTCGATCTGGGTCGAGAGCGAGGCCGGCAAGGGATCGTGCTTTGGGTTCCGCATCACGCTGCCCACCGCCGAAGGCCCTCAACCGGCTCCGCCTGCCTTGGCGGACAGGCTGAAACATGTCCTCGTGGTCGAGGATCTGGCGGTCAATCGGGCCATTCTGAACAAGCAGCTGCGGCGTTTGGGGGCCGAGGTGACGGTTTGCGCCACAGGCACCGAAGCGCTGAGGGCGGTGGAAGCGTCGATCGACCTGATCCTTTGCGATCACGATTTGCCTGACATGGACGGGCTGGATTTGGCGGAAACTCTGCGCAAGCGAGGCTGGTCCGACGTTCCGATCGTGCTGATGTCCGCAAACCCGGCCATCGTGCACGCCGATCCGAACCATCGGCTGATACAAGGGGTGGTTCAGAAACCGATCCCACGGGCCGAGCTGTTCTCGCGGCTTCAGGCGCTGGGCGCCGCTGTGTTGCCTGCGCCTGTTTCCCCGCCCTGCCGCGCGGAGCCGGCCCAATCGTCCGGCGGAAACACGAAGCTGCGCAAGATGCGGGTTCTGGCCGCCGAGGACAATCGCACCAACCAGTTGATCCTGAGCAAGATGACCAAGGATCTGAACATAGAACTCAAGCTGGTGGCCAACGGGCTTGAGGCTGTCGAAGCCTTTGCGGAATTCGCGCCGGACCTGATCCTTATGGACATCTCGATGCCCAAGATGGACGGAAAGCAAGCCACGGGTGAGATTCGCCGACGCGAAATCGGCACAGGGCAGCATGTGCCGATCGTGGCGCTGACCGCTCATGCCTTGGCCGGTGACGAGCACAGCATCCTTGCGGCCGGGCTGGATCACTACCTGACGAAACCGCTTCAGAAGAAGCTGATTTGCGAGATGATCCAGTCCAACTGCCCGACGGATGCGCAACCTGTCATTGTCGCGCCGGCCGGTGCGGTCTAGGCTGACGCCATGTCACAGGAACGAGGTTTTCGCCCCCGCGCTTTGGGTGAGATCGCAATACGCTGCGCCGACATGGCAGCGATGGTTGATTTCTATGGAAACGTCATCGGGCTGACCCGCCTGCATGGCGGTCATAACAGCGCCATCACATTCTTTCGGATTGCGGATGGGTTCGAAGGACACACACAGGTTCTGGCGCTTTTTCACCATGGGGCAGCGCAGCGGCCGGGTTTACACCCCACCGGTGCCGACAAACCCGTGACCGGGGCGCAATCGTCGCTGCACCATGTCGCCTTGTCTCTTCCCTTTGCGGAACAGGAGGCCGTCATGCGCTGGTATGATCAAATCGGCCAGCCCTATCGCGTCGAACGGTTCGGATGGATCGGTTGGCGCGGCGTGTTTACCACGGACCCCGAGGGCAACACGGTCGAACTGGTGGCGTATGATGCCTCGATGCTGGATCAGGCCTGATAGGGGCGCACGAATACCGGTTTGTCCGGTTCCGACAACTCAGACCGGTACACATAGCCGCCGGTGTCGAAATCCCGCAGGCCCTTCAAATCGGTCAACCGGTGCTGGATGATGTACCGCGCCATTGAGCCGCGAGCCTTCTTGGCGAAAAAGCTGACGATCTTGGGCGCGCCGCCCTTGTCCTCCATGAAGACCGGCGTGATGACGCGCAGTTTCAGGGCCTTGGGGTCGACGGCGCCAAAATATTCCTGGCTGGCGCAGTTCACCAGCGTGTCGGTGCCGATCTCCTCGGCCTGCGCGTTCAGCGCCTTGCTCAGCTGGTCGCGCCAGTAGTCATACAGGGTCTTGCCGCGCCGGGTCTTCAACCGGCTACCCATTTCCAGCCGATAGGGCTGAATGGCGTCCAGCGGGCGCAGCAGGCCGTAAAGCCCCGACAGGATGCGCAGATGGTTCTGCGCCCAGGCCAGTTCGTCGACGTCCAGCGAAGCGGCCTCGAGCCCCTGATAGGTGTCGCCGGCAAAGGCCAGCGCGGCTGGGCGGGTGGCCTCGGGCTGCGGCGCGTCGGCAAAGGCGCGGAACCGGTCACGGTTCAGTCGGGCCAGATCGTCGCTGAGGCTCATAAGCCTTTTCAGATCCCCCAGTGTCAGGTTGCGCGCGGTCTTCGCCAACCGGATCGCGTCGTCCTGAAAATCGGGCCGGGTCGGTGCCACGTCCCGCTCTGCCCAGTCCAGCCGTTTGGCCGGAGAGATCACCACCAGCATGTCTGCCCCCGTGTTCGTGCCTGCCCGTCGATACCTAGCCCGCCGCGCGCAGCACGTCCAGAAAGGCGGCCGCGAAACGTTCGGCGCGGCGGTCGCCCAGCACCTGTTCCAGAGTGCGCGCGTCGTCCGGGCGCATCTGCGCCACCTTGGCCAGTTGCGCGGCCGAACAGCTCAATGGTTTGTCGATCCCGTCCGGGCCTCGGGCCAGCTGCGCCTGCACCTCGAGCAGGCGGTCGTAGATATCGCCCTGTTCGCGCCCGGCCAGCTTGCGGCGCGCCGGGTGTAGTGCCTGCGCCTCGCCCGCGATCACCTCAAGGAAGGTGTCGCCGTAGCGGTCCAGCTTTTTCGCGCCCACTCCGCCGATCCGGGCCATCTCGTCCAATGTCATGGGGCGTTTTTCCGCCATCTCGATCAGCGTGCGGTCGGGGAAGATGACATAGGCGGGCACGCGGGCGGCCTCGGCCAGCGCGCGGCGCTTGGCCTTGAGCGCCGACAGCAGGGGCGCGTCCTCGTCCGAGACCATCATCTTGACTGAGGGCCGGCGGGTGGCCTTGCGCAGCGTGTCCTTGCGGAGGGTGATCTGCGCCTCGCCCTTCAGGATCGGCTTGGCGGCCTCGGTCATGCGCAGGGCGCCGTGGCGTTCGGGGTCGGGGCGGACCAGGTCATGGCCCATCATTTGCCGGAAGATCGCCTGCCATTGCGGGCGCGACCAGTCCTTGCCGATGCCGTAGGTGGGCAATTCGTCATGCCGCCGGGCGCGGATCTTGTCGGTGTCATTGCCCAGCAGAATGTCGATCAGGTGGCCCGAGCCGAACCATTCCTCGGTGCGCAGGATTGCCGAAAGGGCCATGCGCACAGGCGTGGTGCCGTCGAACAGCTCGGGCGGGCTGTCGCACAGGTCGCATTTGCCGCAGGGCTCGGCCTGTTCCCCGAAATAGCCCAGCAGAGTCTGGCGGCGGCAGTGCAGCGCCTCGGCCAGACCCAGCAGCGCGTTGAGACGTGCATGGTCGGCGGCGCGGCGTTCAGGCGGGGCGAGCCCCTCGTCGATCTGACTGCGACGCAGGCGGATGTCGTCGGGGCCGAACAGGGTCAGGGTCTCGGCCGGCCCACCGTCGCGTCCGGCGCGGCCGATTTCCTGGTAATAGGCCTCGATCGACTTCGGCAGGTCCGCATGGGCGACCCAGCGGATGTCGGGCTTGTCGATGCCCATGCCGAAGGCCACCGTGGCCACCACGATCAGCCCGTCCTCGCGCGCGAAACGGGTTTCGACGATGCGGCGGTCCTCGGCCTCCATCCCGCCGTGATAGTGGCAGGCGCTGTGGCCCTGTTCGCGCAGGGCCTGCGCCAGCACTTCGGTCTTGTTGCGGGTGCCGCAATAGACGATGCCCGACTGGCCCCGGCGGGCGTCGGCGAAATCCAGGATCTGCTTGCGCGGGCTGTCCTTGGCGGCAAAGGCCAGATGGATGTTCGGCCGGTCGAAGCCGCGCAGGAACTTGCGCGGGGGCGTGCCGTCGAACAGTTTCTCGACGATCTCGTCCTGTGTTTCCGCATCCGCCGTGGCGGTGAAGGCGGCCAGGGGCACGTTCAGCGCGCGCCGCAGCTCTCCGATCCGCAGGTAGTCGGGGCGGAAATCATGGCCCCACTGGCTGACGCAATGGGCCTCGTCCACGGCGATCAGGCTGACATTGATCCGCCGCAACATGCCCAGCGCCGAGCCAGCGGCCAGCCGTTCGGGCGCCATATACAGCAGTTTCAGCCGCCCGGCTTCGAGCGCCTCCCACACGGCATCGGTTTCCTCGGGCGTGTTGCCCGAGGTCAACGCACCGGCCTCGACGCCTGCCTCTTGCAGCCCGCGCACCTGGTCGCGCATCAGAGCGATCAGCGGCGAGATCACCACCGTGATTCCGTCACGCAGCAGGGCAGGCAGTTGAAAACAAAGGGATTTCCCGCCCCCGGTGGGCATGATGGCCAGCACGTTCTCGCCGGCGGTCACGGCATCGACGATCTCTTCCTGCCCGGGGCGGAACTCATCGAATCCAAAGACATCTCGCAGCAGAGGCGCGGCGTCGAACATGTGCGGGGGTGCCCTGTTTCAAGATTTGACTGCTCTTGAACGGACAATCACACAGTCGGAATCGGGGAACAAGAGGTCAGTAGAAATAGACCGCGTTGTTGATGAGGATGATCCGCAGCGCATAGACCCCGATCAGCACCACCAGAGGCGTCAGGTCCAGACCGCCCATGTTGGGCAGAATGCGGCGGATCGGGCCGTAGATCGGCTCGAGCAGGCGGTTCAGGCCGTACCAGATCTGGGCGACCAGCTGTTGATGCAGGTTCAGGACCTGGAAGTTGATCAGCCAGCTCATGATCACATGGGCCAGGATGATGAACCAGACGATGTCCAGGATCAGCAGCAGGATTTGGATCAGCGACAGCATGGGCACCTCGTTTTCCGTACGGCCTGAGACCTAAGTGCCCAAGTGGCATTAGGCAAGCCCGCAGTCACAGAACGCTTGCGAAATGCCCCAAAGGCCCGTCTTATGAAATCAAAAGCAGGCAAGGGGCAGAGATGGCAGAGATTTCCAAGCGCAGGCGCATCTGGGGCTGGTGGTTTTTCGACTGGGCCAGCCAGCCGTATCACACCCTGTTGGTGACCTTTGTCTTTGGCCCGTATTTCGCCGGTGTTGCGGCTGAATATTACGCAACCGCCGGGATGGATGCCGAAGCTGCCGCCGCGCAGGCGCAGACGGTCTGGGCCAACTGCCTGACGATCACCGGTCTGATCATCGCTTTCGGCGCGCCGCTCTTGGGGGCGATGGCCGATGTCTCGGGGCGGCGCATCCCGTGGATCTTTGCCTTTTCGGTGATGTATGCCGTGGGCTCCGCGGCGCTGTGGTTCACGCTGCCGGACGGGTCGAACATGTGGCTGATGCTGTCGGCCTTCGGTCTGGGCTTCGTGGGGGCCGAATACGCGCTGATCTTCATCAACTCGCAACTGCCCGATCTCGGCGATGACAACGAAGTGGGCGAGATCTCGGGCTCGGGCTTTGCCTTCGGCTATTTCGGCGGGCTGATTTCCCTGGCGATCATGCTGGCGCTGTTCGTCGAGCAGCCCAACGGCAAGACGCTGATTGGGATGGAGCCGCTGTTCGGGCTGGACGCCGGCGCGCGGGAAGGCACGCGTTTCGTGGGGCCGTTCACCGCCGGGTGGTTCATCCTGTTCATGGTCCCGTATTTCCTGTGGGTTCGCGACGATCCTGCCGCCGACAAGAAAGGCAGCGTATCCGAGGCGCTACGCCTGCTGGGCAAATCCGTGGCCGCCTTGCGGCACCGGGTCAGTCTTGCCAGCTATCTGGGGTCATCGATGTTCTACCGGGATGCGCTGAATGGGCTGTACAGTTTCGGCGGCGTCTATGCGCGGCTGGTGCTGGAATGGGACCTGATCAAGATCGGCGTCTTCGGCATCATCAGCGTGCTGGCTTCGGCGGTCTTCGCCTGGATCGGCGGCAAGCTGGACCGGAAATTCGGCCCCAAGCCGGTGATCCTGACCGCGATCTGGGTTCTGATCCTGGTCTGCACCACCATCGTGTCGATGGACCGGACGCAGATCTTCGGCATCGCCCTGCCCCAAGGGTCGGGCCTGCCGGACATGGTGTTCTTTGGCTGCGGCATCCTGATCGGCGGGATGGGGGGCATTCTGCAATCGGCCAGCCGGTCGTTGATGGTGCGCCACACCGACCCGGCCGCCCCGGTCGAGAGCTTTGGCCTCTATGGTCTGTCGGGCCGCGCCACCGCTTTTGCCGCGCCTTTGCTGATCGGAATTGCAACAACCGCGACCGGCAGCGCGCGGTTGGGGGTGTCTCCGATCGTCGGGTTGTTTATTCTGGGATTGTTCCTAATGCGCTGGGTCAAACCGGAAGGGGATCAGAGTAGATGATTTCATTACGTTTTTTGGTATTTTTGGCAGGAATTGCGCTGGCCGGGGCGGCTGGGGCCCAACCGCTGGCCAAGCAGTTGTTCGGGGCTCAGAAGTACAGTTCGCAACAAAAACCGGCCGCTTTCGGCAGTTATTCGCGCGGATGCGCCGCCGGATCGGTGCAACTGCCCGAGACCGGACCCACCTGGCAGGCGATGCGTCTGTCGCGCAACCGCAACTGGGGCCACCCGCAGTCCATCGACTTCGTGCAGGACCTCAGCCGTTTTGCGGCAAAGCAATCGGGGTGGAACGGGCTTTACATCGGGGATATCAGTCAGCCGCGGGGCGGGCCTATGACCTCGGGCCACCGCAGCCACCAGCTTGGCTTGGACATCGACATCTGGATGCTGCCCGGTGACAACATGCGCCTGTCGCGCAAGGCGCGCGAGAACATCTCGTCGATCTCCTTGCGGCGCTCGAACGGCGCCTATGTGAACGGCAACTGGACGAAACAGCACCACGCCATCCTGCGCGAGGCGGCCAAGGACAAACGCGTGGCCCGCATCTTCGTGTTTCCGGGCGCCAAGGTGCAGATGTGCAAGGAAGAGAAGGGCAACCGTGCCTATCTGCGCAAGATCCGGCCCTGGTGGGGGCATCATTATCACTTCCACGTCCGGCTGAACTGCCCGCGCGGCTCGCGCGGGTGCGTCAATCAGGATCCGCCGCCCAAGGGTGACGGCTGCGCCGAGGCCGAACAGTGGGTGCGCAACATCCTGAACCCGCCGCCGCCCGACCCCAACGCGCCGCCTCCGAAGAAACGGCGTGAGTATGTTCTGGCGGATCTGCCCCAGCAATGCGCCGCCGTCTTGCAGTCCAACTGATCGCCAGCCTGTTTCTGGCCGGTTCCGCCTGGGCGGTCGAAGTCAAATCGGCCGAATATCTGGGCAGCTTTGCATGGCGCGCCGGCCATGACTGGTTCGGCGGGTTTTCCGCCATCCATGTCTCGGATGACGGGCAGCTCGCATGGGTGCTGAGCGACCGCTCCACCCTGGCATCGGTCCGCATCGACCGGGATGGCGATGAGATTGTCGGCATCCGTATTGTTGGCCACTGGCCGGTTCTGTCCAGCCGGGGACGGATCATGCCCGGCAGCTCGGGTGACTCCGAGGGGCTGGCGCTGGCGCCGGATGGCAGCTTCTACCTCTCGTTCGAAGGCGTGCATCGCGTGGCCCGTTATGCCGCGCCCGGTGCCCATGCTCAGGTGCTGCCGCGCCCCAAGGCCTTTGACGTGCTCGACCAGAATGGTTCGTTCGAGGGGCTGGCCATCGACGCGCAGGGCCGCCTGTACACGTTGCCCGAGAAAAGCCGCACGGCAAATGGCGACATTCCGGTCTATCGCTGGAACGGGCGCGCCTGGTCCACGCCCTTTGTCTTGCCACAGAGGGACGGTTTTCTGCCCGTAGCGGCCGATTTCGGCCCGGACGGGCGGTTCTACGTGCTGGAACGCGCGGTCTCGCTGACCGGGTTCCGGTCGCGTCTGCGTCGGTGGCAGATCGAGGGTGATACACCTGCGGCCGAAGAAATCCTGTTCCAGACCGGAACCGGAACCCATGACAATCTCGAGGGGCTGTCGGTCTGGCGCGACGGGCAGGGGCGGTTGCGGGCCACGATGATCTCGGACGACAACTTTCTGGCGCTGCAGCGTACCGAACTGGTCGAATATCTGCTGCCGGATTGACACGGGCCGATCCCGGGTCTAGAAGCGCGGCTTGCCTTGGGACGGTCCCTTGGCCAAGTCGCCGCTACCTTGTCAAAACGGGCATCAGAACATGCAACGCAACTTTATCCCCGGCATTCTTGCCATGGCCGCCATCGTCGTGGCCTCGAACATCCTGGTCCAGTTCCTGATCTTTGACGGGCTGCTGACCTGGGGTGCCTTCACCTATCCGCTGGCCTTTCTGGTCACCGACATCATGAACCGCGTCTATGGCGTGGGCCCGGCCCGCAAGGTCGTGTTTGCCGGCTTCGTCACCGGTGTGATCTGCTCGCTGATCGGCAGCCAGATCATGCTGCAGGGCGACGGTTTCACCTACGCTGCCGTGCCATTGCGCATCGCGGTGGCTTCGGGAACCGCGTTCCTGATCGCGCAGCTGACCGACGTCACCGTGTTCAACGCCATGCGCGAAGGCCGCTGGTGGCGCGCGCCGCTGGTATCCACACTGGTCGGATCGGCGCTGGATACCGCGATCTTCTTCACCATCGCGTTCTCGGCCTCGGTGACCTTCTTCGGCGCCGATGCGGATGCGGCCATCAACTGGGCGTGGGAGCCCGTGCCCTTCATGCTGTCGGGCCCCGAGGCGCCCCTGTGGGTGACGCTGGCCTTTGCCGACTGGCTGGTGAAGCTGTCGCTGGCCCTGGTTGCGCTAATCCCCTTCAAGGTGATCGTCGCGCGCCTGACCGCACAGCCCGCGTAAAAAACGCTTTGAGAATGGCACAAGTTGTGTCACCATCCTTTTCAACCGCAACAGATAGAAAAGGAGGTGATCCAGTGTCGAGAAAGAGATTGGAGAGAGGTGTCGGAACAACCGGGGGGACCGCCTGCTAGGGCAGCCCTTGGCGGAGCGCGCGCTCCGGCTGGTCGATTGATCTAACCGACCCGACCTCCTGAACTTTCGAAGGGCCGTCCCGCCGGGGCGGCCCTTTCTGTTTCCGGGTGGCGCCTGTAAGGTCGCGCCCATGTTGCGCATCACCGACGATATCACCCTGCACGATTGGGAAATGACCGAGAGCTTCATCCGCGCCTCGGGTCCCGGCGGGCAGAACGTCAACAAGGTCTCGACCGCGGTCGAGCTGCGCTTCGAGGCGGCGCGCTCGCCCTCGCTGCCCGATCCGGTCAAGGCGCGGCTGAAACGGCTGGCCGGGCGGCGCTGGACCAAGGATGGCGCGATCATCATCCAATGCGACGAGACCCGCAGCCAGGCCCGCAACCGCGAGATCGCCCGCGCCCGTCTGGCCGAGCTGATCGGCAAGGCGCTGGTCAAACCCAAGCGGCGGATCGCGACGAAACCCACCTATGGTTCGGTCAAGCGCCGGTTGGCGGCAAAAAAGGCCCGGTCGGACGTCAAGGCGCTGCGCGGAAAGGTGGCGGAAGATTGATCTGGCATCTTTCCCTGCCGTTGCTAGTCTGACCGCGACAGGCGGCAGGGAGGCAAGGCCATGAGGCTGGAGGGAAAAACCGCAATCGTGACCGGCGGCGCATCCGGGTTCGGGGCCGGGATCGTACAGAAATTCCTGTCCGAGGGCGCACGGGTGATGATCGCCGACATTAACGGGGATGCCGCGCGTCACATGGCGGCAACGCTTGGCCCTCTGGTCGACCACTGCCAGGTGGATGTCTCCGACGGCGACTCGGTCCAGGCGATGGCGGATGCGGCGCTGGACCTTTACGGCCATCTGGACATCTTGGTGAACAATGCGGGTGTGACCCACCTGCCGACGCCGCTGGAAGAGGTCAGCGAAGAAGATTTCGACCGCGTCTATCGCGTGAACATGAAGTCGGTCTTTCTGACTGCGCGGGCGCTGGTGCCACATATGAAATCGCGCGGGGCGGGGGCGATCCTGAACGTCGCCTCGACCGCCGGATTGTCGCCGCGCCCGAATCTGAACTGGTACAACGCCTCCAAGGGTTGGATGATCACCGCAACCAAGACCACGGCGGTCGAACTGGCCCCCTCCGGTGTCCGCGTGAACGCGATCTGCCCGGTAGCGGGGGAAACGCCCCTGCTGAAATCCTTCATGGGCGAGGACACGCCCGAAATTCGCGCCAAATTCCTGTCGACCATCCCGTTGGGCCGGTTCTCGACCCCGCAGGACATGGGCAACGCCGCCTGTTTCCTATGCTCGGACGAGGCCAGCATGATCACCGGTGCCGCGCTTGAGGTGGACGGGGGCCGCTGTATCTGAACACCCCTTCATCTGGCCCGAAATATCCCCGCCGGAGGCAGCGCGCACCAGCGCGCTTTCCCGCAGTAAAGGACAAATCCGCATGACCCCCGGACCCAGAAACCTGATCACCGACGTACCCGGCCTGCTGGTGGGCAACGCTCAGGGCGCGGCTCTGAAATCCGGTGTCACCGTCCTGACCGGAGATCAGCCCCTGCGGGCCTCGGTGCATGTGATGGGGGGCGCCCCCGGCACGCGCGAGACCGATCTGCTGGCGGCCGACAAAACCGTCGACCGGGTGGATGCGATCGTGCTTTCGGGGGGCTCGGCCTTCGGGCTGGATGCCTGCTCGGGCGTGATGGACGCGCTGCATGCACAGGGTCGCGGGTTTCAGGTGGGGCCGGCCGTGGTGCCGATCGTGCCCGGGGCAATCCTGTTCGACTTGCTGAACGGCGGCGACAAGGCGTGGGGTGAAAACCCGTACCGCGCCTTGGGCCGGGCCGCATTTGACGCCGCGGCGGAGACGTTCGATCTGGGCAGCGCTGGGGCCGGAACCGGCGCGCTGACGGCCATGTGCAAGGGCGGGCTGGGCTCGGCCTCGGCGGTGTTGCCGGGCGGCGCGACCGTGGGTGCGCTGGTTGCGGCCAACCCGCTGGGCAGCGTCACTACCCCGGGCGACCGGCATTTCTGGGCCGCCCCGTTCGAGATCGGGGCCGAGTTCGGCGGGCTGGGGCCGGATGCGGCGTCCGGACTGGGGGACCCCGCGCCCAGCCGCAAGGCCCGTGCAATGGGCCATCCCCCGCCCGACAAGGCCAACACGACCATCGCCATCGTCGCCACCGATGCAGCCCTGACCAAACCGCAATGCCAGCGCATGGCGGTGGCCGCCCATGACGGGATCGCCCGCGCCATCCTGCCCGCCCACACGCCGGGCGATGGCGACCTGGTGTTCGGCGTCAGCACTGGGCGGATCCCTTCGGCCGAGGCCGATCTGGCCCTGCTGGGCCATGCTGCGGCTCTGTGCCTGACCCGCGCCATCGCACGCGCGGTCTACCATGCGAAACCGGCGCCGGGCGACCTGTTGCCGTGCTGGTCGGATCTGCAAAATACGCCTTGAAAATATACCTTTTCGACTGCGTCAGGTCGCCGCCGCGCGTCAAATTGCGCATTGACTCTGCGCGCGTTTGATACTGGTTAAAGGGCAGCCAATTCATATCGGAGCAACGCCAATGAAACGTATCATCGCGACTGCCATCGTCGGCCTGCTGGCTGTGCCGGCTCTGGCCGAAGGCGACGCCGAAGCCGGTGCCAAGACCTTCAACAAGTGCAAGTCCTGCCACATGATCGCAACGCCGGACGGCGAAGCCATCGTCAAGGGCGGCAAAACCGGGCCGAACCTGTACGGTATCGCTGGCCGCGCGGCTGGTGCAGAGGAAGGCTTCAAATACGGCGACAGCTTGGTTGCGGCTGGTGAAAAAGGTCTGGTCTGGGACGAGGAAAGCTTCGTCGCCTATGTTCAGGACCCCAAGGCGTTCCTGAAAGACTACCTGGGTGAAACATCGGCCAAGTCGAAGATGACCTTCAAGCTGAAAAAGGGTGGCGAGGACGTCTTTGCCTATCTGCAGAGCGTTTCGGCCGAATAAGCCGCACTTGCCAAAAAATCGGAACAAGTACAAAAGGCCGCAGCCCTGCGGCCTTTCGTGCGCTTGATTGAAACGTCGATCATCGCCAGTTTTGTCGCAGACAAAAAACACTGCGCCCAACCCGCCAGCGCATCGCGCCCAGTCGCCGATGCCGCCAGACCGACGCAGTCACATCAGGAGAGGACAGATGGGAATCATGATCCCGGCTTGGGTTCATGGCGAGCTGACACCCGTGGACAAGCTGGAAGCCCACGAAAAGGGGCTCAAGCACAAGGCGGTCTCGGTCTTCGTCGTGCGGGGCACCGAGATTCTGATGCAGCGTCGCGCGCTGGGCAAATATCACACGCCCGGCCTGTGGGCGAATACCTGTTGCACCCATCCCGACTGGGACGAGAACTCTTCGGACTGCGCCGTGCGCCGCCTGCGCGAGGAGTTGGGCATCACCGGGCTGTATCCCGAATACCGGCACCGGCTGGAATATCACGCGGATGTCGGCAACGGGATGGTCGAGAACGAGGTCGTGGACGTGTTCCTGGCGCATGTGCGCGGACCCCTTAAGATCGAGCCCAACCCCGACGAAGTGATGGAGATCCGCTGGATCGACTACCACGATCTGCTGGCCGAAGTGCACCGCCACCCCGAACGGTTCACCCCGTGGCTGAAGATCTACCTGCACAACCACGCCGACACGATCTTTGGCCCCGACCTGATCATCTCGGCCAAATCCTGACGCGCCCATCTTGCAAGGGCTGACGAAGCCGCATACATCACGGCGTCATGGCCAAGCAGAAGCAGAAGACAGACCCCAACTACAAGGTGATCGCCGAAAATCGGCGGGCCCGCTTCGATTACGCGATCGAAGAGGATCTCGAGTGCGGCATCGTGCTGGAAGGGTCCGAGGTCAAGTCTCTGCGCGCGGGCGGGGCGAACATCGCCGAAAGCTATGCCGCGGTCGAGGATGGCGAACTGTGGCTGATCAACAGCTACATCGCGCCCTACGAGCAGGCCAAGGCGTTCAAGCACGAAGAGCGCCGCCGGCGCAAGCTGCTGGTGTCCCGCAAAGAGCTGTCGAACCTGTGGAACGCCACGCAGCGCAAGGGCATGACACTGGTGCCTTTGGTTCTGTATTTCAACCACAAGGGTCGGGCCAAGCTGAAGATCGGCATCGCCAAGGGCAAGAAAATCCACGACAAGCGCGAAACCCAGGCCAAGCGCGACTGGTCGCGCCAGAAACAACGCCTGCTGAAGGATCACAGCTGACCCGGGCAGCACCGCGGGTCAGACTGAATCAGAACGCCATGGTGGCCTGCACCGCCCGTTTCCAGCGCTCATAGGCCGCCTCGCGGTCAGCCTCGGGCAGGATCGGTTCGAACCGTTGGTCCAGCGCCCAGGTGTCGGCAAATCCGGCCTGATCGGGATAGACCCCGGCCTTCATCCCCGCCAGCCAGGCCGCGCCCAGCGCCGTGGTTTCCTGCATCACCGGCCGGTCGACCGGCGCGCCCAGAATGTCCGACAGACCCTGCATCGCCCAGTCGGACGCGCTCATCCCGCCATCGACCCGCAGAATTACGTCCGCGTCGGCGCCCCAGTCGCCCTGCATCGCGTGCCACAGGTCGCGGGTCTGGAAGGCGATGCTTTCCAACGTGGCCCGCGCGATCTCGGCCCGGCCCGAGTTGCGGGTCAGACCGAACATGGCGCCGCGGCAGTCGGGCTTCCAATAGGGCGCGCCCAGCCCGGTGAAGGCGGGCACCAGCACCACATGCTGGTTGGGGTCGGCCTGCGCCGCCAGCTCGCCGCTTTGAGGGGCCGAGTCGATGATCTTGAGCGCGTCGCGCAGCCACTGCACCGCCGCGCCCGCGATGAAGATCGAGCCTTCCAGCGCATAGGTCCGCTGACCGTCCAACTGATATGCGATGGTGGTCAGCAGGCGGTTTTTCGACTCCACCGGCTGCGTGCCGGTGTTCAACAGTGCGAAGCAGCCCGTGCCATAGGTGGATTTCATCATGCCCGGCTGGAAACAGGCCTGCCCGATCGTGGCGGCCTGCTGGTCGCCGGCCACGCCCAGAATCGGGATCATCCCGCCGAACAGGCCGGTCTGGCCGAAATCGGCCGCGCAGTCGCGCACCTCGGGCAGCATCGACAGCGGCACGTCCAGCAGATCGCAGATCTCGGCGCTCCAGTTGCCCCTGTGGATGTCGAACAGCAGGGTGCGCGCGGCGTTGGTGGCGTCGGTGGCGTGGACACGGCCCTCGGTCAGGCGCCAGATCAGGAAACTGTCGATGGTGCCGAACAGCAGCTCGCCCGCCTCGGCCCGGTCGCGCGCGCCGGGTACGGTGTCCAGTATCCACTTGACCTTGGTACCCGAGAAATACGGGTCGAGCAGCAGGCCGGTCTGGGCGGTCACGTCATCCTCGCAGCCCGCGTCGCGGAACCGCTGGCAGATTTCGGCGGTGCGGCGGTCCTGCCAGACGATCGCGTTGTGGATGGCCTTGCCGGTCGTCTTGTCCCAGACCACGGTGGTTTCGCGCTGGTTGGTGATGCCGATCCCGGCGATCTGGTCGGGCGAGGCACCGACCTCGTTTATCACCTGCCGGCAGACGTTCAGGACGCTGTCCCAGATTTCCTCGGGGTCGTGCTCGACCCAGCCTTCCTGTGGGAAATACTGGGTGAATTCCTGCTGTGCGGTGCCCACGCGCTGCATCTGCGCGTCGAACAGGATCGCGCGCGAGGACGTGGTGCCCTGATCGATTGCCAGAATAAAGGTCATGCCCGTGTTCCCCCCCGGTCGTCATTTTCAGGGGACATTAGGCGATTGGTCGGGGCCGTTCCAGACCCCAGTTTCAGGCCACAGGCACGTCGATATTGTCGATCAGGCGCACGCCTTCCAGCCAGGCGGTGGCGAACAGGCGCGCGGGGCGGGTGGCGGCGGTCAGCGGCGCAAGCGTTTCGGCGCAGCGCAGGTCGATATATTCCACTTCGGAAAAGCCCGCCGCCAGCAGCGTGTCGCGGGCCGGCCCCACCAGATCCGCGAATGCGGCGCCGCGCGCCAGCTGCCCGGCCATGTCCTGCATCACCGCATGCATCCGCGCCCCGGTCGCCAGCCCCTGGTCCGACAGGCGCAGATTGCGCGAGGACATCGCCAAACCCGAGGGCTCGCGCACGGTGGGGCAGCCGATCACCTCGATCGGGATGTCCAGATCGCGGGCCATGCGCTGCACGACCATCAACTGCTGATAGTCCTTTTCCCCGAAATAGGCCCTGTCTGCCTGCGTCTGCAGGAACAGTTTTGCCACGACGGTTGCCACGCCGTCGAAATGTCCGGGGCGGAATTCGCCCTCCATTACGTCGGTCAGGCCGGCGACGGACACGGTGGTGACGAACCCGTCCGGATAGATCTGGTCCGGGTCGGGGACATAGATCGCATCGACCCCCAGCGGCGCCAGCTTGGCCGCGTCGTCCTGCTCGGTGCGCGGGTACTTGGCCAGATCCTCGGGGTTGTTGAACTGCTTGGGATTGACGAAGATCGTCACGATCACCCGGTCGCAATCGGCCCGCGCCGCCTGTGCCAGCGACAGGTGCCCCTGATGCAGCGCGCCCATGGTGGGCACCACGCCGATGGTCTGGCCCGCCCGGCGCCAGGCCCGGGTCTTGGCGCGCAGCTCCGAAAGGGAGCGAAGGATGGGCGCGGTCATGCCTTGCCCCCCTTGGCAGGGGCCTGATCGGCAAACACATGCTCGGCCGCTGGGAAGGTGCGGGCGCGCACCTCGGCGGCGTATTCTGCGATGGCGGCCTCGGCCAGCGGGCCCAGATCGGCATAGCGTTTGACGAATTTCGGTTTGAAGGCCGTGAAAAAGCCCAACATGTCGTCAACCACCAGGATCTGACCGTCACAGCCGGCCGAGGCTCCAATGCCGATGGTGGGGATGGGCAGCTCGGCGGTGATCCGGTCGGCCAGACCCTGCGGAACCTTCTCGAGCACGACCGAAAACGCCCCGGCCTCGGCCACGGCGCGGGCGTCGGCCAGCACCGCATCGGCCTGTTCGTCGCGGCCCTGCACCTTATAGCCGCCCAGCGTGTTGATCGATTGCGGCGTCAGACCCACATGCGCCATCACCGGGATGCCGCGCTTGACCAGAAAGCGGATCGTCTCGGCCATCTCGACCCCGCCCTCCAGCTTGACCGCGCCCGCGCCGGTCTCGGCCATCAGCCGGGCCGCGTTGCGGAAGGCCTGCGCGGGGCTTTCCTCATAGCTGGCAAAGGGCATGTCGATGACCATCATCGCCGCCTCCAGCCCGCGCGCGACGGCCTGCCCGTGCAGGATCATCATCTCCATCGTCACGCCCAGGGTCGAGCTCAGCCCGTGCAGCACCATGCCCACGCTGTCGCCCACCAGGACGAAATCGCAATGGGGGTCCATCAGCCGGGCCATCGGCGTGGTATAGGCGGTCAGGCTGACCAGCGGATCGCCCCCTTTGCGGGCGCGGATATCCGCGGCATTCGGGGCTTTCTTGCGGGCGGTGGCGCTCATGCTCGCTCCTCGCGGGGTTCATGTTGCAGCGCGGCATAGCAGATCGGCAGGGGCCAGAGAAACCCCGGTTGCGCGAACATTTCCTTGAATGACCCAAGGTTTGCAGGGACATTGATTCCGTCTGGGCCGCGTCATCCGCCGCCCATCCGCACATTCTGGGAGGGAATTTACATGACCAAGCCGTTCTTTCGCACCTTTGCCAGCGCCATGGCGCTGGGCGTGGGGCTGCTCGCCTCGCAGGCCATGGCCCGGTCGGACATCACCATCGCCATGCAGCTTGAGCCGCCGCATCTGGACCCGACCAGCGCCGCCGCACAAGCCATCGATTCGGTCGTCTACACCAACGTGTTCGAAGGGCTGACCCGGTTCATGGGCGATGGCTCGGTCGTGCCGGGGCTGGCCGAAAGCTGGGAGATTTCCGAGGACGGAAAGGTCTATACCTTCACGCTGCACGATGGCGTCACCTTTCACGATGGCACCACGATGGATGCCGAGGACGTGAAGTTCAGCCTCGACCGCGCCACCGCCGAGGACAGCGCCAATGCGCAGAAGGCCCTGTTCGCCGGGATCGAAAGCGTCGAGGTCGTGGACCCGCTGACCGTCAGAATCACTCTGAAAGAACCCAACGGCAATTTCCTGTTCAACCTGGCCTGGGGCGACGCGGTGATCGTGGCGCCCGAAAGCATCGAGGGCATCAAGACCAACCCGGTCGGCACCGGCGCCTACAAGTTCGCCGAATGGGTCCAGGGCGACCGCCTCACGTTAGAGCGCAACCCCGATTACTGGGGTGACCAGCCCGCGCTGGAGAAGGCCACGTTCAAGTTCATCTCGGACCCCACCGCTGCCTTTGCGGCGATGATGGCCGAGGACGTGGACGTGTTCGACAATTTCCCCGCCCCCGAGAATCTGCCGCAGTTCGAGGCCGATCCGCGGTTCCAGGTGCTTGTCGGTTCGACTGAGGGCGAAACCATTCTGGCGACCAACAACAAGAAGCCGCCCTTTGACGACGTGCGGGTGCGGCAGGCGCTGGCCCACGCGATCGACCGTCAGGCGATCATCGACGGCGCGATGTTCGGTTATGGCACGCCGATCGGCACGCATTTCGCACCGCACAACCCGGCCTATGTCGATCTGACCGGCCTGTCGGCGCATGACCCGGACAAAGCCCGCGCCCTGCTGGCCGAGGCCGGGTTCGCGGACGGGTTCGAAACCACGCTGCACCTGCCGCCGCCCTCCTACGCCCGCCGCGGGGGCGAGATCGTGGCCGCGCAGCTGGCCGAGGTCGGGATCAAGGCCGAGATCATCAACGTGGAATGGGCGCAGTGGCTGGAAACCGTGTTCAAGGGCAAGGATTTCGCCCTGACCATCGTCAGCCATACCGAGCCGATGGACATCGGCATCTATGCCCGGCCGGATTATTACTTCCAATATGACAACCCGGATTTCCAGGCCCTGATGGCGACGCTGAACGCCACCACCGACCCCGACGAACGCACCCGCCTTATGGGCGAGGCGCAGCGCATGATCGCCGAGGATTACGTCAACGGCTATCTGTTCCAACTTGCCAAACTGGGCGTGGCCAAGGCCGGGGTTCAGGGCCTGTGGGAAAACGCGCCCACGGCGGCCATCGACTTGACCGCGATCAGCTGGGCGGAATGAACCTTGCGGGTCCGCCCGGCGGGCCCGTTTCCCCACATTAGGGTCTGTTTCAGATGACACGTTGCGTGGTTTCGGTGTTTTTCTTCATGGTCGCCATGGCCCTGTCGGGGCCCACGGGCGCGCAGGGGTTGTTTCAGGATGGCCACAGCGCGCTGTTGGGCACCCCGGAGAACCCGGTCGAGGTCGGCGTCGGCATCAAGATCGACCAGATCACCTCGGTCGATCAGAAGGCCGAGAACTATGGCGCCGTGGTCGTGCTGCGGTTTGAATGGAGCGATCCGGCCTTGGCGTTCGATCCGGATGAACTGGGCCGCGATTTCCGCGTATTCGATCCGCCGGCCTTCGTGCGCCATGCGGCCGCACTGGATGCGGTGGTTCCGGCCTTCGTCATCCACAACCAGCAATCCAACCGCTGGGTGCACGAATCCGCGGCCGCGCTACGCCATGATGGGCATGTGACCTTTGTCGAGAAATCCTCGCTGACGCTGCAGGCGCCGCATTTCAACTTCCTCAGGTTCCCCTTCGACACGCAGGAGTTCCACTTCGAGGTCGTCTCGGTCTTTCCGTCCGACTTCGTGCATTACTACGCTCTGGATCAGTTCTCGGGGCTGGGCGACACGCTGGGCGAAGAGGAGTGGATTCTGGGCAATGCCCGTATGCTGGCCTCGACCACGACCGGCCTGTCGGGCAATGAAAGCGATCAGGTGTCGCTGGTCTTTCAGGGCAGGCGCCACCTGACCTATTATGTCATTCGGGTGTTCCTGCCGATGCTGGTGCTGGTTCTGGTCGGCTGGGCGCTGTTCTTTCTGGACGAATACCGCAAGCGGATCGACATCGCCGGGGCCAACCTGCTGGTCTTTGTCGCCTTCAACTGGGCGATCTCGGCCGATCTGCCCAAGCTGGGCTATCTGACCTTTCTGGATTTCATCCTGCAATGCATGTTCCTGATGACCGGGGCGCTTGTGGTGTTCAACGTGATGCTGCGTCGGCTCAAGGTCTCGGGGCGCGAGGACACGGCGCGCAAGCTGGACAACTACGCGATCAAGTGGATCTATCCGCTGGGCTATGCCGCGATCGTGGGCTACGCGGTCTGGGCGTTCCTGATGCAGTCCTGACGCGCTGTGCCGCTGGACCGGCGGCCAATCCCGGCCTAACGTGGCGGCAATGCTCCGATATGCGCTCAAACGTCTGATTTCGCTGGCACTCAGCCTGGCCGTCGCTTCGGTGGTCATCTTCGCGGTGATCGAGGTGGCGCCGGGGGATCCGGCCTCGTTCATGCTGGGGGTGAACGCCCAGCCCGAAACGCTGGCTGCCCTGCGCGCCGAGCTGGGCTTGGACGTGTCACGGCCGCAGCGCTATCTGAAATGGGTCAGCGGCATGCTGGCCGGAGATTTCGGCACCTCGTACACCTATCGCACGCCGGTGGCGCAGATGGTGGCCGACCGGTTGTGGGTGTCGCTGCCGCTGGCGCTCTACGCGCTGACATTGTCGACGCTGATCGCCTTTCCGGTCGGTATCTACGCCGCTGCGCGCCGGGGGAAACCGGGCGATCTGGCGGTGATGGGAGCCACGCAGCTGGGCATCGCGGTGCCGAACTTCTGGTTTGCGATGATGCTGGTGCTGATCTTCGCAATCAATCTGCGCTGGTTCAACGCGGGCGGGTTCGCGGGGTGGGACACTGGCCTGTGGGCCGGGCTGCACTCGCTGACCCTGCCGGCGATTGCGCTGGCTCTGCCACAGGCGGCGATTCTGTCGCGGGTCATGCGCTCGGCACTGCTGGACATTCTGGGTGAGGATTTTATGCGCACCGCCCGCGCCAAGGGCCTGTCGCGCCGTCAGGCGCTGTGGCGGCACGGGGTGCGCAACGCGCTGATCCCGGTGTTGACCATCATCGGGCTGCAGTTTTCCTTCCTGCTGGCCGGATCGATCATCATAGAGCAGGTCTTCTATCTGCCCGGGTTGGGGCGGCTGGTGTTCCAGGCGATCTCGGCGCGGGACCTGATCGTGGTGGAGTCGGTTGTAATGCTGCTGGTCTTTGCGGTCATCACGGTGAACTTCCTGGTCGATCTGGCCTATGCCGCGGTCGACCCCCGGTTGCGGAGCCGCACATGAGCCGGTCTCTGATCCTGGGGGCGGGGCTGTCCTCGGTGGTGGTGCTGATGGCGCTGCTGTCCTTCGTCTGGACACCCTATGACCACGCCGCGCTGAACATCCCCGACAAATTGCAGCCGCCCAATGCGCAGCACTGGTTCGGTACCGATCATTTCGGGCGCGATATATTCTCGATGATCATGGTCGGCGCGCGCACCTCGATCGCGGTGGCTCTGGTGGCGGTGGGCATCGGCATGGCGCTGGGCGTGCCGCTGGGGCTGACGGCCGCGGCGCGCAAGGGGTCGTGGCTGGATGAGCTGATCATGCGTGGCAACGATCTGGTGTTTGCCTTCCCCTCGCTGGTGATTGCCATCCTGATCACCGCCGTCTTCGGCCCCGGTGCGGTGAACGCGATCATCGCCATCGGCATCTTCAACATCCCCGTCTTCGCCCGTATCACCCGCGGCGCGGCCCTGTCCCTGTGGGAGCGCGAGTTCATCCTGGCCGCCCGTGTGGCGGGCAAGGGCGCGGCGCGGATTTCGGCCGAGCACATCCTGCCCAACGTCGCCAATTTGCTGATCGTGCAGGGCACCATCCAGTTCAGCCTTGGCATTCTGGCCGAGGCGGGCCTCAGTTATGTCGGTCTGGGCGCGCAGCCACCCACGCCCAGCTGGGGCCGGATGCTGGCGGATGCGCAGACAATGGTCAGTTTTGCCCCGCATTTGGCTCTGATTCCGGGGCTGGCGATCATCGTGACGGTGCTGGGGCTGAACCTGCTGGGCGACGGGCTGCGCGATTGGCTGGACCCTCGAATCCGGGTGGCCCGCGCATGAGCCTGCTGGAAATCCATAACCTGTCGCTGTCGATCCACGGGGTCCCCGTTCTGGACCAGGTCGGCCTGTCCATCGACCCCGGGCAGATCGTGGCGGTCACCGGTGAGAGCGGCTCGGGCAAGTCGATGTCGGCACTGGCGGTGATGCAGTTGCTGCCCGCAGGGGCCGTGGCCAGCGGCTCGGTCCGCCTTGACGGGCACGAGGTTCTGAACAGCCCCGAGGACGAGATGTGCCGCCTGCGCGGCGCGGCCGTCGGGATGGTGTTTCAGGAGCCGATGACGGCCCTCAATCCGGTGAAGACCATCGGTGATCAGGTGATGGAGACCATCCTGATCCACAAGGCCATGCCCGCCGACGCCGCCCGCGCGCGCGCCCAAGAGGTTCTGACCCGCGTCGGCCTTCCGCCTGATCGCTTTCCCCTGTCGCGCTATCCGCACGAACTGTCGGGCGGGCAGCGGCAGCGGGTGGTGATCGCCATGGCCATCGCGCTGCGTCCCCGGCTGCTGATCGCGGACGAGCCGACAACTGCGCTGGACGTGACCACGCAGGCGCAAATCCTCGATCTGCTGCGAGGGCTGGTCACGGAATACGGCATGGGCCTGCTGATGATCACCCACGATCTGGCGGTGGTGGCCGACATGGCCGACCGGATCGTGGTGATGCAGAAGGGGCGGGTGGTCGAAACCGGGGCCACCGACCACCTGCTGCGCCACATGCAGCATCCCTATACGCGGATGCTGTTTCAGGCCTCGGGCCACCGGGTCGCATTACCTGCTCCGCCCGCGCCCGCGCCGCTGCTCGAGGTCCGCAACGTGGTGCGCGACTATCGCCTGCCGCGCACGCGGTTGTTTGAGAAGCCCGGCCATCACCGGGCCGTGGATCACGTCAGTTTCACGCTGAACCGGGGCGAGCGCCTTGGACTTGTGGGCGAGTCCGGCTGCGGAAAATCGACCCTGACACGGGCTGTTTTGGGGCTTGAGGAGGTTCAGGGCGGGCAGATCCTACTGGGCGGCCTGCCAGTGTTCACCGGTCGCAAACCCAATTTGGCCGTGCGCCGCAAGATGCAGGTGGTGTTCCAGGACCCGTTCGGCAGCTTCAACCCCCGCCACCGTGTCGCCCGCCTGATCACCGAGCCTTTTCACCTGCTGGGAACGCCGCCCACCGGGTCCGAACGGCAGCATCGGATCGCCGAGATGCTGACCGCCGTAGGCCTCTCGCCGGACGATGCGGGGAAATACATCCACGAATTCTCGGGCGGGCAGCGCCAGCGCATCGCCATCGCCCGCGCCCTGATCATCCGGCCCGAGCTGATCCTGTTCGACGAAGCCGTCTCGGCACTCGACGTGTCCGTGCGGGCGCAGATCCTCGACCTGCTGGCCGAGCTGTGTGCGGCCTATGACCTGACCTACCTGTTCATCAGCCATGACCTGAGCGTGGTGCGCACCATCACCGACCGGGTGATGGTGATGCAAGCAGGCCGGATCGTCGAGCAGGGCGAGACCGAGCGCGTGTTCGCGGACCCGCAGCACCCCTATACGCAAACCCTGATCCAAGCCGTGCCGAAATTGCCCGAGATCGGGCAGGGCGCGGCATGAAACCCGTTAGTTAGAGCCTAATTTGGAGGCGGATATGCTAAATCCCATCTGGTTTGATCCCACCCTGTGCCTGATCGGCGGCGATTGGGTCGCGACCGAAGACACGCTTGATCTGACCAACCCGTCCGACGGCACGCCACTGTGCCGGATTGCGCGCGGTGGGGCGCCGCAGATCGATGCCGCCGTGCAGGCCGCGCAGGCGGCGCTGGACGGTGACTGGGGCAGGACGACCGCGCTGGAGCGGGGCCGCATCCTGACCCGGCTGGGGCAGTTGGTGCGGGACAGGACCGAAGAGCTTGCGCTGCTCGAAGCGTTGGACGTTGGCAAACCGCTGACCCAGGCGCGCGCCGACGCACTGGCGCTGGCGCGGTATTGCGAATTCTACGGCGGTGCGGCGGACAAGGTGATGGGTCAGACCATCCCCTATCTGGACGGCTACACCGTCTATACCCTGCGCGAGCCGCATGGCGTGACCGGCCATATCGTGCCGTGGAACTACCCGATGCAGATCATCGGCCGCTCGGTCGGGGCGGCGCTGGCCATGGGCAATGCCTGCGTTCTGAAACCGGCCGAAGAGGCCTGTCTGACAGCACTGGCCTTTGCCCATCTGGCCACCGAGGCCGGCCTGCCGCCGGGGGCGCTGAACGTGGTGTCCGGCATCGGGTCCGAGGCGGGCGCGGCCCTGTCGGCGCATCCGGGTGTGCATCATATCTCGTTCACCGGGTCCGTGGCGACGGGCGCGCTGGTGCAGCAGGCGGCCGGGGCCAACGTGGTGCCGGTGACGCTGGAACTGGGCGGGAAATCTCCGCAATTGGTGTTCGATGATGCCGATTTGCAGGCCGCGCTGCCGTTTCTGGTGAATGCGGGCATCCAGAACGCGGGTCAGACCTGCTCGGCCGGGTCGCGCGTTCTGGTGCAGCGCGGGGTCTATGCCGAGGTCAAAGCGCGCATGGCTGCCGCCTATGCCGACCTGACCGTCGGCCCCGCGACCGAGGATCTGCGGGTCGGGCCGCTGATTTCGGACCGGCAGAAACAGATCGTGACCGGGTTTCTGGCGCAGGGGGCCGATCTTGAGATCGCAGCACAAGGCCGGATCGTGGATCACGCGCCGCCGGGCGGGGCCTATGTGCGCCCGACGCTGTTTGGGGACGTGCCGCCCGATCATCCGCTGGCGCAGCGGGAAATCTTTGGCCCGGTCCAGGTTCTGATCCCCTTCGACACCGAGGAACAGGCCATTCAAATCGCCAACGGCACCGATTTCGGGCTGGTGGCCGGGGTCTGGACGCGGGACGGCGCGCGGCAGATGCGGCTGGCCAAACGGCTGCGCGCGGGGCAGGTGTTCATCAACAATTACGGCGCGGGCGGCGGGGTCGAGCTGCCGTTCGGCGGGGTCGGAAAGTCGGGCCATGGCCGCGAAAAGGGGTTCGAGGCGCTGTACGGTTTTTCCCAGTTGAAAACCGTGGCCGCCCATCATGGCTGAGCCGGGCTAGACGATCACTTCGATCGCTTCTTGGTCCCCTACGCCGAAAACGCGCTTGTAACGCTCGATTTCGTCTTTCGGCCCCATCGCCTTTTCGGGGTTGTCCGACAGTTTCACCGTCGGCCGCCCATTGGCCGAGACCGCCTTGCACACCAGCGAGAACGGCGCCAGCGCATCCCCCGGCACCAGACCGCGGAAATCGTTGGTCAGCAAAGTGCCCCACCCGAACGAGACCTTCACCCGGCCCGCGAATTGGCCATGCAATTCGCGGATCTTGTCCACGTCGAGCCCGTCCGAGAAAATGATCCGCTTCTGGCTGGGATCCTCGCCGCGCGATTTCCACCAGTCGATGGCGATCTCGGCGCCCTTGGCCGGATCGCCGCTGTCGATGCGGATGCCAGTCCAGCCGGCCAGCCAGTCGGGCGCGCGGTCCAGAAACCCCTTGGTGCCATAGGTGTCGGGCAGGATGATCCGCAGGTTGCCGTCATGTTCGTCATGCCAGTCGCTCAGCACGTCATAGGGCGCGCGGGCCAGTTCCTCGTCGGTTTCGGCCAGCGCTGAATAGACCATCGGCAGTTCATGCGCATTGGTGCCGATCGCCTCGACCTCGCGCCGCATGGCGATCAGGCAGTTCGACGTGCCGGTAAACGCCGGGCCCAGCCCCTCGATCATCGCCTGCACGCACCAGTCCTGCCACAAGAAGGAGTGCCGCCGCCGGGTGCCGAAATCGGCGATCCCCAAACCGGGAATGCCGCGCAGCGTTTCGATCTTTTCCCAGACACGGGTCATGGCGCGGGCATAGAGAACCTGAAGCTCGAACCGGCGCATGTCGTTCAGAACCGCACGCGAGCGCAGCTCCATCAGCACCGCCAGCGCCGGGATCTCCCACAGCATGACCTCGTGCCATTTCCCTTCGAATGTCAGCTCGTACTGATCGCCGCGGCGCTCCAGGTAATAGGGCGGCAGGCGCAGATTCTCGAACCATTCCATGAAATCGGGGCGGAACATCTGGCGTTTGCCGTAGAAGGTGTTGCCCCGAAGCCAGGTGCTTTCACCCCGGCTGAGGCTGAGCGACCGGATGTGATCCAGCTGTTCGCGCAGTTCGCCCTCGTCGATCAGCTTGGCCAGCGGGACGTGATTCGAGCGGTTGATCAAGGAAAACTCGACCGTTGTTTGAGGTCGGTTTCGAAACACTGACTGGCACATCAGCAGTTTGTAGAAGTCTGTGTCGATCAAAGACCGGACAATCGGGTCGATCTTCCATTTGTGATTGTAGACACGGGTCGCGATGTCGACCATGAGGAACTCCTGCCATTTCCGTTGTTAGATCAATCAGGGCGGTGAATGGCAAGAGTCGCGGATTTGGTAACAATGCCAAGGACAGGCCATAATGCGGGCATAATGTCTGTTCTTTTCGCGGTCTAGTTAAACGGTGGGATGGTACGAGAAGGTAGTAGTTGGTTGAATGGGTCTGGCTTACGACTTTGATATTGTAACGATTGCAAAAGATGGGGGCGATTGCGGTTCGTCGGCTAAGACCGAGCCGAAAACCGCAACGGTCTGTGCGCGTTTTCGCGACGTGAAGACGGCCGATGCTCTGAGGGGGGCGTCACCGAAGCTGCGTCAGGTGTTCGTGGATGCCGGATTTATTCTGGACAGCCACGGCAGCGGTGAATCGCGTGGTTTCTATCCGCCCGAAGACGCCGCGGCCCGCGAAAAGGTCCTGCGCCAGCTGTTTGCAAATATTCGGGCCACGGGATTGCGCGGCCAGTATTGCGGTGAATTCGACCTGCGCGGTTTTCTGCGCCATGTTCGCAGCGCGCAGCCTGGGATCGGCATCAAACGCCGCGATCCGGTGCGCCGCCCGCAACCGGCCACACCTGCGCCCGCAAAACCTGACCGAAGAACCGTGCCGGGGCGCATTGGCTTCGCCCTTGGCCTTGCGGTTATCGTGTTCGTCCTGCTGAAATACCTGGCTGCGGCGGGAGCGACGCCCTGAACCGCTAGGCCTGCGTAACACCCGCGTCGCGCATGGCCTGTTCCGCCGCTGCGAGCGATCCATCCAGATCGATTGCGCGGCAAGCGTCGGTTCTGACGGTCACGTCAAAGCCCAGCCGGGCCGCATCCACAGCTGAATAATGCACGCAGAAATCGGTCGCCAAGCCTACCAGCGTCAGCCGGTCGATCCCGCGCGTGCGCAGATAGCCTTCCAGCCCGGTGGGCGTGGTGTGGTCGTTTTCGAAGAAGCCGGAATAGCTGTCGATCGCGCTGCGGAAGCCCTTGCGCAGGATCAGGTCAGCATCGATGCACAGGTCGGGGTGGAATTCGGCGCCGGGTGTGCCCTGCACGCAATGGTCGGGCCACAGGACCTGCGGGCCATAGGGCATCTCGACCAGATCATAAGGCGCCTTGCCCGGATGGGAGGACGCGAACGAGGAATGACCCGCCGGGTGCCAGTCCTGGGTCAGGATCACCGCATCGAAATCGGGCATCATGGCATTGATCGGGGCGACGATCTCATCCCCGTTGGGAACTGCCAGCGCGCCGCCGGGGCAAAAGTCGTTCTGGACATCGATCACGATCAGGGCATGGGTCATGGCGGCCTCCTTTGCGTGTCCTATCGGTAGGCGGGCGGGCATGGGTCGTCAATGCGGTCTCTTGCGTTGCGGGAGGCCGCGCATTAGATCGCGGCCATGTACACGATCGCCGCACTGTATCACTTCACCCGTTTTGCCGACCCGGACGCCCTGCGCGTGCCGCTGTTGGAGCTGTGCCGCGCGCAGTCGGTCAAGGGCACGCTGCTGCTGGCGCATGAGGGCATCAACGGCACCATCGCCGGCCCCCGCGCCGGGATCGACGCGGTTCTGGCGCATATCCGGGCGCTGCCGGGCTGCGCCGATCTGGAATGGAAAGAGGCCACCGCCAGCCAGCCGCCTTTTGGAAAGATGAAGGTGCGCCTGAAGAAAGAGATCGTGACCATGGGCCAGCCGGATGTCGATCCGCGCGCCCGCACCGGCCACTATGTCGAGCCGCAGGACTGGAACGATCTGATCCGTTCGGATGATGTGGTGGTGATCGATACGCGCAATGATTATGAGGTGTCGATCGGCACGTTCGACGGCGCAATCGACCCTAAAACGGCCAGTTTCCGCGATTTTCCTACCTGGTGGGAGCATAACAAGGACCGGTTCCACAACAAGCGCGTCGCCATGTTCTGCACAGGCGGCATCCGCTGCGAGAAATCCACCAACTATCTGCTGGGGCAGGGGGTCGAGGACGTTTATCACCTGAAGGGCGGCATCCTGCGCTATCTCGAGGAGGTCCCGCCCGAGGACAGCACCTGGAAGGGTGAATGCTTCGTGTTCGACAACCGTGTCTCCGTAGGGCACGGGTTGGTCGAGGGACCGCACCAGCTGTGTCATGGCTGCCGCCGCCCGATCCTGCCCCAGGACATGGAGCGCCCCGAATACGAGCACGGCGTGTCCTGCCACCAATGCATCCACGAGACGTCCGAGGCCGACAAGGCCCGGTTCCGCGAACGGCAGAAACAGATCTCGCTGGCACGGGCGCGGGGCGAAGAGCATATCGGCGGCCAATAGCTTCGAGTCACGCAAAAAAGCTTGCGATGATGCGCCCGGCGTTAAAAAATGGCCGGTACCCGTGCTTGGGGAGGGGGGACGATGGCGCATGATCCAACCACATTGCAGGATTGGAAGCCCACGCTGATCGCAGCGATGGGCCTTGTCATGCTCAGTGCTCTGGCTTGGTACATCCTTTCACACCTGACCGAATCCGCCGCCGGCGACACGATCGGAGCCGCGGCCACCATCGGGTTGGCGATTTGGCTGTTCTCGCAAACCTGGTACTACGTTGCGCTTGTGCGCTCGCCCAAGCGGCAGTTGCTGCTGATGGGGATTTCCTTCATCCAGGTCGTGCCGTTTCTGTTCGCTGCAGTCTACGGGTCATACGGGTACTACGATCTGTGCGTTGAAGGCGCCCGCGGTCCGGCGGATGTCCTGTATTTCTCGTATGTTACCTTCACGACGGTTGGTTTTGGTGACTTGCGGCCAGTTGGTGTGTGCCGCGCCCTTGCCGTGGCTGAGGCGATTACCGGCTATATTCTACTGGGCCTGTTCGTGGCAGCGGCCGTGGGGCTGTATGGTCGGTCGCATCGCCATCGCCATGACAAAGACGCCTGAGCCCGCCGGCCACACTTCTTCACTTGTTCCGATCAATCCATTGCGACATCGCACGTTTGTCGCGGAAGCACTCGCTGGGGATCGGGCGGCGTTTGGTGCGCGAGATCCGCTCGGCAAAGGCCACCTGTTTACCCGTCGGGTAGTCGGCAAAGGGGGAGGGATCGTGCGGCTTGTGCGCCGAGATCCAATCGGACATGGATCGCCGGTCGCGCTGCGCCTCGACCGGGATCTCCAGAGCGGACTGCTGGGCGATCGCGCGCGCATAGCGCATCTGACGGTCTGTGACGGGCAGAATGTGGTAGTCGTTGGTCGGCCCCATCGGGGTGGATTTGCGCAATGACTGTTCCATCTGGTGATCCTCCGATCATGCAGAACAGAAATGGAACATTAACCGTTTTTTTCAAGAGGGTCCCTTTTTTTGTTGGCAAAAATTCGCCCAAAGCAGCGCTTTATTGACTGATCAATCAATAATCATTACCTGCGGATGAAACCGACCGGCACCTGACTCCCCGGGGCCCGAGAAAAAAGGATCCGCAATGAATGTTCAGCCCAAGGCCAGCCACTTTGTTGATGGCGAATATGTCGAAGACACCGCAGGCACCCCGATCGACGTGATCTATCCGGCCACGGGCGAGGTCATCGCCCGCCTGCATTCGGCGACGCCGCAGATCATCGAACAGGCTCTAACAAGTGCAAAGCGCGCGCAAAAGGCCTGGGCGGCCATGACCGGGACCGAGCGCGGCCGCGTCCTGCGCCGCGCCGCCGACATCCTGCGCGACCGCAACCGCGAGCTGTCGATCCTGGAAACCCATGACACCGGCAAACCGTTGCAGGAAACGCTGGTGGCCGATGCGACCTCGGGCGCGGATGCGCTGGAATATTTCGGCGGGCTGGCCGGGTCACTGACCGGTGAGCATATCCCGCTGGGCGGCGGCGATTTCGTCTATACCATCCGCGAGGCGCTGGGCGTCTGCGTCGGCATCGGCGCGTGGAACTACCCGACCCAGATCGCCTGCTGGAAGGGCGCTCCGGCGCTGGCCTGCGGCAATGCGATGGTGTTCAAACCCTCGGAAACCACCCCCTTGTCGGCGTTGAAAGTGGCCGAGATCCTGATCGAGGCCGGTGCGCCCAAAGGCATCTACAACGTGGTTCAGGGCTATGGCGACGTGGGCGCCGCGCTGGTCACCGACCCGCGCGTGGCCAAGGTATCGCTGACCGGCTCGGTGCCCACGGGCCGCAAGGTCTATGCCGCCGCGGCCGAAGGCATGAAACACGTCACGATGGAACTGGGCGGCAAGTCGCCGATGATCGTGTTCGACGACGCCGATATCGACAACGCCGTCTCGGGCGCGATCTTGGGCAATTTCTACTCATCCGGTCAGGTCTGTTCCAACGGCACGCGGGTCTTTGTGCAGAAGGGCATCAAAGAGGCCTTCCTGACCCGCCTGACCGAACGCCTTGCCAAGGTGAAGATCGGCGACCCGATGGATGAGGCCGTGAATTTCGGGCCGATGGTCAGCGAGGCCCAGATGAACATCGTTCTGGGCTATATCGAGAGGGGCAAGGCCGAGGGCGCGCGGCTGGTCCATGGTGGCGCGCGGCTGGATCTTCCGGGCTTCTACATTCAGCCCACTGTCTTTGCCGACGTGACCGACGACATGACCATCGCCCGCGAGGAGATCTTCGGCCCCGTCATGTCGGTGGTGGATTTCGAAACCGAAGACGAGGTGATGGCCCGTGCCAACGCCACCGAGTTCGGCCTGGCCGCCGGCGTGTTCACCAACGACCTGACCCGCGCCCATCGCGTGGTGGCCGGGTTCGAGGCAGGCACCTGCTACATCAACACCTACAACCTGGCCCCTGTCGAGGCCCCGTTCGGCGGGTCGAAAATGTCGGGCGTCGGGCGCGAGAATTCGAAGCTGGCGATCAACCA
Organism: Ruegeria sp. BC6; assembly: GCF_056539185.1. NCBI lineage: Bacteria > Pseudomonadati > Pseudomonadota > Alphaproteobacteria > Rhodobacterales > Roseobacteraceae > Ruegeria > Ruegeria sp. BC6. The sequence goes on from NZ_JBQFUM010000003.1 coordinate 131,630, forward strand.
CTATTCGGAAATGAAAACCGTCTATGTCTCGATGAACGACGTCGAGGCACCCTACTAGACGTTCCCAAATCGGGATTCCGGCCCAACTTGCCCTGTTCCCGACATTTGGGGTCGGGAACAGAGCATACGGTGTCCACACACTGTGGCTGACTTCTGAGGCAGAGGGGTGACGCGCCCCCGCCAGTCAGGAGAAAAGCCCAATGAGAACCCATGCACAGGCCGTCGTGATCGGAGGGGGCCTGGTCGGTTGTTCGATCCTCTACCATCTTGCCAAGCTGGGCTGGACCGACGTGATCCTGCTGGAGCGGGACGAACTGACCAGCGGTTCAACGTGGCACGCGGCGGCCAACATCCACGGGCTGCACGACAACAACAACGTCACGCGCATCCAGCACTACACGATGAACCTCTACAAGCAGCTGGAGCAGGAAACCGGGCAGGGCTGCGGGGTGTTCCAGCCGGGATCGCTGTATCTCGCCCAGACCGAAGCGCGCGAGCACCAGCTGCGCCTGCAAGAGGCCAAGGCGCGGTTCTATGGCCTGAATTTCCATGAGATCAGCCGCGAACAGGCGATGGAGCTGCACCCGCTGGCGCAGTTCGATGACATCCGTTGCATCATGTATGAACCCGATGGCGGCAACGTGGACCCCTCGGGCGTGACCCATGCCTATGCCGCCGGCGCGCGTGCGCTGGGGGCCGAGATTCAGCGGTTTTGCCCTGTAATAGGGACTGAACAGCAGCCTGACGGCTCGTGGATCGTGCGAACGAAAAAGGGCGACATCCACACGCAATGGGTGGTGAACGCCGCCGGGCTGTGGGGCCGTGAAGTAGCAGCTTTGGCCGGGCTGGACCTGCCGCTGCAACCGACCGAGCACCAGTATTTCGTGACCGAGGCGATTGACGAGGTGGCCGCCCTTGGCCGCCGTCTGCCCTCGATCGCCGACCGCGACGGCGAGTATTATTTTCGGCAGGAGGGCAACGGCCTGCTGATCGGCGCCTATGAGAAAGATATGCGGTTCTGGGCCGAGGACGGCACGCCGCTGGATTTCGCCCATGACCTGTTTCCCGACGACTTGGACCGGATCATGGAAAACGTGATCCGCGCGACCGAGCGTGTGCCGGTGGCCGCGACCGCAGGTGTGAAACGGGTGATCAACGGCCCGATGATCTGGTCGCCGGATTCCAACGCCATCTGGGGGCCGGTGCCCGAGTTGCGCAACTATTTCTGCTGCACCGGCATCATCCCCGGCTTTTCGCAATCGGGCGGGCTGGGCCTCCTGGCCGCGCAATGGATGATCGAGGGCGAGCCGCAATACGACATGTTCGCCTGGGATCTGGCGCGGTTCGGCGACTGGGCCGGCAAGAACTTCACCAAGGCGCGGGTCGCCGACCAATATTCCCACCGCTTCGCCATCCATTTCCCGAACGAAGAGCGCAGCGCTGGTCGGCCGGCTCGCGTGCGCCCTGCCTACGAGATGCAGAAACAGATGGGCGCGGTCTTCGGCCTCAACTGCGGCTGGGAACACCCGCTGTGGTTCGCCGACCGGCCCGGGACGGTCGAGACCACCGGCTTTACCCGCCAGAGCTGGTTCGAACCGGTGGGGCACGAGGCCCGGATGCTGCGTGAAAGCGTGGGCGTGATCGACATCTCGAACTTTGCCAACTACGTCATCAAGGGGCCGGGCGCCCATGACTGGCTCGACCGGCTGGTGGCCAACCGGGTGCCGACCGAGGTGGGGCGGTCTTGCCTGACCCCGCTTATTTCCGTGCGTGGCGGCGTGGCGGGCGATTTCACCATCACCAAAACGGCCCAAGACGAATACATGATGATCGGCTCGGGTATGGCCGAACGCTATCATCAGCGGTTCTTCAACATGGTGGGCCTGCCCGAGGGCACCACCTTCGAGGTCGCCACAAACCGCATCGCGGGCTTCAACATCGCCGGCCCGAAATCGCGTGAGGCTCTGCAACGGCTGACCAACGCCGACCTGTCGAACGCGGCGTTCCCCTTCATGCGCTCGGCCACGATCGAGGTTGCCGGGGTCACCTGCCTTGCCATCCGCGTCAGCTTCACCGGCGATCTGGGGTGGGAGCTGCACTGCGCCGAAGAGGACCAGATCAGACTCTATACCGCGCTTCTGGACGCTGCCCGCGCCTGCAATGGAGGGCCGGTCGGCGGCCGTGCTCTGGGCGCGTTGCGGATCGAAAAAGGCTATGGCTCATGGGGGCGTGAGTATTCGCAGGAGTACTGGCCGCACGAGGTCGGTCTGGATGGGTTGATCAAGCCAGACAAGGATTTCCTGCACAAGGCGGCTTGGCTGGCGATCAAAGACAATCCCGCGCGCGAGGTGCTGTCGATTTTCGAGGTCGATGTCCCCCACGATGCCGATGCCAGCGGGGGCGAGCCGATCTTCACCCCAGATGGTACGCCCGTCGGGCGCGTCACCTCGGGCGCTTATGGCTATACGGTCGGCAAGTCTTTGGCCATCGGATACGCCAACCCAGCCGTGGCCCAGCCGGGTGACGAGGTGCATGTCTTCATCCTGGGCAAGCCGCACAGGGCGCGGATCCTGCATGCGCCTCCGTTCGACCCCAAGGGCCTGCGCCTGCGAGACCAAGTACCGACGATGGAGGGCGTCAGGTGACCGAAACCTTCGCCCGCGTTGCCGAGTTTGTTCTGAACCGCCCGGCGGACCAGATGCCCGACAGCGCGCGCGAAGCGGCAGCCCTGATGCTGCTGGATACTTTGGGCATCGTGATCGCCTCGACCCCGATGGAGGCCGGCGTGATCGCCCGCGATACTGCCGCATTGCTGTACGGATCGACCGATCCTGCGTTCTCGGCGCGGATGCTGTGTGATGGGCGTCGGGTCAGTCTGGCAGGCGCGGCCTATGCGGCCGCCACGCAGACCGACAACCTCGACGGGCACGACGGCTACAACCCGACCAAGGGGCATATCGGCGTGGTGGTCGTGCCCGCGCTGTGCGCATTGGCCGAACACTACCCTGATCTGTCCGGACCCGATGCACTGGCCGCCGTCATCACCGGCTACGAAATTGCGGGCCGCGCCGGTATCGCGCTGCACGCCACCGTCAGCGACTATCACACCTCGGGGGCGTGGAACGCACTGGGCGTGGTTGCCATGGCGGCCCGCTTGCGGGGCCATTCACCGAACCAGTTGCGCCAAGGCCTTGGCATTGCCGAATATCACGGCCCCCGCAGCCAGATGATGCGCGAGATCGCCAACCCCACCATGCTGCATGACGGCTCGGGCTGGGGCGCGCTAGTGGGCATGTCGGCGGCAATTCTGGCCGAGCGCGGCTTTACCGGCGCCCCCGCCATCACCATCGAGGAGGACCGCGCCGCACCCTATTGGCAGGACCTCGGAACGTTTTGGCAGATGGAACATCAATATGTGAAACCCTATCCGATCTGCCGCTGGGCCCATGCCGCCATAGACGGGCTGCGCACGGTGATGAGCTCGCGCGGTCTGACCCATGACCAGATCGCCCGTGTCGAGATCCACAGTTTTCGCGAAGCGGTACAACTGTATTCGGGGATGCCCGAGACGACTTCGCAGGCGCAATACTCGCTGCCATTTGCCGTCTCGACTTTTGCGGTACACGGGCGGATCGGGGTCGAGCACATCAGCGGCGATGGATTGTCCGATCCGATGGTCGCCGATTTCCTGAGCCGCATCACCGTATCCGAGTCGGACCGCCATAATTCCCGCTTTCCCGCCGGGCGCTGGGCCGACGTTCAGGTAACGACGCATGACGGTCGCGTTTTCCGCTCGGGCGACATCCATGCCGGGGGCGGGCCTGAGTCTCCAATGTCGCGACAGGACGTCATCGACAAGTTTGTCGAGTTTTCTTCTCCGGAAATCGGAGAGTCTGCTGCCAAGAATCTGAGCAGGGCGGTTTTGAACCTTACCGATCCCGGCACCCGGTTTAGTGACATGGTACAGCCTCTCTACCTGTCGGCGAAGTCGTCAGCCTGACCCGACCAGCCTTGCAACTGCAGAGGATAGGTCGACAGCGTTTCATATCGTGCCCCGTCCGGCCGAAGTGTCGAACAGTTCAGGTTGAACTGGGTGACCATCATGGTGTCTTGGGGAACTGGGAAATGCAAAATGGCCTTGTTTAGAGCCGATTCAATACCCCGAACTATGGTGACATGCGGTCGAAAGCGGCGGCGTTGCAACGTCAGCCCGGCCCGCCCAATGCACTGCAGGACGCTTTCATGCAGGCGCAGGAGTTCAGGATCGGGCTCCACCACCATGTGCAGCGAGTTTCCGAAACTGCCCAGCCCGGACAGTCTGATGGAAAAGGCCGGGCGCTTCAGCGCTTCGAGGTGATCATTCAATTCGATCAAGGCGTTTCGGGTCTGGTCGCCTAGGAAAGCCAGCGTCAGATGAAGGTTTTCAGCAGGCAAACTTCGACCGCAACGTGCTGCGCGAGCGACGTCGGCGCATATCTGGGCGATTTCGGAAGATACGGGAATGGCGACAAAACATCGAATGAGCGCTTCGGACATCCGTTGCCCCTGATCTGGATAAGGTTGAATTTGCCGGGCAGTCTGGCGGTGCTTGCTCTTTCAGACAAGCGCATGCTCTCAATGCGAGGCGCACAAGCCGGCTGTTCGTCGCGCGGATCCTGACTATTCCAATTCAGTTGTCACGTTCAGCAATTCGGCTATCTTCTGCCGCGTGTCGGCGCTGGCCTCAAGCAGCTGTTCAGCGTCTGAAATTGGCTTGTCCGGTTCTCGCTGCACTGGCGCACGCAGGGCCGAGCTCAGATCTATGACCTGCCCCAGCGCTGTGTCCTTCGCCCCAACTTCTTCCAAGTTGAACCCCGCCCACCATGACAGGCGCGCGGCGGTATCCTCATCCCCTATGTTTCGCCAAGCCTCAACGGCGGCCGCGTAATTGCCCATATCGGTCAGGGCTTGTGCCCGCAGCCTTTCAGCGTCATCGGAGGGATCCTCGGCCAATTCGCGAAAGGCCAGATCCGGTCGGTTTTCCAGCAGCGCGGCCCGCGCCCGAAGGATGGCGCGTTCGCGCCTGCGTGTCCCATCCGAACCTGCACCCGTCAAGTCTCGGGCTTGCTTGGCAAAGCCGAGGTCCGCAAAACGCTTGGCGAGCAACAGCGAAGTCTCGGTCGAAATAGACTCTAAATGATGTGGTTTCAGGGTACTTGTATACAGCAGAAAGGCCAGGTCATCCGCGCGCTCTGCTGCCAGATGCAAAATACGATTGCGCGTGCCGGTCCAGGTCTCGTCTCCGCGATGGGCATCAAGGATATTGAAGGCCGCAGAAAACTCGCTGCCAAGGGCAAGCGCCAGGGCGCGACCGCGGGCCATGACCGGGCCCAATTCAGAATTGCGCAGTTCGATCGCGTAGCCCGAGATCAGATCGATTTGGCGTCGCGAAACGGCCCCACCCTCTGCCCACTTCTTTTCAACAAGCCGGGCCAGGGCAAGCGGGGCTTCCAAATCCGAGCTTGGGTTGTCGATGACGTCGTTCAACAAATTGTCGCGGGTGTCCGCATCTCCCTCAGCGGCAGCAACAGTTGCCTGCGCGAATGTCACCTCGGGGTGTTGCAGAGTTTGGACGCGGTCCACCGAACGAAGTACCCGCCGGGCGGCTTCAAGCTGGCCGGAGGTGACGAATATCTCGGCCAGCCGGGGGCCGAGGATCCGGCGTAGATGCTCAGGAAGCCTCAGGTACGCCTGTTCCATCCGTTCCTGCTGCGCATCACCCTGCAACTGGCCATCCGCCATCGCGGCCCACATGGCAACCGCGCCGTCGCAGCGTTGCAACCCCCGCAGTTGGTTAGGCTCTGATACGGGCTGATCATCAATAATTTGCGCGACCGCTCGAACCCATTCCTGTTCCGGCGATGCATCTTCCATCAACTGCAGAACCTGAATGGCCTCTGAACCAAAACCCCAGTGTGCCAACAGCTTTGCGAGCTTGAGCGCGATGGATCTGTCGACCCTGTCGAACTCTAGGAACAGCCCTGCGCGCAGCTCAGCAACCTGATGCGCAAAGGGCCGACCGTCCGACCAGGTGTCGAACCCCAATTCGGCATCCGAAATACAGGCTGGCAGCGCCTCCAGAGGTTGCAGAGGTGGCTCTCCCAGTTTGCCCAACTCGTCAAGTATCGAGCTTACTTGGATATGCGCAGGCAGATCCCGCGCGATGTCCGGAAGCGCTTCCGGCGCCGAGGCACGCGGACCCGGAGGTGTGACGTTCAGGTCCACAAGCTCGCGATCCGAGCCTTGCAACAGACGGGTCGAAAGGCGCTGCTGCAGGCCATCGCGATCCAGTTGCAGAAGTGGGGCAACGATTTCAATTGATGGCGTTTCGGCCTGTGGGCGACGTTTGGAAGTCTGTTCTGGGATCACGATCGATGGAATGTCCAGACTTGGCGGAGGCAAGGCTTTTTGTGCCGCGATGTCCACAACGATCATCGTATCCTTGTACAAAAAAGCAGTCGCCGCGCAATCACAGGCGAAGTTCAGCTCAAGCGGCGCGCCGGGATCGGCCTGCGATATCGCCTCAAGCCGGCCTGCGGACAATCGTGCAAAGACCGATCCGGTCTTGAATTCCACGTCGTCCAATTCGACCGCCAGGCGCGCACCGTTTTTCCGGAGGGCGAGGCTCCAGTTGGTGCCCGCAGGAACGCTGAGAACAAGCCGCGTGAAGCCGTCATGTTCGCCGGACCGCACCGGAACGTCCTTCGCCAGCACTCCAGTTGCCGATGCGCTCAGGCCAAGGGTCAGGAGCAAAACCCGGATCATGCTGCCGCCTGCTTGATCTCTTTCAAGGCTTCCTCCAATTCGGTGAAGCCGGGACGATTGTGGGTCGGCGTGTTCTGGCGACCAACCTCGATACACATTGCGGGGTTGTGATTGTGCAAGTTGGCAACCAGAACTTCCCGGATCAGTTGATAGAAGTGATTGTCTTCCTCCACGACCGCTTTCAGCTTTCCGGCGAAGGGGCCGACCAGTCCGTAGGCCAGAAAGACGCCCAGGAAAGTCCCGACAAGGGCACCTCCGATCAACTTGCCCAAGACCTCGGGCGGTTGGTCGATCGAGCCCATGGTCTTGATCACGCCCAAAACGGCCGCGACGATCCCCAGTGCCGGCAACCCGTCCGCCACGGTTTGCAGGGCGTGGCTGGAATGCATGGCGTGGTGGAAATTGGCATCCATCCGCTTTTCCAGAACCTCTTCAACCTGATGGGGATCGTCATAGTTCATCGCCGCCGACCGCATGGTGTCGCAAATCAGGTCCACTGCCTCTTTGTCCGCCTGTATCTTGGGGAAGGCCGCAAAAATGGCCGAGTTTTCATGGTCTTCGATGTGCTGCTCGAGCTCGACCGGATTTGAACGGGCAAGCCGGATCAGCGAGAACAGAAGGCACAGCAGATCGCGGTAGTCTTCGGGCTTCCACTTCGGGCCTTTGAAAACCTTGCCCAGATCCTTGATCGTGTGTTTGACCGCCGACATGTCATTGCTGATCAGAAAGGCGCCGATGGCGGCCCCGCCGATCATCATCATCTCGAACGGCAGAGATTTGAGGATGATGGCCATCTTGCCGCCGGCGGCGAGGTAGCCGCCGAACACCATTACGAAAATAACGACGATTCCAAGAATTCCGATCATGTGGTCTCTCCGGCAGAGCGGTCTTTGAGGGTGGGGCTCATGGCGGCTACTCAGTGGGGGCGTTGGCGTTGCGTCCGGCCATTACGACACTGATGGTATAGGCGGCCTCGGGGCTGAGACCGGCCATCACACCCGCAGCTGCCTCAGGCGGCATACGCGACAGAAAACCGGCCGCAAAAACCGGATCCATCGTTTCGAACAGCGCCGCGGCGTCCTTGGGCTTCATGTTCTGATAGACATCGGTCAGACGGGTGAGGTCGGTTTCAGCCGCCTTGTCCGCCACGGCCAATGTCTCGCGCAGCGATGCCTCGGCCTCTTGCAAAGCGGACAGGCGCGCCGCAATGGCCTCGTTGGCAATCTCCAAGGCACGCTCCCTGTCGCGCAGCGCGCTCTCACGCTGTTTGACGGCTGCTTCCCGACGCAGCAATTCGGTCAGCAAGGCTTGCATGTCCGGCTTTTCGTCCGACCCGGCGCTGTGTGTCGAGACTTCCGAGGGGTCAGGCCCCCTTGCCAAAGCCGGCCCAGCCTCCAGCCCCAGCCGTATGATGGCGGAACTGATCATCAAGGCTGAAATGAGGGTCAGAACGCCACCACGTGGTCGACGCTGGGCAGGTTGCAGGCTGCGCATCAGGATCGGGCCTCGCTACCTTGCGCCTTGTGCCTGAAGAACAATACGCCCTTGGGAATCGGGCCCGGATCCTCTGCGGAGTCGTTGGTGGATTTGACCTTGGCTTCCGGCTTGGATGGCTTTGGTTCTACAGTCGCAGGCTCAGCGGGTTGCTCGGGTGCTTGAGGCCCGGGTTCCTCTTTCAGCGAGACCGGTTCCGCCTCGAGAGGTGACGGCTTTTTGGTTTCGGCCGAGGAATTTGCAGGCTCCTTAACCTTTGGTTTGTCCTCGGGGATCACGTCGTGCATCGACGCCATGATCAACTCAAGCCGCTGTGCGACTGACTCGGCGCGCTCGGTCGGATCCTGCAGTTTGTGTCCGGACTGGTCAGATGCAGCACGCGCGGCATCCAGGGATTTTTTCAGTTCTTCCGCCTGTGCGGACAGCACGGAAACCGCGCCACCGACGCCCCGCTCCAGGTCCGTGAACCGCCTGAGGCGTCGGGCCAGAACAAAACAGTACAATCCGGCTCCCAAGGCGCCGGCGACCAGCAGAATGTCCGAGATCAGTTCCAATTTCGCCTCCTAGTTCAATACGAATTCCGTGACCAGAACGTCACGTACCCGACCTTCGCCAACGACGATGCCGATGCGCCGCAGCAGGTGCCCGCGGATGCGAACCAGGGCCAGCGAGTCTTCGAGGTCAGACAGGTTGATGGCCCGGAGATAGCCGTTCATCACGTCCATGATGCGGGGAATCATCTTTTCCACCTCGGCCTCGTGACCGGCGGCCACCTCAAGTTGAGCGTGGAATTTCAGATGCCGCGAATCGCCGGAATTCACGGACACGATCACGGGCGGCAGGTCGACGAACCCGACATCCGGCAACGCATCGATTGCATCTCCGGCGTCCGCGTTTTCCGCTGTTTTTCCCCCGGCCTCTGGGGCTTTGCCCAAAAGCCCGGACGCGGTCACATAGTACCCGCCCGCAGCACCCAGCAGCGCCAGAACCGCGCCAATCATCAGTCCCTTTTTGCCCGACTTCTTCGGGTCTTCTGCCTCATCCACGGTCGCGTCTGTCATGGCGTCCTCATTCTTGCGTTCGGCACCCGTCATAACCCCGCAGGGACTAACCGATTGTTAAGGGCAATCGTTCAAACAGGGCACGAGCCGCACAGAATGTCGGCGAGTCGGAGGTGAGCGTGCAGCAGATCGGAACTGTCTGGGCAAGTTTGGGCAGGCGCAAACAAATCATCGTGGCGGTGGCGGCTGTCGTCGTGTTCCTGAGTGTCCTGGCGATGTCGCGGTTGGTGACATCTCCGTCCATGACACTCCTCTATGCGGGGCTGGAAAGCGGGGCAGCGGGGGATATCGTCCGGGCCCTGGATCAACGCAGTGTCACCTACGAGATTCGTGGCGGCTCAATCTATGTTCCGGGCTCGCAACGCGACGAGTTGCGCATGACCCTGGCAAGCGAGGGTCTGCCTGCAAATGGCAACCGGGGTTATGAACTGCTGGATACGTTGAGTGGGTTCGGCACGACTTCCCAGATGTTTGACGCTGCCTATTGGCGCGCCAAAGAAGGTGAACTGGCGCGAACCATCGTCAGCAGCCCTCATGTAGGGCAGGCGCGGGTTCACATTGCCAGCGGGTCCACAAGCCCGTTCCAGCCCAGCGTTTCGCCAACCGCTTCGGTCTATCTGGTGCCATCCGGGGCCAAGATCACGGTTGAGCAGGCCAAGGCGATCCGTTTTTTGGTGGCCTCCGCCGTGACCGGCCTCGCGCCCGAGGATGTTGCGGTGATCGATTCCAACGGTGCGGTGATCGGCCCGCAAGAGACGGCGGTTGCCGCCGACACTGCCGATGACAAGGCCAAGGTCCTGCGCGACCGCGTCCTGCGGCTGGTCGAGGCACGCGTCGGACCCGGCAATGCGGTAGTCGAAGTCAGCGTCGACACGGTCACCGAGACCGAATCCATAAGAGAGCGGCGGTTTGACCCCAAGGGCCGCGTCGCAATCAGCACCGATGTCGAGGAACGGTCGGATACCTCCCGCAATCGGTCGTCTGATGTGACGGTCGCGTCCAACCTGCCGGACGGGGACGGCAATGGCAGCGATGAATCGAATTCTTCAGCCACGCAAACCCGCGAGCGGATCAACTATGAGGTTTCAGAGACCGAGCTTGAAGTTCTGCGGGTGCCGGGGGCCATCAAACGCCTGACGGTTGCCGTGCTCGTCAACGGAACCCGCACAACGGACGCCACCGGTGCCGAGGTTTTTGAACCGATGGCACAGCCGGAACTGGACGCTCTGGAAGAGCTTGTCGCCTCGGCCGTAGGCTTCGATGCGGATCGCGGGGATGTCATCACGCTGAAATCCTTGGAACTGCCCAATGTCGAACCGCAGGGAACGCTGGCGACCGCTTCGGTCTGGCAAAGCATCCATCTGGATACGATGTCGCTGATACAGATGGCAGTGTTGGCCATCGTCTCGCTGATCATGGGGCTGTTCGTGATCCGGCCGATCCTGGCCGGTTCGGCTGCAGTGCCAGCCTTGCCGCCTGCCGCAGCCTCCGCCGAGGGCGGCGCGCCATATCTTGTCGGTGAAATCTCAGATGCGGATGGACAGGAATTCAGCGCTCTCACAGGCCAGGGTGAAAACGGAGGCTCTGTGCCTGCGATTGGGTCCACGGCAAGCGAAGATGCGGTCGGCCGTCTGCGCGCCATGATCGGGGACAAACAGGAAGAGACGGTCGAAATTCTGCGGAGCTGGCTGGAAGAAAACGAGGAGAAGGTGTGATGTCGATCGCCCACCTGCTCGAGGATTTCACCGCTCAGGCCGACGGCGCGAATCTGCGATTGCTGGACGAAGAAGCTTTGGAGGAAGAGCGGCTTGCCGCTTTCGAACGCGGATATGGTGCCGGGTGGGAGGATGCGTTGCAGGCCCAAGCCCAAGGTCGCGCTGCGCTGACCGAGGATATGCGGGCGGCTTTCTCCGACATGTCCTTCACCTACCAGGAAGCTCTGACCCGGATGACCTTGTCGCTTGAACCGATGTTCAGTGCTCTGGTTCAGACCGTCCTTCCGCACGCGTTGGATCGGGGGCTTGCCGCCCGCGTGATCGAGCAGTTGAGCGAAATGGCCAAGGCGCAGGTTGCAAAACCGATCCTTCTGTTGGTTCCACCCGGTGTTGAAGGGGATGTCGAGGCGTTGTTGCCCGCCGACATCACGCCCCTCCCCAAGGTCGTCGCGGACCCCGAGTTGCTGCCGGGTCAGGCGCGGTTGCAGGTCGGCACCGCCCGGTCCGAGGTTGATTGCGCCGCGCTGCTGGACGCGATCGCCGCCGCTTTCGACGCATATGTTTTTGAGGCAAAAGAGGCTTTGTCAAATGAGTGACGCACCTGCATCCACACCTGAAAGACCCAATCCGTTCGAAGCCGTTCCCATCGAGGTGACGGTTTCCGTTGGTCGGGCGCGCCCCTTGATACGCGACCTGTTGACCATGGGTGAGAACGCCGTTCTGACCTTGGACAAACGGGTCGAAGATCCGGTGGATCTGTATGTCGGCGATCAATTGGTCGCCCGTGGTCTGCTCGAGGAAATGGAGGGGGACAATGCCGGTCAATTGGCGGTGCGTCTGACCGAGATTTCGGATTTCCAGAACGGACTTGGATGATGCGCCGGGCGGCCTGGTGTGCAATTGCGATCCTTGTGCTGACGCCAGCACTGGCATCGGCACAGGAGCTGTCGCTGTCATTGGGCGACGGCGGATCCATATCGGCGCGAACCATTCAGTTGATCCTGCTGATCACGGTGCTCAGCCTGGCACCCGGCCTTGCGATCATGGTGACCTGTTTCCCCTTTCTGGTCACGGTACTGGCCATTCTGCGGCAGGGGATCGGATTGCAACAGTCCCCGCCCAACATGCTGATCGTCAGCCTGGCGCTGTTTCTGACCTACTTCATCATGGAGCCGGTCTTTACCCAGGCTTGGGACACCGGGATCCGACCGATGGTCGAAGAAACACTCGCGGTAGAGCCTGCATTGGAACGTGCCATGGTGCCGTTCCGCGAGTTCATGGTGGCGCGGCTGGATGGTGACACGTTTCGGGCCATGGCGGCCTTGCGCCCCGACACCGCTTCGATGGAGCTGTCGCCGGAGGCGCCACTGTCGGTTCTCATGCCGTCGTTCATGCTGTCCGAGGTTGCTCGCGCGTTCCAGATCGGATTCCTGATATTTCTACCGTTTCTGATCATCGATCTTGTAGTGGCCGCGATACTCATGTCGATGGGGATGATGATGGTGCCGCCCGCCACGGTTTCGCTGCCGTTCAAACTGGCGTTTTTCGTGATTGCAGATGGGTGGTCCCTGATCGCCAGTGCCTTGGTGCGAAGCTATTCCTAGCCTGCGTGCGGTTGGTCTCAGCGCCGGATTTGCAGCCGTGCCCGCAGACCCTGATCACCCGCTTCAAAGCGCAGCGAGCCGCCATGCTGCTCTGCCACGGTTGCAACGATTGTCAGGCCCAGCCCGAACCCGTCGGACGACCCGATGTTCGAACCGCGCCGAAACGGGGCCATCAGCGCCTCGATATCCGAGACGGACAAATTGGTTCCCTTGTCTTCGACGACAATCGTGGCGGTTTCCGCGTCGGTTTCCAGTTCAACCGTTGCGTGACGCCCGTATTTCAGAGCGTTGTCGATCAGGTTCGTCAACGCCCGTTTCAATGAGATAGGTCGCGCCATGACAAGGATGCGGCGGGTCTCTGGGAGCGAGCCATGCCCGCGCCGCGACATGAAGAGCGACGCCGCGCCCTCCACCTCGACCGGGGCGACCTGTTTCAGGGTCACAGGCAGATCCATATCCTGGTAGTCGGCAACCAGCGACTCGACCAGTGAGGTGAGGGAGATTTGGCGCGGGTCCTCGATGCTCAGTTCCGAGCGGGTGTAGGTCAACACGCTTTCGATCATGCCCGTCATCTGGTCGACATCGGACTCCAGCTTCTCTCGCAATTCGGCGTCCGGAATCAGCGCCGCGCGCAGACGCACGCGGGCCGCTGGCGTACCAAGGTCGTGGCTGACGCCGGACAGGACCGTGGCACGCTTTTCCAGCTGTGCGCGTTCGTCCTCCAGATGCGTATTGACCGCCGATACGATGTCGCGCAGTTCGGCCGGCCCGGACATGTGGTAGCTATCCGGACCCCCGCTGCGCCGGCGGTCACGCAGCGACTGGGAGAACCGCGAAAAGCTGTCTGTCACATTGCCGACCGATGTCAGAATGATCGCAAGTGCCACGACGGCCAGAAAGATCGCGGGCAGGCGCAGGTCGGTCGGGGCCGCATCGCACCCCCAGACCTGCGTACCGTCGATCTTCTGCCAAGCGCCCTGTCCGAACCGGGCCACCAGAATGGGTTCGCTGCAATAGGTGGCCAGCAGGCGTGTCAGGTTGCCCATCTTCTGCGGCCCGGTCTGGTCGTTGCCTGACACGATGTCGGATACCGGATAGACCAGCCGGTCGGACAAGACCGCAAGCGTCAGGTTCCGCCCGCTGAGCGGCGCGGAGCTGTCGGTCAGAATGGACAGGTTGGTCAGAAACCGGCGTCCTGCAAGGTCGGGCAACTGCTCGAATTCACCCGCATCGGCCAGACTTGCGGCCTCGGGCGGCAGTGGCGTGATCAATACGTCGGGATGCGAGGCGCGACCGGTGCGCAGATCTTCGTAGACCGAGAACCCGGCAACATAGGCCCGGGTCAGATAGGCGTCCCAGTTGCGAACGGATGAAAACCACAGTCCTGCCGCCAGCAGCCCGGCAGCAAACGCACCCAGGCTCCAGGCCCAGCCCAGATCCCGCAGGCGCAGGGTCATGCCTCCTGTTCCACGGTGACCTCGCAGGCGAAGACATAGCCGACACCGCGGGCCGTGCGCAGCATCTGCGGATCTTTGGGGTTGGCCTCGATTTTGGAGCGCAGCCGCCCCACCAGAACGTCGATGGCCCGACCCTGCGCTTCGGGCTTGTCACCGGTGCCGGTCACGTCCAGCGCGGCGGCGATCTCGTCGCGGGTCAGCGGAATGTGCGGGTTGGCCAGCAGCACCTTGAGCAACGCGGTTTCGCGCTGCGACAGCGACACCTGGTACCCGTCCGGGGCATGCACCTCGTCGCGTTTGCCGTCATAGACCCATCCGCCAAAGCGGAACGTGCGGATCCGCCGGCGATAGGCCAGCGATGGCGTGCGCCGCGCGCGCTGCATCACCGCGCGCACACGCGCCAGCAGCAGTTGCGGGTTGAACGGCTTGGCGATGTAGTCGTCGGCGCCCACCTCGTACCCGGCCATGCGCTGATGATCGGCAGACAGGGCCGACACGAAGATGATCGGCACGTCCTGCTCGCGGCGCAGCCGGGCGCAGATCTCGACCCCGTTCTCGTCACCCAGCATCACGTCCAGAAGGATCAGGTCGATGCGGCCTGACTTCAGGTGTGCCTGCACCTCGCGCTCGGTGGCTGCTGGCAGGGCAATGAACCCGTTCTGGTGAAAGAACTGGGTCAACATCGACCGGATTTCCGGATCGTCATCCACAACCAGCAGACGTGGAATGCTCACGCTGTTCCTCCCCGATTTCCCCCTCGACGCTGCCCTCAATTGTAACGGACTGCAACAGATTCAAGGTCAACGTAACACGCTGTAACAAAAGGCGGGAAAATTTGCAGCCCGCGCCGGATACATGGGAATTTGCCATTGCCAGACGGCAAGCGGCTGCCGGTAATGTCCCGCATCGCTGCCCCGCGGCAGCAAACAAGGATCTGGGAGGATACCAAACATGAAACGTTTCGCACTCGCCACGGCGTCGTCGCTGGCCGTTCTGGCTGGCACGTCGGTGATGGCCGAACCGCAGGCCGAAGTTCTTCACTGGTGGACGTCGGGCGGCGAGGCCAAGTCGGTCGCCGTTCTGCAGGAGGAATTCGCGTCCAATGGCGGCACCTGGACGGATATGCCCGTTGCAGGCGGCGGCGGAGACGCGGCGATGACCGCGCTGCGCGCCCGCGTTCTGGCCGGCAACGCGCCGACCGCCGTTCAGCTGAAAGGCCCGGCGATCCAGGAATGGTACGAAGAGGGTGTTCTGGCGGACATTTCGAACGTTGCCGAGGCCGAGGGCTGGGCCGAAGTCCTGCCCGCCTCGATCGCGGCGCACATGCAGTGCGAAGGCACCTGGTGTGCCGCACCGGTCAACGTGCACCGTATCGACTGGATCTGGGCAAATGCCGACATCCTGGCCGCCAATGACATCGAGATGCCGACCACCTGGGAAGAGTTCAACGCCGCTGCCGAGAAGCTGCAGGCCGCAGGTATCATCCCGCTGGCCCACGGTGGTCAGGCCTGGCAAGACGCAACCGTCTTCGAAGCAGTTGCGCTGGGCATCGGTGGACCCGAGTTCTTCAAGAAGGCCTTTGTCGATCTGGACCCCGAGACTCTGACCTCGGACACGATGGTTCAGATTTTTGACCAGATGCGCACCCTGCGCGGGTTCGTTGATGAGAACTTCTCGGGCCGCGACTGGAACCTGGCCACCGCGATGGTCATGAACGGTGAGGCCGCCTTCCAGATCATGGGTGACTGGGCCAAGGGTGAATTCCTGGCCGCGGGCAAGGTCCCCGGCGAAGACTTCCTGTGTGCCTCGACCCCCGGTGACGGCTATCTGTACAACGTCGACAGCTTTGCCATGTTCGACGTGGACGGCGACGACAAGCGCGCCGGTCAGGAACTGCTGGCCAAGCTGATCGTGGCCCCCAAGTTCCAGGAAGTGTTCAACCTGAACAAGGGTTCGATCCCGGCGCGGACCGACGTCGCGCTGGACAAGTTCGACATTTGCGCCAAGATCTCGGCCGAAGACATGGGCGCTTCGTCCGCCAATGGCTCGCTGCTGCCGTCCTACGCGCATGGCATGGCGCTGCGCGGTGCGCAGGCTGGTGCGATCACCGACGTCGTGACCGCGCATTTCAACTCGGATATGTCCTCGGCTGACGCGGTTCAGCAACTGGCGGACGCGGTGGCAAACAGCTACTGATCCAACACGCTCTGCCCCCTATACTGCGGGGCAGAGCATCTTTCCCCGGAGGAAAAAATGTCCGAATGGCTGGAAAACCACCTTCCCAAGGTGGTGCTGGCACCGTCGTTCATCGCCGTATTGATCTTTGTCTACGGATTTATCGGATGGACCGCCTGGGTGTCGCTGACCCGATCGAAACTGCTGCCGAAATACGAGATCAAGGGCTTCATCCAATATGAGCGCCTGTTCGACTCGCCCCGCTGGGACACGGCGATCAACAACCTTTACGTCTTTGGCGCGCTATTTATCGTGATCGCGATGGTGCTGGGCCTGCTGCTGGCGATCCTGCTTGATCAGAAGATCCGCGTCGAAGGCGCGATCCGTACGATCTATCTCTACCCGATGGCGTTGTCGATGATCGTGACCGGTACCGCATGGAAGTGGATCCTGAACCCGGGTCTGGGTATCGAGGCTATGGTCCAGGGCTGGGGCTTTCCGAATTTCAAGTTCGACTGGCTGGTGAACCCGGACTACGCGATCTACACGATCGTCATCGCCGCGATCTGGCAGAGCTCGGGTTTTGTCATGGCTCTGTTCCTGGCCGGACTGCGGTCGGTGGATGGTGAGATCATCAAGGCCGCACAGGTCGATGGCATCCCCACTTGGCGGATTTATACGGCAATCATCATTCCGTCGATGGCTCCGATCTTCCTGTCGGCCTTCATCGTGTTGGCGCACCTTGCGATCAAGAGCTTTGACCTTGTCATCGCCCTGACAGGCGGCGGTCCGGGTTATGCGACAGATCTGCCCGCAACATACATGTACGCCATGGCGTTTTCGCGCGGCGATATCGGCCAGGCGGCGGCGTCCGCGATGATCATGATGCTGGTCGTCTTTGCCATCGTGGTTCCTTACCTCTACTCAGAACTGAGGGCGAAAAATGACTGATCTGTCGATGCCCCAAACCCGAACCCGCAGCCAGAGTGCCACGGGCAAGATTGCCCTGCGTTGGTTGCTGTATGTCCTGCTTGGTCTTTTTGCGCTCTACTACCTGATGCCGCTCTTCGTGATGTTGACCACATCGCTCAAAAGCCTCGAGGAAATTCGCACGGGATCGCTGATCTCGCTGCCGCGCGAGGTCAGTCTGGATGCGTGGAAAACCGCCTGGTCGGGCGCCTGCACCGGTATCCAGTGCGAAGGCCTGCGGCCTTATTTCTGGAACTCGGTCCTGATTGCGGTCCCTGCCGTGGCAATCTCGACCCTTCTGGGGGCGTTGAACGGATTTGTCGTCGCGCAGTGGCGGTTCAAAGGGGCCAACATCATCTTTTCCCTGATGCTGTTTGGTTGCTTCATCCCGTTCCAGGTGGTCCTGCTGCCGATGGCGCGTCTGTTGGGCATGATGGGGATCGCCGGAACCATTCCGGGCCTGATCTTCGTCCACGTGATCTATGGGCTTGGCTTCACCACGCTGTTCTTCCGCAACTACTACGTCACCATCCCGGCCGAGCTGACCAAGGCGGCGCGGGTGGATGGTGCCGGGTTCTTTCGGATCTTCTGGTCGATCTTCCTGCCGCTGTCGCTGCCCATCATCGTGGTGACCGTGATCTGGCAGTTCACCCAGATCTGGAACGACTTCCTGTTCGGCGTTTCGTTCAGCCAGGCGGGCACGCAGCCCGTGACCGTGGCGCTCAACAACATCGTCAACTCAACCACCGGCGTCAAAGAGTACAACGTCGACATGGCCGCCGCGATCATCGCGGGGCTGCCGACGCTGCTCGTCTATGTCGTTGCCGGTAAGTATTTCATCCGCGGCCTGACCGCCGGTTCCGTGAAGGGATAACCCATGGCTCCCATCCTCGATATCCAAAACCTGTACAAGAATTACGGCGCAACCGAGATTCTGAAGGACATCAACATTTCGATCGAACCGGGCGACTTCCTGGTGCTGGTCGGCCCTTCCGGCTGTGGCAAGTCGACCCTGCTGAACTGCATCGCCGGGCTCGAGCCGATCTCGGGCGGGACGCTGTCGATCGGCGGCAAGGACATGACCCATGTCAGCCCCAAAGACCGCGACATCGCGATGGTGTTCCAGTCCTACGCCCTGTACCCGACAATGTCGGTGGCCAAGAACATCACTTTCGGCATGAAAGTGCGCGGGGTCGATCAGGCCACACAGGACGCCAAGCTGAAAGAGGTCGCGTCGCTGCTGCAGATCGAGCCGTTGCTGAATCGCCGCCCCAGCCAATTGTCGGGTGGCCAGCGTCAGCGTGTGGCAATGGGCCGGGCGCTGGTGCGCGACCCCAAGCTGTTCCTGTTCGACGAGCCGCTGTCGAACCTGGATGCCAAGCTGCGGGTCGAGATGCGGACCGAGATCAAAAAGTTGCATCAGACGCTGGATGCCTCGATCGTCTATGTGACCCATGACCAGATCGAAGCGATGACCCTGGCCACCAAGATCGTGGTGCTGAAGGGCGGCGTGGTGCAGCAGATCGGCACCCCGGCCGAGATCTACAATCGCCCCGCCAACCTGTTCGTGGCCGATTTCATGGGCTCGCCGGCGATGAACCTGATCCCGGCGCGGGTCCAGCGCAACGGGACCGGCACGCAGGTTGCCATTGCGCGGGATGGGGCTGACCCGATCGTGCTGACGGATACGCGCGATCTGGACCTGCCCGAAGAGGTGATCCTGGGCCTGCGCCCCGAGGACATCGCTGAATCCGGGTTCCGCGCTGGTGCCGGTGTGCAAGAGGCCGCCTGCCTGGTCGATATGGTCGAACCGGCCGGTGCCGATACCTACGTCGTGTCGGAACTGGGCGGCAAACAGGTCACCGCGCGCCTGCATGCCGAGACCAGCGCCAGGGCCGGTCAGATGCTGAACCTGGCCTTTGACATGAGCAAAGTGTCCTATTTTGCGAAAGCGACCGGCGAACGCCTGAACTGAGCCACGAAAAACGCCGCGCAGGGATCCTGCGCGGCGTCATCATCACTCTGACCGGTTGGTTCAGCCGGTCTTTTTCAGGTCATTGATCAGCTGATCCAGGTTGCCTTTGCGCGCATCCAGCATGGCGCCGATCTCGGTCCGCTCTGTCAGCAGCAGGTTCACCCCTTCGATGAACATGTTGTAGAACTTGTCGCGACCCGATTTGTCCGACACCAGGAAGGTCACCTCGAACGGCGCTTCGCCGCGCAGCTTGACGCTGCTGCGCACCTCGTAGCCGGCCTTGATCTTGCGGGCATTCTTGACGGTGACCTCACCCCCGATGAATTCGCGGAAGCGTCGACCGTATTTGCGCGAGATATACCCCTGGAAAGCCTTGGTGAATTCGCGCATCTGGGCATTGCTGGCGCTGCGGGCGTCGGCGCCCAGCGCATAGCGCGCCATGATCGGAACGTCGGCATACTGCACGAAGATCTTTTCGAAATCGCGCAGCATGGCGCTTTCGGATTTGCCCGACTCGATCACGCGCGTGATGTCGGCAACGACGCTATTGACCAGTTGCGTGGCGCTGGCCTCGGTCAACGCCAGGGTCTGCTGCGGAAGGCCAGCCACGGCCAGCCCGGCCAGGGCGGTGGCGGCAAAGGTACGGCGGTTCATGGCGTTATTCAGCATAGGGGTCCTCATATGGGTCCTCGTAAGGGTCAAGGTATGGGTCCCTGACCGGGTCGGTGCCGGTATCGGCGTAGGGATCGGAATACAGACCCAGATAGGCATCCTCATCGTCCCTTGCCAGTTCGAACCGGCGGTTTTGCAAATAGATCAGACGGGCCTGAGCGTAACTGTCTGCGCTTTCGTACAGAATCGAGTCGACCGTGTCCGAGAATCTGCCCCGATCGCCCATCCGCCGTACCACCTCGGCATAGACGCCCAGGTTGTCGGCCGGTCGCGTCGGCGAGAAGTTGATCGGGTTCGAGAACAGGTTGACCACAACGCCGACCGCATCCCGGGTCGTCGAGGGGCCATAGAACGGCAGTTCGACATAAGCCCCTTCGCCGAAGCCCCAGACATGAAGCGTTTCGCCGAAATCGGTATCAACCGGCGGCAGATTCAACTCATCCGCCGGTTTGGACAGACCGAACCCGCCCACGGTCGAGTTGATCACGAACCGCAGCAGGGCGTTGCCCGACTGTTTCAGATTGCCCTGCAGCAGATAGTCGACGGCCTGTCCGGGCAACGAGATGTTTTCAGCGAAGTTGTTGAAGCTGGTGACCATCGGGTCGGGTACGATTTTCACATAGCCTTTCGAGGCCGGGCGGAACAGGAATCGGTCGACGCCCAGATTGAACTTGTGAATGCCGCGATTTGCGTTTTCGTAGGGGTCGAAGACCTCGCCGCGGGCCGCTGCGTCCTGGGGCTGGGACGCGCAGGCCGACAGAACCGCGAACAGCGACACTGCGACGATGTGCTTGAAACGGATCCGGTTGGACACGGTCTTGGTTACTCCCGATCGTCCGGATGTAATCCAGCCGGACACTCAATCAATACGTTTTCTCGTTGGCACAACGGACCAATTCAACGGCACATAGTCGTTTCGCACCCGAAAGGAAACTCCTAGCGTTTAACCCGCGCGCCGGACCCGGGTAAAGTGGCCTGCATTCAACACATCCGCATGAGTGGAGACCTGCCCAAATCGCGGGCAAATGCGAAATTGCCGGTTTCCGGCTTTCCGTAGGCGGTGTTCCCGGTTAGCGTCCGCCAAAGTCACATGAAGTTGAGGACAATCACATGAGCATCGTAGCCAAACTGGAATCCCTGGGCGTGACCCTGCCGGACGCCCCCGCACCGGCAGCCAACTACGTCCCGTTCGTGCGGGTGGGCAACATCGTCTATGTGTCGGGTCAGATCTCGAAGGACGATGCGTTGATCACCGGCAAGCTGGGCGCCGATATGGATGTCGCTGCCGGTGCGGCGGCGGCGCGGGTCTGTGCCATCAACCTGCTGGCCCAGGTCAAGGCGGCCTGTGGTGGTGACATCGACAAGCTGGTGCGGGTGATCAAGCTGACCGGATTCGTGAACTCGACCGCCGATTTCACCGACCAGCCGCAGGTGATCAACGGCGCATCGGACTTCCTGGTCGAGGCGCTGGGCGATGCGGGCCGCCATTCGCGCTCGGCCGTCAGCGCCGCGTCGCTGCCGTTGGGCGTGGCCGTCGAGATCGAAGGGATTTTCGAGATCCAATGACATCGTCTCTGCCTCGTGTGTTCATGGGCGCGCCGATCGCACATCGGGCGTTGCATGACATCCGCCAGAACCGCCCAGAAAACAGCCGGGCGGCCATCCGGGCCGCCATTGCTGCGGGCTACGGGATCGAGATTGACCTGCAGTTGACGTCGGACGGCCATGCCATGGTGTTCCACGACTATGATCTGACGCGCCTGACCGGGCGGCCGGGCGCCATTCAGCAGATCACCCGGGCCGAGGCCGCGGACCTTCCGCTGCTGCACGGGGACGAGGGTATCCCCTCGCTTGAGGAAGTTCTGCAACTGGTGGCGGGCCGCGTGCCGTTGCTGATCGAGTTCAAGGATCAGCACGGTGCGATGGGGCCTGTGGACGGGCGGCTGGAACGGGATGCGGTCGCGCTGCTGAAGTCCTATGACGGTCCGGTCGCGCTGATGTCGTTCAACCCCAACTCCGTGGCCGAGCTGGCCCGGCTGGCGCCGGAGATTCCGCGTGGGCTGACGACCTGTTCCTACAAGCCCGAAGTCGAGCATCTGCCGGCCGAGGTCTGCGACCACCTGCGCGACATCCCCGATTTCAACCGGGTTGGCGCCAGCTTCATCAGCCACGAGGTGCAGGACCTGGCCCGCCCCCGCGTGGCCGAGTTGAAGGCGCAAGGCGTGCCGATCCTGTGCTGGACGGTGCGCTCGGCCGAACAGGAGGCCGAGGCGCGAAAGGTGGCCGACAACGTGACCTTCGAGAACTATCTGGCCGCCATTCCGGGTTGAACCCGGCTGCTGGCGTCACAGATAGTTCAGGGGACGCAGGAGGGCACATGGACCAGTCACAGATCGAGATACGGGTTCTGTCGGCGCTGGATCAGATCCCGGCGGCCGAATGGGACAGTTGCGCCTGCCCCGAGGCCGCCGACGGCACCCGCCCGCTGGACCCGTTCACCACGCACCGGTTCCTGCGCGCGCTGGAAGACAGCGGCTCGGTCGGGCGGGGCACCGGCTGGCAGCCGCAATACCTGACCGCCTATCTGGACGGCCTGCTGATCGGGGCCGCGCCGATGTTTGCCAAGTCGCACAGCCAGGGCGAATACATCTTCGATCACAGCTGGGCCCATGCCTATGAAAACGCGGGCGGGCGGTATTACCCCAAATTGCAGATCGCTGTGCCCTTCACCCCGGCGACCGGGCGGCGGTTCCTGACACGGCCCGGCTATGACGGGATCGCCATGTCGGCGCTGGTGCAGGGGGCGGTGCAACTGGCCGCCGACAACCGCCTGTCGTCGCTTCACGTTACCTTCTGCACCCAGGACGAGGCGCTGGCCGGGCAGCGGATGGGCCTGCTGGCGCGCGACTCGCAGCAGTTTCACTGGCTGAACGACGGCTATGCCGATTTCGACGATTTCCTCGCCGCGCTGTCTTCGCGCAAACGCAAGAACATCCGCAAGGAACGGGCGGAGGCCAATGCCTTTGGCGGCGAGATCCGCACCCTGACCGGTGCCGATCTGCGCCCCGAACACTGGGACGCGTTCTGGGAGTTCTATCAGGACACCGGCGCGCGCAAGTGGGGCTCGCCCTATCTGACGCGGCAATTCTTTGACATCGTTCACGAAACCATGGCCGATGACGTGGCGCTGGTGCTGGCCGAGCGGGGCGGATACCCGGTGGCCGGCGCGCTGAACTTCATCGGGCGCGAGACCTTGTTCGGGCGCTATTGGGGCTGCAACGAACATCACCCCTGCCTACATTTCGAACTGTGCTACTATAGGGCGATCGACTTTGCCATCGCGCATGGTCTGGACCGCGTCGAAGCCGGCGCGCAGGGAGAGCACAAGCTGGCGCGGGGTTATCTGCCCACGCGCACGCACAGCCTGCACTGGATCGCCGATCCCGGTTTTGCCGACGCCGTCGCGCGGTATCTCGAGGCCGAGGCCCGCGCGGTGGGGGAAGAGATCGAAATTCTGACGGACTATGGCCCGTTCAGAAAAGCCAACCCGGAGGAACAGCAATGAGCGAACTTCTGTCGACCGAGACCCGTGGCCCGCTGCTGGATCCGCTGTTCAAGAACGGCTGGACCATGGTCAAGGATCGTGACGCGATCACCAAGACCTTTATCTTCGACGATTTTGTCGATGCCTTCGGCTGGATGACCAAAGTGTCGATCTTTGCGGAAAAATGGAACCACCATCCCGAATGGTCCAACGTCTACCGCACGGTCGAGGTGGTGCTGACCACTCATGACGTGGGCGGCCTGTCGTCTCAGGACGCCAAGCTTGCGCGCAAGATGGACAGCCTGCTTTAGCCGCGGTCGCCCCGCGACCCCATGCCCCCAGCCAGCATCGCTACCTCGCCCAAACGGCGGAACTCGGCCGGGGTCACGGTGCCGTCGCTCACGTCGATGTCGCGCGGGATCCCGGCGGTGCGGTTGCCCATCATCCGTACGCTGCGCGCAGCCGGATTGATGTCCAGACAACGCGTCTGATAGCAGGTAAGGCCAGCCGTATTGATCTGAATGCGCGCTTGCCCGTCCGGCCCGGTCACGACCGGCGCCTGCGGGACGTCGCACGCTGCCAGCAGAACGACCGCGCCAAGCCAACAAAATACTCTCATGCCTGCGCTCCTATTGGTCACAGGGTCAGCCGTGCCGGGGCGCCGGGCCTCAATCCAACTGACCGTTCCGGTCTTTGTCCGCAGACAGGAAATCGTCATTCATCTGCGAGTCATACTCTGACCGAGAGATAGAGTTGTCGCGATTGCGGTCAATCTTCTGGAACATCTTGATATCCATGAACGGCTTGGCCTCGTCCAGACCGAGTGTGCCGTTCTTGTCATCGTCCATTTCCTGATAGGCGTAATCCGAAAAGGCATCAAATTCGTCGCGCGACAGGAAACCGTCGTTGTTGGCGTCGATCGCGTTCAATTCGCGCTCATTCAGTTCGGCCACGCTGTCTGCGGCGGCAGGTGCTGCCATCATCAGGGCCGTCATCAATAGAACCGAGTGTTTCATCCTGGCGCTCCTCAGCATGCGAATCTCTGGCCTTCGACCCCGCCGGCCACGGCGCCGGCTGCGGTCAGAATATCCTTGCCCGACCCACCGCCGAACTGGTTGCCGATGGCGCCGCCGATCAACGCGCCGCCCAGGGTGCCGCCAAGACAGGCGATCTCGTGCTGGCGCGCAGCCTGTTGCTGCGGTGTTGGCGCAGGCCCGCACGCGGTCAACAGCCCCGCGCCGCCCAAAGTAATGACTGCTAGAAATCTTTTCATGAATGAGCTCCCGGTTCCCATGCAGGAACACTGGCACATTCCGGGGGTGCGGGCCAAGTTAATTGGCCTTCATCCAACGTGATCTGTGGCATGGCCCCGGTGCGCACCGGGGCCGTCCTGTCAGATGACTTCGAGCAAGCCTTCGCCAGCCGAAATCTCGCAGGCGCCGGGGCTTTCCTCCAGGTTCAGCGCCACGACCTTGCCGTCTTCGACCAGCATCGCATAGCGCTTGGAGCGCGCGATCAGGCCGGCTGGCGGGGCGTCGAAATCCATGCCGATCGCCTTGGTGAATTCCGAGGCCGGATCGGCCAGCATGGTCAGTCCGGCCGCAGTTGCGCCCGTGGCCTCGCCCCAGGCCTTCATCACGAAGGGGTCGTTGACCGACACGCAGATGATCTCGTCCACGCCTTTGGCCGCAAACTGGTCCTTGGTGCGCATGAAGCTGGGCACATGGGCCGAGTGGCAGGTGGGGGTGAACGCGCCGGGCACGGCAAAGATCACCACCTTGCGGCCCTTGACCTTGCTGGAGACCCGCACCTCTTCCGGTCCGTCAGCGCCCATCTGGATCAGGGTTGCTTCGGGCAGGGTGTCGCCGGTTGAAATCATCTTCATGCTCCTGTCGATTGAAATTGCAAACTCGCTCCTTGCCGCAATATAGGTGGGCGGGTGGCACAAGCCACGGGAAATTGACAGGGGGCGGACCAGATGAGCCATATCGTCGTGATCGGAGCCGGGCAGGCGGGGTCATCACTGGTGGCCGGGCTGCGCAAAGGCGGGTTTGACGGGGCGATCACCCTGATCGGGGCGGAACCCGTGCTGCCCTATCAGCGCCCGCCGCTGTCCAAGGCGTATCTGCTGGGCGAGATGGAGCTTGAACGGCTCTACCTGCGCCCCGAAAGTTTCTATGCCGAGAACGATATCACCCTGCGTCTGGGCCAGCAGGTGGGCGCGATCGACCCGGCGGCCAAGACCGTGACCATAAGCGGTGAGGTGATATCCTACGACCAGCTTGCCCTGACCACCGGCTCGCATCCGCGCCGCCTGCCTGCCGCGATCGGCGGAGACCTGGCGGCCGTGCATGTGGTGCGCACGCTGGCCGATGTGGACACGATGGCCCCCGCCGTCACCCAAGGCGCGCGGGCGCTGATCGTGGGCGGCGGTTATATCGGGCTCGAGGCCGCGGCGGTCTGCGCCAAACGCGGCGTGCAGGTGACGCTGGTCGAGATGGCTGACCGCATCCTGCAGCGTGTCGCGGCCCCCGAGACCAGCGACTATTTCCGCGCACTGCACAGCGCGCATGGCGTGGACATCCGCGAAGGCGTAGGGCTGGACCGGATCACCGGCGAGAATGGCAAGGTCACCGGCGCGGTGCTGGGCGACGGGACCGAACTCGAGGTCGATTTCGTGGTGGTCGGCGTGGGCATCGCTCCGGCCACCGAACTGGCCGAAGCGGCCGGGCTTGCCATCGAAAACGGTATCAAAACCGATGTGCAGGGCCGCACCTCTGCCGCCGATATCTGGGCGGCGGGCGATTGCGCCTCGTTCCCCTACAAGGGCCGGCGAATCCGTCTGGAAAGCGTGCCCAACGCCATCGACCAGGCCGAGGTGGTGGCGCAGAACATGCTGGGCGCGGGCAAGGATTACGTGGCCACGCCCTGGTTCTGGTCGGACCAGTATGACGTGAAGCTGCAGATCGCCGGGCTGAACATGGGTTATGACCACGTCGTAACCCGTCCGGGCGAGGGAGCGACCACCTCGTTCTGGTATTACCAGGGCGATCAGCTGCTGGCCGTGGATGCGATGAACGACCCGCGCGCCTATATGGTCGGCAAGCGCCTGATCGACGCAGGGAAAACCGCGGATCCGGCGGTGGTGGCCGACCCCGCAGCGGATCTGAAACCGCTGCTCAAGGCGTGAGGATCATCGCCGGAGACTTCCGGGGCCGGGCGCTGGCCTCGGTCGGCAAGGGGGATGCAGGCGCGCATCTGCGCCCCACCACCGACCGGGTGCGCGAAAGCCTGTTCAATGTGCTGAACCACCTGATCGATTTCGACGGGCTGCGGGTGCTGGACCTGTTCGCCGGCACCGGCGCGCTGGGGCTCGAGGCGCTGTCACGCCGCGCGGCGCATGTCACCTTCGTCGATGACGGGCGGGTGGCGCAGGGGCTGATCCGCAAGAATATCGACCTGACCCGCAGCGCCGACCGCACCGCCCTGATCCGCCGCGACGCGACGCGGCTGGGCGATAATCCCGAAGCGCCGTTCGACCTGATCTTTCTCGACCCGCCCTATGGCAAGGGAATGGGGCAAAAGGCGCTGGTGGCGGCACTCAAGGGCGGCTGGCTGGCCGATGACACGCTGGTGGTCTGGGAAGAGAACGCCCCGATGGCCCCGCCCGAAGGCTTTACGCTGCACGATGCGCGCAAATACGGCGACACCCATGTCTCTCTGATGTGGCGGGACGGAACGCATGCATGATCTGGTAATCTTTGATTGCGACGGTGTCTTGGTCGACAGTGAAACGATCTCCAACCAAGTGATGGTCGACAACCTGGCCGGGTATGGGCTGAACCTGTCGCTGCAGGACTGCATGTCGATGTTCGTGGGCGGCACCATGTCGGGCGTCCGGGACTCGGTTCGCAAGATGGGCGCTGACCTGCCCGATGACTGGACCGAGCAGATCTATGCGCAGATCTATGATGTGCTGCGCGCGGGTGTTCCCGTGATTCCGGGAATCCCCGAGTTGCTGCGCCATCTGGACGAACAGCGCATTCCATTCTGTGTGGCCTCGAACGGGCGGCGCGAGAAGATGCAGACCACCTTGGGCCAGAACGGGCTGTGGGACAGGTTCCAGGGCGCGATCTTCTCGGCCCATGAGGTCGGCAGCGCCAAGCCCGAGCCGGGGTTGTTCCAGACCGCGGCCCAACATTTCGGTGCAAAGTCGCCGGTCGTCCTCGAGGACAGTGCGAACGGTGTGACCGCCGCGATCCGGGCCCAGATGAGGTGCCTTGCTTATGCGCCGCATGATGACGGCGCGCGCCTGGCCGGGCTTGGGGCCGAAGTCATCCGTGACATGAGGGATGTGCCGCGGCTTTTGGGTCATTGACCGGCCTGTGCTAGACTGCGGTCATGGATCGCGCACTTTCACGCCCGCTCTGGCCCACCCGGTTCGAGGCGCAGGCCACCTCAGGACCCGAGCCACAGCCTCGGCCCGCACCCGTCTTCATTCAGGACGCAGTGACGCCTTGGGGCCCGGACACCCTGCTGCTGAAGCTTCTACGCGATCAGGCCGCCGATCAAGAGGAGTAGGTCGGGTGGAACTTCCCGCCCGGTGACAGGGTAAAGATCTCGACCCCGTCCGCCGTCACACCCACCGAATGCTCGAACTGCGCCGACAGCGACTTGTCGCGGGTCACGGCGGTCCAGTCATCGGCCAGCGTCTTGGTCTCAGGGCGGCCCAGGTTCACCATCGGCTCGATGGTGAAGAACATGCCCTCTTCCAGAACCGCGCCGGTGCCGGGGCGGCCATAGTGCAACACGTTGGGCGGCGCGTGGAACACGCGGCCCAGCCCGTGCCCGCAGAAATCGCGCACCACGCTCATGCGGTGGGCTTCGACGTAAGACTGGATCGCGTGGCCAATGTCACCGAAGGTATTGCCCGGCTTGACCATCTCAATGCCTTTGAACAGGGCGTCGTGGGTCACCTGGATCAGCCGCTCGGCCTTGCGCGGCAGCTTTCCGGCCACATACATGCGCGACGTGTCGCCGAACCAGCCGTCGACGATCACGGTCACGTCGATATTCAGGATGTCGCCATCCTTGAGCTTCTTGTCCCCGGGAATCCCGTGGCAGACCACGTGGTTCACGCTGATGCAGCTGGCGTGCTGATAGCCTTTGTAACCGATGGTGGCCGATTTCGCGCCGGCGTCCTCGACCATCTGGGTGATGATCCGGTCGATCTCGCCAGTGGTCTGGCCGGGAAAGACATGCTCGGCAATATCATCCAGGATGCGCGCCGCCAGAGCCCCTGCCGCGTGCATGCCGGCAAAGTCAGCCTGTTCGTAGATGCGGATACCGTCCTTCGTCAGACGGCCACGATGCTCTTTCATTCGTGCGGGGCTCCAAAAAATTCTGCGCAGCATCCTTTCTACGCTGCTTGTGCAGAAAGTACCAGAGGGCGCAGGGACGCGGGTGCCTGCCCTGATCTGAATTTGGATGCGGGGGGCGAAACGTCAAGGGACGTTGCCGCGTTTTGCGCGGGTGGTCCGGCCCGGCGTCAAAAGGCCTCGACCGATGCCCGGATTTGGGGCCAAATGAATGTACACAGACTCATTTGGTCGGGAAGAGAGGAGCCGGATGAATGTCGCAGAAACGGGAACTGATATCGAATGGAAACCCCATGGAGGCGGTCGTCGGCTTCAGCCGCGCCGTCCGGGTGGGAAATTTCATCGCGGTCGGGGGGACTGCCCCGGTCGATGCGCAAGGCAAGACAGTCGGGGTCGGGGACGTCTATTTGCAGACCAAACAATGCTTTGAGATCATCAAGGATGCGCTGGAGCGTGCCGGATCGGGTTTGCAGGACATCGTCCGAACCCGCGTGATCCTGACCGATATCGACAATTGGAAGCAGGCGATCGAGGCCCGCAAGCTGTACTGTCTGGACGCGCGACCCGTGGACACGATCATGGCGATCAACCGGTTCGTAAATCCCGAATGGTTGGTTGAAATCGAGGTCGACGCCGTCGTCCCCGATTGAATCGCCACGCGGCGGAAATCGACCGGCCTTCAGTCGCTGGAAATCGTCGCCTGCGGCTGAACCCAGACGCCATCCGGTGAAATGCGCGTACCACAGACCAAGTGTTCAACCCCATTGGCCCGGGCAGTCGAAAACGCTGCCGCATAGGCCGGGTCGATATCGGCGGCCAATGCGAAATTGCGGCAATCCGTGCGCTGAACCAGGTAGAGCAGGATGGCCCGGTGCCCTTGCGCGGCCATTTCGGCCAGTTCCCCCAGATGCTTGGTGCCCCGCGCGGTGACGCTGTCGGGAAACTCGGCCAGCCCCGGTTCGCGCGACAGGGTCACGCTTTTGACCTCGACATAGGCGTCGGGCAGCCCGGGTTGCGAAAGCAAAAAGTCGATGCGGCTGTTCTGGCCGTATCTGACCTCGGGCCGCACGGTTTCATAGGCGGCAAATGCGGGGATCTCCCGGGCTTGGAGCGCAGCGCGCAAGGCCCGGTTGGGCACCGAAGTATCGACCCCGGTGAAATGGCCGTTTTCATGATCGACCAGCCGCCAGCCGTATTTGAGCTTTTTCTTCGGGTATTCATTAGGCTCAAGCCAGATCTTTTCGCCCGGTTCGGCCAGACCCATCATCGAACCCGGATTGGCGCAATGGGCCGTCACCTCGCGCCCGTCCTCAAGCCTGCAGTCGGCCAGAAAGCGTTTATAGCGGCGGATCAGGCGGGCGGGCACAAGAGGGGTTTGAAAGCGCATGGTTCCGGGCCTATACCTGCCGCAAAGGTCGATCAAGAGGAGAGCGTGCCATGCCCAACCCAACCGCTGCAATGCTGGTGATCGGGGATGAAATCCTGTCCGGCCGAACCCGCGACGCCAACATGCATTATCTGGCGCAGGAGCTGACCAAACACGGCATCGATCTGAAAGAGGTCCGCATCGTCAGCGACGAGGCACCGGCGATCGAGGCCGCCGTCACGGCGCTGTCGCAGGGCTATGACCATGTGTTCACCAGCGGGGGCATCGGCCCCACCCATGACGACATCACCGCCGATTGCATCGCCCGCGCGTTCGGGGCGCAAATCGATGTGCGAGACGATGCCCGCGCCCTGCTGCAGGCGCACTACGACCAATCGGGGCTGGAGCTGAACGAAGCGCGCCTGCGCATGGCGCGCATCCCTGACGGGGCAACGCTGATCGACAACCCGGTTTCCACCGCGCCAGGGTTCACTATGGGTAATGTCCATGTGATGGCCGGCGTCCCATTGGTCTTCCAGGCGATGGTGGCCAGCGTTCTGCCCACCCTGACCGGAGGAAAACCGTTGTTGTCTCAGACCTTGCGGGTCAACCGGGGAGAAGGTGACATCGCTGCGACCCTGGCCGCCGTGGCCGAGGAATTCGGCGACGTGTCGATCGGGTGTTACCCGTTCCAGATCAACGGCGTCTTCGGGGCCAACGTGGTTGTTCGGGGCACTGACGGGTCGCGTATCGATGCGGTCACGACGCGACTGGCCAAGGAGCTTGGCCTGTGACGGTAGACTGGGCGGCAGTGGTCGATGGCACCTGGCCCGCCGCACGGTATGAGCAATTGGGTCCGTTTCTGCTGCGCGAAGGGCAGGGCGGTGGATCACGCGTATCGGCGGCCAGCCGTGCCGGCCCGGTCACAGCGACCGACATCGAGGCGGCCGAGGCGGTCATGCTTGCGATGGGCCAAAAGCGAATCTTCTGCCTGCGCCCCCACGACGCGGACCTGGACGAAATACTGGCGCAACGCGGATACAAGGTCCTGGACCCGGTCAACATCTATGCCTGCCCGGTCTCACAGCTGACGGACCAGCCGGTCCCGCCGGTCACGGTGTTCTGCCTGTGGGAGCCGTTGGCAATCATGCGCGAAATCTGGGCCCAAGGTGGCATCGGGCCTGCCCGGCTGGCCGTGATGGAACGGGCAACAGGTCCGAAAACCGGACTGTTGCTGCGTCACCGCGATCAACCGGCCGGCACCGCTTATGTCGCCATACATGATGGTATCGCCATGCTGCACGCGCTTGAGATCGTACCCGCCCACCGCCGGCAGGGGCTGGGCCAATGGGCAATGCGCGCCGCGGCCTTTTGGGCGCTGGACAATGGCGCGCATACCCTTAGCGTGATCTGCACCAAGGCCAATACCGGCGCCAACGCACTCTACCACTCTCTCGGGATGGAACACGTCGGAGAGTATCACTATCGCCAGCTGGTCTGAGAGGAGACAGACGTGACCGATCGAGACATGCCCACCGCGCTTGACCTGCCAATGGTGGATCCGCTGCCGCCCGAGACTCAGAAATACTTCGATATCTGCGTCGAGAAGCTGGGCATGGTCCCGAACGTACTGAAGGCAAACGCCTTTGACATCGACAAGCTGAACGCGTTCACGGGCATGTACAATGACCTGATGCTGGCGGACAGCGGGCTCAGCAAGCTGGAACGTGAGATGATCGCGGTCGTGGTTTCGTCGATCAATCGGTGCTTCTATTGCCTGGTGGCCCATGGTGCCGCCGTGCGGCAGCTGTCAGGTGATCCCAAGCTGGGTGAAATGCTGGTGATGAACTACCGTGTGGCGCCGCTGGATGCCCGCCAGCGCGCGATGTTGGACTTCGCCGCAAAGATGACCACCGCCAGTGCCGAGATCGAGGAACCGGACCGCCAGCGCCTGCGTGATGCGGGGTTCACCGACCGCGATATCTGGGACATCGCAAACGTTGCGGGCTTCTTCAACATGTCCAACCGGGTCGCCAGTGCCACGGCGATGGTGCCCAATGACGAGTATCACGCGCAGTTTCGATGACCCGATTTGCTGTCCTTCTTTTCTGTCTGATCGCGGGTCCGGTGGCGGCGCAGGACCTGTCGCTGCCGGCGAGCGCCCGACAAATCAGCCAGCGCGTCAGCCCCTTGGACAGCTACCAATTGCCGACCGGCCCGTTTGCAGACAACGCCGTTCCCGCGCGCACGGTCGAAGGCCGGATCGAGCGCACCACATGGCGGTTGCAGGCCGGATCCAGCACGACGCTGCAAATCCTCGACCCGCTGCGGGATCAGCTCAGGGCGCAGGGTTTCGAGATCACTTTTGAATGTGAGGCCCGCACTTGCGGTGGGTTCGACTTCCGCTTTGGAACCGAGGTGGTGCCGACGCCCGACATGTATGTCGCAATCAATGATTATCGATTTCTGTCAGCCACTCGCGGAGCCGAAGCCCTGACCTTGCTGATCAGCCGAAACCAGCCCGACGGGTATGTGCAGATGATCCGCGTCACTCCGAAGGGTAAGACCCCACCGCCGCTGGTGGTCGAGGAAACGGTGATTGGCGGCGACGGGCTGGTTGCCAGCCTTGTACGGGATGGACACGTGATACTCGGCGATCTCAGCTTTGAGACGGGCGAGGTCGCCTTGGGGGCCGGGCCATTCGAGTCGCTGGGCCTGCTGGCTGGCTACCTGGCCGAGACCCCCGGCGCGCGGCTGGCGCTGGTTGGGCACACCGACGACACCGGCGACCTGCAGGCCAATATCGAGGTCAGCACGCGCCGCGCTCAGGCTGTCCGTGCGCGATTGATCGAGGCACATGGAGTGGCCGAAGACCGCGTGCAGGCGCAGGGCGTCGGCTACCTCGCCCCGATCGTTTCCAACGCCACCCCGGAAGGGCGCGAACAGAACCGCCGGGTCGAGGCTGTTCTGCTGTTGAACTGACCATAAAAAAAGCCCGCGCAATTTGCGCGGGCCGGTCAGTCTTCACAGGGAGGTCTTACCAATCCATCGGACCTTTTTCGGCAAAGGACTCGACAAGGAAATCAATGAACGCCCGCACCTTGGGCTGGGTGAAACGGCCCGGCGGGTACACCGCATAAACGCCCTGAACCTCGTCCGGCAGCGACGGCATTGCGTCGACCACCTGGCCGGATTTCAGCGCGTCCGCGTAGAGATAGCTGGGCAGGTAAGCGATTCCGAGGCCCGAGATAGCCGCGTTCAACAGGGATTGACCGTCGTTCACGCTCAGCCAACCGGCCGTGCGCACCTGCCTCTTTTCGCCCGAGGGCGCGGTCAACTTCCAGACGTTGCCCGAGGACTGGCTGGAGTAATGCAGCAGCTTGTGTTCGTTGAGGTCATCGATCTTTGCCGGGCGCCCGAACTTCTCGATATAGCTGGGGGCCGCAACCATGCGTTTGACCGTTTCGGTCAGCTTGCGCGCGCGCAGGGTGCTGTCTTCCAGTTCGCCGATACGCACGGCCACGTCGAACCCTTCGGAAATCAGTTCGACATAGCGATTGTTCAAGACCATGTTCACGGTGATGTCGGGATAGGCCGCCAGGAAACCCGAAAGAACGGGTGACAGGTGGTTCACCCCGAAATCAGTGGCCACACTGATGCGCAGCAGACCCGAAGGCGCCGATTGCATCGACGTCACCAGCGCGTCGGCTTCGCCTGCATCATTCAGCACGCGGCGTGCGCGGTCGTAATAGGCCAGCCCGATCTCGGTCGGCGACACGCGGCGCGTCGTGCGGTTCAGCAAACGCGCGCCCAAGCGGGCCTCCAAGCTCGACACGTGCTTTGACACGGCTGATTTGGAAATGCCCATCTTTTTGGCCGCGTCGGTGAAACCACCTTGGTCCACCACGTTGGCGAAGGCCTCCATTTCTGTCAGTCGGTCCATTCTCGTTCCCCAGGTCGTCTGTTCGTTGACCGACCATCGCCTCCAATCTGGGCGGAAACTGGGCAGACATGGGATAATATCAGGGTTTTGAATCGGATCGTTTGCGCTTCGGAAACGCGGAAACAGTGGTTTCTCTCCTGCATCCGCCCCCTGTTTGCGTGTTCTTTTCTGGTAATTTCTCGCAACGTGCTAAAGTCAGAATGGCATTTTTGTGACCAGGGAGGAGATCATGAAAGCCATTCTAGCAACTATTTTTTGCCTGTTTGCCCCCTTGGCCTGGGCCGGAGGGGAGACGCCATCGAACCCGGACGCTGAGGTCTATTTCGTCAACCTGTCGGACGGCGACACGGTAACGTCGCCGGTGACGGTGGTCTTTGGCCTCCGCGGTATGGGCGTTGCGCCAGCCGGGACGGAAAAGGAAAACACCGGCCATCACCATTTGCTGATCGATCGCCCCCCATTGGGTCAGGGTGAGGACGGGGCCGATGAACTGGCCTATGGACTGCCGGCTGATGACAACCACCTGCACTTTGGCGGTGGTCAGACCGAAGTCACGTTGGAGCTTGCCCCCGGGACGCACACGTTGCAACTGGTGCTGGGCGATGCGGGTCATGTGCCTCACGCGACGCCGATCGTTTCCGAGGTGATAACGATCAGCGTGGAGTAACCCGAACCGACCAACCGCTGCGCCGGGACCAACCCGCCGACAGCGGCGGGACGGTTTCGGTTTGATTACATGTGCTTGCCTCGCCTATACACGATCCCGATCGGGAGCGGAGCCATGGTATTTGAATGAACGTTGTTTTTGGGGTCGACCGGAACTTTCTGTATCCCGCATTGTTGTCGGCCTATTCCGTGGTCAAGAACGCCAGCCGGCCTGTTGACGTTACCGTTTTCGGTCAGGATTTTACCGCACAAGACATCGCAGCCGTCGACCAGCTGGATCGTGCGGTCGACAACGGCACGGTTTGTTACCGGGAGTTCCAGTCCGAAACGCTCGGCCGGTTTTCAGAGTTCAAGACGAAATACCCGAAAATCACGCTGCTGCCGTTGTTTCTGCCCGAATTCTTTTCGGGCCGGTGTCTGTTCATTGACGCCGACACTCTTGTGCTGGGCGATGTCTGCGAGTTGCAGGAGCTCGACATGAGTGGCCACGGGATCGGGGCCTGTGTCGACATGGGATTGGTCACGTTGGGCGAAGGCCGCTTTCTGCGCCCATCCCTGCAGAGTGTTCTGAGACCGGGGCACGAACACCAAAAGTCGGTCACACGCGTTTTGCGCAGCATCCGGTTGGGCTTTCTGCCCGGCGAGAACTATTTCAACGCGGGCATCCTTCTGATGGATTGCGAAGCGATCCGGAATTCACCCGCGGGCAAGGAGCTGGGCAATTTCGACAAGCTGATCCCGCATATCCACGACCTGCCCGAGCAGGATCGGATGAATCAGATTTTCGCCGGCCAGTGGCTCAGACTCCCTCAGCAATGGAACACGCGGCCGCAGATTTGGTACGACGCGCACAGTCCGAAATTCCGGCATACCTCTGCCGAATTTCGAGACCAACTGAAACAGGCAAGCCGAAACCCGAAGATGTGGCACTATATCGGGGGCAAGAAGCCCTGGCGCGCGAAGCCAGCGTCACAAATTCTTCTGCGCCGCGCCTTTCGAGATTACCAGGAATACCTGGTACTGTTCGAGGACGAGACAGGTCTGACTTTTTCCGTTTAAGGCGGGGAATTGGCTCAACCCTCAAAAAAGCCACCCGGGCATCGTTCGGGTGGCTTTCTTTTGTCTGGGTGTTCTCGCCTTGGGGCAGTGGACGGAACGGGTCTTCCCTAAAGTGCAGCGGCCAGCCGCGTGCCCTGGTTGATCGCCCGCTTGGCATCCAGTTCCGCGGCCACATCCGCGCCGCCGATCACATGCGGGGTGATCCCGCGTTCGATCAGTGCATCGGCCAACGACCGCTCGGGCACCTGTCCGGCACAAAGGACAATCGTTTCAGCTTTGATAACCGTCGGGTCCGCGCGCTCTTCTCCGAATGAGACATGCAGCCCCTCGTCGTCGATGCGCTCGTAGTTCACGCCGCCCACGAAGTTCACGTCCTTCATCTTCAGCGTCGCGCGGTGGATCCAGCCGGTGGTCTTGCCCAGCCCCTTGCCATGCGCCTGCTTCTTGCGTTGAAGCAGCGTGACCTGCCGCTTGGGCGCCTCGGGCTGGGGGCCTTCGGGCGCCAGGCCTGAGCGGTGCTGTTCAGGGTCGGCGACGCCCCATTCCTTCATCCACAAGGGCAGGTCTGTGGTGGGCGAATGGCCCTCCTCCAGCAGGTATTCCGAGACGTCAAAGCCGATGCCGCCCGCGCCGATCACGGCCACCGATTTGCCCACCGGGGCTTTGTCGCGCAGCACGTCGATATAGTTCACGACATTGTCGTGGTCCTCGCCGGGGATCTGCGGGTCGCGCGGGTTGACGCCGGTGGCGATCACCACCTCGTCGAACCCGGTCAGATCGTCGGCGCCAACCGCGCGGCCCAGTTTCACCTTGACGCCAAGGCTGTCGAGCATGGTGCGATACCAGTCCACCAAGCCCCAGAACTCTTCCTTGCCCGGCACCTGCTTGGCCAGGTTCAGCTGGCCGCCGATCTCGTCGGCCTTGTCGAACACGGTCACGTCATGGCCGCGTTCCGCCGCCGTCATCGCCGTGGACAGGCCCGCCGGACCCGCGCCCACGATGGCCACGCGCTTGGGCGCGGCGGCCTTTTCGATCACCAGCTCGGTCTCGTGGCAGGCGCGCGGGTTCACCAGGCAGGAGGTCAACTTGCCGCTGAAGGTGTGATCCAGGCAGGCCTGGTTGCAGGCGATGCAGGGCGCGATCTTGGCCGACTCGCCAGCCATCGCCTTGGCCACGAAATCCGCATCCGCCAGCATCGGCCGCGCCAGCGAGACCATGTCGGCGCAGCCGGTCGACAGCACTTCTTCGGCCACTTCGGGCGTGTTGATCCGGTTCGAGGTGATGACCGGAATCCCCACCTTGCCCATCAGTTTCTTCGTCACCCAGGCAAAGGCCGCGCGTGGGACGCTGGTGGCGATTGTGGGAATCCGAGCCTCGTGCCAGCCGATGCCGGTGTTGATGATCGTCGCCCCGGCCTTCTCAACCGCTTGCGCCAGTTGCACCACCTCTTCATGGGTCGAGCCATTGGGCACAAGGTCGATCATCGACAGGCGGTAGATGATGATGAAATCGGTGCCCACCGCCTCGCGGGTGCGGCGCACGATTTCCAGCGGCAGGCGCATCCGGTTCTCATAGGATCCGCCCCAGCGGTCGGAGCGCTTGTTGGTATGGGTCACCAGGAACTGGTTGATGAAATACCCCTCAGACCCCATGATCTCGACCCCGTCATAGCCCGCCTTCTGGGCCAGCACGGCGGCGTTCACGATGTCGCTGATCTGCTTCTCGATGCCCTCTTCGTCCAACTCGTTGGGGGGGAAGGGCGAGATCGGCGATTTCACCGGGCTGGGCGCCACGCATTTTGGGCCATAGGCATAGCGGCCCGCATGCAGGATCTGCATGGCGATCTTGCCACCCGCCTGATGCACCCGGTCGGTGACGACGGAATGATTGGCCACATCCTTGTCGCTGGCCATCATCGCAGCGCCGGGCAGGACCGAGCCTTCGAGGTTCGGCCCGATGCCACCCGTCACCATCAGCGCCACGCCACCACGTGCGCGCGAGGCATAGAATTCGGCCACCCGGTTCCAGTCTCCGGTTTCCTCCAGCCCGGTATGCATCGAGCCCATCAGGACCCGGTTCTTCAACGTGGTAAAGCCCAGATCCAGCGGGGCCAGCAGGTTCGGGTACGCAGTCATCGTGAAACTCTCCCTCAATTCGGGGCCGACAATCGCGCCGCACCGCGCCGGTGTCACGCGAAACCTGACGTCACCCCCTTTGCCGCCGCTTTGCCAGTTGCTACAGCTTGGCCAACCACATCACGAGGCCCGCCCATGACCCCAGAACAGATCGCCAAACTGCCCTACCGCCCCTGCGTGGGCCTGATGCTGATGAACGATCAGGGCCAAATCTTCGTCGGCCAGCGCAACGACCGGTTCGAGGACGCCTGGCAGATGCCCCAGGGCGGCGTGGACGAGGGTGAATCTCCGCGCGCGGCGGCCCTGCGCGAGTTGCAGGAGGAAATCGGCGTCACCCCCGACCTCGTGGAAATCGTGGCCGAGACCGACGGCTGGCTGCCCTACGACCTGCCGCATGACATCGTGCCCAAGATCTGGAAGGGCCGCTTCCGCGGGCAGGAGCAGAAATGGTTCCTGCTGCGGTTTCTGGGAACCGAGGACCAGATCGACATCGAGACCGACCACCCCGAGTTCACCCGCTGGAAATGGCAGGACCCCGACCGCCTGATCACCGAGATCGTGCCTTTCAAGCGCGCGGTCTACGAGCGGGTGATGGAGGCGTTTCGGGAGTATTTGGGGTGAACAAAACCACGGCCGAGCGGGTTCCACATTTCGGACAAAGGGCCCAGTCCATGGATCCCTGCTATGAAATTCGCGAACCTGTGCTAGGCCTTGTTCATGGCAAAGACCTCAACACAAACCGGACCGGCTATTCCCTATGCGCTTGCGGTTGCAGGCGTTCTTCTCGCGTCGATCTGCTTTGGGCTGGTGCCCTATTTCAGCAGAGGGCTAACGCAGCAGGGCGTCGCGCCCTTTGCCGTCGCGTTCTACCGCTACATCGTCGCAGCAATTCTGCTGCTGCCCGTTCTCCTCGTGCACCGAAAAGCTTGGCGCGAGATTTGTTGGGGCCTTTCGGCAGGAGCCGTGATGGGACTTGGGTGGATCGGATACGTAACGGCGTTGGAGGCCTTGCCCGCATCAACCGTGGGCGTGCTCTACATGACCTATCCGGTTGTTACATTGGTCATTGCCTGGGCGCTTTTTTCTGATGCACCCACGCGGCGCGCCTTGCTTGCTTCTGGCCTTATCGTTCTGGCGGCAATCACTGCTGGTTCGCCCGCATCCGTGTCCCCACAACACATACCTACTCTTTTAGTGGCACTGGCGGCCCCGTTCGGCTTTGGTTTCGGTATTTGTGTTTTGGTCCACAGGCTGTCCCGCATCGCGCCGCTTGCGCGTATCGCCTCGGTTTCCTTGGGATCGGTTCTTGGGCTCCTGCCGCTGATGCTGAGTGCCGATGTGCAACAGCTGCTCCCGGAGGGGCAATCCGACTGGATCTTGATCGTCGGGATCGGCCTAGTCACGGCGCTTGTGCCGCAGCTCATCTACACGATCTGCTCGCCGTTTATCGGCGCCTCCCAAACCGCGGTCGTTGGAAGCATAGAATTGCCCACGATGTTCGTGGTCGGATTTGTTGCTTTTGGCGAAGCAATCACGGCGCCCCAAGCCATAGCCTGCGCTTTGGTTCTTGGAGCGATCGCAATCACCCGAAGCTGAACGACACGCACCTTGACCACCGTGATCGCGAAAGAACCCAAAAGGTAGGTTTGACCTCAAACCAACCCTTCCTCCCGCAACAACTCCAGCGCGTTGGTATCCGGCCGCGACGATCAGACCGACATCGAAACGGCCGCAAGTTCAACCGCTGGACATGGTAGGACCCGGACCGCCTGTTCGCCGAGATCGTGCCCTTCAAACGCGAGTTCTACGAGAGGGTGATGGAGGCGTTCGGGGGTTGTCTTATCAGAAAACAACGAAACACCAGTGAATGAACACAATGAATCGTTATCAAGTAACCGCCGCCTAACGATAGGCACTGCCCGCAGACCAATGGGTGCATATTCCAAGGGGTATCCGGCAGATTGGGAGTTTTTCACCTATGGAGAGGAGGGAGGCCGACGATGAAAAACAATAAAATGATAACTCCTGGTAGCAACACTATTGCATTCCGAACGTAGGTAATATTCCTATCGTCTTCCTCAGTTCGTTTGACGCCATAGTGGTACCAGTCTGCCGCTGAAAAATATAGGTCAACGAGTGCTGCAAGTATCACAAGAACGCTGAGGTGGTCGTCCCAATCCCATATGCTGTCGGTTTCTCGAAATGCAAAAAGAATGATCGATGCAACTAATATCGTAAATGGCAGCAAAATACGAAAAAATCGGGCTATAGAATTGTTCCCAAAATTCTTGTACATCAGCGGTTCTTTCGGTTTTTTGTTGATTGTCATCTATTTTTTCATCTCGTGGTTTGGAATGGTTTTCACGTAAAGGGTGAGTTAGCCCAACAGCTTTGCACCCTCAAGGGGCGTTTTGATGGTGCGGCTCTTGCTTTGGGGGGTAATTGTGAGGTGCTCTTTGAGCGATTGCTCGGTCGCGGTTCGCTGCGCGTCGCGTCGCGTCGCTTTGGCAAGGCTTGGTTCTTCGAGCTTCTTGCCTTGCTCACTTTTCACGGCGCGGCTTCATTTTTCCCTGAACCCAAGCGCTGTCCTGGACTACGAACACACGAAAATCTTCGTCCCAACATCATTGCGACGCGGCAAATCGCTTGCGCGCGTCAAACCAACCCTTCGTCCCGCAGCAGTTCCAGCATGTTCGCCTCGGGGCGCGGGCCGATATGGCTGATCACTTCTCTGGCGCAGACGTTGCCGATGCGGGCGC
This sequence comes from Ruegeria sp. BC6, assembly GCF_056539185.1. NCBI lineage: Bacteria > Pseudomonadati > Pseudomonadota > Alphaproteobacteria > Rhodobacterales > Roseobacteraceae > Ruegeria > Ruegeria sp. BC6. The sequence continues at coordinate 172,406 of NZ_JBQFUM010000003.1, forward strand.
AGGTCTCCATGTCGCGGCCCGTCGCCATGCCGAACAGGAATCCGGCGGCGAACTGGTCGCCCGCGCCGGTGGCGTCCACCGGCACCACCTTCTCGACCGGCACGTCGATGCGGATGCCGTCATGCAGAACCGTCACCCCGTCGCCCGAGCGGGTGCAGACCACCAGCGGGCAGATCGCAGCCGTGCGCCGCAGCGCCTCTTCCAAATCGTCGGTCTCGAACAGCGATTTGATCTCGGCCTCGTTGCCGATCACGAAATCCAGCTCGTGTTCGATCAGCAGCAGGAAATCGGTGCGATGACGCTCGACGCAGAACGGGTCGGAGATGGCGATGCCGGTCTTGCCGCCGCCGTTGCGACAGTCGCGCGCAGCCTCGAGGAAGGCGGTCTTGCCCTTCTCCTTGTCGAACAGATACCCCTCGAGGAACATGATCTGGCTGTTGCCCGCCACCTCGGCCGGCACGTCCGTCGAGGACAGTTCCGAGGAAATCCCCAGATAGGTGTTCATCGACCGTTCGCCATCGGGCGAGACGAAGATCATCGAGCGCGAGGTCGGCAGCTCGCCCCCCGGCACGGGCGGGTTCACGAAATCCACGCCGTCCTCGTTCATCGCATCGGCATAGAACCGGCCCAGCGCATCATCATGCACCCGCCCGATGAAGGCCGCGTCCAGACCCAGCGCTCCTGCGCCCGCGATGGTGTTGGCCACCGACCCGCCCGGCGTCTGCACCCGGTTTTCCATGGCCGCATACAGCACCTCGCCGCGTTCGCGTTCGATCAGCTGCATGATGCCCTTCTCGATTCCCATCATCTCGAGAAAGCTGTCGTCGGCCTGAGAGATGACGTCCACAACGGCGTTGCCGATGCCGGTCAGGTGATAGGTTTTCATAGGGTCTTGTCCTCGAATTGGCACAGGTCGCGGATCAGGCAGGTGCCGCATTGCGGCTTGCGCGCCTTGCAGTGGTACCGGCCGTGCAGGATCAGCCAGTGATGGGCGTGAAGCTGAAAGTCCACGGGAATATTGTCTTCGATGGCGCGTTCCACGGCATCCACATCCTTGCCGGGGCAGATACCCGTGCGGTTGCCGACGCGAAAGATATGGGTGTCCACCGCCTGCGCCGGGTATCGCCACCACATGTTCAGCACCACGTTCGCGGTCTTGCGCCCGACGCCCGGCAGCGACTGCAGTGCGGCGCGCGAGTTGGGCACCTCGCCGCCGTAGTCCTCGACCAGGATGCGCGACATCTTGATGACGTTCTTGGCCTTCTGGCGGAACAGGCCGATGGTCTTGATGTGCTCGATCAACCCCTCTTCGCCGAGGTCGAGCATCTTCTGCGGCGTGTCCGCGATCTTGAACAGCGCGCGGGTGGCCTTGTTGACGCCCGCATCGGTCGCCTGCGCCGACAGCGCCACGGCGACGACAAGCGTGTACACGTTCACGTGCTCAAGCTCGCCCTTGGGTTCGGGGTCGGCCTGCTGGAACCGGGTAAAGATCTCGCGGATCGTGTGATAATCAAGCTGCTTTGCCATCCGGGCCTTAATGCCGCCCGCGGTGCCGGGTGACAAGCCCAAAGCCCGCTGCACCGCCAATGCGCAAGTTTCGGGTCGCACGGTCGGGCCCGGCGCGGCTAGGATGGGACAAGCCACAGCAAGGTGAATGCCATGAACGTCCAGACATCCGAATCCGGGTACCACTACAACGTGATGCGGCGCGCGATCGATCTGATCGACCAGGGCGGTGAGTCGCTGTCGCTGGAAGAACTGGCCCGCCAGATGGACATGAGCCCCGCCCATTTCCAGCGCCTGTTCTCGCGCTGGACGGGCGTGTCGCCGAAACGCTACCAGCAATATTTGACGCTCGGCCATGCCAAGGCGCTGCTGCGCGAGCGGTTCACCACGCTGGAGACCGCGCACAGCGTCGGTCTGTCCGGCAGCGGCCGCCTGCACGACCTGTTCCTGAAATGGGAGGCGATGAGCCCCGGCGAATATGCCCGCAAGGGGGCCGGGCTGACCATCTATTGGGGCTGGTTCGAAAGCCCCTTTGGCCCGGCGCTGGTAATGGGCACGGCCAAGGGCATCTGCGGCATGGCCTTTGCCGCGGAGACCGGCGAAGAGGCCGCGATGCAGGACATGCTGTCGCGCTGGCCCCTGGCTGACTATGTCGAGGATCCGATGCGCCTGCGCCCGTGGGTCCTGTCGGCCTTTGGCGCGGCCAGCGACCGGCTTGAGCCTACGCCGTTGTACCTGATCGGCTCACCCTTGCAGATCAAGGTGTGGGAGGCGCTGATGCAGATCCCCTCGGGCCAGGTGACGACCTATTCCCAGATCGCGCAGGCCGTGGGCACGCCGCAGGCGGTGCGGGCGGTGGGTACGGCGGTGGGCCGCAACCCGGTCAGCTGGCTGATCCCCTGCCACCGCGCGCTGCGCAAATCGGGGGGTCTGGGCGGCTATCACTGGGGGTTGCCCGTCAAACGCGCCATGCTGGCCTATGAGGCGGCGCAGGCCGATGCCTGATTGACTAAGGCCCGCGCGCCTGCCACAAGGCGCGCAGGTTCGGGTATCCTGCCGCTCGCGGCCCTTTGGCTTTGGTGAAACCCGGTTCAAACCACATCTGTTGCCCTTTCCCGGCGCGCGGATGGCAAGGCGAGCCCCGTCCAATACTCGCGCCCGTTTTGGAAACGAGGCAAGACATGACACAGACCCGAAACATCGCCCCCGTGGGCGAGCTGAAAGTGCAGGCCAAACGCCTGCGCGAGAAACTGCGTGGCGCCGGCGTGGCCCTCAGCCATGCGCAATCGCTTGAGATGATCGCCCATCAGCACGGCGCGCGCGACTGGAACACGTTGCACGCAATGGCCGGAAACCGGCTGCACCTGAAGGTCGGAGACCGCGTGCGGGGGACCTATCTGGGCCAGCCCTTCACCGGGGAAATCCGCGGCCTGACGATGCTGGGCGACGGCGCGCAGCGGCGGATCACGCTGCAGTTCGACACCCCGGTCGACGTGGTGACCTTTGACAGCTTCTCGGCCTTCCGCCAGCGCGTCAGCGGTCAGATCAGCTGGGACGGTCGGTCAGCCCGCCATACGTCGAACGGTGAGCCGCAGCTGGTGGTGCGCCCGGCCTGACGCAAACGGGGCAAGGCACCGGTCCGCTCCTTGCCCCGCATTTTGTGCGGTCCCGTGCGGGGGTTATTCCGGGGTCCAGCCGCTGATGGCTTTGGTCTCCAAGAAGTCCTCCAGACCCCAGACACCGCCTTCGCGCCCGTTGCCGGACTGTTTCATGCCGCCAAAGGGCGACCCGGCGGCGCGCGACTGGCCGTTCATCTCGACCATGCCCGAGCGCAGCTTGCGCGCAATGCGGTTGGCGCGGGCGCCGTCCTGCGTCTGGACATAGTTGGTCAGGCCATAGGGCGTGTCATTGGCGATCTCGATGGCCTCTTCCTCGGTATCGAAGGGGATCATCGTCAGGACCGGGCCAAAGATTTCCTCGCGCGCGATGGTCATCTGGTTGTTGGCGTCGGCAAACACGGTGGGGCGCACGAAATAGCCTTTGTTGAACCCTTCGGGGCGACCGGGACCGCCGGCGACCAGGCGCGCACCCTCGTCGATGCCTTTCTGGATCAGGGCCTGGATCTTGGTCCATTGCAGCTCGTTGACGACGGGGCCGATATGGCGGCCTTCCTGCATCGCCGGCCCCACGGTGACCTTGCCCGCCACCTCGGCCGCGGTTTCTACCGCCTGGTCATAGATCGGGCGCTGCACCAGCATCCGGCTGGGCGCGTTGCAACTCTGGCCGGTGTTGTTCATCATGTGCAGCACGCCGCGCTTGACCGCCTTGTCATCGGCATCGGCAAAGATCACGTTGGCGCCTTTGCCGCCCAGTTCCAGATGCACCTTCTTCAACGTATCGGCGGCGTTTTTGGAAATCGCGGTGCCCGCGCGGGTCGAGCCGGTGAAGCTGACCATATCGACGTCCGGATGCCCCGACAGTTGCGAGCCCACGCCCACGCCGTCGCCGTTCACCAGGTTGAAGACACCCGGCGGGAAGCCCGCCTCGTGCATCATCTCGGCAAAGATCATCGCGTTCAGCGGGCTTTGCTCGGACGGTTTCAGAACCATGGTGCAGCCCGCGATGGCCGCCGCGCCTACCTTGAGAGTGATCTGGTTCATCGGCCAGTTCCACGGGGTGATCAGAGCGGCGACGCCGACCGCCTCGTAGATGATCCGATCATTGGGGGCGTGGTTGCCCAGGGGGCGCTCGAACTGGAAATTCTTGGCTGCTCGAATGAAATTCTTCAGGTGCCATATCCCGGCGCCCACCTGCTGGGTGCGCGACATGTCGATCGGCGCGCCCATCTCCGTCGACATCGCCTGTGCCAGATCCTCGGCGCGGGTGGGGTAGATCTCGATCAGCTTTTCTACCAGAGCGATGCGCTCTTCGACCGGGGTGGCCATCCAGCCCGGCAGCGCCGCCTTGGCCGCCACCACGGCCGCGTCGGTATCGGCCTGACCGCCCAGCGAGATCACCGTGCAGGGCTCCTCGGTCGAGGGGTCGATCACATGGAAATCACTGGCTTGGCTGGGGGCGACCCACTGGCCGTTGATGTAAAAGTCGCGTTTCTCGATCATGGCGTGTCCTCTTGATCCGCATTCATTCGACCGCGCGGTCGGTTTTCTCGGGCACTCTGTCACTGCGGCCCCCGTGGGGCAAGGCAATTCTGGAAATTTGATCAAATTATTGATCGCACGTTTTTTGCCGCTGTGCCACATCAATGGTTTAACCTGAGGGCAAAGTGATTAGGTTTGCACCAACCGACTCGGGTTTTCACAGGAAAGGAGATGCATCATGGGTTTGCGCATCAACGATACCGTCCCCAATTTCACAGCTGAAACGGACCAGGGCACCATCCAGTTCCACGACTGGATCGGCGACAGCTGGGCGATCCTGTTCTCGCACCCCAAGGATTTCACTCCGGTCTGCACCACCGAGTTCTCGGCCGTGGCGCAGTTGAACGACGAATGGGCCAAGCGCAACACCAAGGTGATCGGTGTTTCGGTCGATGGGGTCGAGGACCATAAGAAGTGGAAGAAAGACATCGAGGCCTATGGCAAGGCCAACCCCGGCTTTCCGATCATCGCCGATGACGGACTGGCAGTGTCCAAGGCCTTCGACATGCTGCCCGCCGAGGCATATCTGCCCGACGGCCGAACCCCGGCGGACAGCGCCACGGTGCGCTCGGTCTTCATCATCGGGCCGGACAAGCAACTGAAACTGTCGATGACCTATCCGATGACCGTGGGCCGGAATTTCGCCGAGATTCTGCGCGCGCTGGACGGCCTGCAGATGAGCGCCAAGGGCGTGGCCACTCCGGCCAACTGGGTGCCGGGCGAAGACGTGATCATCCCGCCGTCGGTTTCGAATGACGAAGCCAAGGAGAAGTTCGGCGAGTTCGAGACGATCTTCCCCTATCTGCGCAAGACCAAGGCGCCGAGCTGACATAAAAAGGGGTGGGGCACATCATGTCCCGCCCCGTACCGCATTGAACGTCCTCAGGCCTCAAGCGCCTCAAGCACTTTCCTTGCAACCGCAGCGGACGACGCCGGGTTCTGCCCGGTAATCAGTTTGCCGTCCTGCACGGCGTGAGGTTGGAACGGGTCCACCTTGCTGAACTGCGCACCCCGGTCCTTCATCGTATCCTCGACCAGCAAGGGCACGATTTCGGTCAGGCCGACGGCGTCTTCTTCTTCATTCGTGAAGCCGGTGACGGTACGACCCTTGACCAGCGGCGACCCGTCCGCGGCCTTGGTGTGCGCCAGAACGATCGGGGCGTGACACACGGCGCTGACCGGTTTCCCCGCTGACCAGAACGTCTCGATCAGATCAATCGATTTCTCATCCGACACAAGGTCCCACAGCGGCCCGTGCCCACCGGGATAAAAGATCGCGTCATAGTCCTGGGCGTTCACCTCGGACAGTTTGACCGTGTTGGCCAACGCCGCCGTCGCTTCGGGGTCGGCCTCGAACCGGCGGGTGTCGTCGGTCTGGCTGTCGGGTGCGCTGCTTTTGGGGTCCAGCGGCGGCTGGCCACCTTTGGGCGAGGCCAGCGTCAATTCGGCCCCGGCATCCTTGAACACATAATACGGAGCAGCCAGCTCCTCGAGCCAGAACCCGGTCTTTTCTCCGGTGTCGCCCAGCTGGTCATGCGATGTCAGGACGACCAGAATTTTCTTTGCAGTCGAAGCCATGTGTTTTCTCCTCGTTCGGCCGGTTCACCCGGCCCGTGTCTTGTGTGATCGGGATATATGTCTGTTGCCGCTTGTTGATTAGTGTCGGATTTGGCAAAGCATTATTGCTGACATGTAATAATGAGGCTGCGAGATGGCGCTGTGGGACGGGCTGGAAGAATTCCTAATGGTGGTCGAGACGGGAGGCTTCACTGCTGCGGCCCGGCGGCTTGGGGTTTCGGCCAGTCATGTCTCGCGTCAGGTCGCCCGGCTTGAGGACCGTCTGGGCGTCAAGCTTTTGGCGCGTTCGACCCGCGTGGTGCGCATGACCGATGCCGGGCGCGACTATCACGCGCGGGTGGCCGGGCTTGTGGCGGGTCTGGAAGAGGCGAACCAGTCGGCGGCAGGGGATCGGGCCCAGATCGCGGGGCGCATTCGCGTGTCGGCCGCCGGGCCATTTGCAGAACAGTTCGTGGCACCGGCATTGGCGCGGTTCGCAAGCCTGCACCCAAAGCTCTCGGTCACCATCGACTTCAATTCGCGCCTCCTGAACCTGACCGAGGAAGGCTTCGACTTTGCAATCCGCTATGGCACGCTGACCGAAAGCGGGCTGATCGCGCGACGTCTGGCAACCCGACGAATGGTCTGCGTGGCCGCGCGCGGCTATCTCAACCGGCACGAAAGGCCGACCCATCCGGCCGACCTGCGGCATCATCAGTGCCTGATCACCAACAATGACCGGTGGGTATTCCGCGACCCCGGCTCGGGCGACCCGATCGAGGTTCGGGTGCATGGCCGGTGGCAGGCCAACAATCCGCACGCCATTCTTTCAGCCGCGCGGCAAGGTCTGGGGGTCATGTACGCGCCCGAGATTTTTCTGGGCGCGAAACGCCACCCTGAGCTGGAGCCGATTTTGCAGGGGTTCGAAGACCCAAGCCGCGCGAGTTGGATCGTCTATCCTGAACGTCGTCATCTGCCGCTGCGGGTGCGCCGGGCGATGGATTTCCTGGTCGAGGAACTGGGCGATGCGGTGCCCGACTAGTCGGGGCGCTGCGGATGCAGGTGCAGTTGCGCGCGATAGGCGGCGCGCTTGAACTCGCGGGTCAGCTTATCGGTCAACGGCGGTTTCGTCTGGATCGTCGAGCCACCGATTTCACTTGCCACTTCCTGGTTGCCGCTGCCCTGCAGCGCGTGGACGCGCTGGCCCGTGATCCAGTGCATCTGTAGGAACGTGTCCACCGGGCGGTCAATGTGGTCGGTGGCCGCCAGCAGACGTTCCGCCGCTTTTCGGCCCACCACCTGGCAGACGCATTGCAGCCCGATGACCTTGGGCAGGATCAGACGAAGGCCGTCATGCTCAGCGAGGGTCTGGGCTGCGGTTTCGCGCTGCTTGACCGGGATGCGGATAAAATGGTCAGGGGTCGCGATCGGGCGTAGCAGATCCAGCGCCGCCGACATCCGGTCAGGATCGACGCGCAGATCATCTTCGGCCGTGATGGCCAGGTCGATCCCCTCGTCGACCATCTTGCGCCAGATCCGGCGGTGGCTTTCGAAGACGCCGATCTCGGCCGGGCGCAGGGTGAACGGGTAGCGTGGGCGATGCAGGTTGCCCGGGTGCGGCGTGACCCCAGCAATCTGCGCCGGATCGCGCCCGTTGACCGCTTCGATCAGTTCGGCATTGGGCAGGTCGGCGCAGAGCTGCTCGGCATTGGGTCGGCGCGCGGTGCTGGAGGACATATGGATGACGAAGGATCGCATGGTGTCGTGCATAGAACAGGGGCGCCGCCCGGGAAAGGCCCCGATAAAACAAAAAAGACCCCGGCCGGAACCGGGGTCTTGGACTGCGCAAAGGGTAGGGCGGGTTATTCCGCGCCTTCCTCTTTCTTTTCTTTCTTCTCGGGCACGATCTCTTCGCCGGTTTCCTGATCGACGCATTTCATCGACAGGCGGACCTTGCCGCGATCGTCGAAGCCCAGAAGTTTGACCTTCACTTCCTGGCCTTCCTTCAGAACGTCCGAAGGGTGGTTCAGGCGGCGGTTTTCGATCTGAGACACGTGGACCAGACCGTCACGCTTGCCGAAGAAGTTCACGAAGGCGCCGAAATCGACGATTTTCACGACCTTGCCGGTATAGATCTGACCTTCTTCCGGCTCAGCCACGATCGAGTGGATCATCTCGTAGGCTTTCTTGATCGACTCACCATCGGGCGATGCGATCTTGATGATGCCGTCATCGTTGATGTCGACCTTGGCGCCGCTGGTTTCCACGATCTCGCGGATCACCTTGCCGCCCGAGCCGATCACTTCGCGGATCTTGTCGGTCGGAATCTGCATGGTCTCGATGCGCGGTGCGTGGATCGAGAACTCGGCAGTCTCGCTCAGCGCCTTGCTCATCTCGTTCAGGATGTGCAGACGGCCGTCCTTGGCCTGAGCCAGGGCTTTTTCCATGATCTCGGGCGTGATGCCCGCGACCTTGATGTCCATCTGCAGCGAGGTGATGCCGTTTTCGGTACCCGCAACCTTGAAGTCCATGTCGCCCAGGTGGTCTTCGTCACCCAGGATGTCGGTCAGAACGGCATAGTCGCCGTCGTCTTCCAGGATCAGACCCATGGCCACACCGGCCACCGGAGCCTTGAGCGGAACGCCCGCATCCATCATCGACAGCGAACCGCCGCAGACCGATGCCATCGAGGACGACCCGTTCGACTCGGTGATCTCGGACACCACGCGGATGGTGTAGGGGAAATCGGTCGGAGCCGGCAGAACCGCCTGCAGGGCGCGCCATGCCAGTTTGCCGTGGCCGATTTCGCGGCGACCGGGCGAACCGACGCGGCCCACTTCACCGACCGAGTAGGGCGGGAAGTTGTAGTGCAGCAGGAAGTTCGATTTGAAGTTGCCGTGCAGCGCGTCGATGAATTGCTCGTCGTCACCAGTGCCCAGCGTGGTCACGGCCAGCGCCTGGGTTTCACCTCGGGTGAACAGGGCCGAACCATGGGTCCGCGGCAGCAGGCCGGTTTCGGCCACGATCGGGCGCACGTCGGTGGTCGAACGACCGTCAATCCGCTTGCCGCCCTTCACCACGTCGCCGCGCAGGATGCTGGCTTCGAGCTTTTTCATCGCCGAACCCAGGTTCGAGTCCTCAAGCTGCTCTTCGGTCAGAGCGGCCTTGATGGCCTCGCGCGCGGCAGCGACGGCTGCGGTGCGCTCTTGCTTGTCGGTGATTGCGAATGCGGCACGCATCTGCTCTTCACCGGCAGCTTTCACGGCAGCGTACAGCTCCGAGTAGTCGGGGGCTTCGAACGCAAAGGGCTCTTTCGCGGCGTCTTCGGCCAGCGAGATGATCAGGTCGATCACCGGCTGGATCTGTTCGTGCGCGAAGGTCACGGCGCCCAGCATCTCGGCTTCAGTCAGCTCGTAGGCTTCCGACTCCACCATCATCACGGCGTCTTTGGTGCCGGCAACAACCAGATCCAGACGCTGTTCAGGATTCAGGCGCAGGTCCTGCATGTCGTCAACGGTCGGGTTCAGGACGTACTCGCCATCCACGAAACCGACGCGGGCACCGGCGATCGGGCCGCGGAAGGGCGCGCCCGAGATGGTCAGGGCCGCCGATGCGGCGATCATCGCCACGATGTCGGGGTCGTTGACCAGGTCATGGCTCAGCACGGTGCACATCACCAGAACTTCGTTCTTGAACCCGTCAACGAACAGCGGACGGATCGGACGGTCGATCAGGCGCGCGGTCAGCGTCTCTTTCTCGGTCGGACGGGCCTCGCGCTTGAAGAAGCCACCCGGCACCTTGCCGGCGGCATAGTATTTTTCCTGATAGTGCACGGTCAGCGGGAAAAAGTCCTGACCGGGCTTCTGTTCCCGGGCAAAGGTCACGTTGGCCATGACGCTGGTTTCGCCCAGCGTGGCAATCACGCTGCCGTCAGCCTGACGGGCAACCTTGCCGGTTTCCAGTGTGAGCGTTTCCTCGCCCCACTGCATCGATTTCTTCGTTACATCAAACATATGCGTATCCTAGATGGGAGCACTCCCGCCCCTGCGGGTCTCCCGTTTTGCGTGGCGGCCCCATTGCCGCCGACCCCAATTTATCTTCCATTCGAGTGCCGGGGTCAGGGCACAACGTCTCAGATACCGCGCGCATACATGAGATTGCGTCGGATTGAAAGGGATAAGGCCGCAGAAGGCACACGGTCCTGCATCTGTCGTGGTTCGCCGTTCCGTCAGCCGACACCGCGAACGTTCCGATGCGTAAGCCCGCATAGCATCTGGCGTGCACCCGCTCGCAAACAGGACCATCGCTCGTCATCGAGGATATGCAGATCGGAAATCGGCGCGGCCGAGGCTGGTGAGAGATTTTGGGCCGCAGCGGCGGTGTAAGGCCGCGGAACATATGCGACCCCGTCCGCTCGACCTCGGTGAGGCTATCGCTGGCCACGCGCAGACATATTCTCGTAGGCGAATGCATTTTGTGAAAAAGTGATTGCAGTGTAGCCTCTTACCACGGAACCCGCGGTCCAGACGACGAAAAGGCGCCAAGGGGGTAAGACTACTCACTGTCGTCCGAAGGCCGAATACCTTGGCGTTTGCATTTCGCGCGAACGAAAGGGACGGCCACATGTCTCAGACCAAGAAAATGCTGGATCCGGATCCGCGGATCTATGATTTCGAAACGGAATACGAGCTGGGGCAGGACAATGTTCGCCCATTCGGGCTGGATATTCACAACCCGGTTTTTCTTATCTCAAGCATCCTGATCTTTGCCTTCGTGCTGATCGCTCTGGCCAATCAAGAGGCCGCAGCAACGTTCTTCGGTTGGCTGCGGCCGTGGCTGACCAGCACCTTCGACTGGTTCCTCGTCCTGTCCGTGGATGCAATCACGCTGTTCTGCCTGGCCCTGATCGTTCTGCCGGTGGGCAAGGTGCGCATCGGCGGCAAAGACGCCAAGCCCGATTACTCCTACGCCGGCTGGATTGCGATGATGTTCGCGGCCGGGATCGGCATCGGATTGCTGTTTTTCGGCGTGTTAGAGCCTGTCTACTACAATTTCGCCGAGGATGGCGGCGCCCGTCCTTTGGGCATCGACATCGCGGTGCCGGGCAATGAATACATTGGTGTTGTCGGTACCATCCACCACTGGGGGCTGGAGGGCTGGGCGGTCTACGCCGCCGTGGGCCTGAGCCTTGCGATCTTCAGCTACAATCTCGGTCTGCCGCTGACCCTGCGCTCGGCCTTCTACCCGTTGCTGGGCGAGCGTGTCTGGGGCTGGTGGGGCCATGCGATCGACACGCTGGCGGTGTTTGCCACCCTGTTCGGCCTGACCACATCGCTGGGGCTGGGCGCGCAACAGGTTGCCGCCGGTCTCTACGAGGTGTTCGGCATCGAACCCAGCCCAACCGTCGTCGTCCTGCTGATCATCGGCATCACGATGATCGCGCTGGGCTCGGTGCTGATGGGCATGGATGCGGGTGTGAAGCGGCTCAGCGAGATCAACATGATCATGGCCGTGGGCCTGTTCCTGTTCGTGATCGCAGTGACCGGGATCGGCACGGCGATCTCGCGCTATTTCAGCGTGATGACCGATTACGTCAGGCTGCTGCCGGCTTTGTCGAACCCGTTCGGTCGCGAAGACACCAGCTTCTTCCACGGTTGGACAACCTTCTACTGGGCCTGGTGGATCGCATGGTCGCCTTTCGTGGGCATGTTCATCGCCCGCATCTCCAAGGGGCGCACGGTGCGTGAATTCGTGATCTGTGCGCTGCTGGCGCCGACGGCGGTCTGTGCGCTGTGGATGTCCACCTTTGGTGGCGCGGCCATCGATATGCTGAACGTCGGCGGCGCCGAGGGCGTCAAGGCCACGGTGATCGACAGCTATGCCCCCGAAGGCGCGCTGTTCGGCTTCCTGAAAGAGCTTCCGCTCTACGGCATCGTGGCTCCGATCGCGCTGATTCTGATCGTGGTCTTCTTTGTCACCTCGTCCGACTCGGGGTCTCTGGTGATCGATACGATCACCGCCGGCGGCAAGATGGACGCCCCGGTGGTGCAGCGTGTGTTCTGGTGCACGCTGGAAGGTCTGGTCGCGATCGCGCTGCTGCTGGGTGGCGGGCTTGCCGCGCTGCAAGGGGCGGCGGTGTCAACCGGCATCCCGTTCACGCTTGTGGTGCTGATCATGTGCTACTGTCTGTGGCTGGCGCTGAAGTCTGAGCGCGCCAAGATCTGAGCCGCCCTCGACGGCCTATGAACGCCCGCCAATTGGCGGGTGTTTTTTCGCTTTAACCGGACCCAGCTGTAAGTTCCGAAGGTTTGACCCGGGTCGGAAGTCTCTATTCAGGATCTCGCAACAAAGCCTTCGCAAATTGAATGAACATTGCGATGAACACGCCGACCCCGACGAAAATGTAGATCACGGTGAAGACCTTGCCGATCTTGGTCGCCGGGGACAGATCGCCGAACCCGACCGTCGATAGTGTGGTTGCGCTGAAATACAGCGCGTCCACCCAATGCCAGCCCTCGACGCTGCTGTAGAACAACGTGCCGGACAGCAGAATAAGAATACATAGCAGCAAACCACCCCGAAAATTCGGATCATCCCACGATCGGACGATCGCCTTCAGCAGACGGTAGGCATTGAGAAACAGAGATATCATCGCACTTCCTTTCAGCGAACCCTTGGCGCAACCAGAGAAGCGCGCTCTAAGCCCAAAAATCTCTTTGAGCGATTTGGTGGCCTGAGTATCCTCTCAGAAAATTCTTGGGAGGATACTATGCGTTATTTGACTTTGATATTGGGATTTCTCGCAATGGGCGCCACGTCTGTGGCTGCGCAGAACGATGTTGCCCGAACCCTGATTGCCAACGTGCATGTATTTGATGGGGTGAACGAAGCCCGCATAGAAAACGCAAGTGTGCTGATCGAGGGCAACCTGATTACCCGCGTTTCCACCGAACCGATTTCGGCTGAAGACGCTACAGTGATCGATGGCGCCGGTCGCACCCTGATCCCCGGCCTGATCGATGTACACTGGCACACGACATATGCGTATACCCCGGCAACCGTCTTGATCTTCAATCAAGGCGATATGTCGGAAGTGGCCATTCGTTCGATGACAGGGGCAAAGGAAACCCTGATGCGCGGCTTCACAACAGTGCGCGATCCCGGCGGCAATCCATTTGCAATCAAGAGACTGATCGATTCCGGCGAATACCCCGGGCACCGCATTCTGCCTTCGGGGCCGTTCATGAGCCAAACATCGGGTCATGCCGATTTCCACAGTTTGTTGGAGAACCCAAGAAACTCGACTTCCGAGTTGAGTTATTGGGAAAAGAACATGATGGCGATGGTGGCCGATGGGGTCCCCGAGGTTCGCAAAAGGACCCGCGAGATTCTCAAGTACGGTGCCTCCCAAGTCAAAATAACCACAGGCGGTGGCGTATCCTCACAGTATGATCCGCTGGATGTGAGCGAATACTCTGTTGATGAGATCGAAGCGGTCGTCGAAGAAGCTGCGAACTTCAATACTTACGTACTGGCCCATGTAATGACGGACCGCGGGATTCGCACCTCAGTCGAAGCCGGCGTCATGAGCATCGAGCATGGTTTCTTCGCGTCTCGTGAAACGCTTGAGCTCATGAAAGAAAAAGGGGCATGGCTAAGCCCCCAGACCATGAAAGAAGAGGACATGGTCTGGGACAGCCCGATCAGCGCGGCAAAATACAAGCAGGTCACAGATGCCGTTGCGAACCTGTACCCGATGGCCAAAGAGGTGGGGGTGAACCTGGCCTTTGGGACCGACCAGCTTCTGGACGCCTCCAAGGCGTATCAACAAAGCCTTTATCTGGTGCGATTGGGCGAATGGTTCACCCCCTATGAAGTGTTGAAAATCGCCACTTCTGAAAACGCCCGGTTGCTGGAACTGAGCGGCCCCCGGCACCCGTATCAAGACGGCCCGCTGGGGGTCATCAAAGAGGGTGCCTATGCCGACCTGATCCTCGTCGACGGTAATCCGCTTGAAAACCTTGAGTTGGTTGGGAATCCGGGCGAGTACTTCGACCTGATCATGAAAGACGGTGTGGTCTACAAGAACACGCTGGACTGAACATCACGCTCCTCTGACAAAAAACGCCCGCCAAATGGCGGGCGTCTCGAACTTGAAAGCGGTGTAGTCCGCGCTTAGCGGCGGATGCCCAGCTTTTTGATCAGGTCCTGATAGCGCGCTTCTTCCTTGCCCTTCAGGTAATCCAGCAGCTTGCGGCGCTGGGCGACCATCTTCAGCAGACCACGGCGGCCGTGGTTGTCTTTCTTGTGGGTCTTGAAGTGCTCGGTCAGGGTGTTGATGCGCGAGGTCAGGATGGCAACCTGGACTTCCGGCGAACCGGTGTCGCCGTCCTTGGTTGCGAATTCTTTCATGACGCGTGCTTTTTCTTCAGCAGTGATCGACATCGGGGTCTCCTTCGAAGGTTAGAGTTGATGGCGCAGGCCGGGATGTCGTCCAGCACAGGCCCATGGAGAAAACCGCACCGATTCCGATGCGGATGGGCGCGTATAGGCGCAATCGGAATAAATGGCAAAGGGATTCTGCGTATCTCAGCCCGTGGGGCTGGTCAGGGTCGGGTCCAGACCCGGAGTCAGTTGGATGTCCTCGGGCCCAAGACCTTGGGCGCCGAACAGATAGGCCACCTCACGCCCGTTGACCAGAACGCGCGTCAGAACGGCGTTGTCCGCGTCTTGTTCGATCCCGATTTCGGGCGCGTCAGGGCCGTTCCATTCGATCAGAAGCTTGTCTTCTCCGGGGGTGAAATCCACGATGCTGACTTCCTTCCCGGTGCCCGTTCCATCGATGGCGATCTGGTCCGCTCCCTGACCGCCGGTGACGACATCTCCGACGCCTGCCAGGATCGTGTCGTCCCCTGCGCCGCCGTTCAGAAAATCGCTGGCGGGCGTTTCGCCATCGTCGCGTCCGGTCAGAGTGTCGTCGCCCTCACCGCCGAACAGTCTGTCTGCCCTTGCGCCGCCGGCGAGCATGTCTTCGCCGTCGCCGCCTTGCAGCGCGTCTTCGCCCTCACCGCCGGCAAGGTCATCGTTGCCCTGACCGCCGAACAGATCGTCATTGCCTTCGCCGCCAACCAACTGGTCGTCGCCGGCATGACCGTACAATATGTCGTCACCGGCATTCCCCGAGAGGTCATCGTGACCGTTGCCACCGTGCAGAACATCATTGCCAGTGTTTCCGTTTAGCGTGTCATCCCCGTCCGCGCCGAACAACGTATCATTTCCGGCGCCACCATCGATAATGTCATCGCCGTCATAGCCGTTGATCTGATCGTTGCCCTCGGCCCCGCTCAGATTGTCCACGCCCGGTCCGCCGGCGATGACAAGGTTTCCGTCCACGTCCGACAGTATGGTTCCGGTGGACGCATCCTCGGCCTCGGCCGGCTCTTCGAAAGAATCGTCAATCTCAAGCAGATTTCCTTCGGGAATGTCTTCGACGGCATCTTCTTCGATGACATCGTCGTTGTCCTCGTCCTCATCCCCCGAGAATACGTCGCTGATCGCGTATGCTGCGCCGCCCATTGCGGCCAGGCCGAACAATCCGAGCAGAAACATGGGAACCCTCCGAAAGCGTGCCACCCCGAGTGTGAAATATCCCATGCTGCCAAAGGGTTGGTCAAAGCCAACCTGTGTCTGTGGTTAACCCTTTGTCACCGGTTCCACGGTTCAGGTTGCTGAGTATACGCGATGTAGAGCGGATGCTTGGGGTGGCCTGCCTTGCTGAGCCCCAGGTGGAACAGCGGCTGGCCGGTGCCGCGCAGCAGACGCTCGACCGTCGGGCCGCGATCCAGATGCGCGCCATGCGTGCCCCAGGCGGCGATCACCTGATCGGCCCAGTCCACGCCGGCCAGGATGGCGGCGTCGTTCTCGGGCCCCACCGGATCGGCCGCGGCGCGCATCTTGCGCGGGTCAGTGTCGCGCCAGGCAAAGATGTTGGTCACCTGGAATGCCCCGAACCCCAAGGCCCGCGCGCGCCGCTCGCAACGCTCGACGGTCGGGTCATTCTGCACCTCGGTCGCGGTCGAGGGATTCAGCATCACGAACAGCGCCCGGCGCCCGGCCGGATCCCAGATGCGGGTCAGGCTGTAGCGATAGCGTTCGCAGTCGGAATAGACGGCTGTCGAGGGCGCGTCGCCCTTGGTGTGGGACCGGGTGATCATGCGCCTTCGCTTAGCACGGGACCTAACCGGCGAACACCCGGCTGGGGTGCAGTTCACCGGATTTGTAGACCCCCACCGCCACGGCCTTGCCGTCGAACGATGCCCAGGCCTCGTCGCCGTATTCCACGTCGCCGGCCAGAACCATGCCGGGGTTGCCGTTGCGCAGGCGGGTGGCGCCTTCGGGGGTGCATTTCAGCTCGGGCAGGTCGGCCAGCCCTTCTTCCAGCGGGCGCAGGTAGTCATCCAGCGCCGGGGTTTTCGCCATCGCGTCGATCTGCTCGATGCTCAGGCCGTCCTCCGCCTCGAATGGGCCGGACCAGATCCGGCGCAGCTCCTTGACGTGGCCATGGCAACCCAGCACCTCACCCAGATCGCGGGCGATCGAGCGGACATAGCCACCCTTGCCGCAGGTCATTTCCAGCACGACATGGTCGGGGTCGGGCCGGTCGACCAGCACCAGTTCCTCGACCCACAGGGGCCGGGCGGCCAGTTCCACGTCCTCGCCGTCGCGGGCCAGCTTGTAGGCGCGCTGGCCGTCGATCTTGACCGCCGAGAACTTGGGCGGCACCTGCATGATCTCGCCCACGAAGGGCAGCAGGGCCTGCTTGATCTCGTCATCGGTGGGGCGCAGGTCGCTTTCCGCGATCACTTCGCCCTCGGCATCGTCGGTATTGGTGGCCTGGCCCAGACGCACGGTAAAGGTATAGGCCTTGAGCGCATCGGTGATGTAGGGAACGGTCTTGGTGGCCTCGCCCAAAGCGACGGCCAGAACGCCGGTGGCTTCGGGGTCGAGCGTGCCGGCATGGCCCGCCTTCCTGGCATCCAGCGCCCAGCGGACCTTGTTGACCACGGCGGTCGAGGTCATGCCCGCGGGCTTGTCGACCACCAGCCAACCGGAAATGTCACGACCCTTGCGTTTGCGTCCCATGATGCACCTAGAATTCTGCTGAGGCGCGCGACCTAGCGGATCGGTCCGGCGCTGTCAATTTGTCGGGATGTCCTCGACCACGCCGACGATCGGCCCCAGCGAAAATCCCACGTCCGACCGGTTCGCCGCCCGATCATACATGCGCGAGATGTTGCCATCGAAAAACAGCGCGTTGGGCGTGTTCAGCACGTCGCGGAACAGGCGGCCGAATTCATGGAAGGTGACGTAATCCTCGGAGATCACGAACACCGCGCGGCTGCCATCGGCGCTGGTGCCCACCCCGTTGCGGATATAGCGCGAGGTCGAATCCTCGAGAAACCGCGGATGCAATTCTCCGTCGATCACCAGCATCGGGCCGGATTGGGTGGCAAAGCGGCACTCGGGTTTGCGGTCCAAATAGCCCAGCGTCTCGAACACGTCGGCGCGGCCTTCGCGGATGCAGAACACCCCGTTGGGCAGCAGGCCGAAATTGCCGGGGCCGGGGTTGGGAATCACGCGCATGAGTTCCTGCCCGTCTTCGACATAGTGGCCCACGGGCGAGCGGTCCTCGTGATACATGCCGGCATTCATCGCAAAGCTCAGGCGTTGGCCCGCATCGGCCAGTTCCTCGTTCACCGACGAGAAATGGCCCAGTACTTGGCCCGCGTCGTCATACAGGAACAGGCGCAGGTCCTCGGTGGTGGCGTCGACCTCGCACACGGTATAGCGCCGGTCTTCGTGGGCCACGCGCTCGCAGGTCACCGCACCGGCCTGTCCGGCCCAGAGCAGCGCGAGCAGAGCGGCCGCCCTGCGGATCACTCGTCCAGATCCCGGCGCACGGCGTCCTGTTCGAACATCCGGCGCGTGTCGTCCATGCGGTCGAACGTTTCGTCCAGCCGGAAGCGTAGGTCGGGGGCGAATTTCAGGCCGACCTTCTTGCCGACCATGCGGCGCAGCTCGCCTTTGTTGCGGGCCAGCAGCTCGATCACGGTGTCCTGCCCCTTGCCGCCCAACGGCAACACATAGGCGGTGGCGATCTTGAGATCGGGCGAGGTGCGCACTTCGCCCACGGTGATCGACAGGCGGTTCAGGTCGGGGTCGTGCACGTCGCCGCGCGCCAGCACCTCGGACAGGGTGCGGCGGATCAGTTCGCCGACGCGAAGCTGCCGTTGCGAGGGGCCGGGGCCGTCGTGGAATTTGTTCTTAGCCATGTCCCCGATCTAAGCGCAAAGCGGGGCTTTGCCAAGCGGCCCCGAACCGGGTAGGAGGCTTTGAGCCGAATTTCAGAAGAAGGACCAGCGCAATGACGCATATTCCGGGAATCGTCGTGACCGGGGCTTCGGGCCGGATGGGGCAGATGCTGATCAAGACCATCACCGACAGCGATCAGGCGCGGCTGGTCGGCGCGGTCGAGCGCACGGGCCATGACTGGATCGGCGAGGACGTGGGCACCGCGATGGGCGGCCAGCCGCTGGGCGTGACCGTCACCGACGATCCGCTCGAGGCTTTTGCCCAGGCCCAGGCGGTGATCGACTTCACCGCGCCCGAGGCGACGCTGGAGTTCGCCGCGCTGGCGGCGCAGGCGCGCTGCGTGCATGTGATCGGCACCACCGGCATGAGCGACGAACAGATCGCCGCGCTGGAACCTGCCGCGCGCCATGCGGTGATCGTGCGGGCCGGAAACATGAGCCTGGGCGTGAACCTGCTGGTGCAGCTGACCAAGAAGGTCGCCGCCGCGCTGGACGAGGATTTCGACATCGAGGTGATCGAGGCGCATCACCATCACAAGGTCGATGCGCCCTCGGGCACGGCGCTGATGCTGGGCGAGGCCGCGGCCGAGGGGCGGGGCGTGCAACTGGCCGATGTCGCCGACCGGGGCCGCGACGGGATCACCGGCGCCCGGCAGGGGGGGCATATCGGCTTCCACGCCATCCGCGGTGGCGACATCGTTGGCGAACACGACGTGCTGTTCGCGGCGCCGGGCGAACGGATCGTGCTGCGCCACGTGGCGACCGACCGGGCGATCTTTGCCCGAGGCGCGCTGAAGGCGGCGCTGTGGGGACAGGGCAAGGCCCCCGGCCAATATGACATGGTGGATGTGCTGGGGCTTTAACCCTCGCCCAGATGCCGGTCGACCATGCGCTGAACGATCGGCGCGAAATGGTCGAAGCCGGGGGTGTCCATGTCGGGCCGTTTGCCGGCCTCGTCCAGATACCGGACCTGGATGATTTCCTTCAGGTTCGGGTTGGCCTCGAATGCGGCGACTTCCTCGGCGCTCATCGGGCCGCCCTGCAGGTCCAGCGTATGGACCGAGGCCGCCGATAGGCGGTTGAAATACTCGGGTCTGGTTGCACACAGGTACCGTTTGGCCGCGACGTGATAGCGGCAGCAGTCGGTGATGACCGACGGAAAGAACCGCTCCAGCACCTCGGCGCCGGCGTCCTCGTGGTGGCGATCCTCGGTGTCGTCGGGGTGGTAGGTGCCGAATTCCGAGGTGAAATGCCCGATATCGTGCAGCAGGGCGCCCACGATGATCTCTTCGGGCATGCCGTTCTGCTCGGCAATGGTGGCGCCCTGCAGCATGTGCTGGGCCATGGTGACCGGCTCGCCCAGGTATTCCTCGCCTCCGCGCCGGTCGAAGATATCGGCGATGAAGGCCACGATGTTGTCGCGGGTCAGGGTCTGGAAATCGGGTTTCATTCCGCCGCCTCCGGTTGCGCCATCCGCATCGCGGCCAGAGTCGACAGCAGCCCGTCCTTGTCGGCATAGCATCCCTGCAGCCAGCGCGACCCGGCACCCGAATATCCCAGACGCGCATGCAGGACGCGGGTGTTGTCGACGATGAAGCTTTCGCCCGGTTCCAGCTTGAACGCCACGCCCAAGGTCGGGTCGTCGATGATCTCGCCCAAACGGCGGTAGGCGGCGTAATAGGCCTCCATCCGGTCGAAGGGCACATCAACGAACGGGGCCGAGGACCGGTTGTTGAAGCGGATGCCGATCAATTCGCCATCGGGCGACAGCTCGATCATCGGGCGGCGCGCGCGCAGGCAGACCCCGTCCGAACCGCGGTATTCGAACCGCGCGGGATAGCCGGCCAGCAGGGCAAAGCCCTCGGGGTTTTCGTCGCGCAGGCGCTGGGCCGCGCGAAAGCCGTCGACCACGATCGACTCCCCGCCCTCGGCGCTGTTTTCCAGGCAATAGAGGATCTGCAGCGTGGGGACCGGGTCGCGATAGGGGTTGTCGGTGTGCGCCTGCAGGCCAAGGCCGGTATAGGCTAGGTTGGTCGGGTTCACCTCGGTCCGCACCTCGAAATAGGGGCCATAGTTGGTCTCGCGCACATACCCGAACAGATCGGCGACCTTCAGCAGCGAACCGGGCTCGGTCGGGCCGCCGGTCAGCATGGCAAAGCCGTATTCGGCGACCGCCGCCAGCCAGTCGCGCTTGGCGGCGGGGTTTTCATGCACCTGCGTCCAGTCGCCAGCCGGGGCCGCGAACCCGCCGTCCCAGGTGGTGATACCCGGCGACAGCCAGCCCATCTGGCGGGTCTGGTCCCGATCATAGACATGCGCGGCCAACCAGTTTGCGGGGAAGGTGACGGTCTTGTCTTCGGGGGCGAAGGTCACCTGCAGGTCGCCGCCCGCCACCTCGGCCGCCTGGATCTCGATCCCCGCCGGAATGTCGCCGATCGTGATCAGACGCTGGCCGTTGCCGGGGTCGCGCGTCTGCGGGTCCAGCGCATTGTCGCGCAGCCAGATGGCGTGGAAACGGGCGCGGGTGCCGTCTTCGAACTCAACCGAAACGACCGCCGAGTCATGGGTGGCGTGGCGCAGCATGGGGCTCTCCTGTTCAGCGCGGGCTTTGATTGAGGAGATACGCGGGATATGGCATTACGACAATTAAGTCTTGTTCCATCTAAGAGTTGGAAAATCTAATGAGCAAGAAAAAGGTCGGCCTGCCCCCGCTGGACTGGCTGCGCGTGTTCGAGGCGGCTGGGCGGCTGGGCGGATTTTCGGCCGCGGCGCGCGAGTTCGGCCTGACCCAGGCGGCAGTCAGCCAGCGCATCGCCAATCTGGAATCCTGGCTGGGCCGGTCCCTGTTCGTGCGCGAAGCGCGCGGCGTGTCGCTGACGGTCGAGGGCGAAAGCTATCTGCCGCTGGTGCAGGACAGCCTGCGGGCGTTGGAACGCAACACCGAGGATCTGTTCGGCACCGCCCCGCGCGCGTTGCGGGTGGCCGGGCTGTCTTCGCATATCCAGGCACTCGTGCTGCCCAGCCTGGGGGCCTTTCGAGCCCTGCGGCCCGAGGTGCAGGTCACCACGGATTCGGTGGCGCGGCGGTCCTCGCTGGAGGACGAGCGGACCTGGCTTCAGCTCCGCTATGGTCGCGGCAACTGGCCGGGGCGCGCCGCCGACCTGATCGCGCCCGAGGTTCTGACGCCGATGGCGGCGCCGGGCGTCAGCTGGGGCGCGCCGGTGATCGACCTGCGCGGCGAACGTCCCGGCTGGCAGGACTGGATGCAGAAGACGGGCGACACGGATCTGCCACGCGCCGGTCTGAGCTTTGATTCGATGGAACATGCCCTTGGCGCGGCGCGGCAGGGGCTGGGGGTTGCTTTGGGGTCGGTCGCCCTGGCCTCGGCGGATTTGGCCTCCGGCCGTCTGATCCGGCTGGGGCGTCCCGATCTGGAAACCCGCGACGGATACTGGCTGACCTGGCCGCGGGACCGGGCGCATTCGAAAAAGCAGCAGGCCCTGATCGGTGATTTTCTGCAGGCCCTGCGCGCGGCGGTCTGAGCGGTCAGAAATCGATCGCGATGCCCTTCTTCTCCCAATCGCCATAGCGCGCGGGATCGGGGCCGTCGCGCCCGCCCAATTCCTTGGGCAGGGGTTTGGCCTCGGCTTCGGCCTTGCCCCGGCGCTCTTCGGCCTCGGCCAAGGCGCGTTGGGCGGCGGGCGGCAGGTCTGTGCGGTCGTCGCTCATGACATCGGGTTCCTTTCCGTGCATGGCCTTGATATACGCCCTCGTCCGCTGATGGCAATGCGGGCGCAAACCTTGCAAAGGCGGTTTCATGTCCAACACCCCGACGGCGGCGCGGCGCAGCGCCATCCATCTGCTGGATCAGATCCTGGGCGAGGGGCGACTGCTGTCCGAATGCCTGGCGGCAGGGGCGCTGGATCGCCTGGCCCCCGAAGACCGCGCGCGTGCGCAGCGGCTGACGCTGGAGACCTTGCGCGGGCTTGAGCGCGCAGACCGCCTGCTGGAGGGGCATCTGCGGCGCACACCGGCTTTGACCGTCCAAAACGCGCTGCGTCTGGGAACGGTCGAACTGTGCCATGGCGAGGCCGCGCATGGCGTCGTGAACGCGATGGTCGAGATCATCGGCCGCTCGCGCAAGCACGGGCGGCTCAAGGGGCTGGTCAACGCGGTTCTGCGCAAGATCGCCGCCGAAGGCCCCGAGGCCTGGCCGAAGATGCGGGTGCCGCGCCTGCCGGACTGGCTGCGCGAGCCGCTGATCGCCGCCTGGGGCGCGGAGGCGGTCAAGGGCATGGAGCAGGCACATTTCGCCGGCGCACCGCTGGACCTGACGCCAAAACCCGGCGCAGCGATCCCCATGGGCACCGAACTTCCGACCGGGTCGGTGCGGGTTGCCGATGCGGGGCAAGTCTCGGCCCTGCCGGGCTATGCGGCCGGAGACTGGTGGGTGCAGGATGCCGCCGCCGCCCTGCCGGCGCGGATTCTGGCGCCCCTGCCCGGCGAGCAGGTTCTGGACATGTGCGCCGCGCCCGGCGGCAAGACGCTGCAACTGGCGGCGGCGGGGGCCGAGGTCACCGCGCTGGACATTTCCGAGGCCCGGCTGGCGCGGGTGCGGGAAAACCTCGAACGGACCGGGCTGTCGGCCCGGGTGGTCGCCGGCGACGCGCTGGACCATCAGGGCCAGTACGATGCGATCCTGCTGGACGCGCCCTGTTCGGCGACCGGCACCATCCGGCGTCACCCGGATCTGCCCTTTGCCAAAGACGGTTCCGAGTTCGGCGGGTTGATCGAGTTGCAGGCGCGGATGCTGGCCCATGCCTGGACCCTGCTGAAACCCGGCGGGCGGCTGGTCTATTGCACCTGCTCGCTGCTGCCCGACGAAGGCGAAGTGCAGATCGAAGAGGCTCTGCCGCAACATCCCGACATGCAGGTGGACCGCGCCGCGCTGCAGGTGCCCGGCGTTCAGCCCGACTGGCTGACCGAGGAAGGCGGGTTACGCCTGCGCCCCGATTTTTGGCCTGATCTGGGCGGTATGGACGGGTTCTACATCGCCTGCCTGAACAAATCGGCCTGACCGGTCGCTTTTCGATGACTTGACGAACCGGCCCGGCTATCGTTGGTTCAAACGCCAGCAGAGCGGCAGGGGCAGAGCAACACACGTCATGTCGAATTCGGACACCATGGCCAACCGATGGGTGCGGTTTCAGAACCGTCTCTACGCGCGCCTCAGCCAGCGCCGCAAACCTGTCAGCGGCTTTGTCGGTCAGCCCGAGCCGCGCACTGTCGGTTCCTTTGCGCGCGGGCGGCAACTGGTGGCGGGAAATCTCTTGTTTGCGGGTTACCTAGTCGAAGCCCCGGACACAGGCTTGTGGGAGGTCGTGGCCCCCAACGCCGCATTCGATGCTGAACGCCACGGGTTTGCCTGGCTGGACGATCTGGCCGCGGTGGGTGATGCCGCGGCACGGGAAAAGGCGCAACGCTGGGTCTGGGGCTGGATCGAGACCCACGGCAAGGGGCAGGGTCCGGGCTGGGCTCCGGACCTGACCGGACGCCGCCTGATCCGCTGGATCAATCACGCGCTGTTCCTGCTGCGCGGTATGGACGAGGCCCACAGCCGCCTGTTTTTCCGGTCTCTGTCACAACAGACCTGGTTCCTGTCCAAACGCTGGCACACGGCGACACCGGGGCTGCCCCGTTTCGAGGCGCTGGCCGGCCTGATTCAGGCCGGTTTGGCGCTGGAGGGGATGGAAGACATCTCGGACCCGGCCGTTCGGGCTTTGGCGCGGGAATGCGAGGCCCAGATCGACGCGCAGGGGGGCATTCCCACGCGGAATCCGGAGGAATTGCTCGAGGTCTTTACCCTGCTGGCCTGGACTTCCGCTGCGCTCAGCGAAGTGGGGCGCGGCACGCCCGCCGCTCAGACGGCAGCAATCAAACGGATTGCCCCGACCCTGCGCAGCCTGCGTCATGCCGATGGCGGGCTGGCCCGGTTCCACGGCGGTGGCCGCGGCGTGGAAGGCCGGTTGGAACAGGCGCTGGCCCAAAGCGGGGTCAAGCCCAAACCCGTCAAAGGCCTGACCATGGGCTATGCCCGTCTGGCCGCCGCCCGCACCACGGTGATCATCGACGCAGCACCCCCGGCCAAAGGGGCGGCCTCATACATGGCGCACGCCTCGACGCTGGCTTTCGAGCTGACCTCGGGTCGTCGGCCATTGATCGTCAACTGCGGTTCGGGCGAAAGCTTCGGGTTGGAGTGGCGCCGGGCCGGGCGGGCCACGCCTTCGCACTCGACCCTTTGCCTGGATGGATACTCCAGCGCCCGGTTGGCTGCCCCGACCAAGGGAACCGCGAACGAAGCGCTGGTGGATGGCCCGAGCGAGGTGCCGGTAGAGTTCGAGGATTCGTTCGAAGGCGCGCGCGTGATGGCGGGCCATGATGGGTACGCCAAGGTGTTCGGACTTACCCATGCCCGTACGATTGAGCTGCGCTTTGACGGGCGCGAGGTAACAGGTGAAGACATCCTTCTGACGGCCACCGACAAGGCAAAACGCCAGTTCGACCGGGCGGTTGACGCATCCAAGCTGTCAGGGATCGGTTTTGACATCCGGTTTCACCTGCATCCGGACGTGGACGCAGCGCTGGATCTGGGGGGGTCTGCGGTGTCGATGGCGCTCAAAAGCGGCGAGATCTGGGTTTTTCGCCATGACGGCGCCGGAAAATTGTCTCTTGAGCCAAGCGTTTATCTGGAAAAAGGCCGTCTGAAGCCCCGCGCGACAAAACAGATCGTTCTATCCGGCCGCGCAATCGAGTATGCGACGCGCATCCGGTGGACGCTGAGCAAGGCGCAGGATACAGCCTATGCCGTGCGCGACGTGCACCGGGACGAGCCCGATTTCGACTGAGCCAAAAGGATCTTTGGACCCATGACCGACCTTCACCCCGTGCGCCGCGCGTTGCTTTCCAATTCCGACAAGACCGGATTGATCGATCTGGGCAAGGCCCTGGCCGACCGCGGGGTCGAGCTGCTGTCGACCGGCGGCACCGCCAAGGCGCTGCGTGATGCGGGGCTTGTGGTCAAGGATGTCAGCGAGGTCACGGGGTTCCCCGAGATGATGGATGGCCGGGTCAAGACGCTGCACCCGATGGTGCATGGTGGCCTGCTGGCGCTGCGCGACAATGACGCCCATGTGGCGGCGATGCAGGAGCATGGCATCGGCCCGATCGACCTGCTGGTGGTCAACCTCTACCCGTTCGAGGAAACGGTGGCCAAGGGCGCGGGCTATGACGAATGCATCGAAAACATCGACATCGGCGGCCCCGCGATGATCCGCGCCGCGGCCAAGAACCACACCTTCGTCAACGTGGTGGTCGATGTCGAGGATTACTCGGCCCTGCTGGATCAGCTCGAGGAAAACTACGGCAAGACGTCGCTGGGCTTCCGCCAGTGGCTGGCGCAGAAAGCCTATGCCCGCACCGGAGCCTATGACGCGGCCGTGTCCAGCTGGCTGGCCGACGCGCTGCAGATCGACACCCCCAAGCGCCGCGTGTTCGCCGGCGAACTGAAACAGCCCCTGCGGTATGGCGAGAACAGCCACCAGCAGGCGGCGTTCTACGTCGATGGCTCGGGCCGCCCCGGGGTCGCCACAGCCGTTCAGCATCAGGGCAAAGAGCTGAGCTACAACAACATCAACGACACCGACGCCGCCTTTGAACTGGTGGCCGAGTTCGACCCGCGCGACAGCGCCGCCTGCGCCATCATCAAACATGCCAACCCTTGCGGCGTTGCAACGGGCGCCACGTTGCTCGAGGCATACAAGGCGGCGTTCGACTGCGACCGGACCTCGGCCTTTGGCGGGATTGTGGCGCTGAACCGGCCGCTGGACGCGGAAACCGCGCGCGAAATCACCGGCATCTTCACCGAGGTCGTGATCGCCCCCGGCGCCACCGACGAGGCCAAGGCGATCTTTGCCGCCAAAAAGAACCTGCGCCTGCTGACCACCGAAGCGCTGCCCGACGTGCGCGCCGGCGGCAAGACCGTGCGCCAGGTGGCCGGCGGGCTGCTGGTGCAGGACAAGGACAACGGGCATATCGAGATGGATGACCTCAAGGTCGTGACCAAGCTGGCCCCCACGCCCGAGCAGATGCGCGATCTGCTGTTTGCCTGGAAAGTGGCCAAGCACGTCAAGTCGAACGCCATCGTCTACGTCAAGAACGAGGCCACGGTGGGCGTCGGCGCCGGCCAGATGAGCCGGGTGGATTCCGCCCTGATCGCCGCCAAGAAGGCCGAGCGTATGGCTGAAAGTCTGGGCCTGCCCGAACCGCTGACTATCGGCTCGGCCGTGGCCTCGGACGCGTTCTTTCCCTTCCCCGACGGGCTGATGGAGGCCGCCGCCGCAGGCGCGACCTGCGTGATCCAGCCGGGCGGGTCGATGCGCGATGACGAGGTGATCGCCGCCGCCGACGAAGCCGGTCTGGCCATGGTGTTCACCGGCATGCGGCACTTCCGTCACTGATGCGGGTCCGGGTTCTGCTCTGGGCCGGGCTGGCCGCATTTGTGATCGACCAGCTCAGCAAGTACCTGGTGGTCCACGTGTTGCGCGTGGCCGACCGGCCCGGCGGCATCGACGTATTGCCGCCGCTGCTGACCTTTCGGTACGGCGAGAACCGCGGCATCAATTTCGGCCTGTTTCAGGGCAATTCCGAAGCCGCGCGCTGGTTTCTCATCGCTATTTCGCTGGCCATCAGCATCGGCGTTTTCGTCTGGCTCTGGCGAACGGCCGCATCAACGCGGATGCTGGTTCTCGGCGGATTGCTGATCGGCGGAGCGTTGGGGAACGTGGTTGACCGGGTGCTGTATGGATACGTTCTGGATTTCCTGAACATGTCCTGCTGTGGCATCAACAACCCGTTCGTCTTCAACCTCGCCGACGTGTTCATTTTCGCGGGTGCCCTCGGGTTGGTGCTGTTCGAAGGCAAAAAGCCCTCGTGACGCGCCGG
Source organism: Ruegeria sp. BC6 (assembly GCF_056539185.1). NCBI lineage: Bacteria > Pseudomonadati > Pseudomonadota > Alphaproteobacteria > Rhodobacterales > Roseobacteraceae > Ruegeria > Ruegeria sp. BC6. Next base: position 199,998 of record NZ_JBQFUM010000003.1, read on the forward strand.
ATGTTATGCGATAAAAGCGCCTGAAACAGGCTGGAGACCAAGATGCGGATGCCGCGCGCCATTATTGCTCTGACACTTGCTGCTGCGGTCGCAGGATGTTCCGATATCGGCCTGCGCCATCTCGAAGCGCCAGGGCCCGGGCCCGACGAGTTTTCGGTCATGCCGGTCAAGCCACTGACCCAGCCCAAAGATTATGCGTTCCTGCCCGCGCCGACGCCGGGTGGCGCGAACCTGACCGACCCGAACCCGAATGCCGATGCCGTGGCTGCGTTGGGTGGCAATCCCGGGGCGCTGAACCCCGGCACTGGTATTCCGTCGTCGGACGGGGCGCTGGTGACGGCTTCCAGCCGCTATGGCGTTTCCCCCAACACCCGCCAGGTTCTGGCGCAGGAAGATGCGGATTTCCGCAAGCGTCAAAGCCGGTGGACGCGGTTGCGCCTGTTCAAGGTGGACCGCTATTCGCAGGTCTACAAGCGCAATTCCATCGATCCCCAGGTGCAGACCGAAGCTTTGCGCAGACAGGGCGTGGAAACACCCTCGTCGCCGCCGGATGAATAATTCTTAACTTTCCGTCATCGCTCTTGAACCCGTTCGGCGTCACCGTAGTTTGAACACCGTAACGAAACGGAGGATGCCCCATGGCTCGGGCCTTGGCGTTTTGCGCCGCTTTGATGACCGCAACCCCGGTTTTGGCCGAAACCGGGCACGAGGCCGTCACCACTTTTACCCTGGACAACGGCATGGATGTCGTCGTGGTCGAAGATCACCGCGCGCCCGTGGTTCAGCACATGGTCTGGTATCGGGCCGGATCGGCGGATGAGCCGATCGGGTCGTCAGGTGTGGCGCATTTCCTCGAGCATCTTCTGTTCAAGGCCACCGATACGATGGAGGCGGGCGAGCTTTCGGCCACCGTTGCGGCCAATGGGGGCAACGACAACGCTTTCACCTCGTATGACTACACAGCCTATTTCCAGCGCGTCGCGGCCGACCGGCTGGAGTTGATGATGAAGATGGAGGCCGACCGGATGCGCAACATCCGGCTGACCGAGAGCGACATCGCAACCGAACGCGACGTGATCCTGGAAGAGCGCAACCAGCGCACCGAGAACAACCCCCGCGCCCTGTTCGGCGAACAGATGAGCGCGGCGCAGTATCTCAACCACCGCTACGGCGTTCCGGTGATCGGCTGGAAGCACGAGATGGAGACATTGGACATGGAGGACGCGCTGTCCTTCTACCAGACCTATTACGCGCCCAACAATGCGATCCTGGTGGTGACTGGCGATGTGGACCCCGGCGAGGTCAAAGCCTTGGCCGAGACGTATTATGGCGTGATCCCCGCCAACCCGGACCTGCCTGAACGGGTCCGATCGCAGGAACCGCCGCAGACCGCCGAGCGGCGTCTGACCTTCAAGGATGCGCGGGTTTCGCAACCATATGTTCAGCGCAGCTACCTCGCGCCCGAGCGTGATGCCGGTGCACAGGAAAAGGCTGCCGCGTTGTTCTTGCTGGCCGAACTGCTGGGCGGCAGCACCACGTCCTACCTGAACGAGAAACTGCAGCTTGAGCAGCAACTGGCTGTATATGCCGGGGCGTTTTATCGTGGGGTGTCGTTGGATGACACGACCTTTGATCTGATCGTTGTTCCGGCTGAAGGCGTGTCGCTGCAAGAGGCCGAGGATGCGATGGATCAGGCGGTGGTCGATTTCATCGCAGAAGGCGTCAACCCGGAGGATCTGGACCGGATCAAGATGCAGCTGCGCGCCGCACAGGTCTATGCCCGAGACAATGTCGATGGAATCGGCAACCGCTATGGCCGGGCGCTGACCAGCGGCCTGACGGTCGAGGACGTGCAGGCCTGGCCCGACATCTTGCAGGCCGTCACCGGCGAAGAAATCATCGCCGCCGCGCGCGAGGTGCTTCAGCCCGAAGCGTCTGTCACCGGCTGGCTGATGCGTGATGACGAGGTGACCCAATGATCCGTTTCCTTGCCCCCTTGATCGCCCTGCTGATCGCTCTGCCTGCCTGGGCCGAGATCAAGATTCAGGAGGTCACCTCGCCCGGCGGCATCCGGGCCTGGCTGGTCGAGGATCACTCGATCCCGTTCACTGCGCTGGAACTGCGGTTCCGCGGGGGCACGTCACTGGACGATCCCGACAAACGCGGCGCGGTCTATCTGATGAGCGGCCTTCTCGAAGAAGGCGCGGGCGACATGGATTCCCGCACCTATGCGCGGGCGCTGGAATCCCTGGCGGCGTCGATCGGATACAGGGCCACGGATGACAGTGTTGCGATCTCGGCCCAGTTCCTAACTGAAAACCGGGACGACGCCGTTGACCTGCTGCGCACCACCATCCAGAAACCGCGCTTTGATCAGGACGCGATCGACCGGGTTCGGGCGCAGGTCCTGTCCGGGCTGCGCTCGGAACAGACCGACCCTAATGACATCGCGGGTGAGGCATTCGCCAAAATGGCCTATGGCGATCATCCGTATGGATCCAACGGCAAAGGCTCGATCGACAGCGTATCGGCCCTGACCCGTGACGATATCATCGACGCATACAAAGGCGTCTTCGCCAAGGACCGTCTGTATGTGGGCGCAGTGGGCGACATCACACCCCAAGAGTTGGGTGCGTTGCTGGACAATCTGTTGTCGGACCTTCCCGAAACGGGCAAACCGATTCCCGGGAATGCCGAGGTAACGATCCCCGGTGGCGTCACGGTGGTCGAGTTCGACACGCCGCAATCAGTGGCGCTGTTCGGCCAGAAGGGCATCGACCGCGACGATCCGGATTTCTTTGCAGCCTACATCCTGAACCACATCCTCGGCGGCGGCGGCTTTGAAAGCCGCCTGATGCAGGAAGTGCGCGAAAAACGCGGCCTGACCTATGGCGTCGGGACCTATCTGGTGCCCAAGGATCTGGCCTCGGTCTATCTTGGGTCGGTATCCTCGGCCAATGACCGGATCGGGCAGGCTATCGAGGTAATTCGCGACGAATGGCGGCGCGCGGCGACCGAAGGCGTAACCCAGAAAGAGCTGGACGACGCCAAGACCTATCTGACCGGCGCTTATCCGTTGCGCTTTGACGGCAATGCCCAGATCGCGGGCATCATGGTGGGCATGCAGATGGAAGATCTTCCGATCGACTACATCGCGACCCGAAACGACAAGGTGAACGCGGTTACGCTGGACGAGGTGAACCGCGTCGCGGCCGAGCTGCTGGACCCGGACGGGCTGCATTTCGTGGTTGTGGGCAAACCCGAGGGGATTGAGACCACGAACTGACGCGAAGGGCCGGCAGTCGGCAGGCCTTTTGCAGAATTCTTGACGAGCGGCCATTCAGCGCCGCTCGCCCCGGGTCCCTTGAACCGGAAGCGTCCGCAACCTGTGGATCGTCCGCGTATCCGCCACCTGTTCCGTAAAACCGGTACGGTATTCACGGTCATGCGCGTCCGCCGGCGGGCTTGTTTCACTTGATGGACAGATGTCATCATGAAGCGGAACTATTTTCGCGGGTAAGGAAGGAGGGGTCATCGATGCCCTATCATTTCTGGCATTCGAAGTTGACCGACCCTCCCATCCACGTCCCGGCGATCGGACTGCAGTTGTTTGTCCGGATACCGCACGACACCACCGACGAGAATATCTCGGTCATAGAGACAATAAATGAACCGGGGTTTGGCCCGCCTCTGCACCGTCACCCACAAACTGAGATCTTTCGCGTTTTGGACGGGCGGTATCTCTACGAGTGCGATGGAAAGCGTTTTGTTGCAGAAACAGGCGACGTCGTAACGATCCCCGGGGGCGCCACGCATGCGTTTCGCAACCTTTCCGACGGGCCAGCGCGGCAACTGGTCATGATACTGCCATCCTTCGACACGGTCGCCTTTTTCAACGGGCTAGGAGACATCATGGCAGACGGAGTTCCCGACCGCGGCGTGCTGAATGCATTCTCCGAGAAATGGCAGATCGAGTTTCTGGGGCCGCCCCTGCAGCTTTGACGTCGGTCCAATTTGCCTCGGGTGCCAAAGTTGGCGGCTGCGTCAAGCATTCACCGGATTTTCGCGTTTCTTTTCCGGCCAGAACTCATCCACGACCACGTAGGCTATGATGACGAACAGGGCCGCGCTTGCGACTTGCAGAACCCGAGTAATGCTTTTGACATCAGCCTCGTCCGAAAACGGTGAAATCGACCCGCCGTAGACAATCAAGACCGTCGTCAGGGCCGATCCGGCGGCGGCGGCCAGCGGGATCTGGGATTTGCCGAGCGCGCCCAGCGTCACGCAGGCGAAAAAGCACAGCAGGATCGGCGTGAGAATGACCGGCGCGATGACGTTGACTTCGTAGCAGATGATGGACGCTGCTGCGCCGAGCAGGTTTGCCGTCAGCATCGCCTTGGCCACGGCTTTGCCGGCGGCAGGCATCGCAGCGAGCTGCTGGCTGAGAAGGGCCACAAAGAACAGAACCAGCAGGGCAGACGCACCAGACACAAAGAATGCCAGGGCGAAAGGAACCGTGACAAGCGACATTCTGACGATACGCCTATGCTTGTCAAAATCAGCGGCGGATGCGGCTTTGGCCTGCGTGGCTGTCTGGGGGGCGGCCGGAATCAGCGTGAACATCAGCGTCGATACGAAACCGGCAAACAACAGGTTCAGCGGGATCCAGAATACAAGCACAAGCGCCAGATCCGAAGATTGCAGAACGAGGTTGGGGATCATCAGCGCCCCCATCAGGGCGATGACGCCCGGCAGGACACCGGCACCAGACACGGACCATATGAAGGACAGGATTATCCCGATCGCCACCAGTATCAGAAACACGACCGGATAGGGCGCGAAAACCGATGAAAGCAGGAAAGAAACGAACATCAATGCAATCGAGAAGATGAACAGTTTCGCAAACGCGGCCAGGGGCAACGCGGTAGGTGCCTGAAGGAAGAGCGCGGTGAACACCGCGCCAACAACCGCCAATGGCCACCCAAGGAAAAGCCCCAGAGAAAAGACGCCGGTCACACCCAGTGCAAGTCTGTAAACGGCGTGTCTGTCCTCAGTACGCATAAGAAAAGATCGAAACCAAACGAATGTATGTCCGACCGACCGCGTTCAGTATCCCGTTGTCGCTGAGGTACATGATGACATCCGCCTGACCGTTCAACTGAAACCTGAGGTCGTCTTCCGCGCTTCCGGCCTCGTAGCCCGGCAGTATGATGCGCACGGGAAACCGTTCAGGTTCGCGCAGAAAGCCTTTGGTGCTCGGCGGGCTTGCCAATTGTCCGGGTGTGTCGCCACCACTCAGCGAGACCGCCGCGCTGAAGCTTTCGATTTTGCCCGGGATGATCTGACCGGGGTGCATATCCAGCACGACATCCACCGGAGACCCGACGGTGGCGCGCCCCAGATTGTTCTCGGTGAAATACGCCTCGATCCACACGTCCGTCGCATCAAGAAAGGTCAGCAGATCCTGGCCGGACCGGGCGTATGTGCCGGGCGCAATCAACAAGTTGGATATGACACCGGTCGCCGGCGCGCGCAGTTCGGTCCATTCCAGATTGAGCTCGGCATCGGCCAAAGCCGCCAAGGCACGCTGGATTTTGGGATTCTCATTCCCTTCGTCCCCAAGCCTTTGCTTGGCCTTCTCCAGATCCGCTTTGGCGTTTTCATAGTTCGCCTCGGACTCGGCCAGCTGGCCTCGGGCGTCGTCGGCTTTCGAGATGGCAATCAGCCCTTTCTTCTCGAGCGCGAAGACCCGCTCCGTCTGAATGCGCATCGTATCCAGATCGCTCTGCGCGCGGGCCAACTTGGCTTGCGCCGCACTTACCTCGGCCGAGGATGCGCCGACCTCCTGAGTGGCCGCCTCAAGGTCGGCCTGGGCTCTGTCGCGATCAATCTCGTAGGGTCTCGGGTCGATCCGAACCAGCAGATCGCCGGCCGAGACGACCTGCCCGTTTTCTACCAATACCTCGATCACGGTTCCCGTGACCTGCGGAACGATTTGGGTCGCCACGGCCTTTACCCGTGCGTTCCCGGTGAACGGCGTCTTGCGGTCGGCAACCAGATACCAGGTGAGGAAGATGAGAATGACGGCCAGTGTCGTCCAGATCGTCTTCCTCATTTTGCGGCTCCCTCGGCGGTGTCATCGGTCGCTGGTGAGGCGTCGATCCAGACCTTGAACAACTCGTAGAAGACGGCGAACAAGACCGGACCCATGAAGATGCCGATCAGGCCATAGGCCATCATCCCGCCCAGCACCCCGATGAGGATCACGAGCATCGGGGTCTCCAGGCCTTTTGAAATGAAAACCGGCCGCAGGAAGCTGTCCATTATGCTGACGGGAATGGCCAGAACGGTGAAGATCAGCGCCGCACCGCCGGACATGGAACTCCATGCATAGATGACCAGCGGCAGAAGGACGAGGCCGGGGCCGATCTGGATGATCGAGAGGATCAGGCAGATGAACGCCAGCGTCGCGGCCGAGGATATCCCGAACAGCGCCAACAAGACCCAAACAACGACGGCCTGAATGGCGGCAACCCCGATTACGCCCTTGGTGACGTTCCGGATCGTGGCCCCAGCCAGAGTGACGAATTCGCCGCCGCGTGGCGCAAAGACGCGGTTGGCAAAGCGCTGAAGGCCCTGCACCAGATCCGGTCCGGGGCTGAACAGGGCGCCCATGATCAACACCGACAGCGCAAGGCCGAGAAGCCCGATTCCGATCCCCAGGACTTTGCCAAAGAGCGATTTGGTGATCTCGAGGATTTGCGCGCCGTATTTTGCAAGCGCACCATCCAAGTTCCGTTCGAACATGCCCCAGGCATCGGCAAGCTTGGCGCCGACCAGAGGCAGATCCTTCAGGCCTTCTGGCGCCGGCGGTATCTTCAACTCGCCCTTGTCAGCTTGCTCGGCAAACTCGGACCCCAGTTCCGCAGCCCCAGATACCGCCGTTGCTACCGGCCCCAATGTGAGAACCAGACCCAGCAAAACCAGGATCGTCGTTGCCAGCTTCTTCCGTCCTCCCAGCTTGGACTGAAGCCAATCGAAGGCGGGATAAAGCGCAACGCAGAGAATTGTGGCCCAGATGACGACGCTTGCAAGCGGGGCAACCATGACCAAGGCGCTGTAGAGAAACAGCCCGAGAAACAGTAACCTTATCGCAAGGTCGACAATCTTTGCGTCCTGAGTCTTTTCCATTCCATCCCCCTGGTATGTTTTTCCGTATGTTACACTCAAAAAAGTAAATATGTATATTTTTTGAGCTTTTAGGGGATGCCCGGCAGTGCGGTGGTTGACTCAGCCCCCAATTTGCAAGCGGATCCTGAGGTGCAAAGCACGCTGTTGCTCACCTTGCCAGAGCCTATTTTTTCGGAGTCTCATCCTCCTGGGATAGGATCGTGTCGGCCACGGTCGTGGCGGCGGTGACGAAGATACCCAGACCCACGATTATGTACGCCATCGTAAAGATCTTGCCCGCAGCGGTTTCAGGAGAAAAGTCGCCAAAACCCACGGTCGAGATCGTCACTACGGAAAAATAGACGGAGTCCAACCAACTCCACCCCTCGACAAAATGGTAGAACACGGACGCCCAAAGGATCATTCCGACGGTGAAGGCGAGTATGCCTTTCACTCTGCCGTCCTTGAAAGCGACACCTATCCCACGCGTTATTCTGGTCAGTGAATTCATCATGCCCTCATTCGCAAAAGAATTCACGTATAGCAGTAATTGGATGATTGTGTGAATCCAAAGGGTGAGTTGGCCCGGGCAACGGCAATCTCGTGGCCTCAGAAGGCGCGCGAAACATGTATTCCATTAACATGATGGATAAATGCTCTAGGGTAATCACATGCTGAATCGGGACGCTGAGGGATAACGTGCGAATAATTGTCAAAGGTGTCTTGATCTGTTGCGCGGTCGCGCTTGTGGTTTTTGCCGCGGCTTGGCTGTTTCTGTCGTCCGCTTTGTTTTCGTCGGTGCGGACCAGTTTCGTTGAGAACCTGATCTCAAGGAAGCTGGGCCAGCAGGTCTTGATTGAGGATGAGGTGCGTTTGGGCCTTGGCCGTCAGTTGCAGGTATCAGCAGCTGGACTGGTTCTGCCCGCTACGCCCAAAGCCGAGGCGGATCTGGCGGCGATCGATCAGATCGAGTTCGAAGTATCTGCACGGGACCTGTGGAACAGCCAGCTGTCGGTGAGCAATCTTTCAGTGTCGGGAGTTCATCTGAACCTGATCACAGACGAAGAAGGCGTGACCAACTGGCAGTCCTTTTCGCGCACCGGGGCCGAAACCGACAAGACTTCGGAACGCCCGACCCAACCTTTGGCCGGTATCCTGACGGATCGCACGATCGACCTCAAGGATGTCACCGTACTCTATCAGAACGACCTGAACGGCATTGGACTGGACTTGCAGCTTCCAGAACTGGTTTTGCAGCGCGATGCCGAAACCGATGTTGCCTCGGCGGTCGGAACGGGGTCGCTCAACGGTCAGAGTTTTGACTTGAAGGGCACGTTCCCGCCCCAGGACACGTTCCAAGTGGCATGGAACTTTGATCAGATTTCGGTCGAAGCCCAACAGATTCCTGTGGAGACCGGCCTTCAGGTCAAGGCGACCCTCGAGGTCGGTCAATTGGGTCAACTGCTCGATGTCCTGAAACTCAACCGCGTGTTGGAGGGTTCGGGCAGTGTTGGTGCAACATTCAAGCTGGCAGACGGCGTCGCACGGGTTGATGACCTGTCTGTTCTGGCCAAGCTGGATGGTGGCCAAAGCCTTTCCGTCACCGGACAAATCGGGGAATTGGGCAATCCGGAAGATGTTTCTCTGACGACCCGCATTCGCCTGTATCCAGAGGATGCCGAGCCGGCTCCGGCTACCTCGAGGTATGACCTCAAGCTTATCGCTGTGGATATGGTCATCGACAGTGTCCCGGGACAGGTCCCGCAACGGCAGATGGTTATCAAAACGAACGGTTTCACGCTGGACACTTCTGGTGAGGGCCCGCCGCCGATCAAATTCTCCGAGCTTGCCAGAACGCCCGAGGGTGCCCTGAGCGTGGGCAACATCAATTTGAGGATCGGAAACCCCGCCGATCCGTTTATCATTCTGACCGGTTCGGTCGAGGATGCGTTGCAGTTGCAGGGCGTATCCGCCGAAGGTTTGATTGATATTCCGGCAAGCAGTCTGATCTCGCCCGAACTGCTGGGCCCCGATGACCAGTTGGGCAGGTTTTCGGGAAACTTTCATTTGAACGGAAACATCGAACAACTTGCTTTGACCAATCTGGATGGTCAGACAAGCGAAACCGAGGTCTGGAACCTGGAGGTGCACGGGTCCGTAGAAAATGTCCTCAAGTTCGAGAATCTGGATCTCGCGATCGGCGTGGATGTTCCGTCTGGCGCGGATCTTCTGAAGGCCTTGTCGCTGGAGCCGGTGGACACCGGTCGGGCCCATCTTGAAATCGACCTGGTAAGTGAAGGCACCGATTGGAATGCCAATGCCAATGTCGAGGTTTCCGAGTCAGTCTTGAAAATCGCGGCGGATCTTGACGATGCAACAAGCGATCCCGTGCTGCAGGGGTCGATCGAGAGCGATCTGATAAAAATCGATCAAATCCGGACCATCGTTCAGGCGGCCGCCCAACTGCGCAAGATAGGTGGTTCACCGCCGGAGCAGGAAGATGCCGAAAAAGACGACGGTGACACAGGTCCGTTGAGGGATGTGACCCTCAAACCCATCGGGCGGGCCATTTTGCTGTCGGGTGTGAATGTAGATGTCGATATAGACCTGCGTCACATTGAGGGCGCAAAGGGCATCAGCAGCCTGCAGAGCGAACTGACTCTGGACGAAAACGAGCTACGGGCCGGACCTCTGAAGTTTGAATACGGAGGTGGTCATTTCGACGTAAGCGGGCAAATGGATCTTTCGAATGAGGCGCATCTGCTGACCCTGACCGGAAAGGCGGGCGGATGGCAGTTGGATGACCTTCTGCAAAACCTGAACTTCAAGAAGGGCGCCAGCGGTACGGTGTACGCAGATTTCTCGGTTACGGGGGGCACGGACACCGTCAAGCAATTCGTCGGTAGCATGAGTGGCAATGCCACGGTTTCCATGCGCGACGGTTCGATCGAAACCCAGCTTCTGGATCTGGCCGGGCTGGGTATTCTTCCGTGGGTATTTACCAAGGAAAAACAGAAAGTGGCGCCAATCGTGTGCCTGCGCGCGCCGATCAGCATTTCCAACGGAAAAATCGAGACGAAACAGACGACGCTGGAAACAGATCATGTTCAGGTCGTTGTCTTTGGCGCTGTCGACCTGACGGACAAGGTGTTGGACCTGAACATCCAGCCAAGAAAGATTGGCGAGCCACTTGCGCGCAGCCCGTGGCCGGTGACCCTGAGGGGCGCGCTCGCTGAGCCCAAGGTCAAAGTCAAGGATGGTCCGAAAAGGCTGAAGCGGTCGGATGGTGCAGACCAGATGCCTGCACAAAGAAAGCTCTGCATCCCGGATATCCTGCAGTTGCAGTAGGGGCGGTTTGCCAAGCGGCCACGGCCCTGCCTGTGTTCGGCAAGGCCGGCCAAGCCTGTCGGACGCGGATCACCCCTTTTTCATGCTGCGCAGCATCTGCCCCATCATCTGGCCGAACTGACCCGAGCCGCGCTGATACAGCGCCCCGTCCACGGCCAGAACCGTACCGCTGACATAGCTGGCCATGTCCGAGGCCAGGAACAGACAGGCGTTGGCCACGTCCTGAGGCGTGCCCCAGCGGCCCAGCGGCACGTCCTGCAGCAACTGCTTGCCCGCGTCGGGTGTGGGGGCCAGACGCTTGGCGCCCTCGGTGCCCTCGATGAAACCCGGCACCACCGAGTTCACCCGGATGCCTTCCACGCCCCATTCCATCGACAGGGTGCGGGTGATCTGATCGACACCCGCCTTGGCCGCGCAGACATGGGCCTGGCCCTCGTAGGGCAGATAGGATTGCGGAGCCGAGATGTTGATGATGTTGCCGCCGGGCCGTTTCAGATAGGGATAGGCGCCTTTCAGCACATGCACGGTGCCCATCAGGTCGATCTCGACCACGGTGCGGAAGGCGTTGACCGACATCTCCGCCATCAGCGCTGGGAAGTTGCCGGCCGCCCCCGAAACCAGCACGTCGAAATCGCCGAGCGCCGCGTGGAACTGTTTCAGCCCCTCGGCGACCGCCTCGGCATCACGAACGTCGAAGGCCGCGCCGATGGCCTCGGCCGCGCCGGCCGCCTTCAGCGCGGCGATGGTGTCGTCCACCTTCTCCTGCGAGCGGCTGGCCACGGCCAGTTTGGCGCCCGAGGCCGCGAAGGCCTCGGCGATGCCCCGATTGATACCGCTGGTCCCGCCGATGACGACGACCGTCTTTCCTGCAAAGTCCATGTAGAGCCTCCCGCTTTGGAAGGGGCCCTACTCGCCGTAGGGCACCCAGATGTTCTTGATCTCGGTCGCAGCCTGCAGGAAGCGGCGGGTGTGGTCCATGCCCCAATCGAATGCCGTCGCGTTATTGACCCAGGTCCGTTTCAGGTTCCCGGCCGAGACGACCTCGATCTGCGCTGACAGGTCCGACGACGAGAAGGACCACACCGCATCCACGTTCAGATGCGAGGCCAGCGGTTTGGCCAGTTCCTCATGGCTGCCCGTCAGGATGTTGACCACGCCGGCGGGCACGTCCGAGGTGTCCAGCACCTGATAGAAATCGGTGGCCGCCAGCGGATAGGGCTCGGACGCCACCAGAACCACCCGGTTGCCCATCGCGATCGCCGGGGCCATGGCCGAGACCAGACCCAGCAGCGGCGCCTCGTCGGCACAAAGCGCGCCGATCACGCCCACCGGTTCCTTCATCGCAATCGCCACGCCCCGGATCGGAACGCCATGCACCTGGCCGTCATACTTGTCGGCCCATGCGGCGGCTGTGAACAGGCGCTGGATTGCGGCATCGACCTCTTTCGCGCCGTCCTTGCGGCCGGTCATTGCGTCGATGCGATGCGCGAACTCGTCGGCGCGGGCCGAGAGGTTCTCGCCGATGTAATACAGGATCTGCGCCCGCAGATGGCCGGTGGTTTTCGACCAGCTCGCCGCGCCTGCCGCGGCCTCGACCGCGTTGCGCACGTCCTTGCGGTTGGCCAGACCCACATGGCCCAACAGCCCCGCCTTGCCCCAGACCGCGCGGGAATAGCCGCCATCAGGCCGGGCCTGCTTGCCGCCGACATAGAGCTTGGCGGTACGGTCGATTGGGTCAACCGGGCCGCCTTCGCCCACGACGGGTTCGATTTTCGCCAGCGGCTTGGTCTTGCCCTTGGGCTTGGTATAGGCACTCAGCCCTTCCCAGCCACCTTCGCGGCCAAAACCGCTTTCGCGCACGCCGCCAAAGCCCGCGGCCGCGTCGAACAGGTTGGTGGCATTGACCCAGACCACGCCCGCGACCAGCTTGGGCGCGATGTCCAGCGCAAGGTTGACGTTCTCGGTCCAGACCGTGGCCGCCAGTCCGTAGCGGGTGTTGTTGGCCAGCTCGACCGCCTCGGCCGGGGTACGGAAGGTCGACGAGACCAGAACCGGGCCGAATATCTCCTCCTGCATCAGCGGGTCCGAGGTCTCGAGTCCGGTGATCAGCGTCGGCGGGTAGTAGCAGCCATTCGATGGCAACTCACAGGCGGGCTGGTAAACCTGGCCTACCGCGTTGCCCTCGACCATCGAGGTGATGGTCTGCAGCTGCACCGGGTCCACCACGGCGCCCACGTCGATGCATTTGTCCAGCGGGTTGCCGATGCGCAGCGTGTCCATGCGGGCGCGCAGCTTGGCATAGAACCGTTCGGCGATGCCCTCCTGCACCAGCAGGCGCGACCCCGCGCAGCAGACCTGGCCCTGGTTGAACCAGATCGCATCGACCAGACCTTCGATGGCACTGTCGACATCGGCGTCGTCAAAGACGATATAGGGCGACTTGCCGCCCAGCTCGAGCGTGAGGGACTTGCCCGACCCGGCGGTGGCCTCGCGGATGCGGCGCCCCACGATCGTCGAGCCGGTAAAGGCGATCTTGTCCACGTCTGCCTTCACGATCATCTCGCCCACCGCGCCGTCGCCGGTGACGATGTTGACCACGCCCTTGGGCAGACCGGCCTGCATGCAGATATCGGCAAACAGCAGCGCCGTCAGTGAGGTGTATTCGGCAGGCTTCAACACCACCGTGTTGCCCATGGCCAGCGCCGGGGCCACCTTCCACGCCAGCATCAGCAGCGGGAAGTTCCACGGGATGATCTGGCCGCAGACCCCCAGCGCCTGTGCGTCGGGCAGCTCGGTTTCCATCAGCTGGGCCATACCCGCGTGATAGTAGAAATGCCGCTGCACCAGAGGAATGTCGATGTCGCGCGATTCACGGATCGGCTTGCCGTTGTCGAGCGTCTCCAGCACCGCGAACAGGCGGGCGTGTTTCTGGATCAGCCGCGCGATGGCATAGAGGTAGCGGGCGCGGGCCGGGCCGCCCAGCTTTTCCCATTTGGGTTGCGCCTTGCGGGCGGCAGCGACGGCGGCATCCACATCGGCCTGCGTGGCCTGGGTCAGCTTGGCCAGAACCTCGCCCGTGGCCGGGTTGCGGCTTTCAAATCCTTTGCCGGGCTTGGTAAAGGCGCCGTCGATGAAATGGCCGAACTTGTCGCCCTGATCGACCAGCCATGCCAGGGCCTCGGCGGCACTTTCCGGGGCGGGTCCGTATTCCATGGTCTCGAAAATCTCTTTGACTGTCATTGTTCCTGTCCTCAGCCCATCGGGTGCCGGTAACCGGCCGAGTATGCCCCGGTGACGAAATGTTCCAACTGCTGCTCGATATCGCCCAGCAGGGACGACGCGCCGAACCGGAACAGGTCGGGCTGCAGCCAGCGGTCGCCCAGCTCGTCCTTGATCAGCGACAGGTAGACCAGCGCATCCTTGGCCTTGGAAATCCCGCCGGCGGGCTTGTAGCCCACGCGATAGCCGGTGCGGTCATAGTAGTCACGGATCGCGCGGATCATGACCAGCGACACGGGCAGGGTGGCGTTGACGCTTTCCTTGCCGGTCGAGGTTTTGATGAAATCGGCCCCCGCCATCATGCAGATAAGCGAGGCACGCGCCACGTTGCGCAGGCTGCCCAGCTCGCCGGTGGCGAGGATGGCCTTTACATGCGCCTCGCCGCAGGCTGCGCGGAACGCCTTCATCTCGTCATACAGCGCCTGCCAGTTGTCCTGCAGCACATGGCGGCGCGAGATCACGATGTCGATCTCCTCGGCCCCGGCCTTCACGCTCTCCTCAATCTCGGCCACGCGCAGGTGAAAGGGCGACAGGCCCGCCGGAAAGCCCGTGGACACGGCTGCGACCGGAATGCCGGTGCCTGTCAGCGCATCCACCGCGGTTTCGATCATGTCGTGATAGACGCAGACCGCGCCGGTGGTAATCGGCGGCATGTCAAGCGCCCTCAGCAGGGCGGGTGACACGGGCTGGCGGGCCTTGGCGCACAGGCGGCGCACGCGGCCCTCGGTGTCATCGCCCGACAGGGTGGTCAGGTCGATCATGGTGATCGCCTTCAGCAGCCAGGCGGCCTGATGCTCTTTCTTGACCGACCGGCGCCCGGGCAGGGTCGCGGCCCGGCGCTCGATGGCCGAGGTGTTGGCCTGCACGGCGCGCACCCAGTCGAGGTCCAGATCCATGCCAGGGTTTCGGGGCTCGGTCACTTGCGGCAGATGCGCGGTGCGCACGGGGCTTTCTGAGCTCTGCGTATCCATTGTCACGTCCTTTGGGAGGTTTGCGCCAAAATCGCACGGGAAACGGCCAAAGGAAAGGCAAACTGGACGCCTTTGGCCACTTTTTTGACCAAATGGACAAATCCGGCTTTTTCTTGCGAGTAATTCGCAACACGGTTGACTTAGTTGCGAATGGTTCGCATATTCATTCTCAACTGGTACTCGGAACGAGGTCACATATGATTCGCCGCAGTTTTCTTTTTGCCCTTGCTCTTGGTGCCGCGCTGCCCTTGGCGGCGTGGGCCGAGGCGCCGCTGAAGGTCGTGGCGACGACCGGAATGATTGCGGACGCCGTGCAGCAGGTCGGCGGTGATCAGGTCGAGGTCAAAGGGCTGATGGGTCCCGGTGTCGACCCGCACGGCTATCGCCAGACCCGCAGCGATATCGTTGCCGCGACAAGGGCCGACTTGGTCTTGTGGCACGGCTTGTATCTTGAGGCGCAGATGGAAGACTTCTTCCACGACCTCGGGCGCAAACGCAAAGTCGTTGCCGTGGCGGATGCCATCGACAAGCAGAAACTGCGTGCGCATGCCGACTATGCCGACAAATACGATCCACATGTGTGGATGAGCCCGGTCTTGTGGAAGGATGTCGTCGTCGAGGTGCAAAAGGCGCTGACCGACGTGCGGCCAGACTCCGCCGCTTATTTCGCCGCCAACGCCCAGCGTTTTCTGGCTGGAATCGACCAGTTGGACGCTTATGGGAAAAAGGTGCTGACCCAGGTACCCGAAGACAACCGGGTGCTGGTCACTGCCCATGACGCCTTTGCCTATTTCGGCGAGGAATTCGGGTTCGAAGTGTTGGGGATACAGGGTATCTCGACCCAGTCCGAGGCGGGGCTGAACCGGATCGGAGAATTGGTCAACACTTTGGTCGAGCGCAATCTGACCGCCGTCTTCGTTGAAAGCTCGGTCTCGGATCGGTCGATGCGGGCATTGATCGAGGGGGCGGCGGCGAAGGGTCATACCGTCTCGGTCGGGGGTGAGTTGTATTCGGACGCCATGGGCGAGCCGGGCACCTATGAGGGCACCTATATCGGGATGCTGGATCACAACATCACGGTCATTGCACGGGGCTTGGGTGCGGATGTGCCCGAACGCGGCATGTCCGGCAAGCTGTCGGCGGGGCTCTGACCATGTTGGAGCTTGCGGCTGGCAAATCGTCATCAAACGGGGACCTGACGGTGCAGGACAGCCCGCTTGTGATCCGGGGGATGACGGTATCCTACGGTCAGAAACCGGCCATTTTCTCAGTAGACATGACGGTGCAACCCGGGGCCATGACGGCCATCATCGGACCGAACGGCGCTGGCAAATCGACGCTGCTCAAGGCGGCGCTGGGTATCGTCAAGCCGCTGTCGGGCCAGGTGCTGGTATTCGGCAAGGCGTTGGACCGGCAGCGGGCCCGAATCGCCTATGTGCCGCAGCGCGCCAGCGTCGATTGGGACTTCCCGACGCGGGTCATCGACGTGGTCCTGATGGGCCTGTCACGGGAACTGGGCTTGCTGGGCCGGGTCCGGATGCGACACATGGCCCACGCGATGGAGTGTCTGCATCGGGTCGGGATGCATGAGTTTGCGGATCGCCAGATCGGCCAGCTTTCAGGTGGTCAGCAGCAACGGGTGTTCCTTGCGCGCGCACTTGCTCAGGATGCCGATCTGTACCTGCTGGATGAACCGTTTGCCGGGGTCGATGCCGCCACCGAAAAAGCCATTATCTCGGTCCTCAAATCCCTAAAGGAAGCCGGCAAGACGGTGGTCGTGGTCCACCATGACCTTGCCACGGTCACGGATTATTTCGACCACGTGTTCCTGATCAATACCCGCAAGGTTGCCGAGGGCCCGGTGGAGCAGGCCTTTACCGCCGAGACTCTTCAGGCCGCGTACGGGGGGCGGCTTGCCACCGCCCAGATCAACCAGATCTCGGGCACTGCGGGCTGACACATGCTGTGGGACGCTCTGACCCTGCAATTGGGGTACAACGCCACCTTGGTTGCCATCGGCGCCACGCTGCTTGGGTTTTCGGCTGGCGTGACAGGCACCTTCCTGTTTCTGCGCAAGCGGGCGCTGGTCAGTGACGCCATCAGCCACGCAACCCTTCCGGGCGTCTGCATCGCCTTCATGGTATTGGTGGCGCTGGGCGGAACCGGGCGAAACCTGATCGGATTGCTGAGCGGCTCGGCGATTTCGGCCGCCGTGGGTCTGTTGTGCATGAACTGGCTGATCCGCCGCACCCGTCTGGCCGAGGACGCGGCGATCGGGGCGGTCCTGTCGGTCTTCTTCGGCTTTGGTATCGTTCTGCTGACAATCATCCAGACCATGGGGGTGGGCCGACAGGCCGGGCTTGAGGGGTTCTTGCTGGGCTCGACGGCCGGGATGCTGTGGTCTGACGCTCTGATCATCGCGATCGGCGGCGCTGCAACGCTGCTGCTCGTCATGATCATCCGCCGCCCCATGATGATGGTGGCGTTCGATTCCGAATATGCGGCCGCCTTGGGGCTGCCAGTGCATCGCATCGACCTTGCGATGATGGGGCTTGTCATGGCGGTCACGGTTGTCGGGCTGAAGATCGTCGGATTGATCCTGATCGTGGCTTTGCTGATCATACCCGCCGTCACGGCGCGGTTCTGGTCGGACCGGTCCGACCATGTGGTGCTGTTGTCGGGGGTCATCGGCGGGTTGTCGGGCTATCTGGGTGCGGCGGTGTCCGCCTCGGCGCCCAACTTGCCGACCGGACCGATCATCGTCCTGTTCAGCTTTGGTTTTTTTGTCCTATCGCTGTTTCTGGCTCCGGTGCGCGGCGTGTTGGCCGCGATCGTGCGGCATCTGCGGTTCCAGCGGCGGGTTCACATCCGACAGGGGTTGCTGGCGCTTGCACAAGGCCAGAACATCTATGAGCCCTACACATTGCGCCTGCTGCGTCAGGCCGGACTTGCCCGGCCCGACGGGGTGGCTACGGATGCGGGCAGAGCGCAGGCGGCCAAGGCGCTGCGCGACGAGAAACGTTGGGAAATCGTACGCGCCGACAATGCGCACGAGGCAGCCGCCGCCCTGTATGACGGATTGCGCGACATCGAAACGGTTCTGACCCGGGACCAGATCGACGACATCGACCGCCGCATCGGCGGACCACGGGAGGTTCGCCCATGAGCGGTGAAGAATTCGTTCCCCTGTCCTTGACCCCGCTGTTGATCGGGACTTTTGCGGCCATCGCCTGCGCCTTGCCAGGAAACTTCCTTGTGCTCCGAAAACAGGCACTGATCGGCGACGCCATCAGCCATGTGGTTCTGCCCGGAATCGTAGTGGCCTTTCTTGTCACCGGCGCGATCTCGACCTGGCCGATGATGCTGGGCGCCGCGGGCGCGGCGGTTTTCGCCGTTGTGCTGATCGAGACCATCCGGAGGCTGGGCCAGATCGAACCGGGCGCCGCAATGGGAGTCGTGTTCACCACCATGTTCGCCGGAGGGGTGCTGCTGTTGGAGCAAACCGACACCTCGAGCGTTCATCTGGATGTCGAACACGCACTCTATGGCAGCCTGGAAAGCCTGATCTGGCTTGACGCGACTGGCTGGTCCTCGCTGCTGGATCCAGTCGCGCTGGCCGGTCTGCCACCCGAGCTTGCTCGGATCGCCCTGACCCTGGTGGGTGTCAGCCTGTTCGTCTGGCTGTTCTGGCGGCCGCTCAAGATCTCGACCTTCGACGAAGGCTTTGCCCGGACGATCGGAATTCGAACCGGGGCGCTGGGAATGGCGCTGGTGATTGCGGCGGCGATTGCAGCCGTGGCCGCGTTTGATGCCGTCGGCTCGATCATCGTGATCGCAATGTTCATTTGCCCGCCGGCCGCCGCCCGGATGATGACCGACCGGCTTGAGACCCAGATTGCCTGGAGTGTTGTCTTCGCCATCCTGTCCGCCGTGTCCGGCTATATCCTGGCTGGATATGGCCCGCTGTGGTTGGGCGGATCGGACGCCGTCAGTGCGGCCGGGATGATCGCCACCATGTCCGGCCTGATTCTGGCTGTCGCGGCCGTGTTTGGCCCCTGCCGGATGCGCGCAGCGGCGCCGGGTCCGGGCTGATCCGGCGTGTTCCCGCCACCGGTTCGGGTCGGTGATCGGCCAAACTTTGCCCACCAAACGGGGCAAGCGAACCTTAAGCAGATTTGTCCAACGCACCGTGTTAGACACCGCGCCATTACACCGTTAATGACCACCACTCACCACGGATCGTCCGGGCAATCGTGAAACTTCTGGCAACCAATTCGGGTTGCGCATCTCGATTGGCCGGGCGATCCGACCCCCTAGACCAAAGCAACGTAAACCGGTGGCAGAATCGCGTGCGATTGTGCTAGGTCTAGCGGTATGGCGCAGGCAAACCCCAATATCAGCGAAAATCGCCCGGTAATCCGGCAACTCGACGAGGCCGCGATCAACCGCATCGCGGCCGGTGAAGTGGTCGAACGCCCCGCTTCCGCCGTCAAGGAACTGGTGGAAAACGCGATCGACGCAGGCGCGACCCGGATCGGCATCGACATCGCCGATGGCGGCAAAACCTTGATTCGCGTCACCGACGACGGATGCGGCATCGCGCCCGAGGATCTGCCGCTGGCCCTGTCGCGCCACGCGACCTCCAAGATCGACGGGTCGGACCTGCTCAACATCCACACCTTCGGGTTCCGCGGCGAGGCGTTGCCCTCGCTGGGCGCGGTGGGGCGCCTGACCATCACCAGCCGCGCGCCGGGGGCCGAGGCGGCCCAGATCCGCGTGGCCGGCGGCAAGATGGAACCGGTGAAGCCCGCCGCCTTGCGCGCCGGCACCGTGGTCGAGCTGCGCGACCTGTTCTATGCCACGCCCGCGCGGCTGAAATTCATGCGCACCGACCGGGCCGAGGCGCAGGCGATCTCGGACACGGTCAAGCGGCTGGCCATGGCGGAACCCTCCATCACCTTCACCCTGCGCGATGTCTCGGGCGGGGGCGAGGGGCGCGTGGTGTTCCGCGCCGACCGCGAGAACGGAGACCTGTTCGACGCGCTGCACGCCCGGCTGGCGCGCATCCTGGGGCGCGAGTTTGCCGAGAACGCCTTGCGGATCGACGCCACCCGCGAGGGGATCCGGCTTTATGGCTATGCCGCGCTGCCCACCTATTCGCGTGGCGCGGCGGTGGCGCAGTTCCTGTTCGTCAACGGCCGGCCGGTGCGCGACAAGATGCTGACCGGCGCCCTGCGCGCGGCCTATTTCGATTTCCTCAGCCGCGACCGGCACCCGGCGGCGGCGCTGTTCATCGACTGCGAGCCCACCTTGGTGGACGTGAACGTGCACCCCGCGAAATCCGAGGTGCGGTTTCGCGATCCCGGCGTGGCGCGCGGGCTGATCGTCTCGAGCCTGCGGCACGCGCTGGCCGAGGCGGGGCACCGCGCCTCGACCACCGTGGCCAACGCAACGCTGGGTGCGATGCGGCCCGAACCGGCCCCCGCGGCACCCGCGCGGGTCTATCAGATGGACCGGCCCTCGCCCGCGGCGCGGGCCATGGCCTATCAGGCGCAGGCGCCCGGCTTTGCCGATCTGGCCAATGTCTACAGCGGCAGCGTGGTCGAGCCCGTGGCCGAAGCCGAGCAGCCCGACCAGACCCCGCCCGAGCATCTGCCGCTTGGGGCCGCGCGCGGGCAGGTGCATGAAAACTACATCATCGCCCAGACCACCGACGGCATGGTGATCGTGGACCAGCACGCCGCGCATGAACGGCTGGTCTATGAGAAACTCAAGAAGCAGATGGCCGAGAACGGCGTGGCCGCGCAGGCGCTGCTGATCCCCGAGATCGTGGAACTGTCCGAGGGCGACTGCGCCCGCCTGCTCGCGGTGGCCGACGACCTGTCGCGCCTGGGCCTGACCATCGAGCCCTTCGGCGGGGGCGCGGTGGCGGTGCGCGAGACCCCAGCCATTCTGGGCGAGGTCAGCGCGCGGGCGATGATCCTCGACATTCTGGACGAGCTGGCCGATCAGGGCGAAAGCCAGACGGTGCAGGCGCGGATCGAGGCGATCCTCAGCCGGGTGGCCTGCCATGGCTCGGTCCGCTCGGGCCGCCGGATGCGCGCCGAAGAGATGAACGCCCTGCTGCGCGAGATGGAGGTGACGCCCCATTCCGGCCAGTGCAACCACGGTCGGCCCACTTACGTGGAGCTGAAGCTGAGCGATATCGAACGGTTGTTCGGCCGCAGTTGATCCGGCCGCCGGTCGGCGATAGAAAAGAAGAAACAAAACAAGAACGCACAGGTTGAGATGATCGAGATTGCAGGCACCCGATATTCGCTGGAAGACCCCATGGTGATGGCCGCCCTGATCGGGGCGGGGGTGGTTCTGCTGATCCTCGTCCTGCTGTTTCTGGCCCTGCGCGCGGCCAACCGATCGGCCCGGATGGCCGAGCCGCTGGCGCAGCAGCTGGCCTATCTGGGCCAGCATGTGCAGCAGTTGGGGCAGGGGCAGGAGCAATTGCGCGGCGGGTTGCAGCATGTCTCGGACACGCAGGCCAATGCGCAGGTGCAAGTGATCCAGACGGTCGAGTCGCGCCTGTCGGCGGTGCAGCAGCACATGAACGACCGGCTGGCCGACAACGCCATGAAATCCGCCCGCGCGCTGGCCGAGATGCAGGAGCGGATGAAGGAAACCCTTCATGGGTCGTCGAAACAGACAGCGACCTCGCTGACGCAGTTGCAAGAGCGTCTGGCCGCCATCGACAAGGCGCAGGACAACATCACCAAGCTGTCGGGCGACGTGTTGTCGCTGCAGGACATCCTGTCGAACAAGCAGACCCGCGGCGCTTTCGGCGAGATCCAGCTGAACGACATCGTGTCCAAGGCGCTGCCCTCGGACAGCTATGTGCTGCAGGCGACGCTGTCGAACGGCAAACGCGCCGACTGTCTGATCCGCCTGCCCAACCCGCCTGGGCCCATCGTGATCGACAGCAAGTTCCCGCTGGAAGCCTACGAGGCGCTGGTGGGCGCGGGCAGTGACATGGAGTTGAAGGCGGCGGTGCAGATGTTTCGCAGCACGGTGCGCAAGCACATCACCGACATCTCGACGAAATACATCCTGGACGGTGAAACCGCTGACGGGGCGCTGATGTTCCTGCCCTCCGAGGCGGTCTATGCCGAACTGCACGCCAAGTTCCCAGAACTGGTGCAGGAGAGTTTCTCGAAACGGGTCTGGATCGTCTCGCCGACCACCTGCATGGCCACGCTGAACACGATGCGGGCCATCCTCAAGGACGCGCGGATGCGCGAACAGGCGGGCGCGATCCGCAAGGAACTGGGCCTGCTGCACAAGGATGTGGAGCGTCTGGGTGACCGGGTGGCCAATCTCGACCGGCATTTCGGGCAGGCGGCCAAGGATATCTCGGAAATCAAGATCAGCGCCGAAAAGGCCGGCAGGCGGGCGCAGCGGCTGGACAATTTCGATTTCGAGGAACTGGCCCCCGAGGACCGCGCCAACGTGGTGCCGTTGGGCAAGTCCGAGGGCTGAGGTCTACTGGATGGACAGGTCCAGATTGTAGCCGGCGGTCTTGCCGGTATCCCGGTCATTGCCCATCAAGTAGACGCGGATGGTATAATCCCCGTCCTCGGGCAGGGTGATGCGGGCTGTGTTGCCGTCGATCGAGCCGTTGTAGATCGCGACCCCGTCGCTGCCCGGCGGCAGGATGTTGAAATAGACTACGCCGCTGCCGTTGGTACCGCTGACCTGAAGCTCGGCAAACAATTCCTGCCCGCCTTTCGCGCCCAGCACGTAATCGAAATATTCATTACCCGTGATGGTGCCGTTAACCATGGTGCCGAAGTTTCCAGCTTGGAACTTCACCTCGGCCGTCCTTTGGGCCAAGGCCGGCACGGCCACAACGGCAATGAACAGAGCTGCCAGAGCTTGTTTCAACATTCTGCATATCCTCACAGTGATTCCCGGCTCCAAGCCTAGCACACCCGAGGGACTGTTCAGATTCGCAGGAAGGGCTGCACCAACCGTGGGATCAGGCTGTTGAACTTCAGCGGAGCGTCGGTCACCGCCAGGCAGATGCAATCCTCGGACATGTCGGCCACGGGCGTGTGTTCTAGGTCCTCATCTGCAATCTCGACATCGCCGCGGGCGAAATGATCCACCTCGTCGGAAAATGCGCCTTGCAGAACCATGGTCAGTTCCATGCCCTTGTGGCCGTGGTCCGGTACTGCGGCACCGGCCGGAATGAACAACAGGCGCGCCGTGGCATCGCGCGAGGTTGGCAGAATGGCCTGCTTGACGCCCATGCCAATCGGCTTCCAGCGGATGCTGTTCACGTCACCGCCGACGTAATCCTGCAACGGTGCCGGCAGCACGTCGCATTTCGCGCGCGCGGGCTTGGGGGTCGGCGCACCCTGCGCGATCAGAGCCATTGTCGACGACAGGGCATCCGCGGACAAAGGCGCAGCTTCGACCTGGTCCTCAAGCATGTGTCCGCCCACCGCGTCATAACTCTCGGCGCGGGCGCGACAATGGTCGCACAGGGACAGGTGGGTCGCGACCATCAGGTCGAACGCTTCGGGCAGTGTGCCCGAGGCGTAGGCCATCAGCAGGTCGTCCGTCAGGTGATGTTTGATCTCGTTGCTCATCTCTATCATCTCAGTTCATCGCGTGGCGCAAGCGGTCCAGCGCCAGCCGTATTCTTGATTTGATGGTGCCCAACGGAAGCCCGGTCTGCGAGGCGATCTCGCGATGGCTCAGGTCACCAAAATATGCCTTCTCTATCAGTTCCCGCTGTGCCTCGGGCAATTGCAGCAGGGCCGTCTTAAGTTGCGCCGTTTCCTGTTGCAGCGCGATTACGTCTTCCTGTTCGGGTTCCGCTTCGGGACCCCATGTCAGTTCTTCCGGTTCAGGACGCCGCTGTTTGCGAATGGCGTCGATGCGTTTGTTCCGCGCGATCGTAAAGACCCATGTCGCCACGGTCGCCCGTGACGGATCAAACAGATGCGCCTTGTGCCACAACGTGGCCATGACTTCCTGCGCGCACTCCTCGGCCAACGTCGCGTCCGAACCCGACCGGATCAGGAACGCTTTGACCCGAGGGGCAAAGTGCTGGAACAGTTCGGCAAACGCCGCCTGATCCTGCGACTGCCGGATGCGTTGGACGTGGGACACCCACTCGCATCTTGCCGCGCCATTATTCTTCGTACCGTTCACCGACGATCCCTTGGTTCGTTTCGTGCCGCGCCCAGCCTGCCGCGCCGCCGGGGCGGTCGCGACATCGTTCGGAACAACGGTGTCCATCTCGGTAAACATAACTGTATTACGCTGCCGCACCCAAGTCGGATCACGCCTGACCGAGATTTTTGATCCGGTCGCGCGTTTTTTTCGTATCATGATCATGGATGTTCGCTGAAAAACCCAGCCGATCCAGAATGTTGACCGCTAGAAAAGATTAGTCCGACCATGCCAGAAATCGACTTCGTTCCGGCCCATACCTTTCACGGACGGAAAGGTGCGATCGAGAACGCCTTTCGCTACTCGGTCGACTACATCCTGCTGGATCCCGAACAGGTGGCGGAAACGCCCGCGTTGTTTTCGTTAGATAAACCCAACCTCACCGGCTGGCGGACCCGCGATCATGGAGGGGAGCCCGGTGTTGGTCGAGGTGCCCCGTGGCTCCGCGACAGCCTGCGGGCGATGCAAATCCCCCAACCCGCGCAGGTTCTGTTGCTGACCCAACCCCGGGTGCTGGGCCACGTATTCAACCCGGTCAGTTTTTGGTTTTGCCTGAATGACGCAGGCGCACTGTTTGCCGTGGTGGCCGAGGTCACCAACACTCATGGAACGCGGCACAGCTATGTCTGCCACAAGCCGGGGTTTGACGTGATCGCTCCCTCTGACCGGATTTCCGCGACCAAAGTGATGCATGTCTCGCCGTTTCAAAAGATCGAGGGCACCTACACTTTCCGGTTTGACCTGCGCCCGGACCGGGTCGGGGTTTGGATCGACTACGGCCGCGACGGGGGCGGTTTGATTGCCACGCTCACGGGCGTCCGGCAACCTCTCACCAATGGCGCGATCCTTCGTTCGCTGCTGCGACGCCCGTTTGGCGCGCGGCGGGCGGTTGCATTGATCCACTGGCAGGCGCTGAAACTGTGGATCAAGAAGGCCACCTTCCGACCGTTCCGCACCGCACCGGTACCATCTCACCCCGTCTCGCGCCCGCACGAGTGACGATCTGCAGTTTGCGCAAGATCAAGGACGCAGGCGTGATGCAATGGTTGAGATGGACTTCAATTGCGGACAGAGGAGTTGAAACCAATGCTGGAAATCTCGCCAACCAAAGTCGCCCAGGTCGCCATGATGGGCCGCGAGCTGGATCGCGCCGAGGGCGAGCTGCGGGCTTTTATCGATCGCATGGACGAGGACGAGCAAGCCGAGTTGGTCGCGATCATGTGGATTGGACGTGAAAGCTTTTTCCCGGACGACCTCAGCGAGGCGATCGCTACGGCCAAGGCCGAGGCCTCGACGCCATGCGCCGATTACCTCATCGGCACGCCGCATCTGTCGGATCACCTTGAGAACGGGTTGGACGCGCTGGGCATCTCGGCCGAAGATGTCGAGAACGACCTGATGTAGACTTGGTCGCCCGCACGGTGTTTCTGCGCTATGCTCCGGGGCAGAGGGCGCCATGTATGGTGCAGCGCCCGGTCCACAGCAGGGGCGCCAGATGCCGCGCATGTTGAAGACGATATTGGTGTTGGCCCTTATGTCCGTTCCGGCGTGGCCGCAGCGTCCGGCGCTGGCCTGCACCGTTTGTCTGGCACTTCCCGAAAACTCTCTGGCCGACCGGTTGTTGTCTGCTTCGGTCATCGTTCTGGCCGCGCCCGCGCCCGAGGACCCGTTCCGCTATGCACCCGTCGGGTTGCTGAAAGGTAGTTGGGACGAGGTTGCAGACCTCCCCCAGATACCGTTTCTGGTGGACAGCAGCACCCGGAATGCCCTGCGCGCCGATCCTGACCGGGTGGTCTTGATGATCTATGGCCCAGGCCGCCGGGACAAGGCCGGGCGCGCCTTTGATCAGTCCTGGACCAAGGGATTTCTGATGACGCCGCAGCGGGCCGATTTTGTTGCCGAGGTACAGGCGCAAGGCCAAGGCTGGCGGTTGGACGGATCCCGATCCGCCGAGCGCGCCGCGTTTTTCGCGGCCTATCTGAATTCCGGAGACCGGTTGTTGCGGAACACCGCTCTCATTGAACTCCACCGGGCACCCTATGCGTCTGTGCGCGGCCTGCGCGACGCTGCTGCAACCCCGGATCTTCTGCGCGATTTGCGGAGCCTGAATCGCGTAGCCTATGCCCCGGCAACGATCCGGCTGCTGGGCCTGCAATCTGATCCGGCCGCGGCAGAGGCGGTGCGCACGGTCTATCCAAAGGCGGTCGCCACCGGAGGGTTCAACCTGCGCGAATGGGCGCTTGCCGGTATCGAAATCGACGGCGACCAAGCCCTGAATACGATCGAGGAGGCTCTGACCGCCAGCCCGCTTTCCCCACAGGATCGACGGGCGATCATCGCGGCGCTGATCGACGGCGGCGATGCGATGCCGGAACACCGCGGGAAGATCCTGGATATCTTTGTCGGTGAGATAGCGCGCGACCAAAGCACGGCCGGGCAGATCGCCCTGGCCACGCGCGATTGGGGGGATGATACGCTTGCCCCTGCGCTGCGGGCGCTTCTGGCTGACCCGCAGATCGACCCCGCCACCGCCTTCGCCATCCGGGTGGCCCTGCCATCCGGTCAGTGACCCCGCCAACCCTGACGTAAGGTTAACAAAGCTTAATCCGTTGGTCCGGAACCGTTAACGCGGCGTCCTTTTATCTGATGACAGTACTGCAATGCAGTTCGGATTTCAGGAGGACAAACCAATGGCAACCGCACAAACCACACAGTCGAACCACAGCCTGTTTCATGACCTTTTTGCAAAATACGCCGAGGCCAAGACCGAACGGTTTCGGAAGCAGATCTTTGCGAAGACGGTCCGTGACCTCGAACGCCTGAGCGACCAGCAGCTGCACGATATCGGCATCACCCGCTCAGACATCCCCCAAACGGCCTATCAGAGCGTCTATCAGCGCGCCGCGTTGACGCAGTAACCGGGGCCGCGCCCCAACAGGACACCGGCCAAACTGGGAGGAAACAGCCGATGCTCGACACAATGCAACCGACTCAACAACCCTGCCCATCCGCCAGCGCGCTACTTCTGTTCGATCGCGCCATGCGCATCCGGGCGGTCAAGGATGACATCGTACGCGCTGCGCAACATCTGAGCGGTCTGGATGACCGGCAGCTGTCCGAGCTTGGCATCAACCGCAGCGATCTCGAGGAAACGATCGAGCGCTACATCTGAACCACAAGCGCCGATCCAACGGTTGGTGAAAACACCAGTAAAAAGCCATTCCGGTGCGTCCGGAATGGCTTTTTGGTTGGGTCAGGCCAGGTGGTCGACCACCTGCAGGTGCTGTGCCAGCTTGTCGATCTCGGCCATCCAGCCCTGAACCAGTTTCGGATCGCTGGGCGCGGCATGGACACCCGCGGGAATGGCGCGGTCCTGTACCGCCTCGACCGCCAGCGAGACCGGGATCGACACCAGACGCGCCATGGCGCTGCCGCGCGCGTCGCCCCAGGCGTCCATCACATAGGTCTTGTGCCAGACCGGTACGCCGTCCTTCTCGGCCTTCAGGCCGACGCAGAGCACGACGCGGTCGGGCTCGCCCTCTTCATAGGCGTTCTCGGCCCAGAACTGGTCGGACATTTCCTTGAGCCTGGCATCGCCCTCGGGGCCTTCCAGCGTTTCGATTTCGCGGAACACGTCCGACCACGCATCCGACCAGCCGTTCAGCCGCAGAGTGCCGCGGACGAATTCCTTGACCGGCCAGTGCTCCTCGAAATGGTACTGCTGCATGAAGGGGATCGAGTCGCGGTTCGGATAGACCTCGAAGCTTTCGGGCGTGGGCAGCGGCGCGACATAGGTGCTGATCGCGTCCCAGGGCCGGGCCACGTCCAGCGGGGCATAGTCGCGGATCGACCGCGAGGGCGAGCGCAGCGCCTTGAGCACGCCCAGGGGCGACCAGCTGAACTTGTAGCGGAACGGGTTGGGGTTCTTGGGGATGCCGCCGCAATAGGAAATGAAGCTGAGGTGGTTTTCCGGGTCGAAGGCGTCGGACGCGCGGTAGTCATCGACCAGCGCATGGGCCATCAGGTGGTCGATGCCGGGGTCCAGCCCGACCTCGTTGACCAGCGCGACGCCGGCTTCGCGGGCCTTGTCGTCCAGCGCGCGCATCTCGGGCGCGATATACGAGGACGAGACGAAATGCGCGCCCTTCGCGATCGCCAGTTCCGCCAGCGGCACGTGCCAGTCGCCCGGCAGCATCGAGACGATGACGTCGCCCTTTTCCAGCACCGCGCTCAGAGCATCAATGTCGAAGGACCGGATGTCGTCGGTCAGGTCGCCGACCTCGGCGCGGGCCTTGTCGACGGTCCGGTTCCAGACGGTGACCTTGTGGCCGGCCTCGATCAGGCGGCGCAGGCCGGGGATGGCCGACAGGCCGGTGCCACACCAGTGAATCGTCATGGCTCAGATCCTTTCGATATGGGATTTGAAGGTGTCCTCGGCCCGCGCCCATACGCCCGAGGTCAGGTCTGTCAGGGTCAGCAACGAGGGCAGAAGCTGCGCGGCGTAGTCTTCCGAGCTTTCGACCGGCAGCATCGAGGGCAGGTTGTCGATGGCCATCACGTCCAGCACAGGGTCGGTGGCCACGCGCAGGGCGGGTTCTTCCCAGGTTGTGGCGCGGTCATAGACCGGCACCGGGTTGTAGTCGCTGTCGGGGTCGCAGGCCACGTCGCCGATGGCGGTCAGCTTGCGCGGGGCATTCAGCGCCTCGCGCGGGACAAAGACCGGGGTGCCGGGGCGCGCGAAGATGCAGTTGAGGAAGATGTCGTGTGCAAGGATCTCCGGGAACGGCCCGCCATCGGCGGTTTCGGCCATGTCCCACTTGGTCACCTCGACCCCCATGGCCTCGCACAGGTCGGACGCGCCGGTGCCGACCCTTCCCAGCGCGCCGATGACCATGGCGCGGGGGCGGGGGGCGCCGGTTGCTTCCAACTCGGCCAGCAGCTCGGCGTTCAGCGCGTCCTTGCCGGGATAGACGCCGACGGGGCCGCAGATCTCGCCGCGCTGCTGCGCCGCCCAGGTCTTGAGCGTCACCGCCGCGCCCGCGTAGCCCGCCCAATAGCCGAAGGCCGCGACCCGCCGTCCGTTCTCGTCCACCAGGTATTCCAGGTCATACAGCGTGCCGCCGCCGGCCTTGAACCGTTCCAGCAGCTTGCGGCCCGAATGCTGACCCTTGAAGGCATGGCCGAACATGATGTGGCGATGCGGCAGAGGCGTGCCGTCCTCGGGCAGTTCCTTGAGGCCGAAGATGACCGCATCCAGCGGCGCCTCCGGCCACGAGTTCTCCGGCGCGATTTCGCAGCCCGCCGCGCGGTAGCCGTCGATCGGGATGGCGCGGACATGGCTCTCCTCGACCGTCACGCGGATGCCGGCGGCGATCAGTTGCGCCGCGCCATCGGGCGTCAGGCCCACCCGTTCCTCGTTCGGGCGTTGTTCAGCCCGGACCCAGAGATGTGTCATGCGATGTCCTTTTGTCAGAGCATTCCGGCGGCCCGTACCGCCTGAACCGAGGGTCGGGCCTCCATCGCCGCGCGGAAGGCCTGGATCTTGGGAAAGGCTGTGACATCGACTCCGTCACCTTCCAACCAGCTGCAAACCACGTAGAGATAGGCGTCGGCCAGCGAGAATGCCTCGCCCAAAACAAACGGGCCGCGCAGCCCGTTTGACGAGATGTAAGAGCAGGACTCGGTCATCGTCTGGGCCACTTTGCCCTTCATGTCCTGCCAGCTGGACTCCTGATCCGCCCAGCGGTGACCGCGCATCTTGTGCGCATGGTTCACATGCATGGTCGAGGCCAGGAAATACATCACCTCGCGCATCCGCGCGGCCAGGACCGGATCGTCCGGAACAAGCCCGGCCTTCGGGGCCTTGGCTGCGATGTATTCAAGCAGAGCGCCGGTTTCCGTCAGAATGCCACCATCGACCACCAGAGCGGGAACGCGACCCTTGGGGTTGATCTGCTTGTAGGCCGCTGTCGTCTGCTCGCCCGCAGCGAAGTCCAGCTTGATCGCCTCATAGTCCAGACCGGCTTCCTCCAGCGCGATGACGACGGCGATCGAGATAGTGCGGGGTGCGTAGTAAATCTGCATCTGGGACCTCCGATCCGGTTACAGGTGGGTCTGGGCGAAATGCCGGTCCGGCGCTTCCAGATGCGGAACCGCGTTGAACAGAACCGGGCTCAGGTCCGCTCCGATCGGGTGCAGACGATGCAATGAGGTGTTCATGATGGCAAGGGCCACGCGCGCCATTGCCGGAATGTCCAGCCCCATCGCCTGCCGCACCACCATCGAGATCAACCCACCCGAGGTCACCACGATGGCCGGCCCGTCGCCGTCATGGATTTCGCGCAGAGCGTCCGAGACGCGGGTCTCGAACTGCTCGAAGGTTTCGGGCGCGTTCCGAATGTCGCCGTTGGCCCAGGCCTTGAAGGTCAGCGGCAGGTGCTGAACGAAGCCTTCGCGGTCCGTCGGGATCGTCACGCCGTGCTGTTCCTCGAACAATTGCGCAAGGGTGAAATACTCGATTTCATTCAGACGTGCATCGCGGACGGGTTCCGGCAGACCCATGCTGGCCGCCGTTTCCACATGCCGGGTCAGGGTGCCGCAAAACACCCGTGGATAATGGGCTTTGGTCTCGCGCAGATGGGCCCCAAGCCAGCGCGCCTGCTGATGCCCAAGCTCGCTGAGCTTGTCATAACTGTCTTCGTCCCGTGCGGTGGTGTTGGCCTGCCCGTGGCGTACCAATGTGATGTATGACATGTCGGTCCCTCTTGGCCCGAAGTCTTAGGGCAGCTTGCCCGCAGGGGCCAGAGGTGTTCGGCCGGTTGCCGTCAAAAAACCGGGTCAGCCTGCAACCGGGCTTGTGGGCGGACGGCCCGGCGATAGAGTTGCGGCAAGCGACAAGAAAGGACAGCGCAATGGCCGTGAATGCGCAGAGGTTTCTGGATGATCTGCACAAGCTGCGGGAATTCGGGGCTGCGGGGGTGGGTAAGGGCGTCGTGCGCCCGGCATATTCAGACGCGGACATTGCGGCGCGGCAATGGCTGGCCGACCGGTTTCAGGAGGCCGGGCTGCAACCGCATTTTGATCCGGTCGGAAACCTGTTCGGTCTGGCGTCCGCGCCGTCGCTTTTGATGGGGTCACATTCAGACAGTCAGCCCGAGGGCGGTTGGCTGGATGGCGCGCTGGGCGTGATCGCGGCGTTGGAGCTGGCTCGCTCCAGCCAGCGCCCGATCTCGGTGGTCAGCTTTCAGGATGAGGAGGGCCGGTTCGGCGTCACGACCGGATCAGCCATCTGGTCCGGCAAGTTGCCCCTTGCGCAGGCCGACGACCTGACCGACCACACGGGCATACGGTTCGGTGATGCGCGCGCTCGGATGAAAAGTCTGATGCAGGATTTTGTGAACCCCGCCCAATTCACCGGGTTCATCGAAATGCATATCGAGCAGGGTCCGATTCTGGATGCCAACGCCGAGGCCATCGGTGTGGTCTCGGACATCGTGGGCATTCGCGACATGGTCATCGAGTTTTCCGGCCAGCAGAACCACGCCGGCACGACGCCGATGCACCTGCGCCGAGACGCGTTCCAGGCTCTCTCGATCTTCAACGGCCTGATCAACGATCGGTTCCGCAACGTGGTGACCCCGCAGACGGTCTGGACGATCGGTCATGTTGAGCTGTCTCCGAATGCCTCGTCAATCGTTCCTGGCCGGGTCCGTTTCTCAATGCAGTGGCGCGATCAGGACACGGATCGTCTGGCCCGAATGGAAAGCATCATTCGCACGACCGCCCAAGAGGTCAGTGAATCCATCGGGGGCGATGCGCAGTTCGGGCCAATGCTGGGCATCGAGCCGGTTGAAATGGATCCGACCCTCCGGCGATCGCTGGAACACGGAGCCCAGACCGTCGCGCTCGGCAACTGGCGGGTCATGCCGTCCGGGGCCTTGCACGATGCTTCGAACGTGGCAGCCTTGATGCCGGTCGGAATGCTGTTCGTGCCATCCATCAACGGTATCAGTCATGACTTCGCGGAGGATACTGCCGAGGCCGATCTGGTGACGGGGTTGAAGGCCTTGGAGGCGGCACTTGCCGATCGCTGAGGTATGGGGCCGCCGACCGTGAATGTTGCAATTTCAGCTGTTGCGTAACGGAAAAAAGTTTCCTATACGACACAAAGCTGCAGCATGCAGATGTATACTCCTTGTCCATGAGCGATTTAGGCCGTGATGAATACCTGCGATCTGAAGTCGGACGAAACACGGCCAGCCGTGAAGTTGCCGGTACAGGAAAATGCATGTCGACCAGCCAGAATTCCTCTGACTCGATCCGGAAAGGCTGCCGTGGCATGGTATTCCCAGCCATGTGCTTTTGGATCCGGTCCATCGCGCCACTTTTGCCAAAAGAAAGAACACTGACATGCCTGGAATGAAGCGCACGCCGTTGTATGACCTTCATGTTGAGTTGGGAGGCAAGCTGGTTGATTTTGCGGGCTGGGAGATGCCCGTTCAGTATCCTTTGGGAATCATGGGCGAGCACAAGCAGTGCCGCGAGAAGTCGGCGCTGTTCGATGTGAGCCACATGGGTCAGGTGATCCTGCGGGGAGAGAATGTGGGCGAGAAGCTCGAGGCGCTGTGCCCGCAGGCTTTTGCGACGCTGCCCGAGGGCAAGGCGCGCTATGGGTTCTTCACCAACGCGGACGGCGGGATCATGGACGATCTGATCGTGTCGAACGCGGGGGATCATTTCTTCGTGGTGGTGAACGCGGCGCTGCGCGATCAGGACATTCCGCACATGCGCGCGCACCTGGACGGGGTCGAGGTGACCGAGATCTTCGACCGCGCGCTGGTGGCGGTTCAGGGCCCGAAAGCCGAGGACGTGGTGGGCGTACTGTGCCCGGCGGCCCGCGATCTGAAGTTCATGGAAACCACCGTGGCCCCGATCAACGGAGTCGAGTGCCGGATCTCGCGTCTGGGCTACACGGGTGAGGACGGCTACGAGATCTCGATCCCCGAGGACAAGGCGATCGAGGTCACCCGCGCCCTGCTGGCGCATGAGGATTGCGAGCCGGCAGGTCTGGGCGCGCGCGACAGCCTGCGGCTGGAGGCGGGTCTGTGCCTGTATGGCAATGACATCGACCAGAGTACCTCGCCGATCGAGGCCAACCTGGCCTGGGCGATCCAGAAGCGGCGCAAGGAAGAGGGCGGCTTTCCCGGCGCGGCCCGCATCCAGCGCGAACTGGCCGAAGGCGCCGCGCGCAAGCTGGTGGGGATCAAGCCCGACGGCCGCGCCCCGGCGCGACAGGGGGTCGAGGTGCAGGATCTTCAGGGCAACATGATCGGTCAGATCACTTCGGGCGGGTTCGGGCCAACCGTCGGCGGCCCGGTTGCGATGGGCTATGTCGCGGCCGGTCACACCGAGCCGGGCGAACAGGTGAATCTGATCATCCGGGGCAAGGCGCAGCCGGCGCGGATCGTGGCGTTGCCCTTCGTCAAACAGAATTACAAGCGTTGAAGTCAGGAGAGAGACAGCATGGCAACCTATTATTCCGAAGAACATGAATGGCTGACGGTCGAGGGCGACACGGCCACGCTGGGCATCACCAAGCACGCGGCCGAGCAGCTGGGCGAGGTGGTGTTCGTCGAGCAGCAGGACGTAGGTGAGGAGTTCGCGAAGGACGGCGAGATCGGGGTGATCGAATCCGTCAAGGCGGCCTCCGAGATCTATGCCCCGGTCGATGGCGAAATTCTCGAGGTGAACGAGACGCTGGCCGACAACCCGGGCGCGTTGAACGAGGATCCCGAGGGCGAGGCGTGGATCTACAAGATCAAGATCACCGATGCCGCGCAGTTGGAAGATCTGATGGACGAGGCCGCCTACAAGGCGTTCATCGGGTAAACCTGAACGGAGTCCCGGCCTGGGGCTCCATCGTTTTGACTTGTGCCGCCGAATTTGGGCTCCGCCCGTTCGGGCCTGAAACTGTCCACCGGACAGTTCCCGGGACGGCCCTTACTCCCCGCCGGAGGCTTCCACAGTCTCCGTCGGGCCTGACCTATCCATGGGAGCGCTGCAATGGCCTTCAAACTGACCGACTACGAAGCCTATGACTTTGCCAACCGCCGCCATATCGGTCCCAGCCCGACCGAGATGCGCGACATGCTCAAGGTGATCGGCTTCAAGACGCTGGACGATCTGATCGACGCCACCGTCCCCCCGGCGATCCGGCAGAAAGAGCCGCTGGACTGGGGCCCGGCGATGACCGAACGCGACGCGCTCTATCACATGAAGAAGGTGGCGGGTAAGAACAAGGTTCTGACCTCGCTGATCGGTCAGGGCTATTACGGCACCACCACGCCTGCGCCGATCCTGCGCAACATCCTGGAAAACCCGGCCTGGTACACCGCCTATACGCCCTATCAGCCCGAGATCAGTCAGGGCCGGCTCGAGGCGCTGTTGAACTTCCAGACCATGGTTAGCGACCTGACCGGGCTGGACGTAGCCAACGCCTCGCTGCTGGACGAGGCGACCGCAGCGGCCGAGGCGATGGCGATGGCCAAGCGCGGTGGCCGGTCCAAAGCCAACAACGCGGCCTTCTTCGTGGACCGCAACTGCCACCCGCAGACCATCGCGGTGATCAAAACCCGGGCCGAACCCCTGGGCATCGACGTCAAGGTCGCCGACCCTGACGAACTGGACGCGGGCGCGGTGTTCGGCGCGATCTTCCAGTATCCGGGCACCTATGGCCATGTGCGCGACTTCACCGCCGAGATTGCGGCGCTGCATGAACACAACGCCATCGCCATCGTGGCCGCCGACATCCTGTCGCTGGCGCTGCTGAAATCGCCGGGCGAGATGGGCGCCGACATCGCCGTGGGCTCGACCCAGCGCTTCGGCGTGCCGATGGGCTTTGGCGGGCCGCACGCCGCCTACATGGCCACCACCGACAAGCTGAAACGCGCGATGCCGGGCCGGATCATCGGCGTCAGCATCGACAGCCGCGGCAACAAGGCCTATCGCCTGGCGCTGCAGACCCGCGAACAGCACATCCGCCGCGAGAAGGCCAACTCGAACGTCTGCACCGCGCAGGCGCTGCTGGCGGTGATCGCCTCGATGTATGCCGTGTACCACGGCCCCGACGGCATCAAGGCCATCGCGCAGTCGGTGCACCGCAAGACCTCGCGCCTGGCCGCGGGCCTGGAAGAACACGGCTTCAAGGTCGAACCCGAGGTGTTCTTCGACACCATCACGGTCGAGGTCGGCCCGCTGCAGAAGACCGTGATGGAGGCGGCGGTGGCGCGCGGTGTCAACCTGCGCAAGGTGGGCGAGACCCGCGTCGGCATCAGCCTGGATGAACAGACCCGCGCCGAGACGATCGAGGCGGTCTGGGGCGCCTTCGGCATCGACAAGAAGGACGACAGCTCGAACAAGCAGTACCGCCTGCCGGACTATGCGCTGCGCGAGACGCCCTATCTGACCCACCCGATCTTCCACAAGAACCGGGCCGAGGCCGAGATGACCCGCTACATGCGCCGTCTGGCCGACCGCGACCTGGCGCTCGATCGGGCGATGATCCCGCTGGGCAGTTGCACCATGAAGCTGAACGCGACGATCGAGATGATCCCGGTCACCTGGCCCGAGTTCGCCAACATGCACCCGTTCGTGCCGGAAGATCAGGCGCAAGGCTATTACGAGATGATCGCCGACCTGAATGACAAATTGTGCCAGATCACCGGCTATGACGCGATCAGCCAGCAGCCCAACTCGGGCGCGCAGGGCGAATATGCGGGCCTGCTGACGATCCGCAACTATCACATCGCCAACGGGCAGGGGCATCGCAACGTCTGCCTGATCCCGACCTCGGCGCATGGGACCAACCCGGCTTCGGCGCAGATGGTCGGATGGCAGGTGGTGCCGGTGAAGGCGGACGCGAAGGGCAACATCGATCTGACCGACTTCCGCGAGAAGGCCGAGAAGCACTCGGACAACCTGGCCGGTTGCATGATCACCTACCCCTCGACCCACGGCGTTTTCGAGGAAACGGTGCAGGAGGTCTGCCAGATCACCCATGACCACGGCGGTCAGGTCTATATCGACGGGGCCAACATGAACGCCATGGTGGGCCTGTCGCGCCCCGGCGACATCGGCGGCGACGTCAGCCACCTGAACCTGCACAAGACCTTCTGCATCCCGCATGGCGGCGGCGGCCCCGGCATGGGCCCGATCGGCGTCAAGGAGCATCTGGCCGAGCATCTGCCGGGCCACCCGGAGTACGGCACCGCCGTGGGTCCGGTTTCGGCGGCGCCCTTCGGCTCGCCCTCGATCCTGCCGGTCAGCTGGGCCTATGTCCTGCTGATGGGCGGCGCGGGTCTGACCCAGGCGACCAAGGTGGCGATCCTGAACGCCAACTACATCGCCGCACGTCTGCAGGAGGCCTATCCGATCCTCTACACCTCCGAGACCGGTCGTGTGGCGCATGAATGCATCCTCGACACCCGCCCGCTGGCCGAGGCCGGCAACATCACCGTCGACGACGTCGCAAAGCGGCTGATCGACAGCGGCTTCCACGCGCCGACCATGTCCTGGCCGGTTGCTGGCACGCTGATGGTCGAGCCGACGGAATCGGAACCCAAGGACGAGCTGGACCGATTCTGCGACGCCATGCTGTCGATCCGCGCCGAGGCGCAGGATGTCATCGATGGCAGGATCGACCCCGAGAACAACCCGCTGAAGAACGCCCCCCACACGGTGCGCGACCTGGTGGGTGAGTGGGACCGACCCTACACCCGCGAACAGGCCTGCTTCCCGCCGGGTTCCATGGGCGTCGACAAATACTGGTCGCCCGTCAACCGCGTCGACAACGCCTACGGAGATCGGAACCTCGTCTGCACATGCCCGCCCATGGACGCATACGAAGAAGCCGCAGAATAAAAACACCGAAACACCCGCCCGATCCGGCAGGGGATTTCTCAGGGCTTGAAGTCCGCGGGCACGCCAAAGGGCGGCGTCTCCACGCTCGTCCCGGTCAGGGCGTGCAGGAACGCCACCAGTTGCGCGATTTCACCGTCGCTCAGGTCAACTGGCGTGATGTCGACCTTGGCGCGTTGGCGTGCCATCTCGAACTGGTCCTGCCAGACGATGAAATCGGCCTGTTCCAGCCACGGCACCCGGGGCAGCGCGGCCTGATCGGTTGTCCAGCGTGACAGGCTGGTTGCCGGGTTCAGGTGGTGACGGGTGATCCCTTCGAGGTCGGGAAAGGCGCCGTTGTGGCCATAGGGTGCGGTCAGCGCCACGTTGCGCAGCATCGGCGTGCGGAACCGGTAGGCGTCCTCCAGCCGGTCACTTTCGCCCATGCGACCCACGTCGCGGGCATAGGCGTCCCATTGCCGGGTGCGGCCGGGGCCGAAAGGCGGCAGGGCCAGTGCGTGGAATTTCTGATCCGACAGCAGCGGCCCCGAATGGCAGGTGGCGCACCGCGCCTTGCTGTAGAACAGCCGCATCCCGGCCTTCTGATCGGGGGTCAGGGCGGTCTCGTCCCCAGCCAAATACTGGTCGAACGGGCTGTCGGTGCTGCGCCATTCGATGGCCATGAAAACGGCCAGAGCGTTGGCGACATGGGTGATGGTGATGTCCTCGGTGCTGTCCACGTCGTCAAAGGCGGCCACCATGGCCGGGCCGTATTTCGGGTCGGTCCGCACCCGTTTGGCGATGATCGGCCAGCCCTTGTCGATCCGGTCATGCACGGCACCGGTGACCTCGTTCTCGGCCACGTTCCCGGCCATTTCGAACTGAGCGGTCAGCGGAAACAGCGCCTGCGCGGCCAGCAGCGAGTTCAGCCCTTCGGGCAGCCATTCCTGCGCGGGAGAATTGAACCCGTTGCCATAGACATCCGACAGGCTGAGCCGCCCGTCATGGAACATCGTGTGGATGCCACGCGCGCCCAGGTTCCACAGACCCGGCGCGTTGCGCGGGATGCGCTTGCGGATGCGGTCCGCCCCGGTCCCGGGCGTGCGGTCGGGGCCAAGGCCCCGGCCACCCTCGCCGATGCCCAGCGACAGGCCGTCGGAGGTGCCGAAATCGGGGTGGTGGCAATGGGCGCAGGTGATGTTGCGGTTGCCCGACAGGATCGGGTCATAAAATAGCTGGTGACCGATCGCGGCCTGATCCCTATCAAAGAACAGAAAGTCGTCATCGGTCAGCGGCGCGGGCAGGTCCTGCGCCCAGGCCGCCCCGCAGAACAGGAGACCCGCCGCCCCATGCGCCAGCTTGTGCTTGCCCTTTGTCTTGCCGCCACGCCCGTCTGGGCCGAACTGGAACAGGCCCGCGATCTGATGGAAGCAGGCGAGTTTGCCGCCGCGCGCGAACAGCTTCTGCCGGCGGCCCGGTCGGGCAACGCCGAGGCCGAGGAGCTGATCGGCGTGATGTACGGCCTTGGTCTTGGGGTCGAGCAGGACTACGAACGCGCGTTCGAATGGTATCTGCGGGCCTCGATGAAGGGGCATCCGGGCGCGCAATCGGGTGTCGGGTGGTATTACGAGCTGGGCCTGGGCCTGCCTGCGCCCGATCTGGTGCGGGCCTACATGTGGTACACGCTCAGCGCCATCGGCGGCGACCCCGATGCGGCGATCAGCCTGGAAGAGGTGGTGAAGAAGATGACGCCCGAACAGATCGAAAAGGCCCATGTGCTGGTCAATGACTACAAGGGGTGGATGTACCCCTTTCGGTAAAGGCGGGCCGGGATGACGCGACACCCCGGCCCGAACCGTATCAGTTCAGGTCGGCGGCGCGTTCCGCGTTGATCTCGGCCTCGGCCTCGGCCACGGCCGCGGTCAGAGCGCCATAGATCTCGTCCCCGCGCGCGACGTTCTGCTGGAACCAGTCATAGACCGGGGTCGCGGCCTGCTTGAACGCCTCTTTTTCCTCGGGGGTCGGCACGTACAGGTCGCCGCCACCGGCCACGAAATCCTCGTAGGCCTGGATCGACTTGCGCTTGGGCGAGGCAAAGGTGGCCTGCTGCAGCGCATAGAACCCATCGACGACGACACGGCGCAGATCTTCGGGCATTTCCTGGAACTTGGCGTTGTTCATCCACCACAGCGCGCCCATATAGGCGTGCCCGTCCAACGTGACATATTGCAGGCCGGCATCGGGGAACTTCATGCCCATGATGTCGGTGATGCCGTTCTTCGAGCCGTCAACCACGCCGGTCTGGAAGCTGGTGAACAGTTCCGGCCACGGGATCGGGGTGGGCGAGGCGCCCAGGGCCTTGACCAGTTCCTGCGGCAGGTCTGCGACCACGGTGCGGATCTTCAGCCCGTCCATGTCGGACGGCTGGGTCACGCGGCGCTTGGTGTTGGCGAAGTTGCGCCAGCCGCCGGTGTTGCCGATGGTCATCAGACGGATCGCGCCGCCCGAATCTTCCAGCGCCATTTCGCGCATCTTGCGGGTGAAATCACCCGACAGGACCCGCTCGGCGATGCGGTCGTCGGCCATCAGATAGGGCAGGTCCAGAACCTGTACGTAAGGGAAGATGCCCGAGGCCCCGCCCGAGGTCGAGATATAGATGTCGATGGTGCCGTCGGCCACGCCCTGCAGGCATTCGGCCCCGTTCGAGCACAGCTGCGTGCCGATAAACAGCTCGACCTCGATTGCGCCGTTCGAGGCGTTCTCGACGAAGTTCTTGAACACGACCAGGCCGTCATAGTCCTCGTCGTTTTCGTTCGAGTTGGCGGTGGCGCGCAGCGTATAGTCGGCCGCCGAGGCCGCCAGCGCCGAGGCCGCCACCAGCGACGTGGCCAGTGCTGCGGTTTTGAAGAATGTTCTGAGCATGCGTTTCCTCCCTGTGGTACTCAGTCTAGTTTGCAAATCCCGTCAATCTCGGGATCGTCATGGATATTGCGGGGACATAGGTGATCAGGAAGATCACCGCGATTTCGACGGCCAGGAACGGCAGGATCGCCTTGGCGATGGTTTCCACCCGTTCGCGTGACACGGCGGCGGCCACGAACAGCACCAGCCCCATGGGCGGCGTGGCCAGGCCAACGGTCAGGTTTACGCTCATGATGATGGCGAAGTGGATCGGGTCGACCCCCAGGCTGGTGAAGATCGGGCCCAGGATCGGCCCCAGGATGATGATTGCCGGGCCTGCATCCAGGAACATGCCCACGACGAACAGCAGCAGGTTGATCAGGAACAGCAGGATCAGCGGGTTTTCGGACAGTCCGAGGATCAGCGCGGCCAGCTGCTCGGGCGCATGGCTGAGGCTGACCACGGTCTTGAACGCCATCGCGGCCCCCACCAGCAGCAGCACCACGGCCGAGGTCATGCCCGCATTGCTGAGGACTTCGGGCACCTCTTTCAAGGTCAGCGTGCGCAGCACGAAAAACCCGATGATGAAGGCATACCCGACGGCGACGGCGGCGGCTTCGGTCGGGGTGAAGATGCCGCCCAGAATGCCGCCCAGGATGATTACCGGCGTCATCAGCGGGAAAAAGGCCTTGAGGCTGGCCTGACCGCGCTCGGGCCAGGTGTATTTGCGGCTGGCCACCGGGAAATCATACCGGTTGGCCATGACCTTGATCATCAGCATCAGACCGATGCCCACCATGACACCCGGCACGATGCCCGCCAGGAACAGGGCCGCGACGCTTTCGCCCATGACATAGGCATAGATGATCATGATCCCCGAGGGCGGGATGATCGGCCCGATGACCGAGCTGGCGGCGGTGATCGCGGCGGCGAATTTGCGGGTATAGCCCTGCTTCTCCATCGCCGGGATCAGCATCGAGCCCAGTGCCGAGGTATCGGCCACCGCCGAGCCCGACAGCCCCGCGAAGAGGATCGAGCTGAGTACGTTCACATGCGCCAGCCCGCCGCGCAGATGCCCCATCAGCGCCTGGCTGAACTCGACCAGACGGATGGTGATGCCGCCGCGGTTCATCAGCTCTCCGGCCAGCATGAAGAAGGGGATGGCCATCAGCGGAAAGCTGTCCATCCCGTTGTAGACGTTGCGATACAGCAGGGTGATGTCGTTGGTCTGGCCGTTCAGCCACAGCAGCAGGCCGGGTGCGGCCAGCAATGCGAAAAAGACCGGCAGGCCGATCAGCAGAAACACCAGGAAGACGGGCAGGAACCAGACCAGCATCTATTCGGCTCCCACGGCGGCTTCGGGGATCTCGGGCAGCAGGTGGCCGCCGCCCAGCATGGTAATGATCGACCGCAGGATCAGTTCGATGTTGACCGACAGCAGCAGGATCACGCCCACCAGCAGGGAGGCCATCATCCAGCTGCGCGGGATCCGGTACCATTCATCAAAGCCCAGCGAGGTGGGCAAATACAGCGCGGCGGTGGCGAAACGCCCGCCAAAACCGGTGACCTCGGACCAGCCGATGCGCACGGCGACCACCAGAACCGTCAGGCTGAGCAGCAGCAGAAACAGGTTCAGCAACTGGCCGGGTACGCGCGGCAGAAAGCGGACCAGCATGTCGATGGCCACGAACCCGCCACGCCGGAATGCGGTGGGTGCCATCAGGCCCGTCATCCACAACATGCAGAACCGCGCGGCCTCGTCAGGCCAGGCCAGGGCGTTGCCCAGAACGTAACGGAAGAACACCTGAATCAGGATCGCGATCACCATGAAGGCGATCGCAACGACACCGACCGCGCGGCCCAGACGCAGCGCGGTTTCGTTCACGAATGCAATCGGCGCAAGCACCGACGTCAATCCGCCCATGCGGATCCTCCCTGTTCAGGCCGCGGGTTTTGCCCGCGACCGTGTCCCGCGCTTATTGGTGCGCGAATTGGCCGAGCTTGCCGGCGTAAAAGGTCAGCGCGTCTCCGTCCGCCATGCTGGCCCGCAAGACCTTGCCCACCACGATAACGTGATCGCCCGCATCGTGATACGCATGTTGTTCACATTCGAACCGCGCCAGGCATCCGCGCAGCAGCGGCGTGCCGTTTTCGCAGCGGTCGTGGTCGATGTCGCGTAGGGCAAAGGCGTCCTTCGAGCAGCCAAAGCACAGCTCGGCCTGGTCGGCCGACAGAACATGAACACTGAAATGACGCGCCTTGTAAAAATAGGAGAACCGGCGCGAGTTCCGGTCGCCGGCCCACATCACCAAGGGCGGGTCCAGCGACAGCGAGGAAAAGCTGTTGGCCGTGATGCAGACCGGCCCGTCGGGGCTGTCGCACGTCACCACGGTAACGCCGGTGGCGAACCGGCCGAAAGCGTCCCGCAGGGTGCGGGTGTCGTCCTTGT
The DNA here is from genome assembly GCF_056539185.1 of Ruegeria sp. BC6. Classification (NCBI taxonomy): domain Bacteria; kingdom Pseudomonadati; phylum Pseudomonadota; class Alphaproteobacteria; order Rhodobacterales; family Roseobacteraceae; genus Ruegeria; species Ruegeria sp. BC6. Next base: position 242,241 of record NZ_JBQFUM010000003.1, read on the forward strand.
GCGGAATGAAGGTGCGCGCCATGTCGTTCGAAAATGCGTTCATCATGGTACCTCATGCCCCAGCGCCGCCTCGTAGAGGCGGAACCAGACTTCACGATCCAGATTGACTTTGAGGGCGTCCGAAATGCGCTTGATGCGGTCCAGGCTATTGGTGCCCAGAACCGGCAGGATGCCGGCCGGATGGGCCAGCAGGAAGGCCACGGCCACCGCGGCCCGGTCGACGCCGAACTGCGCGCCGATCTCATCCGCGACCACGCCCACCGGAGGATTACCCGCCATCAGCGCTCCGCCGCCCAGCGGCGACCACGCCATCACCGGGTGGCCGTGCTGCTGGTGAAAGGCCAGATCGCCATTGGTGAACGGAGCGATCGCGCCCAGAGAAATCTCGATCTGGTTGGTCACCAGCGGGGTCTTCATGGCCGATTGCAGCAGCTGCCAGTCCCAGGGTCGGAAATTCGACACGCCCACCGCGCGGACCTTGCCGCTGGCCACAACCTCGTCCAGCGCGGCGCCGGTTTCATGGTGGTCCATGAACGGGTCGGGGCGGTGGATCAGCAGCAGGTCGATATGGTCGATCGCCATTTCCCGCAGCGAGGTATCGACCGATTTCAGGATATGCGCGCGCGAGGTGTCATAGTATTTCACCTTGGCATCCGCATAGCGCCCGCAGGGGGCGACGATGTCGCATTTGGTGACGATCTCCATCCGGTCCCGCAGGCCGGGATTGGCGCGCAGGGCGTTGCCCAGAATCGCTTCGGCGCCATAGTCGCCATAGATGTCGGCCTGATCGAAGCTGGTGATGCCCTGATCCAGACAGGCGTGGATTTTGGCCGCCACATGCGCGGACGAGGTGTCGCTGTCATCGCCCAGCCGCCACATGCCATAGACAAGGCGGCTCAGTTCCAGGGTGTCGGAAAGCTTGATACGTTGCATCAACGACGAACTCCGTTGCCCAGCGGCGTCGCCGGGGTGTCAGCAGGAACCCTTCCATAGGCTTCGGGAAGGGAACAGGTTTTCAGATGCGGCATCACACGGGTGCCGAAATGGCGGGCCTCGTCCATATGCGGATAGCCCGAGAAGATGAAGGCGCGGATGCCCATCTTCTGATACTCTTCGATCTTCGACAGCACCTGGTCGGTCGACCCCACCAGCGCCGCGCCGCAGCCTGACCGCGCCCGGCCGACGCCTGTCCACAGGCCCGGTTCGACATAGCCGTATTTGTCGGCCAGCTCGCGGTTCCTGGCCTGATGCGAAACACCGAGCGAGGTGGCGTCCAGCGCCCGTTCGCGGATCGCGCGGCCGTATTCGTCATCCAGTTTCGACACGATGTAGTCGGCATATTCCTTGGCCTCGGCCTCGGTGTCGCGCACGATCATGTGCACCCGCAGACCATAGTCCAGCGTGCGGCCGTACTCGTCGGCCACCGCGTGCACGGCTTTCATCCGCTCGGCCAGCTGGTCCTTGGTTTCGGGCCACATCAGATAGACGTCGCAATGCTGGCCGCACAGCTTCAGCGCATCGGGCGAATAGCCCCCGAAATACAGCAGCGGCCCGCCGGTTTGATAGGGTTTGGCCGGATCGGTCGTCAGACCCGAGAAATTGTAGACCTGACCCTGGTAATTGATCTCATCCTGCGTCCAGGCCTGTTTCAGAATCTCGACCACCTCACGCGAGCGCTGGTATCGATAACTGCTTTCGGCCTTTTCGCCCGGAAAATCCGACGAGATGATGTTGACCGTCAGCCGACCCTTCAGCATGTGATCCAGCGTCGCGATGGTGCGTGCCAGCATGATCGGCTGCATTTCGCCGCAGCGCACGGCGGCCAGCAGGTTGATCTTTTCTGTGATCGGCGCGCAGCCGGCCACGAAACTCAGCGTGTCCTGCCCCACCTGATACGAGGACGGGCACAGGATGTTGCGGAAGCCCTGCGCCTCGGCCTCTTTCACGATGCCCGAGCAATGTTCCCAGCTGGAGCGCAGATCGCCGTCGGGCACACCGAGAAACTGATAATCGTCCGAGCACAGCGCCGCGAACCACGAAACCTCGGCCGCATCCAGATCGGGGGATGTGATGGGGACGATCGTCATCTGATTCTCTCTCCTGCCGGGCTCAACTTTTCTCTTGCGTAGCAACCACATTGATGTAGATCAATAGTGTATCAATTTTTTCTGCGACCAAGTGAAGCGCCCGCGTGCCCCCATCCACCAGAAACCCCAACGCCCTGCCGATCTATGTGCAGATCGCCGAGCTGCTGATCCGCGACATCGCCGCCGGCCGGCTGATCGACGGCGAGCGTCTGCCGCCCGAGCGGGACATGGCGGCGCAGTTGAACGTCTCGGTCGGGACGCTGCGAAAATCGCTCGCCGAGCTGGAAAAAAAGGGGATGCTCGAGCGGATCCAGGGCTCGGGCAACTATGTGCGCGAGACCGGAACCCAGAACAGCGTTTATGCCATGTTCCGGCTGGAACTGCCCGAGGGCGGCGGCCTGCCGCGCGCCGACATCCTGTCGGTCGATCACCTGGACAAGCCCGCCGACCTGCCCGATTTCGGCACCTCGCGGCGCGGGTCGCGCGTGCGGCGGATGCGCTATCTGAATGACACAATCATCGCGGTCGAGGAGATCTGGCTGGACGAATCAGCCGGTCTGATCGACCGGCGGCTGCTGTCGGACTCGCTCTATCGCTATTACCAGCAGCAGCTTGGGTTCTGGATCACCCGCGCCGAGGATCGGGTTTCGGTCGGCCGGCTGCCCGACTGGACCCCCGCGGACTTCACCCGGCCGGCGGGCGAGACCGTCGGTTACATCGAGCGGTTCAGCTGGTCGGAACGGCCTGAACCCGTCGAGTTTTCGAAAACCTGGTTCGACCCGGACCGGGCAACTTACGTCCAACGACTGAAATGACGAGGAAACGCGCATGACCCGGACCATCAATTACGGGCTGATCGGATGTGGCATGATGGGGCAGGAACACCTGCACAACATCGCCTTGCTGGAGGGCACGCAAGTGGCCGCCATTTTCGAACCCGACCCCGAGATGGCGCGCGCCGCGCAGGCGATTGCGCCGGGGGCCAGGATGGTGCCGTCGCTGCAGGACCTGCTGGCGGTCGAGGCGCTGGACTGCCTGGTCATAGCCAGCCCCAACCATCTGCATGTGGATCAGATCGCCCAGATCGCCGAAACGCGTCCCTTGCCCCTGTTGGTGGAAAAGCCGCTGTTCACCAACCCCGACGATGCGGCCCGTCTGGCCGAGATCGAGCGCAGCTATCCCTGTCCGATCTGGGTGGCGATGGAATATCGCTACATGCCGCCCATCGCCGCCCTGATCGCCGAGGCGCAGGACACCAGCGGCGGGGTCAAGATGCTGAGCATCCGCGAACACCGCTTTCCATTCTTGGAAAAGGTCGGCAACTGGAACCGGTTCAACCGCAACACCGGCGGCACGTTCGTCGAGAAATGCTGTCATTTCTTCGACCTGATGCGCCTCATCCTGCAATCCGACCCGGTGCGCATCAGCGCCAGCGGCGGGCAGGCCGTGAACCATCTGGACGAAACCTATGACGGCGAAACGCCCGACATCCTCGACCACGGCTATGTCAACATCGATTTCGCCTCGGGCGCGCGGGCGATGCTGGAACTGTGCATGTTCGCCGAGGGCGCGCGGTATCAGGAGGAAATCTCGGTCGTCGGCCCCAAGGCCAAGATCGAGGCGCTGGTCCCCGGGCCGGGCCGGTTCTGGCCCGAACATCTGGGCGCGCCGCCGGTGCCGCAGCTGATCGTCAGCCCGCGCGACCCCAAGGGCCCTGTCGCCCGCGACATTCCCGTCGACCCGCGCCTGCTGGCGGCGGGCGACCACAACGGCTCGACCTTCTATCAGCACCAGGGCTTTCTGGCGCTGGTGCGCGGTGAGCGCGACGCCCCGGATGTCAGCCTGACCGACGGCATGTGGGCAGTACGCATGGGTCTGGCGGCGCAGCAATCGCTGGCCACGGGCGAAACCGTCCGGCTGGATCGCTGAGGTCTTTCTGCGGGTGCAAAATGCGCCGATCGGAAACCTGTGTTCCGATTTGGCGTCACCGCCCGTGTCGTTTTTGATATTCAAAGCGTCTTTTCCGCTTGCCCGCCCAACCGCGGCCCCCTAGGTCTGGCCGCGGGACACCCCTCCCCAACGAGGGGCGTATATCTGGAAGGGTAACACCAATGACCATCGAACGACCGGCAGCGCGGCCGGCCAATCCGCGTTTTTCCTCGGGCCCCTGCGCCAAACCCCCTACATTCGAGCTGAACAAGCTGGCTGGTGCCGCGCTGGGCCGATCGCACCGCGCCGCCGTCGGCAAGGACAAGCTGAAGGCCGCCATCGAAGGCACGCGCGAGCTGCTGGGCATTCCGGCCGACTATCGCATCGGCATCGTTCCGGCCTCGGATACCGGCGCGGTGGAAATGGCGCTGTGGTCGCTGCTGGGCGAACGCAAGGTCGAGATGCTGGCCTGGGAAAGCTTTGGCGCGGGTTGGGTTACCGACGTGGTCAAACAGCTGAAGATCGACGCCGAGGTGAAAACCGCCGATTACGGGCAGATCGTCGATCTGGCGTCCATAGATTTCAACAATGACGTGGTCTTTACCTGGAACGGGACCACCTCGGGCGTGCGGGTTCCGAATGGCGACTGGATCGCCGATGACCGCGCCGGCCTGACCATCTGCGACGCCACCAGCGCCGCCTTTGCGATGGACCTGCCCTGGGACAAGCTGGATGTCACCACCTTCAGCTGGCAGAAGGTTCTGGGTGGCGAGGCCGCGCATGGCATACTGATCCTCAGCCCCCGCGCGGTCGAGCGGCTGGAAAGCTATACCCCCGCATGGCCGCTGCCGAAGATCTTCCGCCTTACCAAGAGTGGCAAGCTGATCGAGGGCATCTTCCAGGGCGCCACGATCAACACGCCGTCGATGCTGGCGGTCGAGGATTACCTGTTCGCGCTGGACTGGGCGCGCTCGGTCGGCGGGTTGCAGGGCCTGATCGCCCGCGCTGATGCCAACGCACAGGCGATTTTCGAGTTCTGCGACCAGAACGACTGGATCGACAATCTGGCTGAAGACCCGGGCACCCGGTCGAATACCAGCGTCTGCCTGAAATTCACCGATCCGCGCATTCGCGACGGCGCAAGCTTTGCCAAGGCGGTCGCCAAGCGGCTGGAGGCCGAGAACGTGGCGCTGGACATCGGCGCGTATCGCGATGCGCCGGCCGGGCTGCGCATCTGGTGCGGCGGCACGGTCGAGACGTCCGACATCCAGGCGATGCTGCCCTGGCTGAAATGGGCGTTCGAGGCCGAGATCGCCGCACAGGCCGAAGCCGCCTGACTCCATTCCCCGACAAGATCCGGGCCGCGTCCGGCCCGGAGTCATCATCCCATTCAAGGACCACGCACATGGCCCCCAAAGTACTCGTATCCGACAAGCTCAGCGAAACCGCGGTTCAGATCTTCCGCGACCGCGGCATCGACGTGGATTTCATGCCCGACGTGGGCAAGGACAAGGAAAAGCTGGCCGAGATCATCGGCAACTATGACGGCCTGGCCATCCGCTCGGCCACCAAGGTCACCGAGAAGATCTTGGAGAAGGCTGACAAGCTGAAGGTGATCGGCCGCGCCGGCATCGGCACCGACAACATCGACAAGGACGCGGCCTCGAAAAAGGGCGTGATCGTGATGAACACGCCGTTCGGCAACATGATCACCACCGCCGAGCACGCCATAGCGATGATGTTCGCCGTGGCGCGCCAGATCCCCGAGGCCAATGCCAGCACCCATGCGGGCAAGTGGGAAAAGTCCAAGTTCATGGGGGTCGAGCTGACCAACAAGACGCTGGGCGTGATCGGTGCCGGCAATATCGGCGGCATCGTCTGCGACCGGGCGCAGGGCCTCAAGATGAAGGTTATCGCCTATGACCCCTATCTGGGCCAGGAGAAGGCCGACAAGATGGGCGTGGAAAAGGTCGAGCTGGACGAGCTGCTGGCGCGGGCCGATTTCATCACCCTGCACGTGCCGCTGACGGACCAGACCCGCAACATCCTCAGCCGCGAGAATCTGGCCAACACCAAGAAGGGCGTGCGCATCATCAACTGCGCCCGCGGCGGTCTGGTCGACGAAGAGGCGCTGGCCGAACTGATCAAATCCGGCCATGTCGCTGGAGCCGCCTTCGACGTGTTCAGCGAGGAACCGGCCAAGGAAAACCCGCTGTTCGGCCTGCCCAACGTGGTCTGCACCCCGCATCTGGGCGCCGCGACCACCGAAGCGCAGGAAAACGTGGCGCTGCAGGTGGCCGAGCAGATCTCGAACTATCTGCTGACCGGGGCGGTAGAGAATGCATTGAACATGCCCAGCGTCACCGCCGAAGAGGCCAAGGTCATGGGACCGTGGATCAAGCTGGCCGGCCATCTGGGCAGCTTCATCGGCCAGATGACCGACGAGCCGATCAAGGCGATCAACATCCTGTATGACGGCGTTGCGGCGCAGATGAACCTGGCCGCGCTGAACTGCGCGGTGGTGGCGGGGATCATGAAACGCTCGAACCCCGAGGTGAACATGGTCTCGGCCCCGGTCGTGGCCAAAGAGCGCGGCGTCAAGATCTCGACCACCAACCAGGACAAGTCGGGCGCCTTCGAGGGCTATATCAAGGTGACCGTGGTGACCGACAAGCGCGAACGCTCAATCGGGGGCACCGTGTTCAGCGACGGCAAGCCGCGCTTCATCCAGATCAAGGGCATCAACATCGATGCCGAGGTCGGCGCGCACATGCTCTACACCACCAACGAGGACGTGCCGGGCATCATCGGCACCCTGGGAAAGACCATGGGCGAGCATGGCGTGAACATCGCCAACTTTACCCTGGGCCGCGCAGAAGCAGGCGGCGAGGCGATCGCGCTGCTGTATGTTGACGAGCCGGTTCCGGCCGAAGCCCGCGCAAAGCTGGCTGAAACCGGGCTGTTCACCCAGATCAAGCCGCTGGAGTTCGACGTGGTCTGATCCGGCAAGACCCGGATGAAAGCGATTGACGCCTGCACCCGCCCGGTGCAGGCGTTGTCGTTGCAAAGGCCCGCAAATCCAACCCGGCCTGGAACGGAGACATGGACATGACTGCGCCCATCTACGCCATCGGTGATCTGCACGGCCAGACGGCCGAGTTCGACCGTGCCCTGTCGCTGATCGAGCAGGATGGCAGGCGCGATTCGCGGATCGTGTTTCTGGGCGATTACGTCGATCGGGGGCCCGACAGCAAGGGCCTGCTGGACCGGCTGATTGCCGGGCGCGACGCCGGGCGGAACTGGGTCACGCTGCTGGGCAACCATGACCGGATGTTCGCGTGGTTCCTGCGGGATGAGCCGCGCCATGATCCGCATCTTCTGGTCGGCTACCACTGGCTGCACGAGCGGCTGGGAGGAACTGAAACCCTGCGCAGCTATGGTGTGGAATTCGAAGACCGCACCCGGCTGCAGGATGTGCATCGGGCGGCCCTTGCTGCGGTGCCGGTCGCGCACAAGGCTTTTCTGCGCGACCTCGTACGGATGCATCAGACCCCCGAGCTTGCCTTTGTCCATGCCGGCATCCGGCCGGGCGTGCCGCTGGGCGCGCAGGCCGAGGACGATCTGGTCTGGATCCGTCAGAGCTTTCACGCCTGCGAAACCCCGCATCCCAAGCTGATCGTGCATGGCCACACGGTGGTGGACCGCCCCACCCATTACGGGAACCGCATCAACCTGGACAGCGGCGCGGGCTATGGCCGCCAACCCGGTGTCGCCGTGTTCGAGGGGCGCGACTGCTGGCTGCTGACCGAAGCCGGACGCGTGCCGCTGCGCCCCTGATCAGCCGCCCGCGAACATGTCTTTGTAGGCCTCGCGCAGGGCGTTTTTCTGCACCTTGCCCATCGTATTTCGCGGCAGTTCGTTCAGCAGGATCAGCCTGCGGGGATGTTTGAAACGGGCAAGGCTTCGGCTCACCGCCTCCATGATCGCATCCAGATCCGGTGCCGCGCCGGCCTCGGGCACCAGGATGCCCAGCACGGTCTCCCCGAAATCCGGGTGCGGCACGCCGATCACCGCGCTTTCCAGCACGCCGGGCTGGTCATCCAGAACCAGCTCGATTTCCTTGGGATAGATGTTGTAGCCGCCCGAAATGATCAGGTCCTTGCCGCGCCCGACGATATGCACATAGCCGTCCGCGTCGATGCGGCCCAGATCACCGGTTATGAAGAACCCGTCCTCGCGCAGTTCGGCGGCGGTTTTCTCAGGCATCTGCCAATAGCCCTTGAACACGTTCGGCCCGCGCACCTCGATCATGCCGATCTCGCCCTGCGGCAGCGGTTCGCCCGTTTCAGGGTCGGTGATCTTCAACTCGACCCCCGGCAGCGGAAAGCCCACCGTTCCGGCCCGACGCTCGCCGTCATAGGGGTTCGAGGTGTTCATGTTGGTTTCGGTCATGCCATAGCGTTCCAGGATGCGGTGGCCGGTGCGTTGCTCGAACCGCGTGTGGGTTTCGGCCAGCAGCGGCGCCGAACCGGATATGAACAGCCGCATGTGCCGGGTCAGATCCCCGGTAAACCGGTCGTCGTCCAGAAGCCGGGTATAGAAGGTCGGCACACCCATCATCGAGGTGGCCTTGGGCATCAGGCGCAAGATGTCGTCCAGATCGAAGCCCGGCAGAAAGATTATCGATCCACCGGCCGACAGCATGACATTGGTGGCCACGAACAGGCCATGGGTGTGAAAGATCGGCAGCGCGTGCAGCAACACGTCATCCGCGGTGAAGCGCCACTCCTGCACCAGAGTTTCGGCGTTCGACAGCAGGTTCGCCTGCGTCAGCATGGCCCCTTTCGACCGCCCGGTGGTGCCCGAAGTGTAAAGGAAAGCTGCGAGGTCATCCTCGGTCCTGTGCGCGGGTTCGAAGGCTGGCAACATCCCAAGCGCGCGCCGCATCAGGCTGCCGGAACCGTCCGCGTTCAGAGTTTCGAGCATCGCATTCTGCGCTTGGGCAATCGGCTCGATATCGGCTTGTGATTTGGCATCCGCGACAACCATCCGAGCACCGCTGTTTTCGATGAAATACCGCAGCTCGTCTGTCGTATAGGCGGTATTCAGCGGCAGAAAGATCAGCCCGGCCTGAACGCAGGCTGCGTAAAGCGCTAGCGCCTCGGGCGATTTCGCGACCTGCACCGCAACGCGGTCATCCGGTTCCAGTCCACAGGCGGTCAAAGCGTTGGCGATCCGGGCCGCCATGTCTAGGAAATCGGCATGTGAGAGAACGCGTCCGTCCGGCAGATGCAGGAACGGCGTTGTCTTGCCCGCGTGAATGCCGACAAGTCGATCGTATAGCGGGTTGCTCATCCCGTTCTCCGTGTTGCCGTTGCTCGGTCAAGGCGAATCTGTACCGGATTCGGGCCGCGGTAAAGGCCCGGACAGGCTCAGAACCGGGTGGTCATCCGGTATCCGGCCGCGAAATACATCTTGGCGAAGGTAACCGGGCTGCCTTGCAACCAGGTGATACGTTCCGCGGTAAAGACCGGCTCGCCAACCGTTACGTCCAGAAACCCGGCCAGTTCAGCATCGGCGCGGCTTGCCAGAAAAGACAGCTCGACATTGGTGAAGGGGACCGTCTGAATCAGCCATTCATTGGGTCCCAGCGTCGAGAAATCAGCCTGTTCGACAGCCGGAACGCTGGCCGTAACGATCCAGCGATCTTCGAACTGAAACGGGGTGTTGTCCGAAAAATGCATGCAGCGCACATGCATCACCCGCCGATCCGATCCCAGCGCCAGCCGCGCGGCCAGCCAGTCGGGCGCCTGTTCGGCTTGGGCTGAGACAAGTGCATAGCGGTAGGTGCCGCCCAGAGCCTCGACCTCTTCCCTGACCAGCGGGATGGTGAACCGGGCCTGTCTCTGCGGCGCGCTCAGCACCCGGGTACCGGCCTTGCGGCGACGTTCCAGAAATCCTTCCTCGGCCAGTTCGCGCAGCGCCCGATTGACCGTTGTACGCGTGCAGGAAAACTCGACCGCAAGATCCTGCTCGTTGGGCAGCAACATGTCCGGCAGCCACTGGCCCGAGCGGATGCGGTCAAGCACAGTCTGCTTGATTTCCTTGTAGCCGGTCGTGTCAGCGGTCTGGGTCATCTTGATCTCAACTCAGTTCTTTGTCGGGTCAGACGTCGGTCAAAAGGTCTGCAATCGCGGCTTTGTAGTCTCTGATTATCGTCTCGCGCGCAATATGCCTGCCATCCCGCACCATATGACGGCCTGCCGACCACAGATCCGTTACCAGACCATCGGGTGCGGCAAAGCACAAGCCGTCCAGAAGTTGATGATCCGCCAGCGCGCAAAGCGTCGGGTGCGACCGGTCAAGCGCCACCATGTCGGCCAGTTTGCCGACCGCGATCTCTCCGGCATTGCGGCCCACAGCCTGTGCCCCGCCGTGTGCCGCGCCGGTGTACAATGCATGCCCCACGGAACCGTTGGCTGCCGCCAGAACCCCGCGGGATCGGTCGCGAAGGCGCTGGGAATATTCCAGACTGCGCAACTCTTCTGGCAGAGAAACCCGCACGTTAGAGTCTGATCCGACACCGAACCGTCCTTGAGTTTCAAGGTAGGGCACTCCGTTGAAGATCCCGTCGCCCAGGTTGGCTTCTGTGATCGGACACAGGCCGGCCACGGCCTCCGAACGCGCCAGAGCGCGTGTTTCGGCGTCGTTCATCTGGGTGGCATGGATCAGACACCAGCGTGAGTCGACCTGGGCATTGTCCAAAAGCCAGGCGACCGGGCGTTGGCCCAAAGCGGATTGCACGTCCTCGACCTCTTTCACCTGTTCGGCGATATGGATGTGAACCGGACCCTCCGGAACCTGCGCCAGCAGCAGGGCCAAGTCCTTGGGTGAGGTGGCGCGCAACGAGTGCGGCGCGATGCCGACCACCGTGTCCGCGGCAAGATCTGCGGCAGCCGACCGGCACTCGTGATACAACTCCATGAACCGGTCCACGTCATTGCCGAACCGCAGCTGGCCGCCAGACAGGGGCTCTTGCCGGACGCCGCCGTAGGAATAGAGAACCGGCAAATGGGTCAGACCGATTCCCGTCCGCGAAGCTGCTGCGAAGAGCCGCTGGCTCAGCTCGGAAAGCTGGTCGTAGGGCGCGCCGCCGGGCTGGTGATGCACATAGTGGAATTCCCCGACTGCGGCATATCCGGCCTCCTGCATCTCAAGGAACACCAGCGCGGCGATGGCCTCCATCTGCTCGGGCGTCAACCTGTCCAGAAAGCGGTACATGAGATTTCGCCAGGACCAGAAGCTTTCCCGCCCGGCTGCGCGAAACTCGGTCATACCGGCCATGGCGCGCTGAAACGCGTGGCTGTGCAGGTTTGACAAGGCTGGCAGCAGGACATCTACGCAGGTGTCGGCCGACTGCGGACGCGCGCCGGTCTCCAATCCGGTGATTGCGCCATTCGCAGTTTCGACCCGCAGGTCTGAAACCCAGTCAGAGCCTAACAAGGCGGTTTTGGCGTGGATCTGCATCGGTGTCTCTTTTTGTGTAGACTTTAATTTTTTACACGTATACGAAAAATTGAAACCCGAGGGGAGTCCAAAAGAATCGCGATGACCAGAAATTCGGTGATTTGTTGTCGGCGGATCGCAACCATGGCGGATGGGGTTGCGTCCTATGGCTTGGTTGAAGACGCAGCGATTGCTGTTTCATCGGGCCGGATCCAATGGGTCGGGCCGCACCGAGATCTGCCGCCGGATCACGCCGACTGGCCGATCGTCGATTTCGCAGATCGGTTGATCACTCCGGGCCTGATCGATCCGCACACGCATGCGATTTTCGGGGGCAACCGGGCGGTTGAGTTCGAAATGCGGTTGAACGGGGCAACCTACGAGGAGATCGCGCGCGCCGGCGGGGGAATTCTGTCGACGGTCACCGCCACACGCGCCGCCAGTATTCAGGACCTGATCCAAGAGGCACTGCCTCGCATAGATGCGTTGTTGGCCGAGGGTGTGACCTGCATTGAAATCAAGTCCGGTTACGGACTGGATCAGGACACCGAGCTGCGCATGTTGCGCGCGGCCCGGGAAATTGCAAAGCAGCGCCCGGTGCGGGTTCGGACCAGCTTTCTGGGCGCTCATGCAGTGCCGCCCGAATTTACAGGGCGCGCGGACGCCTATATCGACACGGTCTGCATCCCAACCCTGAGCGCGGCCCATGCCGAGGGGCTGGTCGACGCAGTCGACGGGTTCTGTGAGGGCATCGCCTTCGATACGGCTCAGACCGCGCGGGTGTTCGACGCCGCGCGTGAACTGGGGCTGCCGGTCAAGCTTCATGCCGAGCAATTGTCAAACCTGGGAGGGGCCCGGCTGGCGGCCTCCTACGGCGCCCTGTCAGCCGATCATGTCGAATATGTGGACGCCACCGGCGTGGCGGCCATGGCCGAGGTTGGAACGACCGCGGTTCTGCTGCCCGGCGCATTCTACACGCTGCGGGAAACGCAGGTCCCGCCGGTCGATCTGTTCCGCAAGGCCGGGGTGCCGATGGCCCTGGCCACCGATTGCAACCCGGGGTCCTCGCCGCTGACATCGCTGCTGCTGACGATGAACATGGGCTGCACCCTGTTTGGCATGACCCCGGCCGAGGCGCTGGCCGGGGTCACCCGTAATGCCGCCCGCGCGCTTGGGTTGACCGATGCCGGCACGATCGCGCCGGGGCAGCGGGCTGATCTGGCCGTGTGGGACGTCTCTCACCCGGCCGAGCTGGCCTATCGGATCGGGTTCAACCCGCTGCACGCACGCATTTTCGGAGGGGAGGCATGAGCGCTCTGACCTTGGTTCCGGGGCAGGTCTCGCTGGCCCAACTGGCGGATGTCTACTGGAACGAAACGCCGGTGGTTCTGGATCATTGCTGTCGCCCGGCTGTTGAGGCCGCCGCCGCCCGCATCGCCGAGGCCGCCGCCGGTGACCAGCCCGTCTATGGCGTGAATACCGGTTTCGGCAAGCTGGCCAGCCTCAAGATCGCGGCCAAGGACACCTCGGCGCTGCAGCGCAACCTGATCCTCAGCCATTGCTGCGGGGTCGGTCCGGCGGTCCCGCGGCGGCTGGCGCGCCTGATGATGGCGCTCAAGCTGTTGTCCTTCGGGCGCGGCGCATCGGGCGTGCGATGGGCGTTGGTGGACCTGCTGCAGCAGATGCTCGCCCGTGGCGTGACCCCGGTGATCCCGGCGCAGGGCTCGGTCGGGGCCTCGGGCGATCTGGCGCCGCTGGCCCACATGACGGCGGTGGTCATCGGCGAAGGCAAAGCCGAGTTGGACGGTACGGTCATGCCGGGCGCCGAGGCCTTAAAAAAGGCCGGGTTAGAGCCTGTTCAACTGGGGCCGAAAGAGGGGCTGGCCTTCATCAACGGCACCCAGTTTTCGACGGCCTACGCCTTGGCGGGCCTGTTCGAGGGCTGGCGCGCGGCGCAGAACGCGCTGGTCGTTTCGGCCGTATCGACCGATGCCATCATGGGCTCCACCGCGCCGCTGCAACCCGAGATCCATGCCCTGCGCGGTCATCGCGGCCAGATCGAGGCCGCCAGCGCCATGCGGGCCGTGTTGCAGGGGTCGGAAATACGCGAAAGCCATCGCGAGGGCGACAGCCGCGTGCAGGACCCGTATTGCATCCGCTGCCAGCCGCAGGTCACCGGTGCAGCGATGGACGTGATCCGGCAGGCTGCCGCGACTTTGCAGACTGAGGCCAACGCGGCCACTGACAACCCGCTGGTGCTGTCCGATCCCGACATGATCGTCTCGGGCGGCAATTTTCACGCTGAACCGGTGGGATTTGCCGCCGACATGATCGCGCTGGCCCTGTCCGAGATCGGCGCCATCGCGCAACGCCGGATCGCACTGATGGTGGATCCGACGCTCAGCTTCGATCTGCCGCCATTCCTGACCCCCGATCCGGGCTTGAATTCCGGATTCATGATCGCCGAGGTCACGACCGCCGCGCTGATGAGCGAGAACAAGCATCTGGCCAATCCGTGCGTCACCGACAGCACGCCCACCTCGGCCAACCAGGAAGATCACGTCTCGATGGCCGCCCACGGGGCGCGGCGTTTGACGCGCATGGTGGAAAACCTGAACCACATTCTGGGGATCGAACTGCTCTGTGCCGCCCAGGGCGTCGAGTTTCGCGCACCGCTGGTCACCAGCGCGCCCTTGCAGCGGGTGATTGCGCGGCTGCGCGCCGATATCCCGCCTTTGGCGGAGGACCGGTACCTGGCCCCCGACTTGGAGCAGGCCAAGGATCTTGTGGCCAGCGGCGCAATCCTGGGGGCGCTCGGCGTACCGCTGCCGGAGGTGACGGCATGACCGTGGTCGAGGTGCAGCGGGGGCAGGGCCCGATCGTGCTGGGCCAACCGCATGGGGGAACCGTCGTGCCCGAGGAGACCCATGCGCGCCTGAACCAGATCGGCCGGGCGTTGGCCGACACGGATTGGCACATAAACAGGCTCTATGAGGGGCTTTTTGGCGATGCGACGGTGGTCCAGTCCTGCGTGCACCGCTATGTGATCGACGCCAATCGTGACCCCGCAGGTCAGTCGCTCTATCCGGGACAGAACACGACGACTCTGGTGCCGCTGACCGATTTCGACGGGCACCCCATATGGCTGGAAGGGCAGGAGCCGTCGAAGGATGAAATCAAGGAGAGGTGCGAGAAGTTCCACGCCCCCTATCACGCCGCGTTGCAGGAAGAATTGGAGCGGGTGCGGGCCAGGCATGGCGTGGCGATCCTGTTAGACTGCCACTCGATCCGGTCGCGGATCCCCTTCCTGTTCGACGGAGAGTTGCCGGTCTTCAACACGGGCACCAATGACGGAACCACCTGCGCACCCGAGGTCGCGCAGGCGGTGGACGCCGTGGCCCGGGCGTCGGGCTGTACCGCAGTGCAGAACGGCCGGTTCAAGGGCGGCTGGACCACCCGGCACTATGGCCGCCCGGACAAGGGCATACATGCGATCCAGATGGAGATCGCCCAACGCGCTTACATGGACGAGACCCCGCCCTGGACATGGCGCGCGGACCGGGCCGAACGCCTGCGCCCGCACCTGCAAGAGATGCTTGACCGCCTGCGTGCTTTGGCCCTGTCGGGCGCGCTGGCCGAAAAAGGAGCCCCGAAATGAGTGACCCGCGCAAGAACACCCGTGACGTCTTTCCGCCGACCGGGCCGGACCTGAATGCCAAAAGCTGGCTGACCGAGGCCCCGTTGCGGATGCTGATGAACAACCTGCACCCCGATGTGGCCGAAAACCCGCACGAATTGGTGGTCTATGGCGGCATCGGCCGTGCGGCGCGGACCTGGAATGATTTCGACACTATTGTTGCGAGTTTGAAGGATCTCGAGGCCGACGAGACCCTGATCGTGCAGTCCGGCAAGCCGGTGGCGATCATCCGCACGCACAAGGACGCGCCGCGGGTGCTGATCGCCAATTCCAACCTCGTGCCGCATTGGGCGACCTGGGACCATTTCAACGAATTGGATCGGAAGGGCCTGATGATGTACGGCCAGATGACGGCCGGGTCGTGGATCTATATCGGCACGCAGGGCATCGTTCAGGGCACCTATGAAACCTTCGCCGAGGCCGGGCGCCAACACTATGGCGGCGACCTGACCGGCCGATGGATCTTGACCGGGGGGCTGGGCGGCATGGGCGGAGCACAGCCTCTGGCGGCAGTCTTCGCCGGGGCCTGCTGTCTGGCGGTGGAATGCAACCCCGACAGCATCGATTTTCGCCTGCGCACCAAATACCTGGATGAAAAGGCCGAAACGCTGGACGAGGCGTTGGCCATGATCGACCGCTGGACCAAGGCGGGCGAGGCGAAGTCCGTGGGTCTGCTGGGCAATGCGGCCGAGATCTTTCCCGAGATCTACCGCCGCATGGCCGCCGGCGGGATGCGCCCCGACATCGTGACGGACCAGACCAGCGCCCATGACCCGATCAACGGGTATCTGCCGCTGGGCTGGACCCTCGCCCAGTGGCGCGAAAAGCGGGAAACAGACCCTAAAGCGGTGGAAAAGGCCGCGCGCGCCTCGATGAAGCAGCATGTCGCGGCGATGGTCGATTTCTGGAACGCGGGCGTGCCGACGCTGGACTATGGCAACAACATCCGTCAGGTCGCGCAGGACGAGGGGCTTGAGAACGCCTTTGCCTTTCCCGGCTTCGTCCCGGCCTATATCCGCCCGCTGTTCTGCCGAGGCATCGGCCCGTTCCGCTGGTGCGCGCTGTCGGGCGACCCCGAGGATATCTACAAGACCGACGCCAAGATGAAGGAGCTGTTCCCCGAGAACGAGCATCTGCATCGTTGGCTGGATATGGCGCAGGATCGGATCGCGTTTCAGGGCCTGCCCGCGCGGATTTGCTGGATCGGGCTGGGCGATCGGCACCGGGCCGGACTGGCCTTCAACCAGATGGTCGCGAACGGAGAACTGAGCGCACCGGTCGTCATCGGCCGGGATCATCTGGACAGCGGCTCGGTCGCCAGCCCCAACCGCGAGACCGAGGCGATGCTGGACGGCTCCGACGCCGTGTCGGACTGGCCGCTGCTGAACGCGTTGATCAACACCGCCAGCGGCGCGACCTGGGTGTCGTTGCATCACGGCGGCGGGGTCGGCATGGGCTTCAGCCAGCACGCGGGCGTGGTGATCTGCGCCGACGGCACCGAGGACGCCGCGCGGCGGCTGGAGCGGGTGTTGTGGAACGACCCGGCCTCGGGCGTGTGGCGTCATGCGGATGCGGGGTATGACATCGCCAAGGACTGCGCCCGCGAACACGGCCTGTGCCTGCCGGGCATTCTGGGGTAGCGGCGCGGAATTGGCCTCTGGCGGAAATGCTGCGCCTGCGATATGCGCAGGGCAGGCTGCCGGAGGATCAAGATGTACGTTGCCACCCTGTTGACCAACCCCAAGACGCCTTCGCTGGACGGGGCGCTGATCGACGCGTTGCGCAATGCCTGGGGCGGGGGCGACATACAGTGGCTGAGCCCCGACGAGGCGGCCGAATTTGCCCTGGCGGCGGTTCCGGCCAACCGCTGGGATGTCTGGGCCGAACTGCAGAAACTGGGCGTCGATCTGGTGGTGCAGCCCGCCAAGGGCCGCCGCAAGAAGATGCTGCTGGCCGACATGGACAGCACGATGATCCAGCAGGAATGCATCGACGAACTGGCGGACGAGGCCGGGGTGGGCGAGCGGGTCAAGGACATCACCGCCCGCGCCATGAATGGCGAACTGGATTTCGAAGGCGCGTTGACCGAGCGGGTGGGCCTGCTGAAGGGGCTGGACGTATCGGTGATCGACCGGGTGCTGAACCAGCGCATCACCTTGATGCCGGGCGGCCGCGAACTGGTCGCGACGATGCGGGCCAATGGTGGCTATGCCGCGCTGGTCTCGGGCGGGTTCACCGCGTTCACGGCCCGCGTGGCCGAGCTGCTGGGTTTTGACGAGAACCGCGCCAACACGCTATTGGCGGAGGACGGCAAGCTGACTGGTGACGTGCAGCGCCCGATCCTGGGCCGTCAGGCCAAGGTCGAGGCGCTGGAACAGATCTCGGCCCGGCTGGGCATTTCCGAGGGCGAGGTGATCGCCGTGGGCGACGGGGCGAATGATCTGGGCATGCTGGAGCGTGCCGGGACGGGCGTGGCCCTGCACGCCAAACCCTCGGTCGCCGCGCAATGCGACGTGCGCATCAACCATGGCGACCTGACCGCGCTGCTGTACCTGCAGGGATATGCCCGATCGGATTTTGCGCAGGGCTGATCCAGCGGTTTCGGGTTTCCATTGTTTAACATTCGTGTTAAGCAGTGGGCATGAACACGCTGCTCGATGCCTTTTCGGCCCTGTCCGACCCGACTCGATTCGCGATCGTTGAACAATTGATGGATCAGGGCGAGCTGCCCGCAGGCGACCTTGCCCGGGGCAAGGGCATGTCCGGCGCGGCCATTTCCCGGCACCTGAAGGTGCTGCGGCAGGCCGGGCTGGTGAACCAGCGCGTCAACGGCACCCAGCGAATCTATTCGATCCGCCCCGAAGGGCTGCGGGCGATTGCTGAATGGACCATCTCGAAACGCCAGTTCTGGGAGGCCAGCCTGGACCGTCTTGGCGATATTCTGCAGGAGGAAAGCTCATGGCCGACCTGAAGCTGGTGCGCGACTTTCCGGTCAGCGCCGAAACCCTGTTCGCCTGGATCAGCGAGGGCACCAGATTGTTGCAGTGGTGGGGTCCCGAAGGGGTCGAGGTGCCGGAACACGATCTGGATTTCTCGCGCCTTGGCCCGTGGTATTCGGTCATGGTCAATGGCGACGGGCAGCGGTTCAAGGTGTCCGGGCATGTGACCCATGTGGACCCGCCGAACTCGGTCGGGTTCACCTGGGGCTGGCATGACGACGACGACCGGCGCGGCGCCGAGAGCCATGTGACGCTGGCGGTCGAGCCGACCGACACCGGAGCGCGCCTGATCCTGGATCACCGCGATCTGGGCGATGACGACGTCTCGGCCAATCATGAAAGCGGCTGGACTTCGTCGCTGCGCAAGCTGGAAGCCCGGCTTGCCAACCCCGTCTGACCAAAAGGGAGACCAGAAAATGCCTCAGTACCTGTTTGTCTATCACGGCGGCACCACGCCGACCGACCCGGCCGAGATCGAAGCCACCATGGCCGCCTGGGGCGCGTGGTTCCAGAACATGGGGCCGGCGCTGGAAATCCCCGGCAACCCGGTGGGCCAGTCCCATACCGTCAGCGCCGATGGCGTGGCCGGCAATGGCGGGCCGAACCCGGCCTCGGGCTTTACAGTGGTTAAGGCCGACAGCGTCGAAGCCGCCACCGAGATGGCCAAGGGCTGCCCCATGGTGGTCAACGGCTCGGGCTCGGTCGAGGTGGCCGAGATCCACGAGATCGAGATGTGACCCTCAGCCGGGGAAACCCGGCGCGGGGCGGATCACGCCGCATTCCAGCCCGCGGCGGCTGTATTGCGTGGCGTTCATGAATTTGCGCGTGGCCGGGTGATCGGCCTCGAGCACGCCGAGGCTGACGAGAATGGCGGCGATGGCACACTCGCTGGCGCGGGTGGCGCCATCGGTGATCTTCAGCGCCACACCCATCTTCTTTTCCGGGATGATCGCGACGAACACGGCCTCGGCCCCGGTCTTGATCGCGGCACGGCCGTTCATCGCCCGCATCAGTTCGGTGCAGGCGCGGGTTTCGCCCGCCACCAGCTCGGGGTGGGAGACCATCGCCCGGGTCAATTGCAGGGCCGCGTCGCTGGCCCGGTCCGACCGGTCGCCGGCCGAGGCAAACCACGCCATCGACCGCGCCAGCCCCACCAGCGAAGTGGCGAAATTGGGCGCCGAGCAACCGTCGATTCCGTAACAGGGGCTGTCCTCGCCCGTGGTCTCTTCGAAAGCCGACAGGCAGGCCTGCTGCACGGGGTGGTCGATCTCGATATATTCTGGGCCTGCGCCCATGTGCCGGGCCAGGGTCAGGAACCCGCAATGCTTGCCCGAGCAGTTGTTGTGGATCTGGCAGGGCGTGTCATCGGCCAGGATCAGGCCGTCGCGCGCGGCCATGTCGGCCGGCTCCTGCGGGCCGCAGCGCAGATCGGGCTCGGACAGGCCCAGATGATCCAGCCAGGCGGTCACGCGCTCGGTATGGATCGCCGCGCCGTTGTGCGAGGCGCAGGCCAGCGCCAGATGCTCGGAGCCCAGCCCGTATTTGGCCGCCGCGCCCGAGGTGACCAGCGGCAGCGCCTGGATCATCTTGGCCGACGACCGCGGATAGATCACCGCGTTCGGATCGCCCCAGTTGCGCACGATCTGACCGCTGTCGTCGCAGATCACCGCATGGCCCAGATGAAGGCTCTCCAACAGCGGTCCGCGCCACAGTTCGGTCATCGGTACTGGCTGCGTCATGTCGTCCCTCCGGAATGTGCGCAAAATTCTGCCAATCGCCCTTTCGCCTGTGGCGAAACCTGCGTTAGTGTGTGTATGTCGGCAATCATCCGGATGCGCAACTGCAACAGACGGACCGTCAGGGTTCGCGGCCTTCCGGGATGGAGTTGAGGTGTGGGTCGAGCCAGGAGGCTAAACGAATGAAAACAATGCTCGCCCGCGTATGCGCGGGCCTTTGTGTGGCAGGGATGGCCACGACAGCGATCGCCCAGCAGGCGACCAGTACGAACCGTGTGTCCGCTCAGACTGATTGGAGCGTGTTCGTCGAAGACGATCCGACCGAGTGCTGGAGCGTATCCGCCCCCAAGGAGACCGTGAATACCCGCGGTGGCCGTGTGGTATCGGTGCGTCGCAGCGACATTTTGCTGTTCGTGTTCTATCGCCCCAACGCCGAGGTCAAAGGTCAGGTGACATTCACCGGAGGCTACCCATTCGCCCCCGGGTCCACGGTGAATCTGGAAATCGACGGGTCCGAGTTCGAACTGTTCACCGAGGGCGAGTGGGCGTGGCCCGCCAGCGCCGCGGATGATGCCAAGATCGTCACGGCGATGAAGCGCGGGACCGAGGCCGTGTTGACCGCACGGTCCGAACGCGGGACCCAGACCAAGGACACGTTCTCGTTGCTGGGCTTTACCGCAGCCATCGAAGACGCCGAGAAGCGCTGCACCAAGTAACTGCCCAACCAGTCCAGATCTCAAGCCCCGCCAAAATGGCGGGGTTTTGCGTTTTTGTGCCATCCGTTTACGCAACGTCGGCACCAATACTTGATCCGCATCAAGGCTGACGGACTCGATTTCTGAACCAATCGGTTCAGACAACGAAGAAGGAGTCCAGAAATGTCGACCAAACCCCTTATTGCGGTTCTGATTGTTGCAGCGGCAACTCTGAGCGCGTGCGAGAAATCCACCGAAACCTATCCGGTCACGGGCGAGCAATGCGGCCCGAATGATCCGGTCAAGACACTGGATGCCGAGGACTGCTACATCCCGCCAGCCGGGGTGTGATCGCTCGCTGCACCTAAAACGTGCCCAAGCCTGACCACTGTGCTAAGCTCTGTCTGAAACCATGGGTAGACAGGCGAGGAGACGGACATGCGTTGGGTTTGGGCAGCAATTCTTCTTCCGGTATCGGCATTTGCAGACCCGGCGCTGGAATGTACCGATGCCGGGTCTCAGGTCGAGATCGGGACATGCGTCGGTCGGGCCGAGACCAATGTCGAGGCCGCTTTGGTCGCGGCGTTTGGGTTCGCAGTCGATGCGGCGAAGGAACTGGACGAAGTGACGGGTCGGGCTGTTGCTTTGCCAGCGCTTGAAACTTCTCAAGAGGCCTGGAAGACTTATCGCGATGCGCAGTGCGAAGCAGTTGGCGCGTCTTTTGGTGGTGGATCCGGAACGGGCATTGCGATCACCTCGTGCCGGGTCGAGTTGGGGCGGGCCCGTGTCACCGAACTGTTGCGGTTCCTCGACTGACGTCCGGACAGGTTCTCACGAATCCTTTTGATCTTTGCCGGCGTTCCTATATAGAGGCGCATCCCAAGCCAGAACGCCCGAGAACCGCCATGTCCGCCAAAGCGCCGATCACCCAGGATGTCATGACCATTCCCCGCAAATTGCCCGAGGGAACGATCAACCTTGTCGGTCTGACCCGCGACCGGCTGCGCGAGGTTCTGATCGAACATGGAACGCCTGAAAAGCAGGCCAAAATGCGGGTGAACCAGATCTGGCAGTGGATCTATCAATGGGGCGTGCGCGACTTTGACCAGATGACCAATCTGGCCAAGGCCTATCGCGCGCAGCTGGCCGAGAATTTCGTGATCGAAATCCCCGAGGTGGTCACCCGCCAGGTCTCGGAAGATGGTACTCGCAAGTACCTGGTGCGCATTGCCGGAGGGCACGAGGTCGAGGTCGTCTACATCCCCGAAGAGGATCGCGGCACGCTGTGCATCTCGTCGCAGGTGGGCTGCACGCTGACCTGTTCGTTCTGCCACACCGGAACGCAGAAGCTGGTGCGCAACCTGACTGCGGCCGAGATCATCGGTCAGGTGATGATGGCGCGTGACGATCTGGACGAATGGCCGACCCCGGGCGCGCCCAAGAACGAGACGCGCCTGCTCTCCAACATCGTGCTGATGGGCATGGGCGAGCCGCTCTACAATTTCGAAAACGTCCGCGACGCGATGAAGATCGCGATGGATCCCGAGGGCATTTCGCTGTCGCGCCGGCGGATCACTCTGTCGACGTCGGGCGTGGTGCCCGAAATCGCGCGCACGGCGGAAGAGATCGGCTGCCTGCTGGCGATCTCGTTCCACGCCACCACCGACGAGGTGCGCGACGTTCTGGTGCCGATCAACAAGCGTTGGAACATCGAGGAACTGCTGCAGGCGCTGGCCAGCTATCCCAACGCGTCGAATTCCGAGCGGATCACCTTTGAATACGTGATGCTGGACGGCGTGAACGACAGCGACGAGGACGCGCATCGCCTGATCGACCACATCAAGCGCCACGACATTCCGGCCAAGATCAACCTGATCCCGTTCAACGAGTGGCCCGGCGCGCCCTACAAGCGCAGCTCGAACAACCGGATCCGGGCCTTTGCCAACATCATCTATCAGGCCGGGTACGCCTCG
This sequence comes from Ruegeria sp. BC6, assembly GCF_056539185.1. Taxonomy (NCBI): domain Bacteria; kingdom Pseudomonadati; phylum Pseudomonadota; class Alphaproteobacteria; order Rhodobacterales; family Roseobacteraceae; genus Ruegeria; species Ruegeria sp. BC6. The sequence goes on from NZ_JBQFUM010000003.1 coordinate 264,863, forward strand.
CCCATCCGCAAGACGCGGGGCGAGGACATCATGGCCGCCTGCGGTCAGTTGAAATCGGCCACCGAGCGCGCCCGCAAGTCGCGCCGCCAGATCGAGGCCGAGGCCGGGCTGAAAGGTTGATCCGATGCCCGCGGGTTCGCGGGCAAATGGTCTGTAATTCTACGGCTGAATTTGGTAGTCTTGAGGCATGAGAGGTGCGCGGTTGCGCGCACGTAAAATCTGCGCACAAGACGGTGAGTTGGACAGTCCGGTTCTGGTGCGTTTCGTCCAGTCCGCTCAAATTTGTCGGGGAAATCTGCGGAATTCAGGCAAGCCTGGAACAGGGTGGGCCAATACATGAACGCACTGACGAACCTGTCCACGATCTGCATGACCGCCGTATTGGTTGCATCGGGCGCAGCCATTGCATGGGCGCAATCCAACGAGACCGAGGCGCATCTGGCGATCGAGAACCCGGCGGACCTGAGCAAAGAGGACGCGCAGCAGCACTATCGCGCCCTCAGGAAACAGATGGATCGCGGCTATGCCACCGCGCATCTGGATCAACTGATGAACTATCAGAACTGGCCGTTGTTCAACGACGCGCCGTACCTGTCGGCCACGCATGGGCAGCGCTACGTCAACAGCTATGCCAACCGGATGGCCCACAATTACGGCACCTTGCAACCGGGGGAAAAGCTGCCCGTGGGCTCGGTTCTGGCCAAGGACAGCATGACCGTCACGGATGAGGGCCGGGTGCATCCCGGCGCCCTGTTCGTGATGGAGAAACTGCCCGAAGGCACCAGCCCCGACACCGCCGACTGGCGCTATGTCATGGTGATGCCCGACGGGTCTCTGTTCGGTGACACGATGGGGGATCGCGCGGGGGCGGTTGCCTATTGCCATGACTGCCACGAAGCGGTGGCTGACCGCGACTATACGTTCTTCGTGCCCGAGGATTACCGCGTCGGCAACTGATCGCGGGCCGCGTCGCCGGGCAGTTTCAGGGCGGCGGCCTCGCGCCGGCTGAGCTGCTCTCCCTGCTTGCGTTTTGACAGAACCTCGCGCGCCAGGGCGTATTTGTCATCCTGCCAGAAGATCAGGCAGCCGTTGCACCCCTTGCCGCAACAGCCCTCGGTGCCCACGCGGTTGGTCTTGAACCGGCGCTCGGTGCCGTCCTGACCGATCTTCTCCACCAGCTCGTCCCGGCGGCGGGCATAGGCGGCTGGATTGTCGCGCCCCGAGGTTTCCAAGCCCTGCACCAGCTTGTCAAAACGGATGCGGCTCCAATGTTCGTCGGTCAGGGCGCGCTCCTTGCGCAGGACCGAATATACCGGGAAACGGGCGCGCAGGCCGTCGGGGTCTTCGTGATCGAACAGGGCAAACGGCAGGCGGATCACGGTTTTCGTGCTGCCATGCACCACGTCCAGCTTGGCGCCGTCACTGGCGCGTTCGAATTCGTAGACGCGCAGCAGGACCGTCTCGCGCGAGATGGGCGAGACGAAATCCAGCACGTCGCCGGGTTCAAGCTTGTTCTTCACCTCGACCAGGAACGCATCCTCGGTCACGTCGGTCACCAGCCCGGCATATTCCCACTGGGCGATGGTCGCGGTGTGTTCGTAATCATGCGCGTAATTGGTCAGCCGCCCTTCGTGAAAGGCCAGCGTGTAGCCGCGGTTTCCCACGGTCTCCAACTCGCGCATGTACGGCTTTGGGTCCCAGTTCTCGGGGTCGGCATAGTAATCGTCGATGGCCATGCGATAGGCGCGCGCGACGATGGCGGCATAGTATTCCGATTTGCCGCGCCCCTCGACCTTGAGGCTGTCGACGCCGATCTTCAGATATTCGTCCAGCTTGGGCATGATGCACAGATCGCGCGAATTGAGGATGTACGAGCCGCGATCATCCTCTTCGATCGGCATCAGTTCACCCGGGCGGCAGCCTTCTTCCAGCAGGAATTCGAACAGGTCGGCGTTTTCCTCGGTGATCCGCAGTTCCTGATGGGTGCCGTCCTTGAGCCGCAGCTTCAGCGCATAGTTCCAGCGGCAGGAATTGGCGCAGTTGCCCTGGTTGGCGCCACGTTCCGCCATGAAATTCGACAGCAGGCAGCGGCCCGAATAGGTCATGCACATGGCGCCGTGCACGAAAGCCTCGAGCCGGATGTCGGGGCATTTCTCGCGGATTTCCACCAGTTCGGGGTACGAGACCTCGCGCGCCAGCACCACCAGTTCGGCCCCCTGGTCCTGCCAGAACTTCACCGACAGCCACGAACAGATATTGGCCTGGGTCGAGATATGCAGCGGCAGTTTGGGCGCGCGGTCGCGCACATACTGGAACACGCCGGGGTCCGCGATGATCAACCCGTCGGGCCGTACCTTGCGCACGGTGTCGATGTATTCATCCAGCTTGGGGATGTCCTTGTTGTGCGAGAACAGGTTCAGTGTCAGATAGGCGCGGCGTCCATGCGCGTGGCAGAACTCCACCCCTTCGATCACCTCGTCCAGCGAAAACTCGGACTTGGTGCGCAGGGACATGTCGGGCGTGCCCAGATACACCGCATCCGCCCCGTACAGGACGGCCAGTTTCAGCTTGCGCAGATTGCCCGCAGGCATCAGCAATTCCGACTTGGTCCGTGTCATCGCAGCACCCGGTTCTGAATCGATGGCGCCTTCTAAGGCAAAACCACCGAGTCCAGAAGGGCAAACCCGCCTTGCACGCAGGCCCTAGCTGCGGCGGAACCGCGCTGTTCCGATCCGTTCGACCAGTTGGCTGCGCACCGGGTCGGGTTGGGCGTCGATGGCGCGCAGCACCTCGCGCAGTTCGGCTCGCAGGCCGTGCATCTGGTCGATCAGCGACAGCACCATCGACAGGGCGTCGGGCTCCATCTCGTACTGGTCGTGCAGCTCGCAGGCCAGTTGCAGGCGCGCCATGTCCAGCCGCTCGTAGACCAGCCCCTGGTCGGACTGGCGCGGGATCACGATCCGGGCGGACAGGAATCGGGACAACCGCTCGGACGTCAGGTTCTGGACGGCTTCGATCAGTTCGGCTTCGGTCAGAGAACGGGTCATGCCGGCATTCCTTTCCGCGGGTCATAGCTGTGTGACTTGCGCCAGTTCTGCATGAACTGCTTCAGTTCGTCGTCGATCTTGTCGGGCATCACCACGCTCAGCTCGATCAGCTGGTCGCCGCGTTTGTCCGAGCCGCGTTTCCTGACGCCCTTGCCGCGCAGGCGCAGGGTCTTGCCGCTGCTTGTGCCCTCGGGCACGGTCACGTTCACGCGGCCGTCGATCGTGGGCGCGGGGACCTTGCCGCCCAGAACGGCCTCGTCGATGGTGATCGGCAGGGTGATGCGGATGTCGTCGCCCTCGCGCTTGAACACCGGGTGTTCGGCTACGCGGATCGTGACCAGCGCGTCGCCCGGCGGCCCCTCGCCATAGCCCGGCGCGCCCTTGCCACGCAGGCGGATAGTCTGGCCGTCGGTGATGCCGGCGGGGATCTTCACCTCGATCCGGTCGCCATTGGGCAGGGTCAGCTTTTGCGTGGCACCAAAGACGGCATCCAGGAAGCTGATCTGCAGGCTGTAGTTCACGTTGTGACCGGGCGCATGAAACTCGCGCGTACGCCCCCCGCTGAAGCCACCGTTGCCACGGTTGCCGAAGAATTGGGCAAAGATGTCGGACATGTCGTCGTCCTCGACCCCGCCGGCCGCGCGATAGGGGTTGCCCGCGGTTTCGGCATATTCGCGGTAGTATTGCTGCTGCGGGCGCTCCTGGCCCGAAGCGTCGATCTCGCCCCGGTCGAATTTTGCCCGGGTTTCGGGGTCCTTCAGCAGGTCATAGGCGGCCGCGGCGGCCTTGAACTTGGCCTCGGCCTTGGCGTCCCCGGGCTTGAGGTCCGGGTGGCAGTCCTTGGCGATGCGCCGGTAGGCTTTCTTGATTTCGGCGGCACTGGCGTCTTTCGAGACGCCCAACACCGAATATGGATTGTCGCTCATATATCTCTCGTTTCTGATGGGTTTCGCCAGTGGATGTTGTTGGCAGTTAACCTTTCAGATTGTGTCGTGTCATGGAATTTCAACAGGACCGAATACCGAGGAGATTGAATTTTCTCGAAAAATTCCGGCATCCTGATAATATCGGCATGTTTCGAACTGTTGCGGATGGAGTCAAACGCATGTCACGCAGAATCAAGTCGGCCCTGGCCCTGTTGGCGGGCAATGCCATCGGTCTGTTGCTGGCCAGCCTGTTGCTGACCGGCTTTTCGATCAAGCCGGTGTCCTTCATCGTGGTGGTGATCGTGTTCACCCTGGTTCAGGTCGTGGCCGAGCCATTGATCCTGAAGATCGGGGAAAAGAACGTGCCGGCGCTGAAGGGCGGCATTGCGCTGGTGGTCACCTTCGTAGGCCTGCTGATCACCGATCTGGTCGCCGCAGGGCTGACCGTGGGCGGCATCTCGAACCTGCTGGCGGCGACGCTGCTGGTGTGGCTGGGCGCCCTGATCGCCGGGGTTCTGCTGCCGATCTATGTGTTCACCGAACTGCGAGAGCCAAAGAAATAAGCCTCAGGTCAGCGCATTCAGGCTGTCGTTCAGGGCCTGCCACAGCTCGTCCAACGGTTCACACCCGACCGACAGGCGCACGAAGCCGGGATCGACCTGATCCCCCCAGCGCGCGCGCCGCTCGGCCGAGCTGTGCACGCCACCAAAGGACGTGGCCGGGCGCAACAGCGGGCAGCCATTGATGAACCGTTCGGCCTGGTCTTCCGAGGCCAGCGTGATCGTCAGCAGAAAACCGAACCGCGCAGTCTGTTTGCGAGCCAGATCGTGCGATGGGTCCGTCGGCAGGCCGGGATAGCGGATCTGTGTGACCGCCGGATGATCGGCCAGCCGTTCGGCCAGAACCTGCGCCGAGCTGCACATGCGGTCGAACCGAACGTCCAGCGTCTCCAGCCCGCGATGCAGCAGCCAGGCTTCGTGCGGGCCTGGGATCGCGCCCGAGACGCGACGCCATTCCTCGATCCGTTCCATGATCTGGGCATCGCGGCTGGCCACATGGCCCATCAGCAGATCGGAATGCCCGCCCATCGCCTTGGTGTCCGAGGCGACGACGATGTCGATGCCCAGGTCCAGCGGGCGCTGTCCCAGCGGGGTCAGCGTCGTGTTGTCGGCGATGGTGATGCCTCCCGCGGCGCGCACGTCGCGGGCCACTTGCGCCAGGTCGATCATGTCAAGCCCGGGGTTGGACGGGCTTTCGACGAAGACAACATCGAACCCGTCGAATCCGCCCTGCGCAAATGCGGTCGTGGGGCGCTCTTCGACCGACACGCCCAGCGGGGCGAGGAACCGGTCGGCCAGCAGGCGGGTGACATAATACCCGTCCGACGGGATCAGGATGCGCGACCCCGCCCGCACGGTGGCGAACAACGCGGCCGAAATCGCGCCCATGCCGGACGGAAAGATCAGGCAGGGTGCGTCTTCGAGATGTGCCAGCACATGCTCGACCTGCGTCCAGGTCGGGTTGTCCACGCGGCCATAGGTAGGGTGCCCGTCCGGCGCGCCGGGCAGGTGGAACATGCTGCTTTGGGTCAGCGGCAGCGCCACTGGTTCGCCTTTGCTCAGGGCATTGCCGCGCAGATGCAGCATCTCACCGGTCTTGGGGGTGCGCTCCATCGCTCAGCGCCCCGGAATGTCGTCGCGCGGCGGGGCGGGTTCCCAGCGCTCGATGATGTCGACCGCCTCCTGCGCGGTATCGACAAAGCGGAACAGGTCCAGATCCTCTTCGGAAATGGTCCCGGCATCGGCCAGCGCTTCCCAATTGATCACCCGCTCCCAGAACTCGCGCCCGAACAGCAGGAACGGCACGCGCTCCATCCGGCCGGTCTGGATCAGGGTGAGGGACTCGAACAACTCATCCATCGTGCCGAACCCGCCGGGGAAGATAGTGATCGCACGGGCGCGCATCAGGAAATGCATCTTGCGTATGGCGAAATAGTGGAAATTAAAGCTCAGCTCAGGGGTGACATAGGCATTGGGCGCCTGCTCGTGCGGCAGCACGATGTTCAGCCCGATCGAGCAGCCACCGGCATCCTTGGCGCCGCGATTTCCGGCCTCCATCACGCCGGGGCCACCGCCGGTGACGATGACGTTTTCGCGGCACCCGCTTTGCTTGGATTTCTCGGTCATCAGCCGGGCGAATTCGCGCGCCTCGTCATAGTATTGCGACAGACCGGCCAGCGTGGCCGTCCGGGCGCTGTCCTTTTTGGCTGGTTCCGGGATTCGCGCGCCGCCGAACATCACGATGGTCGACGTGATCTGGCGTTCGGCCATGATCATTTCGGGCTTCAGCAGTTCCAGTTGCAGACGAACGGGCCGCAGTTCCTCGCGGCAGAGGAAATCGTCATCGGCAAAGGCCAGCCGGTACGAGGGCGAGCGTGTCTGCGGCGTGTCGGGGACTTCGCTTGCGGTCGAGCGGTCGGTATGCGCATCGCGGAAAGGGCTGAGGCGGTCTTCTCTCATTGCTGGGGGTTCCCTGCTTGCGTGTTTTTCAAACAGCTATAGGGTTCGCGGGCAGAGTGCCAGTCACGGAAAGACGAGAATGGATTGGAAGACGGAAATTTCGGCCGCAGCCGAACGCATCAATGGCCACGCGCAGGTGACACCGGTCATGACAAGCGACGCGCTGGGACTGGCGCAGCCGGTCGAGATGAAGCTGGAGCATTTCCAGCACACCGGCAGTTTCAAGGCGCGCGGGGCGTTCAACACGTTGCTCAGCCTCGATGTGCCGGCGGCAGGGGTCGTGGCGGCATCGGGTGGGAACCACGGTGCGGCTGCGGCCTATGCCGCGCAGGCGCTGGGCCATCCGGCCAAGATCTTCGTGCCCGAAATGGCCGGACCGTCCAAAATTGCTCTGATCGAACGGATCGGCGCGGATCTGAGCGTGGTGCCGGGTGAATACGCAAACGCCCTGGCGATGGCGCGTGACCACGAAGATCGATCAGGTGCGATGCAGATCCATGCCTATGATGCGCCGGCCACCGTGGCCGGGCAGGGCACCTGTTTTGCCGAATGGGACAGCCAGGGCCTGCAGGCCGATACCGTATTGGTGGCAGTGGGCGGCGGCGGGCTGATTGCGGGGGCGCTGGCCTGGTTTCAGGGCGCGCGCAAGGTCGTTGCGGTCGAGCCGGAAACCTCATGTGCCTTGAACGCGGCGTTGCAGGCCGGAGCGCCCGTGGATGTGTCCGTTTCCGGCATAGCCGCCAACGCGCTGGGTGCGCGGCGGATCGGCGACATCTGTTTCGGGCTGGCGCAGGGGATGACGTCGGTGCTGGTCAGCGATGACGCGATCGCCGAGGCGCAGCAGCGCCTGTGGCAGGCGCATCGCATTCTGGTCGAGCCGGCGGGCGCGACGGCCCTGGCGGCCTTGACCTCGGGCGTCTACACGCCGGAACCGGGCGAGCGGGTCGCGGTTCTGGTCTGCGGGGGCAATATCGCACCTGACCCCTTGACCGCCTGAATTTGCGCCTTGAGGCCCGGGCCTTGGGATTATAGATAAAATCTCATGACCGCCACGATTGCAGATTCCATCTATGACCGGCTCAGCCAGCGCATCATCACTGGCGAGCTGCCTGCGGGTGAGAAACTGCGGCAGGACCACATCGCGCGGGCGTTCGACACCAGCCATGTCCCAGTGCGCGAGGCGCTGTTGCGGCTCCAGGCGCATGGCTTGGCCCACAGCGAACCACGGCGCGGCATGCGCGTCACCGCGTTGGACCCGGCCGAGGTGCGCGAGGTAATCGAGATGCGCGTGGCCTTGGAATCGTTGGCCCTGCAACATGCGATCCAGAATTTGACACCGGCGGATATCAAGGCGGCCGACAAGGCCCGCATCGCCTGCGACGAGGCGCAGGACATGCCCACATGGGAAACCCGGAACCGCGCCTTTCATCGGGCGATCCTGACACCCAGTGCGCGGCCGCGCCTTCTGCATACGATCGACGATCTGCATATCGCCAGCGCCCGCCATCTGTTCGCCCATTGGCGTCACCGCTGGGTCCAGCGGAAGGATACCGACCACGCCGCCATCGTGCAGGCGATGAAGCGCCGCGACAATGCCACGGCTACCGCGATTCTGGTGCGCCATATCCGCCGCGCCAGCTGAGACCGCCGGGGTTTCGCGCCGGGTGGCCGCAAACAGCTCCGCCAACGTCGCATTGCGCATTGGCCCCGGCTTTCATATAGGCAACACCAAACAAACGAGAGTCAGCACGGAGAAACCCCATGTCCAACGCCCAACTGGAAACCGCCATCGAGGCCGCATGGGAGGCCCGCGACACGATCACGCCCGCCACCACCGGTGAACAGCGCGAAGCGATCGAGGACACGCTGGACGCGCTGGACAGCGGCACGCTGCGTGTCGCCGAGAAGCAGGCCGATGGCAGCTGGCATGTGAACCAGTGGGCCAAGAAGGCGGTTCTGCTGGGCTTTCGCATCAAGGACATGGAAATCCAGTCCGGCGGCCCGCAGGGCGGCGGCTGGTGGGACAAGGTCGACAGCAAGTTCGCTGGCTGGGGTGAAAACCAGTGGCGCGCGGCCGGTTTCCGCGCGGTGCCCAACTGCGTGGTGCGCAAGTCGGCCTATATCGCGCCGGGCGTGGTGCTGATGCCGTCTTTCGTGAACCTCGGCGCCTATGTGGACGAAGGCACCATGGTCGATACCTGGGCCACGGTCGGGTCCTGCGCGCAGATCGGCAAGAACGTGCACCTGTCGGGCGGCGTCGGCATCGGCGGCGTTCTGGAACCCATGCAGGCCGGCCCGACCATCATCGAGGACAACTGCTTTATCGGGGCGCGGTCCGAGGTGGTCGAAGGCTGCATCATCCGCGAGGGCTCGGTTCTGGGCATGGGTGTGTATATCGGCCAGTCCACCAAGATCGTCGATCGCGAGTCGGGCGAGGTGTTCTATGGCGAGGTGCCGCCCTATTCGGTGGTGGTGTCCGGTTCGATGCCGTCGAAGAACGGGATCAGCCTGTACTGTGCGGTGATCGTGAAGCGGGTGGATGAAAAGACCCGCTCGAAGACCGGGATCAACGAGCTGCTGCGCGATTGATCGCAGACATCATTCAAAGTTCCAAAGGTCGCGGCTCTGGTCCGCGGCCTTTTTCGTTGGGCAGGGTCCGACTTATCCCGCCTCGTAATCGGCGAGATCCTCGGGCGCGTGCAGCAGGGTGCCTTCGTATTTCGGCAAGTCATCGCGCAGATCCAGCCAGGGCAGCTTGCTTTGATAATTGACGTGAAAGGCTGGCGCAAAGTCCGAAGGGTCTTCCAGCGAGGCCGCGTACAGGTGCATCCCGCCCTCATAGTGGTCGGCCTCGAACCCCATCGGAGAGCCACAGGTTGCGCAGAAATGTCGCTGGACGCCTTTCGAACTGGCGTAAGTATGCGGTGTTGCACCGGTCCATCGGAAATTGCGCAAGGGTACGCCCAACCACGCGACCACGGGCGCGGCGCAGTTGCGGCGGCAATCGTCACAATGGCAGTAGCAGCTCCAGCTCTCGGCGCCCACATACTCCCAGCGGGTTTCGCCGCACAGGCAGCGGCCGCGTTTGGTCATGATGTACTCCATCGATTTTTCGCGACCAGTCTGACCGGACGGTGGGCCTGAGCGCGTCAAAAAACGACACGGCATCCGGGAACCGCGTCCAGCTGCCATGCTTGACCATCGACCGGCCCCCGGCTAAGGCCCACGGCATGGAAAAGCAAAAGAAACCCTCGCGCCAGCAGGTCTATACTCTGTTGGTTCAGATTGGCCGCAAGGATGGCGACGGCCTGCCCGAAGGTGCCACCGGCGCGGCGCTCATGTGCTATGCCAGCGGAGTGGACGAGGCCGAGGCCGTGCGCGAAACCGTGGCCATTCTCAAGCAGGCCGATACGGCTCCGCTGGACGTAACCGGCTATGGCACCCTGGCCGAGCGCGAGGCGCAGGGGCATGAGATCGACCCGGACGAACGCGCGCTGATGCAGAGGGCGCTTGAGGAAAACGCAGTTATTGTTGCGCAGATGACGCCCTTCTTCGGCGACAAGCCCGAAGGCGCCTAGCGGCGCGTGCCGAACCACTTGCGATAGATCTGGTCATAGGTGCCATCTTCGCGGAGGCCCAGAAGCGCCTGGTTCACATCCTCGACCAGAGGTGACCCGGTCGGGAAGACGATACCGTAATTCTCGCGCAGGAAGACGCCGCCGGTCATTGCCGCAATCTTGCGGCCTTCATGTGCGGCGAAATACGACAGGATCGGCGCGTCGAACACGACGGCATCCAGGTCCCCATCCTTGAACGCGGTCAACATGCTGTCCAGGTCTTCGTACCCGGTGAATTCGACCTCGCGCCGGTTCAGAAAACTGGCGGCGGTCGAACCCGAGATCGTCCCGACCTGCTTGCCGTACAGATCATTGACCGAGTTGATGTTGCTGGTGATCGCATCCACCGTCATGACCGAGGTGATCCGCGCGGTGAATACGGATACGATGAACAGCGATGATACGACCAGGATCACACCCAGAATTCGCCCGAACGGGGTCCGGGGCATCCGCTCTTCAAAGCCGCCATTGACCACCAGGTTCAACGCCCACCAGAAGGATGGGAACCAGGCCTCGTTCAGGTCGCGGTCGAAATAGGGTTGGGATCGGCGTTCGAACCCCCACATCAGCATGCCGCCACCCAGCAGGATGGCAAAGGCCAGCCCGATGGCGATGAACAGCTCGCGTGACAGCAGCGCCTGCATCAAGGACGGGCTGCGCGCCGCGTCTGATGGTACCATTATCTGAAGGCCCGCTTCGAAAATCGGTTGGCTAAAATCCATCCGGGCTTCTCGGCCTGCGGTGATCGAAATATTCGCGATCGCCATGTCGGCTTCGCGGTTCTCGACCGCCGACAGCATGTCCCCGAACGCGTCGACTCGAACGACCGTGTATTCCCAGCCCAGTTCTTCAGCCAGCGCGGCCAGCAGGTCCATTGAGAAGCCGGTGCCCTCGCCCTCATCCACATACGAGAACGGAGGACGCTCCACCGTCGTGACCGTCAGAGTTTCGGCTTGGCTGTGTTGTGCAAAGACCGCGAAGGTCAGGCAGATCAATGCGAAAAGGGCGCGCGTCATGGCTGGTTCACCTGTTTCGCGGCGCTCTAGCGCAATTTGCCATGGCGCGGCAAGGTCGTCGCGAGGTCATCGACCGGGATTTCTTTTTTGCCGTTTTTTCGGGCTGGGCGACCGGAAAACCACCGATCGGGGTTGGCATTGCGGCCAATTCGTTGAATCTGTGCGTGAACCCACATCCTGCCGACCCTGCGAGGCCCCTGAATGACCGACTCTGTCCAGTTGACCGCAGACCTGATCCGTTGCCCCTCGGTCACACCCGAGGAAGGCGGGGCGCTGATTCTACTGGAAGATATCCTGGCGCGGGCCGGTTTCACCTGCACGCGGGTGGATCGCGGCGGCGTCTGCAACCTGTTCGCCCGGTGGGGCGACAAGGGGCATGCGCGCAGTTTCGGATTCAACGGCCATACCGACGTGGTGCCGGTGGGCGATGAGGCCGCATGGACCCGCCCGCCGTTCGGCGCGGAAATCCATGACGGCGTTCTGTATGGCAGGGGCGCCACCGACATGAAATCGGGGGTGGCGGCCTTTGTTGCGGCGGCGGTGGATTTCGTGCGCGACACCCCGCCCGATGGGGCGATCATCCTGACCATCACGGGGGATGAAGAAGGCGATGCGGTGGACGGCACCACCGCGCTGCTGGACTACATGCAGGCGCAGGACGAGCGGATGTCGGTCTGTCTGGTGGGCGAGCCGACCTGCCCCAATGAGATGGGCGAGATGATGAAGATCGGCCGCCGCGGGTCGATGACCGCGTGGTTCGAGGTGACGGGCGTGCAGGGCCATTCGGCGTATCCGCATCGCGCCAGAAACCCGCTGCCCGCGCTGGCGCGGCTGATGGATCGGCTGGCCAGTCACGAGCTGGATCGGGGGACGGACCATTTCGACGCCTCGACCCTGGCCGTGGTCACGATGGACACCGGCAACGCGGCCACCAACGTCATTCCGGCCCAGTGCCGTGGGGCGGTGAACATCCGGTTCAACGACTTGCATTCGGGCGCCAGCCTCAGCGACTGGCTGAAGGCGCAGGCGGCGGACGTGGCGGCAGAGTTCGGCGTGCAGATCGATACGCGAATCAAAGTCTCGGGCGAAAGCTTTCTGACCCCTCCGGGGCCGCTGTCGGATCTGGTCGCGCGCGCGGTCGAGGCCGAGACCGGCCGTCGGCCCGAGCTGTCGACCACCGGGGGCACCTCGGACGCGCGGTTCATCAAGGACCACTGCCCCGTGGTCGAGTTCGGCCTGGTCGGACGCACCATGCATCAGGTGGACGAATCCGTCCCGGTCGAGCAGATCCGCCAGCTCAAAGCGATCTACGCCCGGATCCTGGCCGACTATTTAGCCTGAACGATTGATGCGCCCGGCCACTTTTTGGTCATGACGCGGTCGTATCGGCGTGCTAGGCGGAAATCATGAAACGCATACCGACGAAGCAGGAGATCCTCGACTGGATCTCGGCGAACCCCACGCTCACCTCGAAACGCGACATTGCCAAGGCCTTTGGCATCAAGGGCGCGGACCGGATCGACCTGAAACGGATCCTCAAAGAGCTTGAGGCCGAGGGCCATCTGGAAAAGCGCAAGCGCAGCTATCGCGACCCGGACCGCCTGCCGCCGGTCAGCGTGCTGCAGGTCAAGGCGCCGAACGCCGACGGCGACCTGTTCGCGCGGCCGCTGGAATGGCATGGCGAAGGGGTCGAGCCGATCGTGCTGATCATTTCCCGCGCCAGCGACCCGGCGCTCGGCGAGGGTGACCGGATCCTGGCCCGGCTGACCCAGGTGCATGAAGAAGATCACAATTACGAGGCCCGCCTGATCCGCCGCATCGGCGCCAATCCGCGCCGGGTCGTGGGGATTTTCCGAAAGGGCGCCGAGGGCGGGCGGATCGTGCCGATCGACAAGGCTGGATCGACCGAATGGCTGGTGGCCGAAGACGCGGCGCTGGGCGCCAAGGATGGCGAACTGGTCGAGGCCGAGCAGGCCGGGCCGAAAAATCGTATGGGGCTGCCGCGTGCGCGTATCGTGGAACGGCTGGGCGATCCGTCCGCGCCCAAGGCGGTGTCGCTGATCGCGATCCACCAGCACGGCATCCCGGATGATTTTCCCGATGACGTGATCGCCGAGGCCGACCTGGCCAAGCCCGTCGGGCTGAAAGGGCGCGAGGATCTGCGGGACATCCCTCTGCTGACCATCGACCCGTCGGACGCGCGCGACCATGACGACGCCTGTTATGCCCATGCAGATGACGACCCGAAGAACCCGGGCGGTCACGTAATCTGGGTCGCCATTGCCGATGTGGCCGCTTATGTGCGCCCCGGCAGTGCGCTGGACCGCGAGGCGCGCAAGCGGGGCAACTCGACCTATTTCCCCGACCGCGTCGTGCCGATGCTGCCCGACCGTCTGTCGGGCGATCTGTGTTCGCTGCACGAAGGCGTGCCGCGCGCCTGTATCGCGGTGCGGATGCGGATCGATGCAAACGGCAACAAGATCGACCACCGCTTTGTGCGGGGGCTAATGCGCTCGGCCGCGTCTCTGCATTATGCCGAGGTGCAGGAGGCCATCGACGGCACCCCCAATGACCGGACCGGCCCGCTGCTGGAGAGCGTCCTGAAACCGCTCTATGCCGCCTATGGCGCACTGAAGACGGCCCGCAACGAACGCCAGCCGCTGGACCTGGATCTGCCGGAACGCAAGATCGTGCTGAACGACAAGGGCGAGGTCGAAAGCGTGGCCTTCCGCGAGCGGCTGGACGCGCACCGGCTGATCGAGGAATTCATGATCCTGGCCAATGTGGCCGCGGCCGAGACGCTGATCGCCAAGCGCAGCCCTCTGTTGTTCCGGGTGCACGAGGAACCCGCGCCCGAAAAGCTGGAAAGCCTGCGTGAGACGGCACAGGCCGCCGGGCTGAATCTGGCCAAAGGGCAGGTGCTGCAGACCCGTCACCTGAACGCGCTGTTGAATGCCGCCGCCGGCACCGAGGATGCCGAGCTGATCAATCTCAGCACCTTGCGGTCGATGGCGCAGGCCTATTACAGCCCCGAGAACTTTGGCCATTTCGGGCTGGCGCTGCGCAACTATGCGCATTTCACCTCGCCCATCCGCCGCTACGCCGACCTGATCGTGCACCGGGCGCTGATCTCGGCCCATGGCTGGGGCAAGGACGGGCTGACCGCCGACGAGATCGAGCGGCTGGAGGAGATTGCTACCCACATCTCGGACACCGAGCGCCGCTCGATGATGGCCGAGCGCGACACGACTGACCGATATCTGGCGGCCTATCTGAGCGAGCGCGTCGGCAACGAGTTCACCGGCCGCATCAGCGGCATCGCCCGGTTCGGGGCCTTCGTCAAACTGGACGAAACCGGGGCCGACGGGCTGGTGCCGGTGCGGTCGCTGGGGCGCGAGTTCTTTCACTTCGACGCCGAGGCCGGCACCCTGATGGGGGCCGATACCGGCCTGACCATCGCCATTGGCCAGCGTGTCACAGTGCGCCTGACCGAGGCCACACCGGTGACCGGCGGGCTGGAGTTGGAGCTGCTGTCGATCGAAGATCAGGCCATGCCGCGCGGCGGCGGACGTGGGCGGCCCGGCCGTCCGACACGGCGCAAGGCGGTCAGCACCAAGCGCAAGAAGGACAAGATCAAACGCAAGGTCGAGCGCAAACGCCGTCAGCGGTGATAGGTCAACGCCCGGGCGATCAGCCATCCATGCCGGACGGGGTCGATCTGTTCGATCCCGTCGAACAGGATGGCGCGATTGCCGTCAATCCTGTCAGCGTCGGGAAAGGCCGAGGTAAACTCACCGATAAGCCGGGTCTGGCAGTGGACAAACAGGGCAAACCGGGCGGAGGTGTGTCCACCCAGCCTGATGGTTGTTCCCTTGGGACTCAGATAGGCCGGTTGGCCCCATCGCAGAGCCTCGGTCATCAAAACCGCCGGTTGAAGTTCCTGCGCGGTGGCGAAGACCAGATCGCGCAGAGCCAGAGCGCCGCTTTTGGTGTCCGCGGCGAATGCCTCGTAGGCAGACGCCACCTTGGGGTCATCGAAAGGCCTCATGGCAGGGGGATCGCCTGTTCCATCCGGTCAACATAACTGTTCAGCAGCGTATCCTGTTTGATGCGCCGGGTAAGCCGGGTATCGGCCGGAGTGGCCCGCATCGCAGCCAGCATCGGGCCGACGCTGAGGTCGGCCGAAGTGGGGTGATCGCCCAAAAGATACGGGGCCTGCCACAGATAAGCTGAGATCGCCTCGAGGTCGCGTTCGACCCGTGCCATCCGTTCGGCCTCGGAGAAGCGTCCGATCCCTTGCGACCGAAGGCCTTTCAAGACCGATTTACGGACCGAGTTCGAGATCGGACGTCGGACGATTCGGGGAATCTCATAGAAGAAGGTGTCGCGCAGAACTGGCCAAACCTCGTCGTTGGCCCAGCGGTCCATGACAATCTGGAAATACAGATGTTCCTCGGCCATGCGGATCAACGCGCGGGACTGGCCCTTTTGCACATCGCTCAGGCCACGGTCGAATTCGGCGCCCTGCGCTTCCAGCCAGTCGCGAATCTGGTCGCTGTCCGGCACCAGGCGTTCGGGTGTGCGCAAAACCGGCAACTTGCTGTGCGGCATCTGTCGCGGATCGACCATGTCCGAGCGGCGCCAGTGCAGCCCGGCCAGCTGCAGCATATAGGCGGTTTTGACGCAAAAGGGGCTGGCGCTGAAAAGTCCGAAAGCGGAAGGGTAGGTAAGAAGGGTCAACATAATGGGCTCCGTAATTGGGGTGCCGCCGGTCTAACGCGGGCTAATGACAGTTTCTGTCATTAGGTTTAGATTGAATGACATCATGTCCCGCACCGCCCGACTGTTCCAATTGATGCAGGCCTTGCGGTCTGGCCCGTCGCCCAGGACCTCGGCGCAGTTGGCGCAGGATCTGGGGGTTTCGGCACGCACCGTGCATCGCGACATCGACGCTCTGCGTGGCCTCGGTGCAGTCATTGATGGCGAGGCCGGGTTCGGGTTCACCCTGATCGAAGACGCGACACTGCCGCCGCTGGGATTCACCGATGACGAGTTGGAGGCGCTGGTTCTTGGCCTGCGCGAGGTGCAACTGATCGGAGACCCGGCTCTGTCGGACGCCGCCGGTGCGGCGCTGCGCAAACTGCAGGGCCGGCTGCCCCACCGCCAGTCCCACCGCCTGAGCCACGCAGTGCTGACCGCCACCCGGTTCGACCGTCCTGCCGCCCCCAGCATCGAAGTTGCCGACCTGCGACAGGCGACGTGGGACGAGCGTGTGGTCGAGTTCGACTATACCGACGCGAAAGGTGACGACACCCAGCGCCGCGTGAGCCCACTGAGCATCGTGTACATGGATCATGCCAGCGTACTGCTCAGCTGGTGCCATCTGAGGCGGGATTTTCGCGTGTTTCGGTTGGACCGAATGCGCGCGATGTCCGTCACCCAGGACAGTTTCCGCCCCAACCGGGTGCCATTGCTGCGCGAGGCGCTGGCCAAGATCCGGGCCGAGCGCGAAGCAAAAGATCAAGAGAGCCAGTCCTGAGCGCTTTGTGATTTGCGCAATCTGGGGTACCCTGTCTGCGAGCAGTAATCAGGAAAACCTGAATCATGAAATATGTGTGTGGCTTTGTGGCCGCCGCATTTTGGGCATCCATCTTGCAGGCGGAGACTTCGAATACAACCAAACGACCACAGATCAGACCGGCGCTGGATTCGATCCAGTTGGCGTCGGCCGATCTGACGGTTTCGATCCGGCCGGTGCCAAGGCCGACCACGGGCATGCACCGGGTGGTCGTCGAAGGCAACACCAGCTTCGAGACCTGGTTGAACGCCTTCCGGCACCGGGCAGTTGCGGCAGGTATCCGGCCACAGGTCCTGGACCGGTCATTGTCGGGCCTGACCTATGACACTGACGCCATCAAGCGTGATCGCAGCCAGGCCGAGTTCTCGAAACCGATCTGGGAGTATCTGGATTCGGCCGTGTCAGACCTGCGCATCGCAAATGGGCGCAAGGCGCTGGTGCGGTACAAGGATACGCTGGAGCGGATCGAAGCCTGGTACGGGGTCGAAAAAGAGGTGGTGGTCGCGGTCTGGGGGCTGGAAACGTCCTACGGCACGTATCGGGGCAGCAGCCAGACAATTCGGTCACTTGCAACGCTGGCCCATGACGGGCGGCGTGCGCAGTTCTTCGAAACGCAGTTGCTGGCGGCATTGCAAATCGTGCAGGCCGGCGACATCACCTCGGACCGAATGACGGGCAGTTGGGCGGGTGCCATGGGGCACACGCAATTCATGCCGACCTCATACCTGGAGCATGCGGTTGACTTCGACGGCGACGGACGCCGCGACATCTGGTCGGACGATCCTACGGATGCACTTGCGTCCGCTGCCGCCTACCTTGCCAAGTTCGGGTGGACCAAAGGTCAGCCCTGGGCGGTCGAGGTGCGTTTGCCGAAAGGGTTCGACTATGCCAGCGCCAGTCGGGACGTTAGTCTGCTGCCCTCGGAATGGGCCGCACGCGGCGTCCGCGCTGCAAACGGCGGTGGCATCGCAGATTTTGGACCCGCCTCGATCCTGCTGCCGGCCGGCAGCGGTGGCGTGGCCTTGATGATCTTTGACAATTTCAGCGTGATTGAGCGCTACAACGGCGCCGATGCCTATGTGATCGGCATCGGTCACCTGTCGGACCGGCTGGCCGGTCAGGGTCCGTTCCGCGCAAGCTGGCCGCGCGGTGACCGGGTGCTGAGTTTTACCGAACGCAAGGAATTGCAGCTGCGCCTGACCCTGGCCGGGTTCGACACGCAGGCCATCGACGGGCGGATCGGTCCGAACACCATCAATGCGCTGCGGGCCTATCAGATGGCGCGTGGTCTTTTGCCGGATGGGTACGCAACCGTGCAATTGCTGGAACGGATGCGGTGAACGAAATAGGGCGGCCCTACCGGACCGCCCTTTTTTGATATTTCCCTGAACTCACGAGGCCGCTTTCATCAAGCCTTGGGCGATGATCTCGGCCTGCGCCTCGTCCAGCGACTTGTAAATGCGCACGAACATCTCGTCGATATCTGCCGGGGTCAGGACCAGCGGCGGCGAGATGATCATCCGGTCGCCCACATGGCGCATGATCAGGTTGTTGGCAAAGCAGCGATCGCGGCAGATGTACCCGACAGTACCCGGATCGGAGGCGAACTTGGCCCGGCTGGCCTTGTCCGGCGTCAGCGCGATCGAGGCCATCATGCCCACGATCTTGGCCTCGCCGACCAGCGGGTGATCGACCAGCGCCTCCCATTTCTGTTTCAGATAGGGGGCCGCGACATCGCGCACATGCTCGACGATCTTCTCTTCTTCCAGAATGCGCAGGTTTTCCAGCGCAACGGCCGCCGCGACGGGGTGGCCCGAATAGGTATAGCCGTGGTTGAACTCGGTCCCGCCGATCACTTCGGCGATCTCGTCATTGACGATCGAGCCACCGATGGGCGCATAGCCCGAGCTGAGCCCCTTGGCGATGGTCATGATGTGCGGGCGGATGTTCATGGTCTGCGAGCCGAACCAGTTTCCGGTGCGGCCAAAGCCGCAGATCACCTCGTCGGCGATCAGCAGGATCTCGTACTTGTCGCAGATGCGCTGGATTTCCGGCCAGTAGGTGTCGGGCGCGACGATCACGCCGCCCGCACCCTGGACCGGCTCGGCGATGAAGGCGGCAACGCGGTCTTCGCCCAGTTCCAGGATCGCCTCTTCCAGCTCGCGCGCGCGGGCCAGACCGAACTCTTCGGGCGTCATGTCGCCGCCCTCGGCCCACCAGTTGGGCTGGTTGATGTGGTGGACGTTCGGGATCGGGATGCCGCCCTGCGCGTGCATGCCGGCCATGCCGCCCAGCGAGGCCGACCCCACACTCGACCCGTGATAGGCGTTGTGGCGGCTGATGATGATGTTCTTGTTCGGATGGCCCTTTTCCGCCCAATAGGTGCGGACCAAACGGATGTTGGTGTCATTGGCCTCGGACCCGCCGGCGGCGAAGAAGACATGGTTCAGGTCACCTGGCGCCAACTCGGCCAGTTTGGCCGCCAGCGCGATCGCCGGGACATGGGTCGTTTTGAAAAAGGTGTTGTAATAGGGCAGCTCGCGCATCTGGCGCGCCGCCACTTCGGCCAGTTCGTCGCGGCCATAGCCGACGTTCACGCACCACAGACCGGCCATGGCGTCCAGGATCTCTTCGCCCTCGCTGTCGGTCAGATAGACGCCCTTGGCACGGGTGATGACGCGCGCGCCCTCCTTGCCCAGTGCGCCGTTGGCCGAAAACGGGTGAAGGTGATGCGCCGCATCCAGGGCCTGCAATTCGGCGGTCGGCATGTGGTTGGTGATGGTCGACATCGGTCTCTACTCCTGCAACAGCGGTTGCCGTCACAATATGATCAAATTTTTTTCTGTCAATCGAATCGCGCTGACCTATTCGGTCGCCAGCGCCTCGGCCATCAGTTCCATGCCCTGTTCGATATCCTGGGTCGTTGCTTTTGCGACTTTTTCAGCGTCGCTGGCGCGCAAGGCATCGATGATGTCCTTGTGCCGGTCCGGAAGGCTCTGGGTGCCGAAACGCCCGCAGACGACGCGCAAGGACGGCCCGAATCGCAGCCACAGGCGCTCGGCCAAATCCTTTAGAATCGGCGCACCGGCGTGGTCATAGAGTTTTTCGTGGAATGCATGGTTCAGGCGAAGATAGCCGCCAACGTCCCCGTCGGCGATCGTGCGATCCAGCTGTTCGTCGATCTTTTCAAGCTGGTCGATATCCGCCGTGGTCATGTTGACTGCTGCGCGCCGGGAAAGCTCTGATTCTACAGCATTTCTGGCGAAAATCATCTGTTCGACATCTGTTGCGGTCAGCAGGGGAACGCTGACCCGCCGGTTGCCCTGAAAGATCAGCGCACCGTCCGAGATCAGGCGCCGGATGGCCTCGCGCACCGGGGTCATGCCCACGCCCAGCGAATCGGTCAGGCCCTGGATCGTGACCGGTTGCCCCGGCACCAGATCGCCGAACATGATCTGCGACTTCAGTGTCTGGTACACCTGTTCATGTGCTGGTCGTTTTTCGGTCTGGGTCACTGCAGCAGATGCCTTATTTTTGATCAAATCCAATTGGTTCACCCCAATCCCAATGCTCCCGGCTTGTCAGGTTTCTTGCCCCGTGAAACCATACGACGTATCGAGGGAAAACGCAAAACTTGATCAAATCCAAAAAAACGGGAAAATGCCCGTACACTTGCAGGGAGAAGAAAATGAAAATCAAAACGCTGACGATGACGGCAATTGTCGCATTGGGGACGTCGGCCGCTGTTGCGGAAGAGGTGCGCGTATACAACTGGTCGGACTACATCGACGAGGAGTTGCTGAGCAAATTCCAGGAAGAGACGGGTCTGACCCTGATCTACGATGTGTTCGACAGCAACGAGGTTCTGGAAACCAAGATGCTGGCCGGGGGATCCGGTTACGATGTGGTGGTGCCGTCTGGCACCTTCCTTCAGCGCCAGATCCAGGCTGGAGCCTTCCAGAAACTGGACATGTCCAAGCTGCCCAATGCGGCTAACCTCTGGGATGTGATCCAGGAACGTACGGCCGGATATGACCCGGACAACGCCTATTCGATCAACTACATGTGGGGCACCACGGGGCTGGGCGTGAATGTCGACAAGGTCAAGGAAGTGCTGGGCGACGATGCACCCTTGAACAGCATGGACCTGGTGCTGAAGCCCGAGAACATGGAAAAGCTGGCCTCATGCGGCGTCCATTTCCTGGATGCGCCGTCAGAGATCATTCCAATGGTACTCCAGTACATTGGCGAAGATCCGGACAGCCATGACACCGATGTGATCGCCAAGACCGAAGAAGTGCTGATGGGCGTGCGTCCCTACATCCAGAAGTTCCACAGCTCGGAATACATCAATGCGCTGGCCAATGGCGACATCTGCGTGGCCGTGGGCTGGTCGGGCGACATTCTGCAGGCCCGCGATCGGGCGGATGAGGCCGACAACGGTGTGACCATCGAATACCACCCGTTTGCCGAAGGCTCGCTGATGTGGTTCGACCAGATGGCCATTCCGGTGGATGCACCCAACCCGGACGGCGCGCATAAATTCCTGAACTTCATCCTGGATGCCAACAACATGGCGGCGGCGTCGAACTACGTCTACTACGCCAACGGCAACAAGGCGTCGCAGGAGCTTCTGGAAGAAGACGTGATCGGGGATCCGGCGATCTACCCGGATGATGCCACGATGCAGAACCTCTACATCACCACGCCTTACCCGGCCAAAACGCAGCGGGTCGTGACCCGCCTGTGGACCAAGATCAAATCGGGCACCTGATCCGAAATGATTGCGCAAGGCAGAATGGTTCTGCCTTGCGCACTACCTGTACAGGCTGACTTACGGGGGCCGATTTGAACTCTACCGTCTTTGCGCCGTGGGAAGATCCGCAGGCGAAACCCTTGATCCAGTTCAAAAATGTGACCAAGCGATTCGGGGATTTTACTGCCATCGACAATCTGTCGCTGGACATCTTCGAGCGGGAATTCTTTGCTTTGCTGGGGCCGTCGGGTTGCGGCAAGACGACGATGATGCGGATGCTGGCGGGGTTCGAGAAACCCACCGAAGGCCACATCATGCTGAGTGGTCAGGACATCGACCCGGTGCCGCCGAACAAGCGGGCGGTCAACATGATGTTCCAGTCCTACGCGCTGTTTCCCCATCTGAACGTCTGGGACAACATCGCCTTTGGTCTGCGCCGGGACAACATGCCCAAGCATGATCTGGAAGACCGGGTCGAGGAGATGCTGCGCCTGACCCGTCTTGAGAAATTCGCCCGCCGCAAACCGCACCAGATTTCCGGTGGTCAACGTCAGCGCGTGGCGCTGGCCCGGTCGCTGGCCAAGGCGCCGAAACTGCTGCTGTTGGACGAACCGCTGGGAGCGCTGGACAAGAAGTTGCGCCAAGACACCCAGTTCGAGCTGATGGACATTCAGGAAAAGACCGGCACCACCTTCGTGATCGTGACCCACGACCAGGAAGAGGCGATGACGGTGGCCAGCCGCGTTGCCGTGATGGATCAGGGTCAGTTGATGCAGGTCGCCACGCCCGACCGCATTTATGAAAACCCCAATTCCGTCTATGTCGCCGATTTCATCGGGGACGTGAACATCATCGAAGGTCGTGCAACCGCAGCCGGTGAGGGCACGTACAGTATCGAATGGGCCGAGGGCCAGCCGCCTCTGACCGCCACGTCCGCGGCAAGCTTCGGAAACGGGCAGGCCTGTCACCTGGCCATCCGGCCGGAAAAGGTAACGATCTCGGCCGAGCGTCCTGCCGATGCCGTCAACGCCGTGCAGGGCAAGGTGCATGACATCGCCTATCTGGGCAACCTATCGACCTACCATGTCGAATTGCCAAACGGGACGATCATCAAGGCGCAAACGGCCAATACACGGCGGATTTCCCGCCGGTCCTTTACTTGGGAAGACCCTGTCTGGCTGTCCTGGACAGCCACGGCGGCGGTTCTGCTGGCAGACTGATGCGCCGCGCGGTCCTGATCGCCATTCCCTATGTCTGGCTGCTGGCCCTGTTCCTGGTGCCGTTCTTCATCGTGTTGAAGATCTCGCTGTCGGACATCGCGCTTGCGATCCCGCCCTACACCCCGACCCTTGATCTGTCGCAGGGCTGGGCCGGGATCAAGGAATTCTTCAGCCAACTGGATTTCGAGAATTTCGTCTGGCTGACCGAGGATGACCTGTACTGGAAAGCCTACCTGTCCAGCGTTAAGATCGCGCTGATCGCGACCGCGCTGACCCTGGTGGTGGGCTATCCCATCGCCTATGGCATGGCCCGCGCGCCCGAGGAATGGCGTCCGACGCTGATGATGCTGGTGATCCTGCCGTTCTGGACCTCGTTCCTGATCCGCGTCTATGCGTGGATGGGGATCCTGTCGAACGAAGGCTACCTGAACCAGTTCCTGCTGTGGACGGGCATCATCTCGACCCCGCTGACCATTCTGAACACGCAAACGGCCGTCTATGTCGGCATCGTCTACACCTACCTGCCCTTCATGATCCTGCCGATCTATGCGGCGCTAGACCGGCTGGACGGCTCGCTGATCGAGGCGGCCGAGGATCTGGGCTGTTCGCGCACGCAGGCCTTCTGGCTGGTGACCATCCCACTGTCGCGCCCGGGCATCATTGCGGGATGTTTCCTGGTGATGATCCCCGTGATCGGTGAATTCGTGATCCCCTCGCTGCTGGGCGGGTCGGGCACGCTGATGATCGGCAAAGTCTTGTGGGAGGAGTTCTTCTCGAACCGCGACTGGCCGGTGGCCAGCGCCGTGGCGGTGATCCTGCTGCTGATCCTGGTGATCCCGATCGTGCTGTTCCAGCGCAACCAGCAGAAACAGGCGGAGGCAGAGCAATGAACAGGCTGAGCTGGTTCAACACGGTCTCGCTGACGCTGGGCTTTGCGTTTTTGTACATCCCGATGGTGATCCTGATCATCTTCAGCTTCAACGAAAGCAAGCTGGTCACGGTCTGGGCTGGGTTCTCGACCAAATGGTATGGCGAACTGATGCAGAACCAGGCGTTTCTGGATGCGGCTTGGGTCACCGTTCGCGTTGCCGTGTTCTCGTCGACGCTGGCGACCATTCTGGGCACCATGGCAGCCTATGTCATGGTGCGGGGCGGGCGGTTCTTTGGCCGTACGCTGTTCTCCGGGATGATCTATGCGCCGCTGGTGATGCCCGAGGTGATCACCGGCCTGTCGCTGCTGCTGCTGTTCATCGGGATCGGGCTGGACCGAGGCATCCTGACCATCGTGCTGGCGCATACGACCTTTTCGATGTGCTACGTCTCGGTCGTGGTGTCCTCGCGGCTGGTGACGTTCGACCGGTCGCTGGAAGAGGCGGCGCTGGATCTGGGCTGCTCGCCGGCGCAGGCCTTCAGGTTGGTGACGCTCCCCATCATCGCGCCTGCGGTGATCTCGGGGTGGCTTCTGGCCTTCACCCTGTCGCTGGATGACCTGGTGATCGCGTCCTTCACGTCCGGCCCCTCGGCCACGACCCTGCCGATCAAGATTTTCTCGGCCGTACGTCTGGGGGTCAGCCCGGAAATCAACGCGCTGTCGACCATCATGATCGCCGTGGTCACCGTGGGCGTGATCACCGCTTCGCTGGTGTCGAAACGCGCGATGGTCCGGCAGCGGCAAGAGGAACAAGCTGCCGCGCGCACCGAATGAGGCGGATCTTTCCGGCCTATACCTATGGCCCCGGCCCCCGTGAGGGGTGTTGGTGGGATGAAACCACTACGGCGCCTGACTGGCCCGTTCATTCGGGTGATTTGTCGACCGACGTTGCGATTGTCGGCGGCGGGTTCACCGGATTGTCTGCGGCCCTGCACCTCGCCGAAAGTGGTGTTTCTGTCGCAGTGTTCGAGGCCGAAACTCCGGGCTGGGGCGCTTCGGGGCGCAATGGTGGGTTTTGCTGCCAAGGAGGGTCCAAGCTTGGTTCGGCGACACTTGCGCGGCGCTATGGGATTTCGGCGGCACAGGATTACGCGCAGGCCGAAACCGACGCGGTCGCCTTGGTTGCGGATCTTTTGCAGCGCTTTCGGATCGACGCAGACGTTCACTCCGAGGGGGAGACGCAGCTGGCGCACAGCCCGCGCGCGATGGAGCAGCTGCGGCGTCGCGCGGAAAGCGGTGGGGTTCTGCATGAGCCGTCGGATTTGGAACGCCTCGGTATGGGGGGCCGTTTCTTTGGCGGATATACCGATCCAGTCGGCTTTGGGCTGAACCCGCAGAAATACCTGTTCGGGTTGGCCCGGGCCGCGCAGGCGCAAGGTGCCGCAGTATTCTCGAAAAGCCCGGTTCAGGACATCAGAAAAGCCGGGTCCGGGCACAAGATGACCACCCCCGCGGGCCGTATCCAGGCCAAGACGGTGTTGATCTGCACCAACGGTTATTCCAGCGAC
The DNA here is from genome assembly GCF_056539185.1 of Ruegeria sp. BC6. Classification (NCBI taxonomy): domain Bacteria; kingdom Pseudomonadati; phylum Pseudomonadota; class Alphaproteobacteria; order Rhodobacterales; family Roseobacteraceae; genus Ruegeria; species Ruegeria sp. BC6. The sequence continues at coordinate 289,981 of NZ_JBQFUM010000003.1, forward strand.
GATCTGCCCGACTGGTTGGACGCCCGTTACATGCCCGCCCAGTCTACGGTCATGGTGACACGTCCGCTGACCGAAGCTGAATTGCAGGAACAGGGTTGGACTTCGCGCCAGATGGCGTACGACACGCGCAACCTGCTGCACTATTTCCGTCTGATGCCGGACAACCGGTTCCTTTTCGGAATGCGAGGAGGCCTCATGTCCTCGCCGCGCGCCGAAGCTGCGATCCGTCGCAAAGTACGCCGTGACTTTGATCGCATGTTCCCGGGTTGGGCCGAGGTTGAGGCAACTCATATGTGGTCAGGTATGGTTTGCCTGACCCGTGACCTGCTGCCCTTTGTCGGGGAGGTTCCGGGCCACCCGGGCTTGTTTGCCGGTCTGGCCTATCACGGGAACGGCGTGGCGATGGGCAGCTATTGCGGGCGGGCATTGGCCCGCTTGGTTTTGGGGGAGCCCGCGAATATTCCGGACGTCATCGCCAAACCGCCGTCAAAGTTCCCATTCGGGCGCTGGCGGCGACTGCTGATGCCACCGGCTTATGCGGCCATGGCTCTTGCCGATTTGTGATACGGCCCACGGTCAGAGGGCCGCAACCTCAAGGTCAAACCCGGCCCTATAGGCTGGCGCACCATTCTCGGCCCGCCACAGGCAGTAGGCAGCCATACGCCAATTGTACCAGGGCTTTAGCTCGAGGTATCGGCGCACCGTCGGCGGGCTGTCATAGGCCGACAGAAACGTAGCCTCTTCCTCGGGGGTCAGCGCCTTGCCGCGATAGAGATGCTGCATGGCGGGTGACAGGAACAGGGCAAGATCCTCGCATGGGTCACCCATCGCCGGGCATTGCCAGTCGATCAGTGTCAGCCCCGCGGGGGAGACGAGGATGTTGCCGGCCACTGGGTCGCCATGGATCAGGCATACTCGGGGGGTCGGCGGCACCTGGGATCTGGGTTTGCGTTCGGCCATAACGGCGCTGAGTTCCGAGCGGCAACCGCTCAAAATACGGGTGCCGTGATGATCGAGATCAACGCTTCCATTGCATCCCTTAGGGACCTCTAGCCCGATTTCTTGGGCGTGAAGATCATGCAGCAGTTTCGCCACCTGCGCGGTCCCTTCTCGCCACGGAGTGCCGGCCGCATGGTCATAGAAAACCCAGCGATCCGGGCCAAAGCTGCCCGAGGCGCGAAGCCGCGGAACAAACCCCGTCGCAGCAAGTGCGTGCAGACAGGCTACTTCGAGTTGGGCGTCGTTGCGAAACAGCGGGTTTTGAAGGGAAGACCGATAGAACTTCAAAACCCGGTCCGGCTCGGCGTCCAATACCTTCCACACCTGGTTCGTGCGTCCGCCATACAGCGTTTCGAACTGGGCGTCTTTTGCGATCAACCCGCTTTCGACAAGTTGGTCTGCAAGGCCGGGTGGAGGAGCGGTTGGAACGGACAGTTGAGACACCGGAGCGTTGCGAATCTGGACGGCCAATCCTTGGCCCGCAGCGCTCCCGAGTTCAAGCGCCGGTACGAACGGCAACGACGTCGGTTGCCGGAATCACGACGCCGCTGTCCAAGGTCAACATGACGACACCTGCCCCGACTTGGGCTTCGACGACGCGGCTGTAGGTGGCCGCGGGCCGCGCCGAGAGCAGTTCATCACCCAAATAGCTTTCCAGCCTTGCGGAATAGGTGCCGTTGGGCAGCGGATTGCCCGATGCATCCACTCCAGCCCAAAGAAACTCGGTCTCGGATACCGGCACAGAGATCCGGTCAATTTCGGTTCCGTCGGAATCCTTGATGAGGAGCACAGACGCATCCGCGCCCAGGTCGGGCTGAGTGAATATGGTCTGTGGCTGGCCATCAAACCGGAAGGAGGCTGCCCCCTGAACATCGACCCCAATCCAGTTGGACAGCTCATCCAGGTTGACGCTGCTCAGGGCGGCGGTGAGGTTTGCCAGAAGGTCGTTGGTCTGCACCTGCTGCTCGACCATCGAAAACTGGGCGAGTTGCGACGCATATTCCGACGAATCCAGTGGCTCCAGAGGATCCTGGTTGCGCGCCTGCGCCGTCAACATCATGAGAAACGTCTCAAAGTCCGAGGTCAGCCCTGTCGCTGCTGAGGTTCTCGTTGGTTGCGCTGTTGAGGATGTTTGTGTCGCGGATGCCGCTGTGGTGATCATGATTCAAAGCCTCAGGTCCAACGCCCGGTCCACCTGGGTTGGGCGGGCCCGAGCGGGTGTTTCGGTTGCAGGGTCAAGCTCCCCCGCGGTGATGAATGTGCCGCGTTCAGGTGGCTCAGCATCCTGTTCTGGGTTCGCCGAGGTGCCCAGTTCAAAGGAAAGATCGCCCAGCCCCATCTCTTTGAACTCGGCTGAAAGGATCGAAATATGCCGGCGCATGAGGTCCATGGTTTCGGGCCGGTCAGCGACGATCATCATGTGCAACCCGTCTTCGCGCCCGGTCACCTTGATCGAAACTTTGCCCAGCTCTTCCGGAGTCAGTGCGATTTCCACGCTTCCGCTTCCCGGCTTTGCGACGATGGTTGCCGCCATTTGCCCGGCGACTGCCCGAGCAATTTCCGCCCGGCCCGAGAACGGGGCGCCGTTGGTCGGGCCTGTATCCCTTTGCGCTGGGGTCGTACCCAAGTCCTGCGTTGGCATCCGGTCGTGCAGACTGTCCTCTGGCATCGGGTCCTTCAGTGCTGCGCGTTCCGATGTACCGACGATCTGCGCCCGGATGATGGATGCCGTTCCCTGGCCAGCAGGTTTGGCCGGCCGTTGATCCACCCCCCACGATCCGGTGGCCTGCTCGTCGCGCCTGGCTTCTTTTCCGGCTGCAGTGCACAATTCGTCCTTTCGGTTCTGCGGTCCCCCACTCATTCCAGGTTCGGCGGTGTTCAATTGCTCTTTTGCCGCTGACCCATGTTGAGGCACTGTGCTCGCGGCACGCTCGAGCGCTTCGGCTCCCTTGCCCGTGTCGCCCGCGAGCGATCGGCGATCGGGATCAAAGGTTTCTGCGTGCATGGTTGCAGCGGCAGTTGACTGGCGTCCCTCCGCCGGCGGAGTGGCCCCGAGAGGGGCGTGCGCTGTCGCCACGCGCTTTGGAAGTTCACCGGGCGTTGCCGCGGACAGAGGTGTGTCTTGCAGTCGGGCGTCCTGTTGTGATCCCTGCAATTCCAGCGGTTCAGCCGAAGCAGGTTCGGCCAGCGGGATGTCCGGGTCGGTGTTTTCATCGCCATCCACGATTTCTGGATCCGCGCGGCTGTCCGGATGAGGTTTCGCTTCGGCCTCGAGGTCCGGCATCTCATCTTCGGCCATGAGTTCCGCGAAATCAGAGTCGCCTTTTGTTGGGGGCTCGGACTTTGCGGCGCAATCCGGCTTTCCGCCGGAAATCACATTGGTCATCATGGTCAGGGCGTTGGGCATTTTGCTCCGGCTCCGGTTGTTTGGCCCAAACCTGCCCTCAAGGTAGTTACGTTTATTTTAACCGCTCTTCGCTTTGATCGACAAAGATCGAAACAATTTTCGGAGAGGGCGATGGAAATCCCAAACTTCGCGCCGGTACCGCGCAGCAATATGACCGAACAAAGACTCAAGGCCGCAGCGGTCGAGCTTGAGGCAACTTTTCTAGCCGACATGCTGAAAGCCGCAGGCCTAGGTAAGACGCGGCAGGCTTTCGGAGGTGGCGCGGGCGAAGACCAGTTCTCGTCTTTCCTGCTGCAGGAGCAGGCCAGGCAATTGGCCCGATCCGGCGGGATCGGACTGTCGGAAACCCTATTCAATGCAATGATGGAGAAGACCCATGCCGACTGAGCACAAGCATGGACTGATTAAGCCTCTTGAGGAGGTTCTCGATGTCGAGCGCAGGGCTTTGGTCGAAGGAGACCTGGATCGGCTGGGCCAGATGATGCCGCAAAAGGAAAAACTGATCGGCGCAATCAACGAGATGCAGGTGCACGACAGTGACGACTTGATTCGGCTGCACAAGAAGGTCGAGCGCAATCAGGGCCTGCTGAACAGCGCGGCCGAAGGGATTCGGGCGGTCATGAACCGGATGGCTGAACTCAGAAAAATCCGGCAGGAATTCACGACATACGACGCGGCCGGGCAACGCAATGGCTTCGCCGTCCGTCAGGATCCCAAGCTGGAAAAACGTGCCTAGCGGCGGGTTTGATTCAAATCCGTCTTTTTCGGTCGGACCGCCTTAGCACTCCGTTAGGAGATCAGGCTCAAAAGTGGTCCGGCACCTCGAAAGAAGGTGGCGCGAGCACTGATCGGTAGCTCGCACAGGTCAGAACGACAACACGTCCGCCAATGATGGTCGGGCGTCACTGGGCGAAGAAGGCCCGAATGGAAAAGGATGAAAAACATGTCCAGCATTCTGACAAACAACGGCGCGATGGTTGCGCTGCAGACCCTGAAATCGGTCAACAAGAACCTTGCAGCAACCCAGAACGCGATTTCGACAGGTAAGGATGTCGCAACGGCCAAGGACAACTCGGCCGTATGGGCGATTTCCAAGGTGATGGAATCCGACGTCAACGGTTTCAATGCGATCAAGGATAGTCTGGCACTGGGTGAATCGACTGTCGCCGTGGCCCGGAACGCTTCGGAAACCGTGACCGACCTGCTGACCCAGATGAGGAACAAGATCGTCGCCGCACAGGAGGACAACGTCGACCGCGGCAAGATCAATGATGACGTAACTGCCCTGCGGGACCAGATCGCATCGGTTGTCGGTGCCGCACAGTTCAACGGCCTCAATCTTGTGGACGGGTCAGCGGGCACCGCATCGATCCTGTCGTCGCTGGATCGCGACAGCGCAGGCAACGTGACCTCGTCGTCGATTTCGGTGGCCAGCCAGGACCTGTCGACCGGTGGATATGCCAGCAAGGGCGTTCTGGCCGGCTCGGACAACGCGACCACTGACAATGATGCTGCCGGGTTCACAATGGACAAGTCCGGCGGGTCCGGTGACATCGTGATCGACAGTTCGACCGACAACTTCGCCGTCGGCGACAAAGTGTCGATCACCATCGGGGACAAAGTTGCATCATACACCGTGCAGGCCAGCGATCTGGACCCTTCGGGAACCTATGACTCTGCCTACACAGATGCCATCGTGGCAGTGGGGCTGAAGAACCAGATCGACGCGCTTGGGATCACCGGTGTAGCGATCGACTATGACTCCAGCGCGCCGGGCACCCTGTCCTTCGTGACCGGGACCGCAACCGCTGGTGCTGACGCAGATCGCGACGTAACCGTTTCGGCCCAGTTCACCAATGCCGGTTCTGGCGGTCTTGGCGCGCTGTCGTCGATTGACGTTTCGACCAGTGCCGGCGCTGCCGCAGCACTGGGCACGATCGAAACCTTGATCGACACGGCGATTGACGCGTCGGCCGCGTTCGGTTCGGCGCAAGGGCGGATCGAGACCCAGAAGGAGTTCATCTCGAACCTGACTGACTCTTTCAAATCCGGCATCGGTTCGCTGGTGGACGCCGATATGGAAGAGACCTCGGCCCGTCTGCAGGCCCTGCAGGTCCAGCAGCAATTGGCGACACAATCGCTGTCGATCGCCAACCAGGCTCCGCAGTCGATCCTGTCGCTGTTCCGCTAAGGCGGAAACTTGGTCGGGGCGTGACCAACGCGCCCCGACCGTGACTGCAAACACGACGGCCTTTTGAAAGGATTTCAAGTGACCCCGCAAACGCTTGCCCAACGGGCATATGCTCAGTCCGCCGCTCCGACGCGAACCCCGCGTGATACCGAGTATGAGGCGATTTCAAAGATCACGCATCGGCTCAAGGCAGCGGCTGCGCGCAAAGCCTCGGATTTCGCGGGCTTTGTTCAGGCGCTGCATGAAAACCGCCGCTTGTGGTCCGTCCTGGCCAACGGCGTCGTGGACTCGGACAATGCACTGCCGGATGAGCTGCGCGCGCGGATCTTCTATCTGGCCGAGTTCACCGAGCAGCACACGGGCCAGGTTCTGGCCAGCAAGGCCGGGGTCGAGCCGCTGCTTGAAATCAATCTGGCGGTTTTGCGCGGGCTGCGTCAGCGGGGGACCGCGTAATGGGAGGGCTGGTTCTGAAGCTGGCTCCGAAAGAGCGGGTTCTGATCAATGGCGTAGTGATCGAGAACGGCGATCGGCGGACCCGCTTTTCAATCATGACGCCCGAGGCAAATGTCCTTCGGTTGCGCGACGCGATACATCCCGACGAAGTGACAACCCCGGTCCGGCGCGTGTGTTACGCGGCCCAGCTGGTCCTGTCCGGAGATCTGGAAGCCGGAGACGCAAAACAACAGCTGCTGCGACGGATCGAGGAACTGAGCCAGGTCTTCACGGATGTCGACAGTCGCCGGGTCCTTGCACAGGCGACCGAAGCCCTGGTGACCGAGCAGTACTACAAATGCCTGAAGGCGCTTCGATCGTTGCTGCCGCGCGAAGAGCGTCTGATGGCCTATCGGCAATGACATTCCTGCCGGTCGTTCCAACTGGGGGTATCGTGGGGTGGCGTTTTTTGCAGCGCACCTATGACGCCCAGTTGCAGGCCTTTTCCACCTCGGCGGTCAATGACCGGGACACGCAGTATTTTGTGGAAAACATCCGAAACGTCCGATCGGCAGAAGATCTGGTCTCTGACCGACGCCTGCTGCAGGTCGCGTTGGGCGCGTTCGGATTGGAAGGTGACCTGGACAATCGGTACTTCATTCAAAAGGTCTTGTCAGACGGTACGAGTTCGGATGACGCCCTTGCGAACCGGCTTGCTGACAGCAGATACAGGGAGTTTTCCGAAGCATTCGGCTTGGGTCCGGGCGAAGTTCGGAAAACCGCACTGATCACTGACATGGACAAGATCGCTCAGAAGAGTGCCGTCGCCCGGTTCGAAAGCTCGGTCGGAGAAGCCGACGACTCGATGCGGATCGCACTTTTTGCCCAGCACGCTTTGAAAGACCTTGCCGGGCAGTCCGGAAGCGAGACCAAGAAGTGGTACGACCTGATGAGCCTGCCGCCGTTGCGCAGCATGATGGAAACAGCGCTGGGCCTGCCGTCAAGCTTTGGGCAGCTGGATATCGACAAGCAGCTGGACGTATTTCGGGACAAGTTGAGCAGAGTGACTGGTTCGCCGAACCTTTCGCAGTTCGTCGATGCCGATGCAATTGCCGAGCTGACGGATACTTATCTCGCCCGAGCTCAGATCGCGCAGATGCAGAGTTCGATTTCTCCCGCCCAAACTGCGTTGATTTTGCTGGGAGCCGCAAGTTGAACCGTTCGGGCTAAGGTCAGTACCTCGCGCGAGGATCAGAAAGCGCACCAGTGCCGTGCGAAGCTGTGAGTGGCTATTTGGGATCGGGGGGCAAGGGTGCCGGATGCTCAGGCATCCAGAACCGTGTCAGTGGATGTCTGCAAGGCAAAAGACATCACCGGATGCGAAACGTTGTGCAGGTCGACCGGCCCCAATGGAACGGCCCGGGAACAGGCCGGCTCGATATCTTCGGACACGACGATCCTATGGCCATTGAGCTTGCCGAACTCGCCCAACCGCGCCGCGACATTGGCTGCATGTCCGATCACCGTGAAATCAAGCCGCTCGCGCGAACCGACATTTCCATACGTGACACGCCCGAACGATACGCCGATCGAGCAATCGCATTGCCGGTTCTTGTCGGAGCGACGCAGCTCGGCCAATTTCTCGACGATTTCAACGGCACTGCGCTGAGCGTCTGACCGTGCCTTGCCGGGGTCCTCACCTGCCGGGAAAACCGCAAGAACGGCGTCGCCGATAAATTTCAGAACCTCACCGTCGTTGTCGTGGACGATGCCGGACACCGTTTCGAAGAATTCGTTCAACAGGTTGATGTATTCCGTGCGGCCCAGATCCTCTTCCAGGCTGGTTGAGTTGCGCAGGTCACAGAACATGATGGCCGCGTCGATGTCGTCTCCGTCGCCGCGACGAATGTCGCCGCCCAAAACGCGGGCACCGGTTCGTTTGCCCACATAGGTCTCGAGAAGGGCCTGGGCATTCTCGCGCTGCATGAACACCTCATAGTAGCGGGCGATGACGGCCGAGCACTCAAAGACAAGCCCCAGGTTTTCCGTGGTAAAGCCGTTGGGGTGGTCGCAGGTCAACGTCAGGACATTGATACGCCCGTCGGAAAACGGCAGAGGCATTGCCACGTAATCGGTGCCCCCCTTGGCGCGCAGGTCCTCCATGATGGGGAAGCTGTTGTGGGGGTTGTCGACGTTCAGCCGTTGCCGAACACCGCCCAACCCGTTCGAGACATGCCGCAAGGGGCTGTTGATGAACGCGGGGTGGTCGTGAATCTCGTAGGTTGGAATATTGGTCGAAATCTCCTCGGCACCCTTTTCCCAAATGTAGTGCTTGCCTGCGATCAGGGGATGCAGCGACCAGACAAGGATGCTGAGGCGTTGAATGGCGATGCCGTGTTCCAGCATTTTTTCGGCCAGGGTCTTGGTGAAATCTTCCGGTGTTGAGATCGACCCCGCGCCACGCATCAACCAATCGATCAACGGGCCGCTGATGTTGCCGTCTCGCGGTTGGCGCAATTGATTGTCGCCCAGATCGATATGAGTGTAGGCCGCCGGCATGAAGCCGATGTGACTCTGGATGGCTTTGCTTTCAGGCAGGGAATCCTCGTAGGCCCAAACCGAGTTTGCCAACCGTTCGTCGCCGATCAGGACATCGTGATAGGTTGCCGTGCCCTTGAACGGGCAGAAGGTCTGCAACTCGGTCTCGCCGCTCAGATCAACGCGCACGTCTTCGCGCGGAACATAAATCGCAGGCGGCAGGCGGGTTTCATACATGACCTTGGCATTCGTGCTTTCAGCCAGAAGGATGTCATCGCGGTAGATGGCAACCCTGCCGTCAAGCGTTTCGATCGAAATTCCGTAGCCGTTCGTATTCCGTGTGGCGTGGACATTCATCGGCCGTCTCCCTTGCCCGGGTCCCTAGAGGATGGGCTTTTGCAGCCCGATTTCCAAGGGGCGCGACACAGAATTTACCGATCGCGATCCACGGCCGAGGTGGTCAGACCATCTGGATCACGTCTTTTTCGATCGCCAGCATATAGCCCTTTTTGGCGATGTTTTTGACCAACAACTCGCTGACCATCTGATTGCCCAGCGCGTCGCGCAACCGTTTGATGCGCGTGGCCCCGGCAGCTTCGTCACAGTCCGATATGTCTCGGCCAGAGATCATGGCTTCGATCTGAACCCCCGACAGCACTTCGTCGTCAAGGCGGGACTCGGCCAGGACGGCCAGCGTTTCCATCGCTGCGGGCGTGAGCTTGAAATCCATGTTGTTCAGGTAGACGGTGTTCTCTTCGCGACTGATCAGCAGCGACGTGACCTGGATTCCCGTGCGCTCGATCTGGGCCATTCTACGGTTCAACGTCACCAGCATCACCAGAAAGACCAAGGCGGCCAACAGCATGGCCGTGGCAAAGATCAGCAGCACGAAGATCACCATCCGGTAGCTGGCCAGCGTGTCGGCAAATGCGGTTCCGGATTGCGCGAGGATCTCCAGCAATCGGATTTCAGCCTGGGTGGTCAGATCGCTTTCGACGAACAGCCGCTCGACCCGGGCGTTGAACGCATTGGCATCGGGCAGGGTCCAGAACAAGAAGGCGGCGGCCGTGATCAGGATCACAATGATTGCGGCGATGCCTGCTCCGACCAGCCGGGTGCCAGACCGCCGCGCCTCAGAAACGGAGATAGAATTTTCCGGCATTGGCCTTCCTTTGATCCAACCCTTCCGGTCCAAAAACGCTTATCACGTTGAGCAACGTCCACCCCGAGGATTTCAGCCTTTTGGCCACCTCTAGCTTGGCTTGCCCCTTTTTGCAGGCGGACACCTGCATCACGCCATAGTGCAGGCGCAGCGGGTTGTCCTGTTTGGCCTTGTAATCGGCATAGCATTCGGCCGCCGAAACGATGGTGCTCAGCGATATCAAGGTCGCAATGACCAGGAAAGAGAGGATCTGTTTCATAGGCTGCATCCTGCGCATGGCTTGGCGCGATATTCAATATCTCAAAGGGTTTGCGGCGATGATATCGGATAACACCGGGCCGTTATTGCTTGTCTGTCGGCGGGTGGCCGAAAGCTGTTGCATCAGTTTCGCGGTCAGCCAGTGGCGCCGCGTCCAGCTTTGAAAGGACACTTGTCATGCACCGGAAGTTCATCGCCCTCGTCGTCGCCACCGCAGTCGCCATTACCGGCGTTTCCGCATCCCAGGCCAAGGCGGCTGATGCCCATGATATTCTGGGCGGGTTGGCTGCCATTGCCATCATCGGCGCGGCCGTCAATCACTATAACAAGGAAAAGCGCAAAGAGCGTGTCACCCGGCAGAACAACTATGTCCACCAGCCGCAAAACGTTCGGCCCGATCATATCCGCCCGCTGCCCCGGCGTGTCGCCCGTTATGACCTGCCGCAGCGTTGCCTGAAGACCTACAACGGCTTTTCGAAGAAACGTCCTTTGCTGGGGCCGAATTGCCTCGAGAAACACTACAAACATGCCAATAGCCTGCCACAACAGTGCAAAGTGGGGTTCTGGGACGGCAAGAAGGTGAAGCGGGCCTACGAACCCGCCTGCCTGCGCCAGAAAGGATACCGCGTGGTTTACCAGTAATCGGTTTCGAGCAGGAGCAGCGCCGCAGAAGCGCTGTGCGGGAAGGGGGCGGCCTGGGTCGCCTCCTTCTTTTTTGTTGCGGTTCGGGCCAAAAAACGATTTGCCGAGGGGATGACGACTCCGACGTTTGAAATGGAACAGGCGCTGATTGCGCAGGGCTATCCCCGAATAGCAGGTGTAGATGAGGTTGGCCGCGGCCCGTTGGCCGGTCCGGTCGTGGCGGCCGCGGTCATTCTGAATCCGCACGACATTCCCGACGGTTTGAATGACTCCAAGAAGCTGACGGCGCGAAGGCGGCTCACCCTTGACGAAGATCTGCGCGCCCGGGCCGAGTTTGCCATTGCCGAGGCGTCGGTGGAGGAAATTGATGACCTCAATATCTTGTATGCCTCTCATCTGGCGATGGAGCGCGCCGTCGCCGCCCTGCATCCTGCGCCGGACTACCTGTTGATCGACGGCAATCTGATCCCCAAAGGGCTGACCTTGCCGGCGCAGGCTGTGGTCAAAGGGGATGCGAAGTCAGTCTCGATTGCGGCGGCGTCGATCATTGCAAAGAATTGGCGCGATCAACTGATGGTGGATTTGGCGCAACAGCATCCGGGCTACGGCTGGGAAACCAATGCGGGCTATCCGTCCAAACAACACCGCGAGGCGCTGCAAAATCTTGGGGTAACCCCACACCATAGACGTTCGTTCAAGCCGGTCCACAATATCTTGTATCAAGAGTAAATCGTAACCCCCTGATTCAAAAAAGAATTTGACGCCGAATCCGGTTTGACTCATCCTAGTCTCAACCAAATGAGCGCAAAAGCGCCGTGGAACTTGAGGCAGAGACATGACAACTACCAAGACAAAGGGCGCATCCGCGCTCCCTTTAAACACGATTCTATCTGGCGACTGCATCGAGGTGATGAACAGTCTGCCCGAGGCGTCGGTCGACCTGATTTTTGCGGATCCGCCTTATAATTTGCAGCTGAAAGGACAGTTGCACCGCCCGGACAACAGCCAGGTGGACGCGGTCGATGATCATTGGGACCAGTTCTCGAGCTTTGCCGCCTATGACCAGTTTACCCGCGAGTGGCTGAAGGCCGCGCATCGCCTGCTCAAGCCCAACGGGGCGATCTGGGTGATCGGCTCGTACCACAACATCTTCCGCGTGGGTTCGGCCCTGCAGGATGCGGGCTATTGGATTCTCAACGACGTGATCTGGCGCAAATCGAACCCGATGCCGAATTTCCGCGGCAAGCGGTTCACCAACGCGCATGAGACGATGATCTGGGCCAGCAAGCGGGAAGGCGCGAAATACACCTTCAACTATGAGGCGCTGAAGGCCTTGAATGAAGGCGTGCAGATGCGCAGCGACTGGGTGCTGCCGATCTGCACGGGCCACGAGCGCCTGAAAGATGAAAATGGTGACAAGGCGCACCCGACGCAGAAGCCCGAGTCGCTGCTGCACAGGGTTCTGGTTGGTTCGACCAATCCGGGCGACGTGGTGCTTGATCCGTTCTTTGGCACCGGAACCACCGGCGCGGTGGCCAAGATGCTGGGCCGCGAGTTCATCGGGATCGAGCGAGAGGACAGCTATCGCAAGGTGGCCGAAAAGCGCATCGCCAAGGTGCGCAAGTTCGACCGTGACGCGCTCGAGGTCAGCGCCAGCAAACGCGCCGAGCCGCGCGTGCCTTTCGGCCAGCTGGTCGAACGCGGCATGCTGCGCCCGGGCGAAGAGCTGTATTCGATGAACCAGCGGCACAAGGCCAAGGTGCGGGCCGACGGCACGCTGGTGGGCGACAACATCAAGGGCTCGATCCATCAGGTGGGCGCGCATCTGGAAAACGCGCCGTCCTGCAATGGCTGGACATACTGGTGCTTCAAGCGCGACGGAAAAACCGTTCCGATCGACGTGCTGCGCCAGCAGATACGGGCCGAACTGCACAACTGATCACACCAATACCGCCGGTGCCTGTGGCCTGACACATGGTACCAAGCCTTGCCCCGCCGAACCCGGCGGGGTCTTTTGTTTTTGGCCCCGTGATGTTTGGATGGTTCGACCCCATATCCCGCTACATAGCGAGGGAGCATCAGAAATGTCTGATACCACGGCCAGCCAATCCCGGTTTCAGCGGTTTTTCGTGACCACGCCGGACAAACTCAATTTGGACAACAAATACACCGAAGCCGCGCTGGAACGGCACAAGCGCGAGGGGCTGGAACTGGCCGTCCGCGCCCGCTGGATCGCCATGGCGTTGACCGGTGTCCTGCTGGTGTTTCTGAATCCGAACTGGGATGTGATGTGGTATCATTTCATCCTGCTGCTGCTCTGCGGCAACGGCTGGCTGATCCGGCGCGCTGGCCGTGTGGGCCAATCCCGGATCGAGCTTCTGCTGATATTCGCCGATCTGCTGATCATGACGCTGGGCATGGTCGTTCCCAACCCGTTCAGCGACGATGTACGCCCGCTGGCGATGCAGTACCGGTTCGACAATTTCCAGTACTTCTTCATCATCCTGGCCGCAGGTACGCTGGCCTATTCCTGGCGCACGGTGATCGCCATGGGCAGCTGGACGGCCCTGATGTGGACGGCGGGCTGGGTCGTCGCCTGGTGGGTGGCCACGCCCATCCCCGGGCTCAGCGAAAAGGTTGCGGCCGCGTTGCAGGGCTATCCGGCCGTGGCTGAATTGTTGGACCCCAACAGCTTCATGGTTCCGATGCGCGTCCAAGAGGTGATCGTATTCATGATGGTCGCGGTTACGCTGGGCGTGTCGATGCGGCGGCTCAATCGCCTGTTGATGTCGAATGCCGGGCTGGAGCGGGAACGCGCCAACCTGTCGCGATACTTCTCGCCCAACGTGGTCGAGGAACTGAGCCAGAACGACGAGCCGCTCAAGCAGGTGCGCAAGGAAAACATCGCGGTTCTGTTCATCGACATCGTGGGCTTCACGAAATTCGCTGCCGGCCGCGACCCGTATGAGGTGATCGAGGTGCTGCGGGGCTTCCATGCGCGAATGGAGGCCGAGGTGTTCCATCACCACGGCACCTTGGACAAGTATTTGGGCGACGGGCTGATGGCCACGTTCGGCACGCCGGTTCCAACCCCGCTGGACGCGGTCAATGCCCTGTCCTGCGCGCGGTCAATGGCTGACATCATCGACCGTTGGAATCTGGAACGCCGACGGGCAGGCGAGCAGGAGATTCAGGTTGGCATCGGTGTTCACTACGGTCCGGTCGTTCTGGGCGACATCGGGGCCAACCGGCTGGAATTCGCGGTGATCGGAGACGCGGTCAATCTGGCTGCCAAGCTTGAAGCAATGACGCGAAAAATGGGTGCGCGGATCGTCATCAGCGACGCGCTGCGCGAAAAGGCCCTAAGCGAAGCGTCAACGGCTGCCGATCTGATGGACGGGTTCCAGCGCCACGATGCACAGGCGGTTGGCGGCGTCGAGCGGCCGGTCGATATCTGGGCGCTGCGTTGACCGCTCTCAGGACCGCGGCATCGGAAGCATTGCCTTGTTGTACGGCTTCCAGTCCGTGATCTCGGGGTAGTACTGTCGCCGCCAGGCCCGCACCCGCGGGTTCATCACACGCCGCCACAGCGGCGGGACCATCGCCGCGATCGTCATCACGGGATAGCCATAGGGCAGTTGCGGGGCCGCCTCGGCAGGATGGTATTGCAGCAGCGGAAACCGCCGGTTGGGTTTGTAATGATGGTCCGAGTGGCGTTGCAGGTTGATCAGCAGCCAGTTCGAGGCCTTGTGCGCTGCGTTCCACGAATGGCGCGGCCGGACATGTTCGTATTTTCCGTCGCCCAGGTATTTGCGCGTCAGCCCGTAATGTTCGACATAGTTGACCAGCTCCAGCTGCCAGATCGCGGTGCCGGCCTGAACAAGGAACAGCCCCAGCCCCGCCCATCCGCCGAGCAGCAGCGCCAGCACCAGCATCAATCCCTGCAGCGCCCAATACCGCCAGAACGGGTTCGACCGGTCCGTCCAGTTCAGCCCCTTGCGCGCCAGCTTGGCCTTTTCGGCATGAAACGCGGACACCAGGCACTGGCGCAGGACGCGCGGGTAGAAGCGGTGGAACCCTTCGTTGTAGCGCGCGGTCACCGGGTCGCGGGGCGTGCCGACATAGCGGTGGTGCACCAGCAAGTGTTCGGACCGGAAATGCGAATACAGAACCATCGCCAGCAGGATGTCGCCCAGCCACCGCTCCAGCCGGCCCTTCTGGTGCATCAGTTCGTGGCTGTAGTTGATGCCGATCGTGCCCGAGATCACGCCCATCCCGAAGAACAGCCCGATCTTTTCCAGTGATGACAGATGTTCGGCGCGGGTGGCGTACCAGATCAGGCCATAGAGCGTGAAAAACTGGACCGGAACCCAGGCCTTGGTCAGCAGGACGTACCAGCGCAGCGCGTCCTCGGGCGTTTCGGGGTCGGCGTTTTCAAGGTTCAGCCCGGTCAGGCCGTCCAGCGCCGCAAACAACCACCAGGTGGACAGCGGCACCAGCAGCACCCACCAGCCACCGGCGAAAGCAGTGAACCACAGGATCGGGATCAATATGAACGAAACCCAGAAAGGAAGGGCTGATTGCCAGCGCGACAGGGTATCAGTCGAGATCATGGTCAGGCTCCGAAACTCTGCCGTCAGGATAATCCTGCCCGATCCATTTTCCCAGATGCAGAACTGCCGCGCCACAGATCATGCGCCTTGCGCATCACGGTCGGAAGGTCGCCGGGGCGAAAGGCATGTTTGGGCATCACCAGCAACCCCTCGGGGCTCACCTCTGCGGGTACGGCGGTGGTCCAGACGCGCAGGATCAGGTGGAAATGGGTAAAGGTATGGCGCACCTCGGCGGGCAGCAGGGTCCAATCGGCCGGAAAGGGCGGCGCCTCGGCCGCGTCCTCGGACCAGTCCGAGCCCGGAAAGCCCAGCATCCCGCCCAACAGCCCCGTTTCCGGGCGGCGCTCCAACAGGATTGCGCCATCGGCGCGCTGCGCGATGTAGACGTGGCCAAGCCGGGTGGGCTTCGGTGCCTTGGGCGTCTTGCGCGGCAACTCTGCCTGGGTTCCGGCAGCGCGGGCCTGGCACGGGTCTCGCAGGGGGCAGATGCCACAGGCCGGAGATTTCGGCGTACAGATCGTGGCCCCCAGATCCATCACCGCCTGAGCATAGTCGCCGGGGCGGTCCTCCGGGGTCAGCGCGGCGGCTTTCGCCTTCAGCAGAGGTTTCGATTTCGGCAACGGGTCGTGGATGTCATACAGCCGGGCCATGACCCGCTCGACATTTCCGTCCAGCACGGTTTCCGGCCGGTCAAAGGCGATGGCCGCGATGGCGGCGGCGGTGTAGGGGCCGATGCCTGGCAGCTTCAGCAGCGCATCATGGCTGTCGGGAAAGCGCCCGTCGTGCTGGTCCACCACCGCGCGGGCGCATTTCAGCAGGTTGCGGGCGCGGGCGTAATAGCCCAGCCCGGCCCATTCCGCCAGCACCTGGTCATCGGGTGCGGCGGCCAGCGCCCGGACATCCGGCCAACGCGCGGTGAAGCGCAGGAAATAATCCCGCACGGCGGCCACCGTGGTCTGCTGCAGCATCACCTCGGACAGCCACACGCGATAGGGGTCGGGCTGCACGCCTGCCGCCCTGTCGGCGGGGCTGACCCGCCACGGCAGGTCGCGGGCATGGCGGTCGTACCAGGCAAGCAGGCTGCGGCTCAGGTCGAAGGTGGCGGTGTCACGCAAGTTTTATCCATTTCTCTGTCGGGTTTCGCTGGCGCCCGGATGCACGCCCATTACAATAGCGGCGCAGGAGTTGGAAACCAGATGCAACCAAGACGGTCCACCACCCGCGGGTTCAAACGCACCGCGTCCTTGCTGAGCGATCGGATCCGCAAAGCCGGTGAAAGTCGCGGCTTTGCCGTGTCGCGCCTGTTGACCCATTGGGCCGATATCGTGGGCCCCGACATCGCCGCCATCGCCCGACCGGTCAAGGTGGGCTATGGAAAGGGTGGGTTCGGCGCCACATTGACCGTGCTGACCACCGGACCGCAGGCCCCGATGCTCGAGATGCAGAAGGACCGTCTGCGCGACAAAGTGAATGCCGTCTATGGCTACAGTGCCATCAGCCGCATCCGCATCACCCAGACTGCTCCCACAGGATTTGCCGAGGGGCAGGCCAGTTTCGAGCATCGGCCGAAACAGGCGAAACCCACCATCGCACCGGAAGTCGTTGCCGAGGCAGACAAAGTGACGCGCGAGGTTCACGACCAAGACTTGCGCGCGGCCCTTGAACGACTGGGCCGGAACGTTCTATCCAAACAAAAACGCTGAGAAAGGGCTGAGTATGAGCCGTATTGCAACCGTAATCTGCGCGGCCGTGGCGCTGGCCGCAGGCGGCTATTGGCTGACCCAATCGCCAAGCACCGTGCCTGTGCCACAACTGGTCGGCAGCGCCGAAGCGCAAAACGCCGATCTGGACACCTCGACCATCGTCGAGATGGTGCAGGGGGCCGAGGATGCACCGGTCGAAATCATCGAATACGCGTCCTATACCTGCCCGCACTGCGCGAACTTCCATCAGGGGCCGTACAAGCAGCTCAAGAAGGAATACATCGACACCGGCAAGGTCAAGTTCATCTACCGCGAGGTCTATTTCGACCGCTACGGCATCTGGGCGTCGATGGTGGCGCGCTGTGGTGGCCCCGAAAAGTTCTTTGGCATCACCGACCTGATCTATCAGGGCCAGTCCGAATGGACACGCGCCGGCGGCCCGGCCGAGATCGTGGAAGAACTGCGCAAGATCGGCCGTCTGGCCGGGCTGAGCAACGATCAGCTGGAAGCCTGCCTGCAGGACGGCACCAAGGCGCAGACCCTGGTCGCCTGGTATCAGAAAAACGCCGAGAAAGACGGTATCCAGGCCACCCCGTCCTTTGTCGTCAACGGCAAAAAGGTCGACAACCAGTCCTATGACGAGTTCAAGGCGCTGATCGAAAAGGAACTGGGCAACTGATGACCGGGCCTCTGGCCGGTCTCAAGGTTGTCGAATTGGCGCGCATTCTGGCTGGCCCCTGGGCCGGCCAGACCTTTGCCGATCTGGGCGCCGAGGTCATCAAGGTGGAATCCCCGGCCGGCGACGACACCCGCGCCTGGGGTCCGCCCTTCGTGACCCGCGATCAGGATGTCTCGGCGGCCTATTACCATTCGACCAATCGCGGCAAGGCGTCTGTGATCGCCGATTTCTCGACCCCCGAAGGGCAGCAGAAGGTGCGCGCGCTGGTCGCTGACGCCGATGTGGTGATCGAGAATTTCAAGGTCGGCGGGCTGAAGAAATACGGGCTGGACTATGACAGCCTCAGCCAGTTGAACCCGCGCCTCGTCTATTGCTCGATCACCGGGTTCGGGCAGACCGGGCCATATGCGCACCGGGCCGGGTATGATTTCATCATCCAGGGCATGTCGGGGCTGATGTCCGTGACCGGAGAGCCCGACGGCCAGCCGCAGAAGGCAGGCGTGGCGATCACCGACGTGTTCACCGGCATCTATGCGGTGGCCGGGGTTCTGGCCGCCTTGCATCAGCGCCAGCGCACCGGGCGTGGGCAGCATGTGGACATGGCCCTTCTGGATGTGGCCGTGGCGGTCACGGCAAACCAGGCGCTGAACTATCTGACCACGGGTCAAGTGCCGCAGCGCATGGGCAACGCGCATGTGAACCTGGCGCCCTACCAGGTGTTCGACTGTGCCGACGGTTACATCATCATCGCCACCGGCAATGACCGGCAATATCAGCGCCTGTGCCGGGTGTTGAACCTGCCCGACATGGCCGAGGCGCCCGAATACCTGCACAACAAGGACCGGCTGGCCAATCGCCGCACCCTGATTGCACGGCTGAACGGGGCCACGGCGACCTGGGCCAAAGCCGACCTGCTGGCCGCCTGCGAGGCGCAGGGCATCCCCGCCGGGCCGATCAATACGCTGGACGAGGTCATGGCCGATCCGCAGGTAATCGCACGCGGCATGCAGATCGACCTGGACGGGGTGCCGGGGATTCGCGCGCCATTCGTCTTTTCGGATGCCGATCTGAACCTTTCGCGCCCCGCCCCGAAACTGGGCGAAGACGACTAGGGCGGCGGCGCGGCCGTCAGCAACCGCTGACGCACGTCGTCGGCTTGATACACCTGCAGGCGCACCGGCAGGGTGATGACCTTGCTGCGGAAGGCGGGCGGCAGGCGAACGGCGTCTTTTTCGGTGGTGACCATCTGCGCGCCCAGCAGCCGCGCCTCGTTTTCCAGCCGGGTCATCAGGGCCGGCGTCAACGGCTGGTGATCGTCCAGCGCCTCGGCCCGCAGCAGCCGCGCGCCCTGTTGGCGCAAGGTTTGAAAGAACTTCTCGGGGTGGCCGATACCGGCAAAGGCCAGAACCGGAGTTTCGCTCCAGTCCATCCCGGTTTGCAGTGCCATGACCTGACCGGTTGCGTGCGGAACGCCCAGCTTGTCGCCCCATTGCTGCGCGAACTGTTCCTGCGCGGCCAAGTCGCCCAGCGACAGTACTAGATCGGCCCGTTGCAGCCCCACGTCGACCGGCTCGCGCAGCGGTCCGGCCGGCAGGCACAAGCCGTTGCCAAAGCCACGGACCGCGTCCACCACGACGACCGAGAATGTCTTGGCCACCGAAGGGTTCTGGAATCCGTCGTCCAGCACGATCGCGGTGGCGCCGTCCTCGGCTGCGGCGCGGGCGCCGGCGGCACGGTCCTTGGCGACCCAGACCTCGGCGAAGGCCGCCAGCAACAATGGCTCGTCACCAACCTGCGCCGCCGTGTGTCGGACCGGGTCGACCCGAACCGGGCCTTCAAGCGATCCGCCATGGCCGCGGGTGACCACATGCGGCGTGTGATACGCGTCGCGCAGCTGTTCAAGAACCCAGATCGCCGTCGGCGTTTTTCCGGTGCCGCCAGCATTCAGGTTGCCGACGCAGATCACGGGTACACCCGGATCAACCCCGGGCCCCGACGCCACCCGCCGGGCCGTAGCCCGCGCATAGACGCGGCCCAGCGGCGCCAGCAGTCTTGCGCGCAGGCCGGGGTGATCCGGCGCGTTGTCCCAGAATTCAGGCGCCCTCATGTTCCGCTCCGTGCTGGTCCAGATGTTCCTGTACCATGTCGATCAGAGTATCCACCTGGGGCGCGCTCTCGGTCACCAGTTGCCAGCCGGCAAGGGCCATGTTCGCGGCCAGGTCCGGGGCCAGCAGTTCAACGACAGCGTCGCCCAGTTCGGTGGCGGTGCGAATCTCTCGAACGGCTCCTACACCATCTAGCGCGTCATACAGGGCCTTGTGGCCGCTCACGTCCGGTCCATGGATCAGGGCCGAGCCCAGGGCTGCGGCCGCGATCGGGTCATGCCCGCCTATTCCCGACTCGAGCGTGCTGCCCATGAACGTCACCGGAGAGACGCGATACCAAAGGCCAAGGGCCTCGGGGTCCGACGCAAGGATGACCTGGGTCATGTCTTCGATCATGTCCCCATCTTCCCAGTTGGCACAGCGCAGGTCCATCGTTTCCAGCCTTTTGCGCAGGGGCGCCGCCTCGGACATGTCCGCGACATGCAGGATCAGGGCCAGCCTCGGCAGCATCCGCATGGCCTGCCGATGTGCGCTGAGAACCGAGATGAATTCCTTGGCGTCAACCCACGCCGCCAGCCAGACCGGCCGCCCTGCCAACGCATGGTTCGTCTCGATCAGTTCATCCTCGGGCCAGGGGCGAAGGGTGGGGCTGATACTGAGCGGTGGAAACAGTGCCACCTTCGAAGCCGGGACGCCCAGACGTCGGATTTGCCGGGCTGCGTCCTCGGACGTGACGTGGATCGCACTGAAGCAGTCAAAGGTATAGCGGTTGATGTCCGGCAGCCATTTCCCGACAAAGGCAACACGAACGTCGTTCTCGCCCTCAAGCAGGACCATGGGTATACCGCGTTCGGCCGCGCGGGTGATCACGTTGGGCATCAGGCCGCCGCCGACCCACAGCCCCATGTCGGGCTGCCAGTGCTCCAGAAATCCACGCGCCGCGCCGGTTTTTTCGTCAGGCAGCGGAACCAATTCCATGTCGCAGCCTGCCCAGCGTGTCAGGTCAGGGTCAGGCGGGACGGTCAACAGAATCGACAACCCTGGCCGGGACTGCTGCAGCCGCTTGCAAAAGTCGTTCACCGCGCGCACGCGCTGAGCGTTGGCAACATGAATCCAAAGCAACTCACCCGCGGGGCGAGGCGGCGTGTTGTGTCCGGTGGGCTTGGGAACACCCCAGGACAACGCGCGATAGGCCGCCAGGCTGAGGGATCGCGGTTTGCTCATGCCCGATGCCCCTGCATTGTCTGATCCAGTCGCCCTATCAGAATCTCGTGCAATTCGGAGCTGGCGCCAACAACACCGTTCAGCCGTGGGTTGGGGTTGTTGAATCGCAACGGGCGCCCGGTACGGTCAGTACAGGTGCCGCCTGCTTCGCGCAGGATCAGGTCCCCGGCCGCGATGTCCCATTCCCAGCTTGGGCGCAAGGTCAGCATCCCGTCGAACCTGCCCTGTGCGACCAGCGCCATACGGTAGGCCAGCGACGGGCGATAGGCCCGACGGAAGATCGGCGCGACCCCGCCCTGCCAATGATCCGGTTTCAGGTTCGGTTTTGCGGCCAGAACCTCGGCTTCGGCTTCTGTGGCCGCCGCGGTCACCCGGATCGGCTGACCGTTCAGGGTTGCCCCCTGTCCCCGCGCGGCAGCAAACAGCATGTCGCGCATCGGCAGGTAGATTACGCCGGCGATCACCTGTCCGCGATCCGCGACCGCCAAGGAATGCGCCCAGGTCCGCGACCCTTCGGCAAAGCTACGGGTACCGTCGATCGGGTCAATGATGAACACTCGGTCACGGGTCAATCGGTCCTGATTGTCCTCAGTCTCCTCGCTCAGCCAGCCATATCCGGGCCGCGCGCTGGGCAGGCGTTGTTCCAGCATTGCGTTTACGGCCAGATCAGCCTCGGTCACCGGCCCGGCGTCCTTGGGTTTGTCCCAGCTCTGCATCTCGCGGCCTGCATAGGCGACGGCAATCCGGCCGGCCTCGCGTGCGGCGTCGATCAGCAGGGACAGGTCAGTTTCCGGCAAGTGTCATCCCTTCGATCAGAAGCGAAGGCACAACCCGGGACAGATAAGTGCGTGCGTCATTAGCTGGGATGATCCGCATCAGCATGTCCCGCAGGTTTCCGGCAATCGTGCATTCGTTGACCGGGTGCGAGATCTCGCCGTTTTCGACCCAGAAACCCGACGCACCGCGTGAGTAATCGCCGGTATTGGGGTTGATGGTGGAACCGATCATCGAAGTCACCAGCAATCCCGTTCCCATGTCGCGAAGCAGGTCGTCGCGGCTGACCTCGCCCTGAGTCAGGCTCAGGTTCCAGTTGCTGGGAGATGGAGGACCGGACACGCCACGGGCGGCGTTCCCGGTGGAATTCATGCCCAGTTTGCGAGCGCTTGAAAGATCCAGGGTCCATCCGGTCAGCACGCCGTTTTCGACGATCATCCGGCGCGCGGTCGGCAATCCTTCGGCATCAAACGGGCGCGATCCCGCAATCCTCGGGCGATGGGGGTCTTCGATCAGCGACAGATGTGCAGGCAGCACCTGCTGGCCCAGGCTGTCCTTGAGCCAGGAGGCACCGCGGGCCACCGCCGCGCCGTTGCTGGCCGCCAGAAGATGCCCGATCAATGAGGACGAGATCCGCTCGTCGAACAATACCGGGAAACGCCCTGTTTCCGGCTTTCGGGCACCCACTCGCTGCACGGCACGCTCTCCCGCGATCCGGCCGATCTCGTCGGGGCTGCGCAGGTCGGACTGAAAGCTGCGGC
The DNA here is from genome assembly GCF_056539185.1 of Ruegeria sp. BC6. Lineage (NCBI taxonomy): Bacteria > Pseudomonadati > Pseudomonadota > Alphaproteobacteria > Rhodobacterales > Roseobacteraceae > Ruegeria > Ruegeria sp. BC6. The sequence continues at coordinate 312,469 of NZ_JBQFUM010000003.1, forward strand.
TGTCTCCGTCATAGTCGCGTTCCATCCCGGTGCCTTCGCCCGAGATCGCCACGCATGAAACCGAGCGGCTGCTGCGCGCATAGCCACCGGAAAATCCATTTGTCGCGGACAGATGAACCCGGTGGGTGCCATAGGATGCCGCCGCATCAGACACCTGGGTAACGCCTTTCACCGCCAAGGCCGCAGCCTCGGCGGTCAGCGCGTCCTGCATCAGAGCGTCTGCTGAAGGTTCGGGCGTGGGGTCAAAAAGCTCCAAGGAGTCGACAGAAAAATCGCCGGCCAGTTGTTCCGGATCTGCCAGGCCAGCGAACGGATCCTCGGGCGCTTCGCGTGCCATGGCCACGGCCCGTTCGGCCATGGCGGCAAGCGTTTCGGGACGACTGTCCGAGCCGGACACGATGGCCTGCTGCTTGCCGATGAAAACACGCAACCCCACGTCGGTGCTTTCGGCGCGTTCGGCGTGCTCCAAAGCGCCGCCGCGCACCTCGACCGAGACCGAGGATCCGTCGATCACGATCGTGTCGGCCGCTTCGGCTCCGGCCTTGCGGGCCAGGTCCAGCATTTCGTGGCTGATTGCTTCGAGTGATCGGGTCATGGTGCCTCCAATTGATTGTATTGGACCTAGCCTTGGTCAACCCGCCTCGCAAGCCCTGTGATCGTTTGCAATTCTCTTCAACTTGTTGAAGCATCCTTTTCGTGGAAGAGCTGGTTGTTGTTCGCACAACCTGCTCATGCGAAGGAACAAGCACTGCCATAAACGAAATATCGGAGTGCCAGTCACAGACAGGAGAAAGATGCAGAAACACCTCACGCTACGCGGTGTCCAGATTCCCGACGACCCTCAAATCATAACCCCCCAAGTTAAACGCTCGATACTCGCTGGAAGATACGAGAGGGACGAGGTTGGGGGGTTGCCGAAGTTCATCCAGGCTGACGACCGCGTTGTTGAGCTTGGTGCGGGTATAGGTTTTATTTCGACCTTTCTGTATACGCAGCTTGGAGTGTCAAAGTTAACCTGTATAGAAGCGAATCCTTCGCTCTGCGAGTTCATCGGTCGTGTTCACAGAGCTAATGACGCAACCGGATTGAACGTACTAAACACGGTGGCAGTAGGGGCCAGTGAAGTTGCGGGAAAATCAAGGTTCTACTTGCGGGAACCATTCTGGTCGTCGTCACTTGATCCTGAGCCTGAGTACAAAAAGTCAATAGAAGTGGACAAGATTCCTTTGTCCGATGTGCTAAGGGAGACCAGAGCAAATGTTTTGATTGTCGATATTGAAGGGGGCGAAAGAACTCTATTCGATGACATAGATTTGGTAGGTATCCAAAAAATCTACCTAGAAGTGCACACTCGGAAGATCGGGTTGCGCGGCATTCAGTCTTGTTTCGATTCCTTGTCCGCATTGGGGTTCGCATACGATCAAAGAGTTAGTTGCGGCGGGTCAGTTCTGTTCCGCCGCGTTCGAAAACAATAACGTGCAACTGTAGCATACGTGTGAGGCCGCCTTTTTTTGGCGTCCTCACTGAGGAAAAATTTCTTACTTGATCCGTTGACCATTGGCCAAAATCTGGCCGTCCTTGGTGAACTCGATCTTGGAGTTCAGCGTGTCGGGCTGGTCGCCGGGAACAGCCATCATACCCATCATCATGCGCGCGCCCATGGCGTCATTCTCGGACATGAACCCCATTCCGATCAGCTTGTCGATCAGGGCGTTGGCACCCACCAACTGGAGGTTTGCCTCACCCGCCGGCGCCGGAACGCCTCCGAACTCTTCGGTGTTCGAGTTGTCGAAGGTGAAATCACCGGTGCCCGTCAGCTTGGCACCGACCATCGAGACCAGCAGTTCATTGATTTTGAGCGAATGCAGTTCGGCCGGAACTTCGTCCGAGCCTTCCAATGCTTCGGCAACTTCCGGGTCCAGGAAGTTCAGGAGAACCTTTGCGGTGCCCGTCGCATCCAGCGCGATCGTGGCAGGATCGCGCGGCAAGGCGCCTGCGGGGTCGAACATGCTCCACAGAATGTCGGACATGGTGAAGTCTGTCAGGTTCATCGCAAAGCCGAACGGCTCGACCTCTTCGGATGCCTGGATGGGTGCCTCGAGTTTCAGACCGGCCTTCGCCATTGCAATCTCGATGGGAAACGGCAGGTCTGCCGTGGTTACTTCCAGCTTTGCATTGTTCTGTTCGACGTCATACGCCAGACGCTCGGCGTCGATGCTGGCACCGAAGCGGCCACCGTCCGAACTGCTGGCCATCGAGAAAGCCTCGCCCTCGCTGGTGCCTGCGATGCTGGTTTGGCCGGCGCCGTAGGTGAAGATCCCGTCAAAGGCAAAACCAGCCTCATATGCGCCTTCCACGTCCGCCAGGCTGAAGCCTTCGGGGATTACGTTCCTGCCTTCAAACTCCAACTGGTCGAGCTTGCCGTTGATGCGTGCATCTTCGCCCGTTTCCGGGTCTTGGAAATTCAGGTCATAGGTCAGGTTTGCCGCGGTGAAATTCTGGTCGACCTTGCGGCCCTCTCCAATCTGCATCCGGGATGCACCGGCCAGGTTGATCATCTCAAAACCCAGATCCAGCGCGTCGTCGGGCATCGCTTCGCCATCGACCATGATGTTGTCGAGCGCCAGCGCCAGCTTGCTGGCAGAGTAGTCATAGGTCATGTCGTCGGGCGACCCCGAAACCAGCATTTTCAACCCGGTCTGCGAGTACAGGATATCCACCGAGAATTCTTCCTCCTCGGCCTGGCCGGATACCGTCATGGGGAAGCTTTCGGGGAACTCGATGCTGACCGTTCCGTCGCCGTTTTCCGTCAGGGTCATTTCCGGAACGACCATGTCGAACGAGCCTTCTCCCTCGGGAAGGTCCATCTTCATGGTCATGTTCGTGATGGTGGTGACGTCGCCAGAGGTGTTCTGCTCGCCGGTGATGGTGTACCCCATGCTGCCCATGTAGGCCTGCCAATCCGACCAGACATCGTTGGCGGACAGATCGGCAAAAGCGCCTTGGGTTGCAACGGCATAGGCCAGCGCGGCACCGCAGCTGCGGCGGAAGAAAACGGACATTAGGGAACCCTTCTCGGTAAAAATTGCGCGCATGGTCGTGGTTGTCGCGGCTGCCGTCAAGGGGCAAGGGCTGGACGATTTCCCCGTTTGCGCGGTACCACTTTACCCGATTTCAATCCAAAAGGATTACAGGATGCATATGAAGGGCAAAACAGTACTGATCACCGGAGCCAGCCGCGGCATCGGCGCCGAAGCAGGGCGCGTATTTGCCGCAGCCGGCGCCAATGTCGCGCTGGTAGCGCGCAGCCATGATCAGATCGATGCATTGGCCGCGGCACTGGGTGAGAACGCCATCGCGCTGTCCTGCGACGTCAGCGATTTTTCGCAGGTGGAACAAGCGGTTGCGGATTGCGCCGACCGCTTTGGCCGCGTGGACGTGCTGATCGGCAATGCGGGTGTGATCGATCCAATCTTTCACCTGTCAAATGCCGATCCAGCAGCCTGGAGCAAGGCCATCGATATCAACCTCAAAGGTGTGTTCCACGGGATGCGCGCGGTTCTGCCGCTGATGCGGGCGGCGGGCGGCGGGACGGTCCTGACCGTTTCCTCCGGAGCCGCCTCCAACCCGGTCGAGGCCTGGAGCCACTACTGCGCGTCCAAGGCCGGGGCGAAAATGCTGACCGAATGTCTTCACCTGGAAGAGGCGCATCACGGCATACGTGCCATGGGTCTGTCCCCGGGCACGGTGGCGACCGACATGCAGCGGGTCATCAAGGCCAGCGGCATCAACCCGGTCAGCCAGTTGGACTGGGACGATCACATCCCGGCCGACTGGCCGGCGCGGGCGCTGCTGTGGATGTGCTCGGAAGATGCGGACGAGTTTCTGGGAACCGAGATTTCGCTGCGCCGTGATGACATTCGCCAGAGGATCGGCCTGACGTGATCGACCTGACCCAGCAGGACGGTCTGTGGACGGTCACGATCAACAACCCCGGCAAGGCCAATGCCCTGACCGGGGCCATGTTGTCGGACCTGCTGCAGATCGCGGAAGCGGCCCAAGAGGCGCGCGCCCTGATCCTGACCGGAGCGGGCAAGGTGTTCAGTGCCGGCGCCGATCTGGACGAGGCGTGGGCAGGCCTTGCGACCTCGGACCTGTGGGAGCGTCTGTCCGGAGCCATCGCGGCGCTGCCCTGCCTGACCGTCGCTGCGTTGAACGGCACCATGGCGGGCGGGGCCAACGGTATGGCCTTGGCCTGTGACCTGCGCATCGCGGTGCCCACGGCCAAGGTCTTCTACCCGGTCATGCGGTTGGGGTTCCTGCCGCAGCCATCGGACGTGAAACGCATGCGGGCGCTGATCGGCCCCGCCCGGACCAAGTTGATCCTGATGGCAGGCCAGAAGGTCACGGCGGACGAAGCGCTTGCCTTTGGCCTGGTGGACCGGGTGGTCGCTCCGGAAGATCTGATGCAGACCGCGCGGGACCTGGTTGCTGACAGCCTGGCCGCTGATCCGCAGACGGCGGCCGGTATCGCCGGGATGTGCGGATGAGGATCGCTGCCCTTCGCCTGCGTGTGGCTGATCCCGCACGGCTGGCCGAGTTCTACAGGGTAAACTTCGGCATGGTCGTTCGTGCCGAGGGAGATGCGCGGCGAGTGGGCTATCCGGGACCCAGCGCCGACCTTCTGCTGTTGCCCGGAGGCGGCGGATATGCCCACGACCGGGGTCAGAGGTACTGGAAGATCGGCATCACCCTGCCGGATCTCGACCATGCTGCGGAATGGCTTCGGCGCGCTGGCATCAACGTCAGCCGTCCGGCCCAGTTTCGAGATATCGGTTACATGTGCCACCTCTCCGACCCCGAAGGCTTCTCGATCGAGCTTCTTCAGCATGATTTTGAGGGGAAGCGGCCCAAAAAGCAGCGGGATGAGAACCCGTTCGGACAGGCCGCCGTGGGCCAGATCACTCTGCGAACCGGCGACATTTCGGCAGAGGATGCGTTTTGCAGGGATTTGGGCCTGCGCCTGCTTTCCATGCAGGACGTGGCCTCGCACGGGTTTGATCTGCATTTCTATGCCTTCACGACCGAGGTGCCGCCGGACCCTGATCTCTGGGCGGTCGCAAATCGCGAATGGCTGTGGAAACGTCCCTATACCACCCTGGAATATCAGCATATTCCCGATGCGCGGATCGTTCCCGCGCCAGACTTTCTGGGCATCGAGGTCGAGGGCCTGGCTGCAACGGAAACAGACCCGATGGGTGACCCGTTCCTGCCAGCCTGATCAACGGCCGCGGCGTCGGCCCGGGACTTTGGATTGAAATCCAGGCGGACGTTTGCGTACCCAGTCCAGAAATCGGTTCAGCCGGGGATGCGTGCGCAGGCTTTCGACAGTGTTGAAGTCTCGCGCAAGCTCGGCTTCGGTCAGGGTGGCGTGCACCTCCTTGTGGCAGATCTTGTGCAGCAGAACCGTGGGACCGCCCTTGCCACCTTTGAGTTTTGGGATCAGATGGTGCAGGCTGCCGGTCCCGTTCGGGATCGGGCGGTTGCAGAGCGGGCAGATCGGATCGCTGTTCGTCATCACCGGAACACAGTCGCGGCTGAACGCAAGTGAGGCAAGAGGGCAGATATGGCACAGGCAGTGGTGATCGGGGCAGGCCCCGCCGGGCTGATGGCCGCCGAAGAACTTGCCGGGGCCGGGCACAATGTGCTGGTTGCCGAGGCCAAACCCTCGGTGGCCCGCAAATTCCTGATGGCGGGGAAGTCCGGTCTGAACCTGACAAAGGACGAGCCGTTTGACCGCCTGATTTCGGCCTACGGCGATGCGGCGGACTGGTTGCACCCAATGATTGCCGCCTTCGATGCGCAGAGCGTGCAAAGCTGGGCGCGGGACTTGGGCCAAGATCTGTTCACGGGGTCCACAGGGCGGGTATTTCCCAAATCAAAAAAAGCTTCGCCATTGCTGCGCGCCTGGCTGGCGCGGCTGGAAGAGATGCGGGTCGAGATCCGTACCCGTTGGCGCTGGCTGGGTTGGGACGGCCCCGCGCTGGTCTTTGATACGCCGGCAGGTCGGCAGAAAGTGGTTGCTGACGTCACGGTTCTGGCGCTTGGCGGTTCCAGCTGGGCGCGTCTGGGGTCGGATGGCGCCTGGGCGCCGGCTCTGGCCGATGCCGGGGTTCCGCTGGTCCCTTTTGCACCATCGAACGCCGCACTGTCCGTCGAATGGAGCTCCCATATGGCCGCGTATTTCGGTCAGGCGCTGAAATCTGTTCGGTGGCGCGCGGGCGACCTTGCCAGCCGTGGCGAGGCGGTCATTTCAGCCAAAGGCCTGGAAGGGGGCGGTCTTTACCCGCTGACACCCGCGCTGCGGCAGGGTGCTGATCTGTATGTGGACCTCGCGCCGGACCGCACGATTCAGGATCTGTCCGGGCGTCTGTCAAAAGCTGGCCCGAAAACCACTTTGACCCGTTGGTTGAAGAACGGCATGCGACTGCCGCCGCCAAAGATCGCCTTGTTCCACGAAATGACACATGGGCAGAATCTCCGCCGCGATGATTGGGTCAAGACTTTGAAGGCTTTGCCTGTTCGCAATGCAGGCTTGCGCCCGATGGACGAAGCCATTTCGACTGCGGGTGGCGTTGCGAGAAGCGGGCTGGACTCGGGGCTGATGCTGAAAGCCAAGCCCGGCGTGTTCTGCGCAGGCGAGATGCTGGATTGGGAAGCCCCGACCGGCGGCTATCTGTTGACCGCATGCCTGGCTACTGGTCGATGGGCGGGGCGCTCGGCCGCAGAATGGGCCGGGCCGTCCCAATCGGATTAGGCGGATTTGGCCATTTCACCCAGTTTCTTGTAGGCCGGACGCTCGCGAACGCGCTTGCCGTAGGCTTTCAGGCTGTCTGAATTCATCGGGAAGCCAGCCGATTTTGCCCAGCTCATGCAGTGAATGCACAGGATGTCCGCGATCGTCATCTGCTCGCCCTGAAGAAATGGTCCTTTGAACCGTTGCCCCATGCGTTGGAAGCTGCGGTCAAACTCCCATTTGGCAGTTTCGACGACCTGTGGAACGCGTTTGTCCTTGGGCAGGATGAACATATGGCGGGCGGCCAGCCACAGCGGAGCATCGAATTCTTCCAACAGCGCGTGCAACAACGAATCTTGCTCGGCCCGTTCCGGGGTGCCGGCCGGGAAAGTGAAGGCCCCGTGCTTGTCCGCCAGATAGGTCATGATCGCCGCGCTGTCCGAAATGACTGCATCACCATCCTGCAGGACAGGGATCTTGCCCGTTCCGTTCAGGTCCAGAACGCGCGGATCGTGCGGGCCGGCATCGATCCACTCATAGTCCTGCCCCAACTCTTCCAATAGCCAGATCACCCGAGAGGCACGACTCTGGATGCGCCCGTAGATCTTGTACATGTCATGCTCCTGCGTGGTTGCACTGGCGACAGGGTGGGGGACTGCGCCGCCGCGTCAAGTCGGACGCGCCGTCAGTTCAATTCAGCGTGACCGCGCCAGCATGGCCAGCCGGATCAGAGCGCGCTCGACCAGGGCCATGGCCGGGGCAGTCTGCCCTGCCGACCGGAGAGACAGATCCGTATCCGTCAGCACGGTCAAAGCCGTCTGCAGCTTGTGCGCGCCCCAAGTCTGCGCCTGCCGAAGGATGCGGTCACGCCGCTTGCCATAAACCGGCGGCCGGAGTTTGCCGATCCCGTGCGCTGCGCCACCGGGGTCCGAGGCGCAGGCATAGAGCGTGCGAAAATGGCGGGTCGCGCCGATGCACAGGGACACTGCATTTGTTCCCTGCGCCTGCAACCGCCGGATCAGGGGCCCGATTTCACCGGATCGGCCTTCGGCAACGACGTTGAGAACGTCATCCAGGGCCGCCTCATTGGATTGCGGCGCGCAGGCCTCGATGTCTTCGACGGCAACGTCTGAGGCATCACCGCGTTTGTACAGAGACAGCTTTTCAACGGTTTGCGCAAAGTCGCCCGGGCTGAGTTCGGTGGCCAGATCGCTGAGCACGGACATCGCGTCACGGGGAACGCTCGCAAGTCCGGCTTGGGCCAGAACACGCTCGATCTCCGCGCGCGACGGTGGATCGTCATAGATCCCGACCGCATAGGCGGCCCGATGGCCTTCGAACGCTTTGCGCAGCTTCGAGCTGGCCTTGAGCTGCCCGGCGGTCACAATGATCTGAGCGTCGCCTGGCGCCCAATCCTCGAGCGCGGCGGTGATCGCCGGGGTTGCGGCGTCGGTTGCATCCTCGACGAATACGGCGCGCGCGCCGGGAAAGAACCCGACAGCCTTCACGGCATCCAGCAGAAGGGCAGGATCCGCCCGCAGATCCGAGGCCGGAAGACGGGTCAGGCGCATTTCCTCTTCGGCACCCGGGCCCAACAGCGCGGCCAATACCTGCTGGCGCTTGAGCGCGACGCGCATCGCGTCGGCGCCGTAGATCAACAATCCCGTCTTGTCGGGGTCAGGTTTGGCGAAATACCCCTCGGCGTCGCGCGGGGACAGCTTCATGAAGCCAGGCCCGGTGCGGAATACAGGCGCGTGACGATCTGATCGGACAGGATGACCATCAGCCTCTCTTTGGCATCCCGTTCATCAGCGAGCGTGGAAACGGTGGACCCCGCGGCGGAGTAGCCTACGAAATCGGCCACAGTGCCGGAGACGAGAATCTGGCCCGTTTCATTGGATTTCAGCGTATAGCTGGCGCGCCCGTCGATCGAATACCGGTTGGTCTCGTTCGAGGTCGTGATGGCGGCCCCGCGGGTCACCGTAGAGACCTGCACATTCAGGCTGTAATCCTTGGCTGAACTGACGCTGCGCCCGAGGGACTGCTCCAGATTCTGCACCAGAAGGTAGCTTTCGACCGAATCTGGCGCTGACACGGCGACCTTGCCGTATAATTCGCTGCCGGCGCCGCCCGGGGCATAAACCGGCTGGAACCCGCAAGCGGGCGCCACGGTCAACGCCGCCAGCGAAAGCAGCAGGTTTCTGCGGTCAAACAACGACATTCACGATCCGGCCCGGAACAACGATCACCTTTTTCGGAGCAGCGCCATCCAGCGCCTTCTGCACAGCTTCGGTGCTGAGCGCGATTCTTTCAACCTGCGTCTTGTCCAGATCCTTGGGCACGCTGATTTCGGCGCGGCGTTTGCCGTTGATCTGGATGGGCAGGGTGACGGTGTCATCGACCAGCATCGACTCGTCTGCCACCGGCCAGGGCGCCAGCGCCACCAGCCCTTCGCCGCCCAGCATCTGCCACAGTTCTTCGGACAGGTGCGGCGTCATCGGCGACATCAGCTGCGCCAGCGTCTTGGCCGCCTGCCGCTTGGCCTGTGCGCCCGCCTTGGATTTGGCCAGCGTGTTGGTAAAGGCATAGAGCTTGGCGATCGAGGCGTTGAAGCCGAAGGATTCGACCCCGCCGGTCACGTCATGGATGGTCTTGTGCATCTCGCGCAGCAGCGCTTCGTCCTCGGCATTGGCCGGGGCGTCGGACGCGGCGATCTCGGACACGATGCGGTGCACGCGGCTGAGGTGCTTGTGCGCGGCCTCGGCGCCGGCGGCGGTCCATTCCACGTCACGCTCGGGCGGCGAATCGGACAGAACGAACCAGCGCGCGGTGTCCGCCCCGAAGGCCGAGATGATGCTGACCGGGTCGACCACGTTCTTCTTCGATTTCGACATCTTGGCCGAGGGGATGATCTCGACAGGCTCGCCCGTCGCCTTCAGCTTGCCGTCCTCGACCTCTTCGGGAAGGTGATAGACCGGGCGGCCCTTGTCGTCGCGGGTCTGATAGATTTCATGGGTGACCATGCCCTGGGTGAACAGCGCGTCGAACGGCTCGATCGCCTTTTTCGGCAGATGCCCCGTCAGATGCATGGCCCGGGCGAAGAACCGCGAATACAGCAGGTGCAGGATGGCGTGTTCGATGCCGCCGATATACTGGTCCACGTTCATCCAGTATTCGGCTTCGGCCAGATCGGTGGGCGTTTCCGCCCGCGGGGCGGTGAAACGGGCGAAATACCACGACGAATCGACAAACGTGTCCATCGTGTCGGTTTCGCGCTTGGCCGGTTTGCCGCAGGACGGGCAGGCACAGTCGCGCCAGGTCGGGTGACGATCCAGCGGGTTGCCCGGTTTGTCGAAGGTGACATCGTCGGGCAGGCGAATCGGCAGGTTTTCCTTTTTCTCCGGCACCACGCCGCAATCGTCGCAATGTACCACCGGGATCGGACAGCCCCAGTAGCGCTGGCGCGACAGGCCCCAATCGCGCAGGCGGTACTTGGTCACGCCTTTGCCCCAGCCGGCCTTCTCGGCAAAGTCGATAGTCGCGTCGATGGCTTCCTGTCCGGTGGCCTCGGTCAGACCGGCGAAATGGTTGACCCAGCGCACCTTCTGCTCTTTCGGCGGGACGAAGGCGATCTTGTCCACCGGCGTGTCGTCATCCAGGGCAAAGAAGGTGTCGATTACCGGCAGGTCGTATTTGCGGCAGAAATCCAGGTCGCGCTGGTCATGCGCGGGGCAGGCGAAGATCGCGCCGGTGCCGTAATCCATAAGGATGAAATTCGCGATCCAGACCGGCAGTTCCCAGTTCGGGTCCAGCGGGTGTTTGACGCGGATGCCGGTGTCGAAACCCAGCTTCTCGCCGGTCTCGATGGCCTCTTCCGTGGTGCCGCCCTTGCGGCATTCGGCAACGAATTCAGCGACTTCGGGGTTCTCGGCCTCAAGCTGCTTGGCTATCGGGTGATCGGGCGAGATACCCACGAAAGACGCCCCCAACAGCGTGTCCGGCCGCGTGGTATAGACGGTGATGGGTGCATTGCCGTCGGTGCGCTCGAAGGAAAACTCCAGCCCGCGTGACTTGCCGATCCAGTTCTCCTGCATCAGCCGCACCTTGGCGGGCCAGTTGTCGAGCGTATCCAGCGCATCAAGCAACTCTTCCGAGAACTCGGAGATCTTGAAGAACCACTGGGTCAGCTCGCGCCGCTCGACCAATGCGCCCGAGCGCCAGCCGCGGCCGTTTTCGACTTGTTCGTTGGCCAGCACGGTCATGTCCACCGGGTCCCAGTTGACCACGGCGTTCTTGCGATAGACCAGCCCCGCATCCAGCATGTCGAGGAACAGCGCCTGCTGCTGGCCGTAATATTCCGGGTCGCAGGTCGCGAATTCGCGCGACCAGTCGATCGACAGGCCCAGCGGCTTCATCTGCGCGCGCATGTCGGCGATGTTGCCATAGGTCCAGTCCTTGGGATGGCCGCCGATGGCCATGGCCGCGTTTTCCGCCGGCATCCCGAAAGCATCCCAGCCCATCGGGTGCAGAACGTTGTGCCCGGTGCTCAGCTTGTGGCGCGCGATCACGTCACCCATGGTGTAGTTGCGCACATGCCCCATGTGGATGCGCCCCGACGGATAGGGGAACATTTCCAGCACATAGTATTTCGGCTTGTCCGCCGTCCGTTTGGCGGTGAAGATCCCGGCCTTGTCCCAGGCCTCTTGCCATTTTGCTTCGATTTCGTTGGCCGAGTAACGCGACATCATGCGGTCCTTCGTGAATGAAAACGCCGGGCAGGGGCCCGGCGTGGTAATATTGTGATTTTCTGCGGGTTGCTAGAGCTTGTTGTCCGCAATCCGCAGCTGACGCGCCCGCGAAAGAATCGCATCTTCGACCGCACGCGTGGTCGCCGCGCTGACCGGAGCGCCTCCGCTGGTCTGTAGCGCCACCGACAGGGACCGCGCCGCCAGGGCCGGATCACTGATGTGCACCGTCGCCCGATAGGACCGCCCGCCGCCCGGCGGTTTGCCGTAACCCGTTATGATAACGCCGGTAAACGGATCCACCTCCTGTACTGGCAGGAAGCTGAGCACATCCAGCGACGCCGCCCACAGGTACCGGTTGACCTGGGTGACCTGTTCCGAGTTGTTGGGGCCGAACACATCCCAGATGGTCGAACGATTCGGATCGTTGAGCTCGCGGGCCTCGGACGAGCTGCCGTCGGCGGATAGAACATTGGGGTTGGGCGACGTGCTCCGATTCTGTCCGCACGCAGAAACGGAGGCAGTCAAAACGGTCAAACCCAAAATCGTCAGCAGGCGCATCGTCGGCAGGTCCTGTTTTCACATGTTTTGCTTTGCTAGGAGATACTCCTAGACAACGTACTGTGCTGCAACAACCCCATTCTTGGCTTACGTACCCGTGCTGCTGAAATATCGGGGTGAATTCGACTGTGGCATCCTTGCACCAATTTGGGGCCAAAGAACCGAAGCTGTCCAAGGCATGCTTGCGCAACAGGGGCAAAAAGAGCGAAACGGTCTGCGTGCTGAGACATATGCAACAGGTATGTGTCGAGTAGAAATTATTGAAACCGAGGGAAACAAGATGAAAAAAGTTCTCTTCGCATCGACCGCACTGATCGCAACCGCATCGGTTGCCGCGGCCGAAGTTAAGTTCAGCGGTTATGGCCGCTTTGGTATCGGTTACTTGGAAGACCGTACCGGTACACTGACCCGTACAGTGTCGAACACCGGCCAGACCACAACTGTTACGACCGCTAGCGGTGCCGTTGTTACCAACACTGGTGTAACCACCACGACGACGACCAAAGTCGAAGGTGCTGATACCAACGATACCATCCTGGTCTCGCGCTTCCGTCTGAACATTGATGGCATCGCGGAAACCGACGGTGGCGTCCGGTTTGAGGCACGTGTTCGTCTGCAAGCTGACGAAGATGCAGGCACCGGTGAAGCAGATGCAGCTGGCCTGAACGGCGCCCGCTTCTCGGTCATCTACGGTGGTCTGCGTGTTGACGCCGGCAACGTTGCTGGTTCGTTCGACAACTTGGCAAACTACTACGGTAACGAGCCGGGCCTGGAGAACTTCATCGGGCAGTACTCGGGCGTTGACTACAGCTTCTTGGGCTACTCGTCGACCGGTAAGGGTTCGAACGGCGTGTTCTTCCAGTACGCAGTTGGTGACTTCTCCTTTGGCGCATCGTACGACCAAGCTCAAGTTATCTCGCTGACTGACCCCTCCGATCCGACCACTGGTAGCGTTCAGAGTGCAGACCGTTGGGACATCAGCGCGACTTACAGCTTCAACAATGTGACCGCGGCGATTGCTTACGGCCAAACCGACGTACCGAATGGCGATAAGCAAAGCCTGACTGTTCTGACCCTGGGTGCAGAATTTGGCGATTTCTCGGGCACTCTGTTCGTAGCTGATGACGATGTGTCGAACGATGCACGGAACGGCACTGCTTACGGTCTGTCGGCAGCCTACAACCTGGGTGCTGCAACCACCCTGACCTTCGCCTACGGCGACGGTTCGGCGGATGACGACCTGCAGCAATACGGTATCGGTGCCATTTACGATCTGGGCGGTGGTGCATCGCTGCGCGGCGGTATCGGTAATCAGAAGCGTGGTGACGGCGACAGCCAACTGCGCGCTGACTTCGGTGCCCAGTTCAACTTCTAAGTTGATCTGAACCGCAAGGTTTGAGGGCGGGTCTTCGGACCCGCCCTTTTCTTTTGCGCTGACATGGTGTTTTTCTGCGGACAAATGGAAACAGAGGGAAACCATGTCGCTGCAAGAAATCACCGCCCGCATCGTCAAGGCCGAAGCCGCAGCCGGCCGCCCCAAGGGCTCGGTCCGGCTGATTGCCGTATCCAAGGTGCAGCCCAACGACCGGGTTGAGGCCGTGTTGAAGCAGGGTCACCGGTGTTTTGGTGAAAACCGGGTGCAGGAGGCCGCTGGCAAGTGGCCCGCCTTCCGTGAAAGCTATCCCGATATTGATCTGCATCTGATTGGTCCGCTGCAAACCAACAAGGCGCGGCAGGCGATGGAGCTGTGCAACGCGATCCACTCGGTCGACCGTCCCAAACTGGCCAAAACCCTTGCGCGGCTGGCGCAAGAGCTGGGGCAGTGTCCTGATCTGTTCATTCAGGTGAATACCGGCGAAGAGGCCCAGAAAGCCGGGGTTATGCCCGCCGAGGCCGATGATTTTGTCGCCGACTGTCGATCACTTGACCTGCCGGTGCGTGGGTTGATGTGTATTCCGCCCGTCGACGAGGAGCCCGCGCTGCATTTCGCTCTGCTGGCCAAGATCGCGGGCAGGAACGGGCTGGATGGCCTGTCCATGGGGATGAGCAGCGATTTTGAAACCGCGATCGCGCTGGGTGCGACTCATGTCCGGGTGGGGTCGGCCATCTTTGGTGACCGGGTCAAACCCGCGGAATGATGATCCGGGTTCCGGGTGCGACGCGCCGCGCGATCCAGTGCAGGTGGTCGCGCCGGAACGCCACGCAGCCTTCGGTCGGATAACCCGGCCTGCGCCACTGATGCAGAAAGATCGCTGATCCGCCGCCCGGTGTGGCGACGGGCCAATTCCAATCGGTAATCAGCACCAGATCGTAAAGCGGGTCAGCCCGACGCAGGCGTTCGTGACCGAATGGATAGGGCGCCCGAACGTGCTGGTTGTAATCCTGATCCCTTTCGTCATCCGACCACAGATCGCCCGGCCCGATGGGCAAAGCCCACGGGGCGGGCAGCGCAATCCGATCCGGGCGGTACAGCATCCCGACAATGTGGTGGTGCCCTGTGGGGGTGGCCCCGTCGCCCTCGCGCTTTTGGTTGCTCAGGCCACCTTTGCCGATGGTGCAGGGAAACCTGCGGCCGAAGAACCGCACTCCGGTCTGCATTACCACCAGATCAAGAGGGCTCACAGCAGGTGGCCCGATTTCGAGGCCTTGGTCGCCAGATAGGCCCGGTTGTGGGCGGTTTCCCCGACCTTCAACGGCACACGCTCGGTAACGGCAATACCGGTCCGTTCCATCATTGCGATCTTGGCCGGGTTGTTCGTCAGCAACCGGACCGAACTGAACCCGAGCGATTTCAGGATGTCCGATCCCAGGCGGAAGTCGCGCTCGTCATCTTCAAACCCAAGCCGGTGGTTGGCCTCGACCGTGTCGAAGCCCTGATCCTGAAGGAAATAAGCACGCATCTTGTTGGCCAGACCAATCCCACGACCTTCCTGGTTGAGATACAGCAGAACCCCATGCCCCTCGGCCCCCATCTGGGCCAGGGCACCGCGCAGTTGCGGGCCGCAGTCGCATTTCAGGCTGCCCATTAGGTCACCGGTGAAACAGGCCGAATGCAACCGAGCCAAAACAGGTTTCGAGCGATCCGGGCGGCCGATTTCGATGGCATAGTGCTCCTCGCCACCGTCCTCTGGGCGGAAGACGTGCAGACGACCGGCCTCGGACACCTCCATCGGCAGGCGCGCGGCCACCACCTCGTGCAAGGGGCTGCGATCGGCCAGATGCGGCGCGGCGCGTGTGTGGTCGATGCAGGTCAGACCGTGTGTCGCCGCAAAGGCCCGGCCGTTTTCGACCGCAACCACCACCGCGGCCGGCAGCAGGCGGGCGGATTTGGTCAGTGCGATTGCGATGCGATGCAGGTGTGCATTGCCCTGGCGCTGAGTCATCAAGGGCCCCTTCATCGGGGCATTCAGGTCATCGGACGGGTCTGCAACTGCCTGCACCCACCCCAGATCAGCCTCGGCCGGAATCACGACCCGAGCAAGATCACCGTCATAGGCGCGGGCTTTGAGCGTTTCGGCCCGTCGTCCGGTGATGGCAACCACAGGCGTGTCGCCCAGACCCCTCAGGTCCGCCAGACGCTGCGGGTTGAGTGTCTCTGCGGCGACGGCGACAACGCTGAAATCCCCGTCATCCGTCAGCACGACCGGAACGCCCATCCGAAGGTCGGCACGCGCCCGGGCCAGCAACTCGGTGATGTCTGGAATGAGACTCATTGATGTTATCCTGTAACGTTCGACCCTCGTCCTAGCCCGTTCGAAAGGAAATGTGAAACATTTCCGGCCCGCCAGACACGAGGGCGTGAGAGCATTGCAGCAAAACTTGTTGATTGCATCTTCCACGCTCAAGTGTAGCAAAAGGTTTAGGAGGACCGGGACATGGCGCAACTCAAGAAAATCCTGCTGGTCGATGACGATGAAGACCTGCGCGAGGCGCTCAGCGAGCAGTTGGTGATGACCGAAGACTTTGATGTATTCGAAGCCTCCGACGGCCAATCCGCGATGGAGCGGGCGCGCGAAGCCATCTATGACCTTGTGATCCTGGATGTGGGTTTGCCCGACACGGATGGGCGCGAGCTGTGCCGCCTGATGCGCAAGCAGGGGGTCAAAAGCCCGATCCTGATGCTGACCGGCCATGACAGCGATGCCGATACGATCCTGGGGTTGGATGCGGGTGCCAACGACTATGTTTCAAAGCCGTTCAAGTTCCCGGTGCTTCTGGCCCGGATCCGTGCGCAGCTGCGCCAGCACGAACAGTCTGAAGATGCCGTTTTTGTCCTGGGGCCGTACACCTTCAAGCCGGCGATGAAGATGTTGATCACCGAGGACGACCGCAAGATTCGGCTGACGGAGAAGGAAACCAACATTCTCAAGTTCCTGTATCGCTCGACCGACGGCGTGGTGGCGCGCGATGTGCTGCTGCACGAGGTCTGGGGCTACAACGCCGGTGTAACCACACATACGCTGGAAACGCACATCTACCGGCTGCGTCAGAAAATCGAGCCCGATCCCTCCAATGCGCGCCTTTTGGTCACAGAATCTGGTGGATATCGACTGGTGTCGTAACCATAGGTGGATTGATGTGGATCAAAGTGATACTCTGCAAGCATCTTTAGGATAATCCCATCCCGTGCATGTCCGGGTCATGACATGTACCTCCCTGTTGGACTGCCGGGCCTTTGGCCCGGCTTTTTTTCGGATGGCACCCCGGCACCTGCCGCGCTAGTTTGCCCGAGTCGCGACAAGGGAACCCCGATCATGCCTTTCACTCTGGCCACCTGGAACATCAATTCCGTTCGCCTGCGCGAGCCGATCGTGCTGAAATTGCTGCAGGAGGAAGCGCCGGACGTGCTGTGCCTGCAAGAGTGCAAATCGCCGGTCGACAAGATCCCGACCGAGGGATTCGCGGAACTGGGCTACACCCACATGATCGCCCGCGGTCAGAAGGGCTATAACGGCGTGGCCATCCTGTCGCGCCTGCCGATCACGGATCTGGGCGATCAGGACTTTGCCGGGCTGGGCCATGCCCGGCATGTGGCGGGGCGATTGGAAAACGGGGTGATCATCCACAATTTCTACGTCCCGGCAGGCGGCGACGTTCCCGATCGCGAGGTGAACGAGAAATTTGGCCAGAAGCTGGATTACCTGACCGACATGCGCGACTGGTTCCACGCCGAAAAGCCGCAGAAATCCATTCTGGTCGGCGACCTGAACATCGCCCCGCGCGAGGACGACGTGTGGTCGCACAAACAACTGCTCAAGGTCGTGTCGCACACGCCGATCGAGGTCGCGCAACTGGCCGAGACGCAGGATGCGGGCGGCTGGGTCGATATCACCCGGCAGGACATCCCCGAGGGACAGCTCTACAGCTGGTGGTCCTATCGCGCCCGCGACTGGGATGCGGCTGACAAGGGGCGGCGCCTGGATCACGTCTGGGCGACGCCTGATATCTCGAACGCCGGCCATTCCAGCCGCGTCCTGCGCGACGCGCGCGGCTGGGAGAAGCCCAGCGACCACGCGCCCGTCTTTGCCAGTTTCGATCTTTGATCGGTGCGGGATTCCGCAACTCGGCCCTTGGTTTCCCGGTCGGCTGGTTGCATATAAGGCGCAAGACTGAATCCGGAGAGTGAATGCCATGGAACTTCTGAACGGCGCAGGCAGCCCCGCAGCCACCGATCTGATCAAAGACGGAACCGAGGCCACTTTCATGGCCGATGTCGTCGAGGCATCACAGGAATTGCCCATTATCGTCGACTTCTGGGCGCCCTGGTGCGGTCCCTGCAAGACCTTGGGTCCGGCCTTGGAAGAGGCCGTGACCGCGGCCAAGGGCGCGGTCAAGATGGTGAAAATCAACGTGGACGAGGCGCAGATGATCGCCTCGCAATTGCGTATCCAGTCGATTCCGACCGTCTACGCCTTCTTCAAGGGGCAGCCGGTTGACGGGTTCCAAGGCGCTTTGCCAGGATCGGAGATCAAGGCCTTTATCGACCGTGTGATCGAGGCCGCCGGGGGCCAGAGCCCGGGCGGCCAGCTGGACGAGGCCGTGGAAGCCGCCGAAGAGATGTTGAATGATGGCGCGGCAGTGGATGCGGCCCAGACCTTTGCCGCCATTCTTGGCGAAGACCCCAAACATGCCGCGGCCTATAGCGGTTTGGTGCGGGCGCATATCGCGATGGGTGACCTTGATCAGGCCGAGGCGATCCTGAACGGCGCTCCGGCCGAGATTTCAACGACGGCCGAGTTGGAAGCTGCCCATGCGCAGCTGGAACTGGCCAAACAGGCCGCAAATGCCGGGCCGGTGGCCGAGTTAACGGCAGCGGTCGAAGCTGACCCCGACAACCATCAGGCTCGGTTTGACCTGGCGCAGGCGCTCTATGCCAACGGCAAGGCCGCCGAGGCGGTTGACCAGCTTCTGGAGCTGTTCCGCCGCGATCGGGAATGGAATGATGGCGCAGCCAAGGCGCAGCTGTTCACCATCTTCGATGCGCTCAAGGCCAATGACCCGATCGTTTTGAACGGCCGCCGCAAACTCAGCTCGATGATATTTGCCTAACCGCGCATCAGAGCTAGAATCGGAAACATGATGCATCCCGCCGATCTGCCGGACACGGTGTCCGTGTTTCCTCTGCCCGGGGCGCTGTTGCTGCCCCGGTCACGCCTGCCGCTGCATATTTTCGAGCCTCGCTACCTGCAAATGCTGGATGACGCCTTGAAAACCAAAGAGCGGTTGATCGGCATGGTCCAGCCGAACCCTTGTCAGAACGACGACACCAAATTGCATCGGATCGGATGCGCCGGACGTGTCACGCAGTTTTCCGAGACCGAAGACGGGCGCTATCTGATCACGTTGTCCGGTGTATCCCGGTTTCGCATCCAATCCGAATTGGATGGTTTCACGCCGTATCGTCGCTGCGCTGTCACCTGGGAAGGGTTCGACCGCGATCTGGGCAAAGGGGAAATAGACGATACGTTCGACCGGTCCGGTTTCCTGCGTCTGCTGGGGCGTTACTTTTCCGCCCGCCAACTGTCGACCGATTGGGAGTCACTGAACGAGGCGGATGACGAATTATTGGTCAATTCCCTGTCGATGCTTCTGGATTTCGACCCCGAGGACAAGCAGGCCCTGCTTGAGGCGCCCTGTCTGCGCACCCGGCGCGAAACGCTTGTCACACTGATCGAATTCTCGCTGCGCGGGGGTTCAAACGAGGAACAATTGCAATGACAGAGACGGAACCGGGATTCGACCGCCACATGCTCGAGGCGCTGATCTGCCCACAGACTCATACCACGCTGGAATATGACGCCGAGCGGCAGGAGTTGGTCTCGAAAGCCGCTGGTCTGGCTTTTCCCATCCGCAACGGGATTCCGGTGATGCTGGTGGATGAGGCGCGCAAGCTCGACTAGATCGGGCGGCCCTGCAGCAGCTTGGGCAGGTCGCCTGTCAAACCGGCGGCCTCGCGCACGAAGCCGCGGCGCAGGCTGGGCAGGGAGCCCACGATGCCCATTCCGATGTCGCGCCCCAGCCGCAGTATCGGATTGTCGTTCGAAAACAGCTTGTTGAACACATCCGTCGCCATTGCCAGGGCCGCCGTGTCAAAGCGGCGCCATTCCTGATAGCGCTCCAGAACCAGCACCGAGCCGATGTCCTCGCCGCGCCGCCCGGCCAGCGTCAGAACCTCGGCCAGCGCGCCGACGTCGCGCAGCCCGGCGTTCAGCCCCTGACCGGCGATCGGGTGCATGCCATGGGCCGCATCACCCACCAGCGCCAGCCGCTCGGCGATGAAGGAATTGGCGATGGTCAGGTTCAGCGGATAGGTGAACCGGTCGCCCTGCAGGCGGATGTTACTCAGAAAATCGCCGAATCTGGGCCGCAGAACTTGAAGGTACTCGGCCTCGTCCAGCGCGTTGATGCGCTGCGCGGTGTCAGAGCGTTCGCTCCAGACGATCGAGCTGCGATTGCCGGTCAGCGGCAGGATCGCCAGCGGGCCGGGGGGCATGAAGAACTGATGTGCGATGCCGTGATGGGGCAGGTCGTGTTCGATGGCGCAGACCAGCGCGGTCTGGCCGTAGTCCCATCCGGTCCGCTTGATCCCGGCGCGGGCGGCGGTGCCGCTGCGGCGGCCGTCGCACCCCACCAGAAGCCGACCGGACAGCGCCGATCCGTCATCCAGCGTCACGGTCACGCCGCCCGGACCGGTTTCCTGCGCAACAACGGTTTTGCCACTGACCCGGGTGATTGCCGGTACCGCCTCCATCGCCGCAAGAAATGCGCGTCGCAGGTGACGGTCCTCGACCATATAGCCCATCGGGCCTTCCTCAATCTCGGCATGGTCGAAATGCATGAAAAACGGCGACGGGCCTGCGCCCGCATGGCCATCGGTGACCTTGATCTCCAACATCGGCTGGGCATGGTCCGCAACCCGCTCCCAGACGCCGATCGCGGCCAGCAACCGTTGCGAGGCCAGCGCCAGCGCATAGGCACGCCCGTCGAACGCCGCGTTCTTGCGCACCTTCTCGGCCAGTGCGTCGATCACGGTAACGCTGTGCCCGGTCTGCGCCAGCGCCAGCGCCAGGGCGGGGCCGTTCAGCCCGCCGCCCACGATCAAGATATCGGAAACCTGTGTCATGCGGTGCAATATGCGCGCCCTTTCGGGATTGTCCATGTGCGGTCCTGTCGCTACCGTCGCCGAAACACGAATTTTTCCGACAAGGGGGCAAAGATGCAGGACTGGCTGACCATGACGGCATGTGACCTGGGCCGGGGGATCGGCATGGGTCAGATCGATCCCGAGGAGCTGACCGAGGTCTATCTGGCGGCCATCGACGCCCATCCGCACCGCGACCGCATCTATGCCCGCGTCACGCATGACCGCGCCCGCGCCGAAGCCCGCGCGGCCAAGGAACGGGCGGCCCAAGGTCTGCGCCGGTCCCTGCTGGATGGGGTGCCGATCAGCTGGAAGGATCTGTTCGACACCGCCGGGATCGGAACTGAGGCCGGATCGGCCCTGCTGCGCGGCCGGGTGCCCGAGCATGACGCAACCGTCCTGCGCAACGCGACGGCCATGGGCGCGGTCTGTCTGGGCAAGACGCATATGAGTGAGTTGGCCTTCTCGGGCCTCGGTCTGAACCCCGTGACCGCGACGCCGCCCTGCGTGAATGACGAAAAGGCGGTTCCGGGCGGGTCGTCCTCGGGCGCGGCGGCGTCGGTGGCCTTTGGTCTGGCGGCTTGCGGTATCGGCTCGGACACGGGCGGATCGGTGCGCATTCCGGCCGCGTGGAACGACTTGGTGGGGCTGAAAACTACGTCGGGGCGGCTGAGCCTTGAGGGCGTGGTGCCCCTGTGCCTGCGGTTCGATACGGTCGGTCCGCTGGCGCGGTCGGTCGAGGATGCGGCGCAGATGCTGGCGCTTCTGGAGGGCGGAACGCCGGCCGATCTGCGGGGCGCCAGCCTGAAGGGGCGGCGGTTTGCCGATTTGCAGACCATCGCGCAGGACGATCTGCGCGACGCGCCACGCCAGGCCTATGCCGAGGCGCTGGACCGCCTGCGTGATGCAGGGGCCGAGATCGTGCCGCTGGAGGTGCCGGAACTGACCGAGGCGATGGGCCTGTCCGGTGTCCTTTACACCACCGAAGCCTATGGCCTGTGGCGTGACGTTATCGAGGCCAACCCCGAGGCGATGTATCCCGAAATCCTTGAACGGTTCCGCGCGGGCAAGGGGCATTCCGGCCCGGATTACGTGGCCGCGTGGTCGCGCCTGAAAGCCTGCCGATCGGTCTGGGACGCGGCCACCGCCGGCTTCGACGCGGTTCTGGCCCCCACCGCGCCGATCCTGCCGCCGGATCTGGACCGGCTGATGAATGACCATGACTACTACGTCACCGAGAACCTTCTGGCTCTGCGCAACACCCGGATCGGCAACCTGATGGGGCTGGCGGCGCTGTCGCTGCCCACCACGACACCGTCCTGCGGACTGATGATGTTGGGCTATCCGGGCTCGGAGGAGGCGCTTTTGCGGCTGGGTGCGGCGGCCGAGGCGGTTCTGGCCTGAATGCCACAATCCCCTGATTCGGAACCTCTTTGTCTGGACGCGCGGGGGTTCGGCCTGTAATCTGCTGGAAAACCGGGGCGCCAATGATCCCGGTATCGAGGCAGCAGTCATGAATTTCCCCGAGCGGTTTTCGAACCTACCGGCCTATGCTTTTCCGCGTCTACGCGCCCTGCTCGACCATCACGCGCCGGGCGGCGAAGTCGTGCATATGACGATTGGCGAGCCCAAGCATGACTTTCCGCCCTGGGTGACCGATGTCATCGTGGAAAATGCCGCCGGATTTCAGAAATACCCGCCGAACGAGGGGTCGGACGCGCTGCGCGAGGCCATCGCCGACTGGATCGACCGCCGCTATGGCGTGCGGATGGACCCCGAGACCAACATCATGGCGCTGAACGGCACGCGCGAGGGGTTGTACAACGCCGCCATGGCGCTCTGCCCCGAGCAGAAGAACGGCCAGCAGCCGATCGTGCTGTGCCCAAACCCGTTCTATCAGGTGTACATGGTGGCCTCGATCTCGGTCGGGGCGCAGCCGTATTTCGTACCGGCCACCGCGGCCACCGGGCATCTGCCGGACTATGCCGGCCTGCCAGAGGATGTGCTGAACCGCACCGCCGTCGCCTATATCTGTTCGCCCGCCAACCCGCAGGGAGCTGTCGCCTCGCGCGACTACTGGGCCGATCTGATCCGGCTGGCCGAGCGGTATGATTTCCGCATCTTCGCCGACGAGTGCTATTCCGAGATCTACCGCGATACGCCACCCACCGGCATCCTGACCGTCGCGCAGGAGCTGGGCGCCGACCCCGAGCGGATCACGCTGTTCAACTCGCTGTCGAAACGCTCGAACCTGGCGGGGCTGCGGTCGGGGCTAGTCGCGGGCGGGCCGGAAAGCATCAAGCGGGTCAAGCAGTTGCGCGCCTATTCCGGGGCGCCGTTGCCGTTGCCGTTGCAGGCCGCTGCGGCCAGGGTCTGGGCCGACGAGGCGCATGTTCAGGAAAACCGTGCGCTGTATCAGGAAAAATACGCCATCGCCGATCAGGTGTTTGCGGGCGTTCAGGGCTATATGCCGCCCGAGGCGGGGTTCTTTCTTTGGCTGCCCGTCGAGGATGGCGAGCAGGCCGCATTGAAGCTGTGGCAGGAAACCGGGGTTCGGGTTCTGCCGGGCGCATATCTTTCACAAGGGGATCCGGGGCAGAACCCGGGCAAAGGCTTTATCAGGGTCGCGATGGTGGCCCCAAAAACAGAGATGCAGCGCGGGCTGATCACGCTCCGCGACTGCATCTATTCGTGAGGTACGAGGGCACATGGCATCTTACAACGCGCGCAACCGCGACCCATTGTTGGACAGCACCACCCAGGCCGCGATCGAGCGGCGCAGCAAGGAACTGATCGGGATCGCCTTGATCTTGGCCGGCCTGGCCGCCGCGGCGATGGTCTGGTCCTACACGCCGGATGATCCGAACTGGATGGTCTCGACCGACGCGCCGGTGCAGAACTGGCTGGGCCGGTTCGGCGCTTCGATCGCCGCGCCGTTGTTCATGATCGTGGGCTGGGGCAGCTTTGGCATCGCGCTGGTGCTGGTCGGCTGGGGCGTGCGCTTTGCCGGCCATTTCGGCGAGGATCGCGCCGTGGCCCGCCTGATTTTCGCGCCGATCTGGATCGCCGTGCTCTCGGTCTATGCCGCAACGCTGGTGCCCGGCGCCGAATGGCGCGCGACGCACAGCTTTGGTCTGGGCGGTCTGTTCGGCGACACGGTGATGGGCGCGCTGCTGACGCTGTTGCCGATCTCGTCGCATTTCATGGTCAAGCTGATGTCGCTGGCCATGGCGGCCGGCATGCTGGCATTGGGCGTCTTTGTGCTGGGTTTCACCAAATCGGACGTCCGGCGCGGGTTCCGGGCTTTCCTGCTGGGTCTGGTGATGGCCTATGACATGCTGATGACCGCGCTGGGGCAGGGGGCTTCGGCCACGGCCCGTGCCGCGCAGGCGCGCCGGGAAAAGTGGCAGGAACGCAAGGCAACCCAGGCCGCCGGTGCCGAATTCGAGGATGAACTGGCCTATGCCGATCCGGTCTTTGAAGAGCCCGAGATCGCAGCCCCCGAGCCGGTCAAAACGGGCCTGCTTGCGCGCATGCCCGGCCTGATCCGCCGCCCCGAGCCGATGCCCGAACCCGAACTGGTCGACCCGGAACCTGTCACCGGATATGACGAGATGCCGGGCGAGGACCGGATCCGCTCGAAGATCTCCGCGGTGATCCAGAACCGCAAGGTCGCCACCGGTGAAATCGCGCCCGAGCCCGATCCGAACCGCCCGCTGACCAAGGGGCGCGGCCGTGGCCCTGACCCGCTGATCCTGAATGCGCCGCGTGCGGGCAACCTTCCGCCCGAACCTCCGCTGACTGCTGCCGGGCTGCCGCCCGAGCCGCCGTTGACCGGTCAGCCGCCGCAGCCGTCTGCGGAAATGGAGACGTTCGCGGAAGACCCGCTTTCGGCTTATGCGCCTGAGGATATCGACGACGATCAGGTGTTCGAGGATGCAGAGGACCCAATCGCCGAGGCGCGCCCGGCCATGAAGATCCCGGTTGCCGAACCGCGCAAGCCGGTTGTGGCGCAACCCGTCCGGCGCAACGTCCTGCCGTCGCGACGGGCTCAGGCCGAAGCGCAGCCCAGCCTGTCTTTCGAAGAGCGGCACACGGATTTCGAACTGCCGCCGCTCAGCCTGTTGACGAACCCGTCGGGCATTCAGCGTCATCACCTCAGTGACGAAGCGCTGGAGGAAAACGCGCGGATGCTGGAGAACGTGCTGGATGATTATGGGGTCAAAGGCGAGATCGTCAGTGTCCGCCCCGGCCCAGTCGTCACGATGTACGAGTTGGAACCCGCGCCGGGCTTGAAAGCCAGCCGCGTGATCGGGCTGGCCGATGATATCGCCCGGTCGATGTCGGCCCTGTCGGCGCGTGTCTCGACCCTGCCCGGACGTTCGGTCATCGGCATCGAACTGCCCAACGAGAACCGCGAGATGGTGGTCCTGCGCGAAATCCTGGCAAGCCGCGATTTCGGCGACGGCACCCATGCGCTGCCGCTGGCGCTGGGCAAGGATATCGGCGGAGACTCGGTCGTGGCCAACCTGGCCAAGATGCCTCACCTGCTGATCGCCGGGACGACCGGTTCGGGCAAGTCGGTGGCGATCAACACGATGATCCTGTCGCTGCTCTACAAACTGACACCGGACGAATGCCGCCTGATCATGATCGACCCCAAGATGCTGGAGCTTTCCGTCTATGACGGCATCCCGCATCTGCTGTCGCCGGTCGTGACTGACCCGAAAAAGGCGGTGGTTGCCCTGAAATGGGTCGTCGGCGAAATGGAGGACCGCTATCGCAAGATGTCCAAGATGGGCGTGCGCAACATCGCCGGCTACAACGGCCGGGTGAAGGACGCGCTGTCCAAGGGCGAGATGTTCAGCCGCACGGTCCAGACCGGGTTCGACGACGAAACCGGAGAACCCGTTTTCGAGACGGAAGAGTTCGAACCCAAGGCCATGCCCTATATCGTCGTCATCGTCGACGAGATGGCCGACCTGATGATGGTGGCCGGCAAGGAGATCGAAGCCTGCATCCAGCGTTTGGCGCAGATGGCACGGGCCTCGGGCATCCACCTGATCATGGCTACGCAGCGGCCCTCGGTGGACGTCATCACCGGCACGATCAAGGCCAACTTCCCGACCCGGATCTCGTTCCAGGTGACGTCGAAAGTCGACAGCCGGACCATCCTGGGCGAGATGGGGGCCGAACAGCTGCTGGGGCAGGGCGACATGCTGTACATGGCTGGCGGCGCCAAGATCACCCGCTGCCACGGGCCGTTCGTGTCCGATGAAGAGGTCGAGGAGGTCGTGAACCACCTCAAGCAGTATGGTCCGCCGGACTATGTCGGCAGCGTTCTGGACGGCCCGTCCGAGGACAAGGCCGACAATATTGACGCGGTTCTGGGGCTGAACACCGGCGGCAACACCAACGGTGAGGACGCCCTGTACGATCAGGCGGTTGCCATCGTGATCAAGGATCGCAAGTGTTCAACCTCGTACATCCAGCGGAAACTTGCCATCGGCTACAACAAGGCTGCGCGGCTGGTCGAGCAGATGGAGGACGAAGGCGTTGTTTCGGCAGCAAATCACGTGGGCAAACGCGAAATCCTCGTCCCGGAACAGTAGGATATTTAATAACAAGGGCAGAGCGCATATCTGTGTGTCATGAAACAGATTGCCTTTGCCCTTGCCCTTGCTTTGACTGCCCCGGCAGCCTGGGCCGCCGACAAGCTGCCCTTGTCGCAAATCTCGAACTATCTGAACGGGCTGAAGGCCGTTCAGACGACTTTTACCCAAGTCAACGATGACGGATCGCTGAGTACCGGCAAGTTGTGGCTGCAGCGCCCCGGCAAGATGCGGTTCGAATACGATCCGCCCAACAGCGCTGTCGTGCTGGCCAATGCCGGCACCGTGATGGTGTTCGACCCCAAATCAAACCAGCCGCCCGAGCAGTACCCGTTGAAGCGCACGCCGCTGTCGCTGGTTCTGGCGCGCAACGTGAACCTGTCGCAGGCCAACATGGTAGTCGGCCACACATTTGATGGCACAGCCACGGTCGTCACCGCGCAGGACCCGAAAAACCCCGAGTCCGGACGGATCGAGCTGATGTTCACGGCAAATCCGATCGAGTTGAGGAAATGGGTCATCTACGACAACGCCGGGGGTCAAACCACGGTGCTGCTGGGCCCCCTCAACGAAGATGTCAGAATCGACAGCGACCTGTTTTCGAACAAGGCGCGGCGCGGGTCAGAAAACCGCTGACCCGCGGCTCTTTCAGTAGCGACAGCTGGACAGCTGCGCCTGGTACATCTGCGCACGTGCGTCCACGTCATTGGCCACGTTCAATAGCCAGGTCTTGCCGTAGTGGCTGCCGCGTGCGTAACCCGCGCGACCTTCGTGATACGCCAGATACTGGTTCCGCGTGTCGCTGGTCGAGATGCCGATCTTCTGACTGCTTTTGTTCATGTACCAACCGACGAAATCTGACGCGTCACGAATGCGGTCACGCTTGGCGCGCCGCTTCCCCGTTTCGCGCTGATATTCTTCCCAGGTTCCGTCCAGGGCCTGGCTGAAGCCATAGGCGCTGCTCTGACGGCCCATCGGAATAACCCCCAGAACATATTTGTGGGGCGTCCGCGCGTCGTGACGATAGCGGCTTTCTTGGTAGATGGTTGCCATCTGGACATGAACCGGGACACCCCATTTGCGTTCGGTGCTTTTGAACGCCTTGATCATGTCCGGCCGCTCGCGCGCGATGGCGCAAGCGTCATTGAGGTTGCTGGGCGGACGCTGTGCGCCGCCCCCACAGGATGCCAAAAACAGCACCCCGAAGAGTACGAGAAGTTTTCTGCTCATGTGCCTCGTGCCTTTTTTCTTTATTCTAGCGCAGATTGCAGGCTGAGGAAATCACAATCGTATAAGAAACTGTGCCGCAGGCCGCCGACTGTCAGGCATAGGTTCACAGACTGTTTCCGGGAATTTCAGATCAATGATTGGCAATTGCCGGCGGAAAGGTTTAGTAAGTCCCTTGGGGGCTGAAACAATGCTGAAGACACATGCAAAGTACCGCCTGGGCCAGGTGGTTCGTCACAAGAAACATCCCTTCCGAGGGGTGATTTTTGACGTGGATCCGGAATTTGCGAACACCGAGGAATGGTACGAGGCAATTCCCGAAGACAGCCGCCCGATCAAGGATCAGCCGTTCTACCATTTGCTGGCCGAGAACGATCAATCCTTCTATGTGGCTTATGTATCAGAGCAAAATCTGATTGCCGACCAGTCAGGCGAGCCTGTTGATCATCCTGATATTCCCAACATGTTTGGGCCGTTTCAGGACGGTAGCTATCCGTTGCACTTCCAACTGAACTGATACGGTGCTGACGCCGTTGCGGCGTCAGTAACCCAAAGCGCAACCGTCCTTTCGGGGGTCGCTGGCGCCTTCCAATACTCCGCTTTGATGGATTCGGATCGCCTGTGCACCGCCCAAAGGTGTTTCCGTCTCGACGACATTGTGGCCCAAGTCTGACAATTGTTGCGCGATCCTGCGGTTGTAGCCCGGTTCGATCTTCAAGATCGAACCGTCGGCAAAAGCGCGGGGTGCGTCGACGGCGTGCTGCAGCCCCAAGTCGAAATCCAGAAGGTTGGAAATCAGGCGCGCGTGGCCTGTCGGCTGATAGGCCCCGCCCATCACGCCGAACGGCATGGCAATCTGGCCGTTTTGCTTCAGCATCGCGGGAATGATGGTGTGCATCGGGCGCTTGCCGCCGCCCAGCTCGTTCGGATGCCCCGGTTCAAGGTTGAAACCACATCCGCGGTTCTGCAGGAGAATGCCAAACTTTTCCGAGGCGATGCCCGATCCGAAGCTGTGGAAGATCGAATAGATCAGAGAAACAGCCATACGATCCCGGTCGACGACCGTGACGTAAACCGTGTCCTTGTGCACAGCTTCGGTCAGCGGGGCGGCGGCGGTCATGGCGCGCCGGGGATCGACTAGCCCGGCCAGCTTTGCCGCCGTTTCCGGCGCCAGAAAATGCTCCATGCGCGACGTATGATCCGGGTCGGCGATGAACCGGTTGCGTGCATCGTAGGCCAGCTTGGTCGCCTCGGCTTCGATATGCGCCCGTTCGGCGCCCCACGGGTCCATGCCGGCAATGTCGAAATGCTTAAGGATGTTAAGAAGCAGGATCGCAGTCGCGCCTTGTCCGTTCGGCGGATGTTCAAGCAGTTCAGCGTTGCGGTAGTCGCTTCCAACCGGTGAGGCTTCGATGAACTTTGTGTTGTGAAAATCGGTGGCCGAATGAATCCCGCCTCGGGAATTCAAGGCAGCCAGCATGTCATCGGCGATTTCGCCCTCGTAAAAGGCGTCACGCCCATTTCGGGCAACGCGACGCAGGACTTCTGCCTGACCCGGAGCGCGAAACATCTGACCTGTCGTTGGGGCGCGGCCGTCGATCAGATAGTGATCCCGCGCTGCGCCCTGCAGCGTTTCGGCCCCGATCGACCAGTCATGCGCGACGCGGGGTGCAACCGGAACGCCCGTTTCGGCATAGTGAATTGCAGGTTGAAGAAGGGCCACGATCCCCAATCGACCCTCGGCCTCTGACAGGTGGCAGAATGCGTCAACAGCCCCGGGGATCGTCACCGCTTCGGGGCCGTCAAGTGGCACCGCAGCCGACCCACGGGCCCGCAGATCTTCGGCCGAGGCGCCAGCGGGCGCCCGCCCGGATCCGTTCAGCGCGCGCACCTTCGTTTCGCCAGCGCGATTGTAAAGAACGAAACAGTCGCCACCCAGACCTGTCATCTGCGGTTCGCAGATGCCCAGAAGTACGCTCGCGGCAATGGCGGCGTCCATCGCGTTTCCGCCGCGGCCCAGAATGTCCAGCGCCACCTTTGCAGCCAGCGGATGCGAGGTTGCGCACATCCCTTCGGTCGACAAAACCTCGGAACGGCCGGGGGCATGGAAATCGCGCATGGAATGGGTCTCCTCCTGAACGGGTCGACACTAGGGTGCCGTTGGCTGATGTCCAGTCATTTCAAGGAGAAGGTCCTCGGCGCCGTTCACTGGGTGGGGGCTGTGACACATGGCGCCGAGGGAAGCTATCTGAGCTACCCCTTGTTTCTGCCCGTCGTTTGCGGCGCGACAATGGTCCGATCTGGGCGTTATTGTGGCCGATCCGCTTTTTTTGTGCGCTCAAACAGCAAGAATAGCAGGTTCTGGCCGTTTCTGCGGTCATACCGCACCTCGTCGGCCAATGTGCGGATCAGGAACCAACCGAATCCACCTTCGGGCAGGTTTGAAGTATCGGTTTCCACACTGGCGGGAATACCATCAGGCATCTTCAGGCCGGGCAAGGGGTGCCCGGTGTCAGTGATCTGGACCTCCAGGTAATCTTTGGAGTCCAGCATGGAAACCCGGACCATTCCGGGCGCGCGCTCAGCATAGGCGTGTTCGACAACATTGTTGATCGCCTCGGCCAACACGATCTTGATGTCCGCAGTCTTTTGCCCCGGCAAGCCGAGATTCGACAGCCCTGCGTGCAGCGAAGCGATGGCGCGGCTGGCCTCGGCTTCGACGGCAGGGAACGCCACTTCGAGTCGGCCGTCTTCGCAGTTGACTGTCACGCCATTTGCCCCCTGGCGCTTCACTCCAACTCGGAGGCCAGCGCGTCATCCAAGTTGGGATGCAGTTTGAAAACCGTATCCATACGCGTCAGCCGAAAAACCTTGGCCACGACAGGCTGCAATCCCGCCAGTTCCAGCCTGCGCCCATTTCCAAGTTGCTTCATGGACGCCACGATCGCGCCCAATCCACTGGAGTCTATGAACTCGACCGCAGACAGGTCCAGGATGATCCGACCGGCGCCATCTGCGGTTTGGGTCCGCATGTCTTCCTTGAACTGTATCGCCATGGCGGCGTCGATGCGGGCGGCGTCGACTGTGATGATCTGCGTTTCGCCTGTCGTTTTGCTGCTCAGTGCCACGTGACTCCCCTCGGATTCCGTCGATCGATCGTAGAAATACGCTAGACGGCATTTCTTACCATTCGGTATCCAAGCACACGACAAAAGGAGGAGTCGTCACATGAAAGAGGTTGTGATCGCTGGTGCGGCCCGGACGCCGATGGGCGGGTTTCAAGGAATGTTCGACGGCGTGCCTGCGGCAGAACTGGGTGGCGTCGCCATTCGTGCGGCGCTTGAAAACGCCAAGACGCAGACGGTCGACGAGGTTTTGATGGGCTGCGTTCTGCCCGCCGGTCAGGGGCAGGCTCCGGCGCGTCAGGCAGGGTTTGCGGCAGGTCTGGGAGAAGAGGTACCTGCGACCACGCTGAACAAGATGTGCGGGTCGGGCATGAAGGCGGCGATGATGGCGTTCGATCAGATCGCGCTTGGCCATGCAGACTCGATGGTTGCGGGTGGGATGGAAAGCATGACGAATGCGCCCTACTTGCTGCCCAAGATGCGCGGCGGGGCTCGTATCGGTCACGGCCAGGTGGTGGATCACATGTTCCTGGACGGGTTGGAAGATGCCTATGACAAGGGCCGCCTGATGGGCACTTTTGCCGAAGACTGCGCCGAGGCTTATCAATTCACCCGAGAGGCGCAGGACGAATACGCGTTGAAATCGCTGTCGAATGCGCTCGAAGCGCAGGCCAGCGGGGCCTTCTCGGACGAGATCGCAGCCGTCACGGTCCGAAGCCGCAAAGGTGAAATCATTCAGGATTCGGACGAGCAGCCCAAATCGGCGCGGCCGGAAAAGATACCGACGCTGAAGCCGGCATTCCGCAAGGATGGCACGGTGACGGCGGCCAATTCCTCGTCAATCTCGGATGGCGCGGCGGCGCTGGTTCTTGCTGCGGCTGACACGGCCGAGGCGCGCGGCGTGAATGTACGTGCCCGCATCCTGGGCCACGCGAGCCACGCCCAGGCGCCCGGCCTTTTCACGACGGCTCCGGTCCCGGCCGCGCAGAAGCTGCTGGAACAGATCGGTTGGAGCAAGGACGACGTGGACCTGTGGGAAGTGAACGAGGCGTTTGCCGTTGTTCCGATGGCCTTCATGCACGAAATGGGCCTGCCGCGCGACAAGGTCAACGTCAACGGTGGCGCCTGTGCCCTTGGTCATCCGATCGGTGCCTCAGGTGCACGCATCATGGTGACGCTTCTAAATGCACTCGAGAAGCGTGGCCTGAAGCGCGGAGTGGCCGCGATCTGCATCGGAGGCGGCGAAGGCACCGCAATCGCGATCGAGCGGGTTTGACGCTTTGGCATTTTGCCATTAGCTGAACCGGGCCGCAGAGGTTGCGGCCCGGTTGCACATTGGAAATGACCCCATGAAAGCTGACTACGCGCTCTTGTCCAAAACCATCGAAGCCCTGACGGAAGGTGAAACTGACCAGGTCGCTCTGATGGCCACCGTCGCCTGCGAGGTGCATCACAGCGACGACCGCTTTGACTGGACAGGGTTTTACCGTGTGACCGAGCCGGAGTTGTTGAAGATCGGACCCTATCAAGGCGGGCATGGGTGTTTGGTCATTCCGTTCTCGCGCGGGGTCTGCGGGGCAGCAGCGCGGACCGGAGAGGTTCAGCTGGTCCCGGATGTGGATGCGTTTGAGGGGCACATTGCCTGTGCCTCGTCGACCCGGTCCGAATTGGTTCTGCCGGTGCGGGACTCTGCGGGGCAGGTCATCGGGGTCTTTGATATCGACAGCGATCAGCCCGATGCGTTCGAGCAGGCCGATGCCGATGGGCTGTCGCGTATCCTCGCGCAGGTTTTCGGGCGTCTGTAGAACCTTTATTCCGGTTCGATTCCCGAGGCTTTGAGCTGAGAGTCCGGCTCCACGTGAATGATGGTCCGGGCCTCGGGCAGCTTTTCGGCGATTGCATCTTCGATCGCGTCACAGATGTCGTGGGCGTCACCGACTGTCATGTTGCGATCGACGACCAGATGAAATTCGATGAACACGGCTTTGCCGGCCCGTCGGGTGCGCAGATCGTGGATCTGCAAGGCTCCCTGAGACGAGTTCCGAACGGCGGCCTCGATGATGTCCGTGTCCTCGGTGTGGGCCGCTGAATCCATCAGATCTCCGGCCGAATGGAAAATGACCTTCCAACCTTCGCGCAGAATATTCGCGGCCACCAGAATGGCCAGCAACGGGTCAAGAACGGCCCAGCCTGTGAGCAATACGAGGATCAGCCCCAACAAGACCCCGGCCGAGGTCCAGACGTCGGTCATCAGGTGGCGCCCATTGGCGGTCATGGCCGGCGAGCGCCGTTTCTGACCCGCCGAGATCAAGACGCGGGCCCAGACCAGGTTCAGGACCATGGCCGCTGCGTTCACGGCCAGTCCGATCGGTCCGAGCTGGTCCAGGTGAGGCGCGAACAAGGCGCCCCAGGCTTCCTGAATGATCAGGATTGCGGCGAGAACGATCAGGGTCCCCTCGGCGATGGCCGAGAAGTTCTCGGCCTTGTGATGTCCGAAAGGATGATTGCTGTCGGCAGGACGCTCCGCCATTCGAATGGCAAACCACGCCAGCAGCGCGCCAACCACGTTGACCAAAGATTCCATTGCGTCGGAATACAGAGCGACCGACCCGGTCAAATGCCATGCCAGGACCTTGAGCAGCAGCACCAGCAGGGACACCGCCACTGACCCGATGGCCAGCGCCTGGGACGAAGTTCTGTCAATCATTTGCAACCATTGCCCGATCGCACTGCCAAATGCCAGTTTCAAACAGAACTGTAGGTGAGGAACAGGTAGATCGCGCCCGCCTGCAGAGCCGTAATCGCATACAGCAGAGTCGTCAGCCGCTTTTTTCGGGTCTTGTGCCCGAATATCCAGCGACCCAACAAAGCTGCGGGGCTGCCGCCCAACAGCGCCAGTCGCAAAAGCCACTTCTCCGGGACACGCCGCCTGCGTCGGATCGCCCGCAGCTTGTCCCAGCCGAACACCAGCAAAGTCAACGCGTTGATGGCCCAGAAATACAGAATGACGATCCACATTCCGCAGCCATAGCGTGGAAGGATCAGGATCGGTAGTGAAAAGTCTCTTGGAATTTTCACCGATTCGGGACATCGTGAAAAATGTGACGTAAATTTCATGAATCGGGGGTGGTAGCGTGAACGACCAGGCCCATATCGCTGCGACGCTGGGGGCGGACATTCGCGCGCTGCGCAAGGCGCGCGGGTTGACGCTGACCGATATCGCTTCGCGGTTGGACCGGTCGGTGGGCTGGCTCAGCCAGGTCGAGCGCGATTTGTCTGCTCCGTCGATCTCGGATCTGCGCCTGATCGCGGAATGCCTGGGTGTGCCGATGTCGATGCTGTTCGCCCATACCGGCGTTCTGGCCGAGGAACAGGGCTATGTGGTTCGCGCCGGTTCGCGCCGGCCGATGGGGTCGGGCGAGGAAGGGCTGATCGAGGAATTGCTGTCGCCTGACCTGACCGATGATTTCGAGATGGTGCATTCCACCTTTGAGCCCCACTCCCGGATGCAGACCCCGGCCAACCGTCCGACGCAGGAGGTTGGATACATGATCTCGGGCCGTCTCGACCTTACGATCGGAGGCCGAAATTTCACCGTCGGCGTCGGGGACAGCTTTCGGATCAAGCACGAACCCTATCAATGGGCGAACCCTTACGACGAACCCGCCGTGGCCGTCTGGGTGATTGCTCCGCCGGTGTACTGATGAGCTTTGAGGCCTGGACCATATTCGCGCTGTTCTGGGTGGTGTTCGTGACCACGCCGGGTCCGAATGCGGTGAATTGTATCTCGAACGGGATGAGCCTGCCATTTCCCAAGGCGATGCTTGGGGTTCTGGCGATCCTGACCCAGGCCAGCGCCTTTCTGATCCTGTCGGCTCTGGGGGTGACAGCCCTGATCGCGGCCTCGCCAACCGGGTTTTTTGTGGCCAAGCTGATCGGGGCGGGGTTCCTGATCTGGATGGGACTCCGGGGGTGGATGAACGCCGCGCGTCCCGCGCCGGCCAGCCAGCGCCCGGCCCGCCATGTCTATCTCCATGCCTTGGCCGTCGCCACGATCAATCCAAAGAGCGTCGCAGGTTACCTGGCCGCGTTTTCCCAGTTCGTGCAGCCTGATGTGCCGATCTGGCAGCAAATGGCGATCATCATGCCGACGGCGCTGATCATCACGACGCTCAGCTACACCGGGTTCACACTGTTGGGTGCGGTGATGGGGCGGGCGGCGCTGGGCGCCGTGTTCAACGTCTGGGTGCGCCGCGTCATGGCCACCTGTTTCATCATTTATGGCGTCCTGCTGGGAACCAGCGCGGCACCTGCAGGAAAGGGATAGAACCATGCAAAAAGGATCGTGCCTTTGCGGTTCGGTGGCCTTCACGATCAACGGAGAGCTGTCACCGCCCTCGGCCTGCCACTGCGGGCAATGCCGTCGGCAGTCTGGGCATTATTGGGCCTCGACCGCGACCCACCAGGACAACCTGACCCTGAACAGCAGCGATACTCTGGGATGGTTTCAGGCTTCGGACACGGCCCGGCGTGGTTTCTGCAAGTCTTGCGGAAGCTTTCTGTTCTGGCAGCACAAGGACGAAGACACGATTTCGGTTTCGATGGGCGCACTGGACCAGCCTTCTCAGTTGAAACTGGCCCGCCACATCTTCGTGGCGGACAAGGGCGACTACTACGACATCACGGATGAACTGCCCCAAAGGGCACAATGACAGGGATCTAGAAACATGAGCGATTTTCCGACCAAGGCCCGCGTGGTCATCATCGGTGGCGGCGTCGTAGGGGCGTCCTCGCTGTACCATTTGGCCAAAAAGGGCTGGACTGACTGCGTTCTGCTGGAAAAGAACGAGCTGACCGCAGGTTCAACTTGGCACGCGGCTGGCAACGTGCCGACATTCTCGACCTCGTGGGCGATCATGAACATGCAGCGCTATTCGACCGAGCTGTATTCGCGCCTTGGCGAAGAGGTCGACTACCCGATGAACTACCACGTGTCCGGCTCGATCCGTCTGGCGCACAGCAAAGAGCGGATGCAGGAGTTCCAGCGGGCCATGTCGATGGGCCGCTACCAGGGAATCCCGATGGAAATGTGGACGCCGGAGCAGGCCAAGGAACGCTACCCGTTCCTGGAAACTCATGATCTTGAGGGCGTTCTGTATGACCCGACCGATGGAGACATCGACCCTGCGCAGCTGACCCAGGCGCTGGCCAAGGGCGCACGCGACATGGGGCAGAAGATCATCCGGTTCTGCCCGGCCACGGGCGTGACCCAGCATGACGACGGCACCTGGACCGTCCACACCGAAAAGGGCGACATCGACTGTGACTATGTCGTCAACGCGGCCGGCTACTACGCGCAGCGCGTGGGCGAATGGTTCAAACCCTTTGGCGGCCGCACCGTGCCGGCGATGGTCATGAGCCACCAGTATTTGCTGACTGACGAGATCCCCGAGGTCGAAGCCTGGTCGAAGGAAAACGGTGGCAAGCTGCCGCTGCTGCGCGACGTGGATATCTCCTACTACCTGCGACAGGAAAAGCACGGCTTCAACCTTGGCCCATACGAGCCCAACTGTAAGGGCCACTGGATGACCGAGGACGACCCGATGCCCGAGGATTTCAGCTTCCAGCTGTGGAACGATGATCTGGACCGGATCGAGGACATCGTCACCGACGCGATGGAGCGGGTGCCGCTGATGGCGACCTCGGGCGTGGGCCGCGTGATCAACGGGCCGATCCCTTATGCGCCGGATGGCCTGCCCCTGATTGGCCCGATGCCGGGGGTCAAGAACGCCTTCGAGGCGCATACCTTCACCTTCGGCATCGCCCAAGGCGGCGGTGCAGGCAAAGTTCTGGCCGAATGGATCGTGGATGGCGCCACCGAATGGGATATGTGGGCCGTCGATCCGCGCCGCTACACCGATTACACCGATCAGGATTACTGCAACCAGAAGGGAATGGAGGTCTACGGCAACGAATACGCCATGCACTTCCCCCATCACGAATGGCCCGCCGCGCGCGACAAGAAGCTGTCGCCGGTTCACGCCAAGGTCAAGGAACTGGGCGGCGTCATGGGCGTCTACAACGGCTGGGAACGCGCCAACTGGTTCGCGCAGCCGGGGGATGACACTTCCGAGGAAAGCACCCACACCTGGGGCCGCTCGGGTCCGTGGGAGCAGCGGATCAAGGAAGAATGCGAGGCCGTGCGCGACCATTGCGGCGTGCTCGACCTGCCGGGTTTCTCGCGCTTTGTCGTCAAGGGCGAAGGCGCGGCCGAGGCGTTGCGCGGGCTGGTCACCGGCGGCCTGCCCAAGGTGGGGCGGATCAACCTCGTCTACATCGCCGACGATCGCGGCCGCATCCTGACCGAGATGTCCTGCATGCGCCTGGGCGAGGATGAGTTCGTGATGATCACCGCCGCCACCGCGCAATGGCACGACCGCGACATCCTGAGGAACGCAATGCCCGCGGGCGTCACGGTCGAGGACGTGACCACCACCCGCGACACGCTGATCGTGACCGGTCCGAAATCCCGTGAGATCCTGTCGGGCCTGACCGACGCCGACCTCTCTCTGGGTTGGCTGACCCATCAGGCGGCCACCGTGGCCGGACAGCCCGCCCACCTGATCCGCGTGTCCTTTGCCGGTGAACTGGGCTGGGAGGTGCATGCGCTCAACGAGCACGTGCCCGCGATCTATGACGCGATCCTTGCCGCCGGGGCCAAGCCGTTCGGCATGTATGCGCTGAACAGCCTGCGCATCGAAAAGGGATACCGCGCGTGGAAGGGAGATCTCAGCACCGACTACTCGCTGCTCGAAGGCGGGCTGGAGCGCTTCGTCAAGTTCGACAAGCCGCAGGATTTCCCGGGCAAGGCCGCGTTGCTGGCGGAAAAGCAGCGTGGAGTGAAGAAGTCTTTCGTCACGCTGGTCGTCGAGGCCGGTGACCGCGATGCGCCTTACATGTCCTGCATCTGGCAGGGCGATCAGATCGTGGGCGAGACTACGTCGGGCGCCTGGGGCTATCGTGTCGGCAAGTCCGTTGCGCTGGGCATGATCAAGGCCGATCTGGCCAACCCGGGCACCGAGCTCGAGGTGGAAATCTACGGCGAAAAGTGTCGCGCCGTGGTACAGGAGGATCAGCCGCTGTGGGATCCCGCAAACGAGCGGCTGCGCGCCTGACACAAGGAGGCCAATATGCGCCCGCGATATTCCAAGCAGGGACCCGGTGAGGGTCCCAACTATGACTGGGAGAATGACCATACCTTCGTGAAGGTTTCCGGTCAGGACACGGGCGGGGCCTACACCCTGATGGAAGACAACTTGAAGGCCAGCTTCGCGCTTGGCCTTCATCGCCACGACAGCCACGCCGAGACTTTCTATTTTCTCGAAGGCGCCGTGGATTTCTACGTCGACGGAGACTGGCACCTGTGCATGCCGGGCACCACCATGCATGTTCCGCCGGGTGTGCCGCATGCTTGCCGGGTGGCCGACAACAAACCGGCACGGATGCTCATGATCTTTCAACCCTCCGGGTTTGACGGTTTCCTTGCGGAACTGGCAACCATGACCCAGGCAGATTTTGAGGACGAGGCCAGGATGGCCGATCTGAATGCCCGCTACGACATCGTGCCGATGGGGCCGGTGCCGCCCCATCCCGACGACCAGACCTGAGAAGCCAGCGAAATGAATGCTCCAAAGACGATGTGCGGTGTCTATCTGACAGGTCACGGTGGTCCAGAAGTTCTGGAATGGCGCGAGGATATTCCGGTTCCGGTACCCGGGCCCGGGCAGGTTCTGGTTCGCGTGGTCGCGGCAGGCGTCAACAACACCGACATCAACACGCGGATCGGATGGTATTCCTCGGACGTCACCGGCGCGACGGACGCGGTTGACCAAGAGGTCGAAGCCGGCGGGTGGGGCGGCGCGCTGTCCTTTCCCCGCATTCAAGGCGGAGATATTTGCGGCATAGTCGAGCAGATCGGGCCGGGTGCCGGCGTCAAACCGGGGCAACGCGTGACCTGCCCGATCAACCTGCCGCGCCCGCGCCCGGGTAACCCGACAGGCTTCATCGCGCTTGGGTCCGAGATCGACGGGTCTTTTGCGCAATACTGCCTGCTCGAGGCGGATGACCTCTATGACGTGACCGCCTCACCGCTGTCGGACGTGGAAATCGCCGCCATCCCCTGTGCGTTCGGGACGGCCGAGAACCTGTTGACCCGCGCGGGCGTGACTGCCGGGCACAAGGTGCTGATCACCGGCGCCTCGGGCGGCGTCGGGCTGGCGGCCGTGCAATTGGCAGCCTTGCGGGGAGCAACCGTCTGGGCGGTGACCACTGCGGCCAAGGCCGAAGTGGTGCGGGCGCAGGGTGCGGCTGGGACGTTCGACCGCGACACGCCGCTGCCGCCGGACAGCTTTGACGTGGTGATCGACGTAGTCGGCGGCCCGGCCTTTCCCGGACTGATCCGGACGCTGAAGCCGGGCGGCCAATATGCCGTGTCCGGGGCCATCGCCGGCCCGATCGTGCAGGCCGACCTGCGCGAGATCTACCTGCGTGACATCACGATCCACGGCTGCACCCATCAGGCTTTCGAGGTCTTCGGCCGGTTGGTCGAGTTGATGAACGCGGGTCGGATCAAGCCGTTGATTTCCAAGACTTACCCGCTGCGCGAGATCGTGCAGGCGCAGACGGACTTTCAATCAAAGACCCTGCCCGGAAAGCTGGTTCTCATACCGTAAGGAGGCACCGAGATGGCAGACATCACGCTGTTGGATGGTTCGATCGGTCAAGAGCTGGTCAAACGTCGTGGCGAACAGCCAACCGCCTTGTGGTCAACCCGCGTAATGATCGACGAGCCGGGGTTGGTCGGAGACATCCATCGGGATTATTTTGACCGCGGGGCAACCGTCGCGACGACAAACACCTACGCCGTGCACCGTTCTCGCCTCGTACGAGCGGGGATCGAGGACCAGCTGGAGCAACTTATTGATGCGGCTCTGACACAGGCCGAACTGGCGCGCTATGGGCGGGCGGGGCGTATCGCCGGTGCGCTGGGCCCCTTGCTGGCCACCTATCGCCCCGATCTGAACCCCGATCCCGACGAGGCCGCGCAGAAATTCGCGGAACTGGTGCGATTGATGCAGAACCGGGTGGACCTGTTTCTGATCGAAACCGTCTCGTCCGTGACCGAGGCCGAAGGCGCGCTGCGTGGAACTGAAGGCTGTGGCAAGCCGGTCTGGCTGGCCCTGTCGGTCATGGACGAGGACGGTACGCGGCTGAGGTCGGGCGAACCGCTGGGCGCGATCGCGCCACTGGTCGAACGCTTCGATCCCGAGGCGGTTCTGATCAATTGCACCCGACCCGAGGCGGTGCCCGCGGCGCTGGAGATCCTTGCGGAACTTGAAAAGCCCTACGGTGCCTACGCGAATGGTTTCACCCGGATTTCCGACGGCTTCCTGAAAGACGCTCCGACAGTCGACGCGCTGGAGGCGCGCCACGATCTGGACCCGTCGGCCTATGCCGTACATGCGATGAGTTGGGTTTGCCAAGGGGCCACGATCATCGGTGGATGCTGCGAAGTGGGCCCTGAGCACATCGAAGCTTTGGCCAACGCCCTGCGCTCGGCCGGGCACAGGATCGTGTGAGTGGCGGGTATGGCGGAGAAACCGGACCCTGGAAAACCCGAAGGCGTCAAGGCGCAGTGGCATTTTGACATCATCACCGCGCCGGGCTTCGTTCTGCTGGAACTGGCGTCGGTGGTGGATGTGCTGCGTCTTGCCAATCGGGTTTGCCCGCACCCGCCGTTCACTTATACCTATCGGTCGCTCAAGGGGGGGACCATCGTCAGCAGCAGTGGCGCCAGCATCCCGACCCAGCCCGTTACGCGCCAACCGGACGCCGACTATTTGTTCGTGATCGGCAACACCGACCCGGACCAGCCCGAGCTGTCGCTGGGCCGGGTTGTGTCCGACTATACCTATCGCGGTGCGCAGGTCTTTTTGCTGGCCGAGGCCGCCAGCCGATACATTGACGAACACGGAACGCCCGACATGGCAACACATTGGGAAAACGCGTCGATCTTCCGCGAACGCGGTGCCCGGTTCGAGGCCAAGCTTTCGATCGCGACCGAGCAGGGCCCGGTCGTGACCTGCGCGGGAATGGGGGCCACGGCCGATATTGCTTTGGCGGTTATCGGGCGTCACATCTCGGGGCCGGCCAAGATGACGGTGGCTGACATCATGCTGCACGAACATATCCGCGACTTTTCGTCGTTGCAGCCGTTTTCGGGCGCCAAGACGACAACGACCGGGGACGCCCGGCTGGATCAGTGCATCAAGTTGATGCAGGCCAATATCGAAGATCCATTGCCCATCAATCAACTGGTCGAAGAGCTTGGAATGTCGAACCGCTCGCTGGAGCGCAAATTCAAGACATTCTTCGGCACCACACCGAATGGGTTCTACCGGGAGATGCGGTTGGCCAAGGCCAACAACCTGCTTTTGAATACCACTATGAGCGTGCGTGAAATCGGCCTCGCCTGCGGCTTTCCCAACGGGTTCTCATCCGTTTACAAAAGCTTTTTCGGGATCACGCCATTCGCTCTGCGCCGCCAGAAACGCCAATCGGCGCTGCGGTGATTTTTGTGCCGCAGTTGACGTTTTTGCTGCATTTTTTGTCGCCTGTTCGTG
Organism: Ruegeria sp. BC6; assembly: GCF_056539185.1. Classification (NCBI taxonomy): domain Bacteria; kingdom Pseudomonadati; phylum Pseudomonadota; class Alphaproteobacteria; order Rhodobacterales; family Roseobacteraceae; genus Ruegeria; species Ruegeria sp. BC6. Next base: position 353,858 of record NZ_JBQFUM010000003.1, read on the forward strand.
GCATTCTGAAACCGACTCGAGATTGGAGACTTCGGAATGGTTGATCTTCCCAGCAAGGCCCGCGTGGTGATCATCGGTGGCGGTGTGATCGGATGCTCGGTGGCCTATCACCTGACCAAGAAAGGCTGGAGCGACGTTGTTCTGCTGGAGCGCAAGCAGCTGACCAGTGGCACGACCTGGCACGCGGCGGGCCTGATCGCACAACTGCGGGCCACCGCGAACATGACCAAACTGGCCAAGTACAGCCAGGAACTCTATGGCGCGCTCGAAGAGGAAACCGGTGTCGCTACTGGGTTCAAACGCTGCGGCTCGATCACCGTAGCGCTGACCGACGAGCGCAAGGAAGAAATCTATCGCCAGGCCGCCATGGCCCGCGCCTTCGGGGTCGAGGTCGAGGAGATCTCGAACGAGCGGGTGGCCGAGCTGTATCCGCATCTGAATCTGGATGGGGTCAAGGGCGCGGTCTATCTGCCGCTGGACGGACAGGGCGACCCAGCCAACATCGCGCTGGCGCTGGCCAAGGGTGCCCGTCAGCGCGGCGCCGTCGTCAAGGAACGGGTCAAAGTCTCCGAGATCGCAAAGCAGGGCCGCAAAGTTACCGGCGTCGACTGGATGGCGGATGACGGCAGCGCCTCGGGCCATATCGAATGCGACATGGTGGTGAACTGCGCCGGGATGTGGGGCCATCAGGTGGGGCGCATGGCAGGTGTCAATGTACCACTGCATGCCTGCGAGCACTTCTACATCGTGACAGAGGGCATCGACGGGCTGACCCAGCTGCCGGTTCTGCGGGTGCCGGACGAATGCGCATATTACAAGGAAGATGCCGGAAAGATCCTTCTGGGTGCGTTCGAGCCGAATGCCAAGCCCTGGGCCATGAACGGAATTCCCGACAGCTTCGAATTCGACCAACTGCCTGAGGATTTCGACCATTTCGAACCGATCCTCGAGGCCGCCTGCAACCGGATGCCGATGCTGGCCGAGGCCGGGATTCATACCTTCTTCAACGGCCCTGAGTCCTTCACGCCCGACGACGCCTATCACCTTGGGCTTGCGCCCGAGATGGACAATGTCTGGGTCGCGGCCGGGTTCAACTCGATCGGGATCCAGTCTGCGGGCGGCGCGGGCATGGCGCTGGCCGAATGGATGGACAGTGGCGAGAAACCCTTTGACCTGGGCGACGTGGACATCAGCCGGATGCAGCCCTTCCAGGGCAACAAGCAGTATCTGTTCGAGCGGTCCAAGGAAACGCTGGGCCTGCTCTATGCCGACCACTACCCCTATCGGCAAAAGGCCACGGCGCGCGGCGTGCGCCGGACGCCGTTCCACCATCACCTGAAAGAAAACGGCGCCGTCTTTGGCGAGCTGGCCGGCTGGGAGCGCGCGAACTGGTTCGCCAATGAGGGGCAGGAACGCGAATACCGCTACAGCTGGAAGCGCCAGAACTGGTTCGAGAACTCGGCCGCCGAACACCGCGCAGTGCGCGAGAACGTGGGCATGTATGACATGTCCTCGTTCGGAAAAATTCGGGTCGAAGGCCCCGATGCCCAGGCTTTCATGAACTATATCGGTGGCGGCGACTACGCGGTTCCAAACGGGAAGATCGTCTACACCCAATTCTTGAACCGGCATGGCGGGATCGAGGCAGACGTGACAGTGACCCGCCTTTCCGAGACCGCCTATCTGGTCGTGACCCCGGCGGCGACGCGACTGGCCGACCAGACGTGGATGATGCGTCATTCGGGCAATTTCAATGTGGTCATCACCGATGTCACGGCCGGCGAAGGCGTTCTGGCGGTGATGGGCCCCAACGCGCGGACCTTGCTTGAAAAAGTTTCGCCCAACGACTTCTCGAACACGGCAAACCCATTCGGCACCGCGCAGGAAATCGAGATCGGAATGGGCCTGGCACGCGTTCACCGCGTGACCTATGTGGGCGAACTTGGGTGGGAGGTCTACGTGTCGTCGGATATGGCCGGCCACGTTTTCGAAACGCTGCACGAGGCTGGGCAGGACATGGGCCTGAAGCTGTGCGGCATGCACATGATGGACAGCTGCCGGATCGAAAAGGGCTTCCGTCACTTCGGCCATGACATCACCTGCGAAGATCACGTTGTGGACGCCGGTCTCGGCTTTGCCGTCAAGGTGGACAAGGGATGTGATTTCATTGGCCGAGATGCGGTGATTGCCCGCAAGGACAGCGGCCCCCACAGCCGGCTGTTGCAATTCAAGCTGACCGACCCTGAACCTCTGCTGTTCCACAACGAACCGATTATCCGAGATGGCGAATATGTGGGCTACATCAGCTCAGGAAACTATGGCCACACTTTGGGTGGCGCGATCGGCATGGGTTATGTCCCCTGCAAGGGCGAAAGCGCGGCCGACGTGCTGTCCTCGACATACGAGATTGACGTCTGCGGAGTAAAGGTCCGCGCCGAGGCGTCGCTCAAACCCATGTACGATCCGAAATCCGAACGTGTGAAGGTCTGATGGCGGGTTGGGGGCGTTGCTCCTATGCAATTGCATAGCGCCGGATGGAGGTTCTTGACGAGGCCTCCATCTGGCCAAGACTTTACCGGAAAACCGAGCATAGCCGAACATGGTTCTGCCGGTCGCACACCGGACGATAGGGCCGCCGACCCATCACAATTCGTTATGAGCGTCTTCAAGCTTTTCTGAGTTTCAATGGCAAGGGACTTTGCCTAAAGACGGGGGGTATCAGCTGGAGACCATTCATGGCCGAGCGCCCGACCCAAGCCCAGAACACGGATTCGCCAAAAGGCCTTGCGCTGGCTGTTACGGCGTATGTCCTTTGGGGTTTTCTGCCGCTCTACATGAAGGCAATGGCGCATATCGGTCCCGTCGAAATCGTGGCGCATCGCATCATCTGGTCGGTGCCGGTGGCCGGGCTGTTGCTGGTCGCGCTGGGGCGAACCGGTGATCTGAAGGCGGCGCTGCGCGATCCGCGCATGTTGGGAATGGCATGCCTGACGGCGGCCCTGATTTCGGTGAACTGGGCTATCTACGTCTGGGCGATCGCCAGTGGCAACGCTCTGGACGCGGCGCTGGGGTATTATATTAACCCGCTGTTCAGCATAGCGCTGGGAGCGATCCTGCTACGCGAGTCCCTGACCCGAACACAGTTGATTGCCGTGGGGCTTGCCGCCTTGGGCGTTCTGGTTCTGGTGGTCGAGGCCGGCCGTCTGCCATGGGCGGCGCTGGGGTTGATGGTCAGCTGGGGATTTTACGCGTTCTTCAAGCGCTCGTTGCCCATCGGACCAAACCAGGGATTCCTGCTTGAGGTTCTGATTTTGCTGGTTCCCGCGCTGGCTTATGTGACCTGGTTGGGCGCGGAGGGTACCGGACATTTTGGAGGCGCCGCAACAGATACCATGCTGTTGGCCGGGGCAGGTATCGTGACCGCCGTTCCGCTTCTGGTCTATGCCAACGGCGCCAAGCTGGTGCGGCTTTCGACCATGGGTATCCTGCAGTACATCGCGCCGACCATGATATTCATCACGGCGATCACGCTGTTTGGTGAGCAGATCGACCGCGGGCGCATGATTGCCTTTCCGTTGATCTGGGCCGCACTGGTAGTCTATTCAGTGCCCATGATCCGTCAGGTGCGCGGTCAGACCTGATCGAGGATCATTCGCGCGGCCTGCTCTGCCCAAAGCCGATAGGCTTTGGGGCTTGGGTGATAGCCGTCCACAGCCGCCAGGGCCGGATCGTCGGGCAGGTGCAGCGCCAAATGCCGGGCCTTGGGGAAGCTCGCGATCACCTCTCTCAGCCCTTCGTCAAGGCGCGCGGATTGGCGTCCCAAAATCCATGCCAAGGGCTGTGGTAGCGCCGGGAACCGATCCATCTGCGGGACGCCCGTCACGATCACAGTCCGCACGCCCAGATCGACGGAAAGCAAGCGCATCAACTCGGCCTGTTGACGTTTGAACCGGTTGCAGGTCACGGCTCGGGTGACGTCGTTGACGCCCAAGGCCGTAACAGCCGCGTCAAACTGGCCTTCGATCCTGCGCAGGTCTTCGATCGCGTTACCGGTCGTGTGGCCGGTCGTTGCGACAAGGCGCCACTCAACGCTGAACTGGCGGCTGAGCAGTTTCACCAACTGGCCCGACAGCGCCTGTTCCTGAGTGCCAGCCCCAACACCTGCGGCGGAACTGTCGCCGGTGATCAGCAGGCGCAGTCTCGGCCCGCGGCCTTGCCGGCCCTCACGCGCACCGGAAGGTTCGGGCAGCTGCACGGCCCCTCGTCGCACCATCAGAGCCTGTACCGCCAGCACCGGCAGCAGCGCAACTCTCAGAAGCTGATCGGCGGCAATGGGCACGGGTGGCTCAGCTCAAAGCGTTCCGAAATTCTAGGAACCGGGGGTCTTTCATAACGCGCGCCATCATGGCCTCGCGCAGGGCGCCAACGGTCTTGTAGGGACGCATGGCGACTTCGAATGTCTGAATCAGCCCGTCATCGTTGAGCTTGATCAGGTCAACGCCAACAGCGTCCAGTTCACCCACCTTGCATTGAAACTCCAATGCCCAGTCTTTGCCATCGCCCATGATCCGGCGGTAGCGAAACTCGGAAAAAACCTGTCCAACATGACCCAATACCGCCGCCACCGGGGCGCGGCCTGTCCAGGTGCTGTAGTAGGTCGGCGGAAGGAACTGCACGTCTTCGGCCAGCAATTCATGGATCAGGCTCTCGTCGCCCTTGGCGACCACTTCCTGCATTCGTTCGATCGTCGGGTGCATGTCATCTCCTCTGCCTGGCGCGAGAGTTGCCGAGAAGCCTTCTCATCGCAAGGACGACGTTGCGAGAGGCGGCGCCCTGCGATAGGCAGCGCGCATGAGCGATACCTATGATCCCCCTAAAACGCCGCTGGACGTGCTGCACGAGGATGCGCAGGTGATCGTGGTGAACAAGCCGGCGGGCCTGCTGTCGGTGCCCGGCCGTGGAGAGCACCTGGCCGATTGTCTGCTGGTCCGTGTGCAGGCCGCATTCCCGCAGGCCTTGCTGGTCCACCGGTTGGACCGCGATACCTCCGGCGTCATGATCTTTGCCCAGACACCGCACGCTCAACGGTATCTGGGGCAGCAATTCGAAAACCGGCAGACACGAAAAACCTACGTCGCCCGTGTGTGGGGTCGGGTGGAACCAAAGACCGGCACGGTAGACTTGCCGTTGATCGTGGATTGGCCCAACAGGCCGCGCCAGATGGTGTGCCACGAAACCGGAAAGCCGGCAGTCACGGATTGGCGGGTCGTCCGGTACGACGGGGACACCACCCGCGTTCGCCTGTTTCCAAAAACCGGTCGCTCGCACCAGTTGCGGGTCCATATGCAGGCACTGGGCTATCCGATCCTGGGCGACCCGTTCTATGCCGAAGGACCGGCGCGCGATTTTCCAAGGCTGATGCTTCATTCCGAGGAACTGCGCGTCAAACACCCCGAGGATGGCATATCGATGAAATTTCGCGCTCTGCCGGATTTCTGAGCGCCTTGGGGGCGGCGGGTATTCGCCGATCTCACGTTTTTGTCGCTTGAGCCTGTTTGTGTCAGGCGTGCTATAATCACGTCAAACACGTAACCCGGAAAAACGGGTGCAGGAGCAGAAGGTGAACCCATGAAAATTTCCAGATTCTTGCTGCCGGTCGGGCTGAGCGCCGCATTTGTGCTGGGGGCCTGTACCGACCCCGGTACGTTGCGGGTTCAGGACGACCCGAACCAGAACGCCAAGCAGGGAGCGTTGCTGGGCGGTCTGATTGGCGCCGGTGTTGGCGCCATCGCCAATGACTCGAACCCTGGGCTGGGTGCCGTTGCCGGTGCGGCCATCGGTGCTGCCGGCGGCGGGTTGATCGGCAACCAGTTGGACCGGCAGGCAGCCGAACTGCGTCAGCAACTGGCCAATGACGGTATCACGATCGTCAACGCCGGAGACCGGCTGATCGTCACGGTCCCGAATGACATCACCTTCGACACCGACAGCGCCACGGTCCGGCCTGCGCTGAGAGCGGATCTGGTCCGCGTGGGGCAAAACCTGGTGAACTATCCCAACTCGAACGTACAGATCATCGGGCACACCGACAGCGATGGTGAAGCCGGCTACAATCAGATCCTGTCCGAACGCCGCGCCAATGCGGTGGCGGATGTTCTACAGGCCAATGGCGTCAGCTATGCGCGCATTGCCACGATCGGCCGCGGTGAAAACCAACCGATCGCCTCGAACCTGACGCCCGAGGGCAAGGCGCAGAACCGCCGGGTCGAGATCGTGATCGTGCCAAGCGGCAACGCCTGAGCCGATCAACAGCCAACCGCCGGGGGCCGCCGCGAGCGGCCCCTTTCTTTTTGCACATTGACTGCGCGTCAGGCGGGCTATGGTTTGCGGTCGGGATGACTAAACTGCAGCCGAAACACATGACGGAGATATCCTGATGTCCGAACCGATCCTTCTGGGCCTGTCCGGCTCGTTGCGGCAGAACGCCACCAATCGACGCCTGATCCGTGAAGCGGCGCGCCTGTTCGGCGCGGGAACGTTCATCGAAGCTGATCTGAATCTGCCACTCTATGATGGAGATGCTGAGGAGGCCGAGGGGATCCCGGCCGAAGTTCGGATCCTGGCGGATCAGATCGCCGGTGCCCATGCGGTGGTCATTTCCACTCCGGAATACAACAAGGGGCCGTCAGGCGTTCTGAAGAACGCGCTGGACTGGGTCAGCCGGACCAAGGGCAATCCCTGGGCCGACAAACCGGTTGCGGTGATGTCCGCAGCGGCGGGCCGGGCCGGAGGCGAACGGGCGCAGATGATCCTGCGGTCTTTCATGGTGCCGTTTCAGCCGCGCATCCTGCAGGGCCCCGAAATTCATCTGGCCGACAGCTCGAACGAGTTCGACGATGCAGGTCGATTGCGCAGCGACCGGTACGAACGGACGCTGGGCCAGTTGATGGAGAAGCTGCGGGCCGAAGCGGGTTTCTGAGCCTTGTCGGGCTGGCCGAGCCTGCTTAGGGTGCGGACATGACGGATCAAGTTTCCTCGGAAATTCAGCACGACGTGATGGACCCTGCCCGGGCGGCGGCGTTTCAGGTGGCGTTGGGGCAGGCACCTTCGATCGGGATGGGCACGTCGCTGCCGCCGTTCTTTCACCAGCTGTATTTCTGGTCGCCGCGCCCGCCCGAGGGCTTGGGGCGCGACGGCCATCCCGTGGTGGGCGAAGGGCTCGTCCCCGACCTCGGTCTTCCGCGTCGGATGTGGGCCGGTGGGCGATTACGGTTCGCCGCTCCGCTGATTGCTGGCACACGAGCCGAACGCTGCTCGACCTTGAGCAATGTGAGCACCAAAACTGGACGGACCGGGCCCTTGGGGTTTGTGACCCTCAAGCACGAAATCTGGCAGGACGATACGCTGTGCCTGACCGAATGGCAGGACCTTGTTTATCGCGAGGATCCGTCGGCTGATGCACCAAAACCAGAGGCCTCGGTTGCCCGGACGGACGAAACAGACCTGCGCCAGGTCGCGTTCGACACCACGCTGCTGTTTCGGTACTCGGCGCTGACTTTCAATGGCCACCGCATCCACTATGACCTTGACTATGCCCGCGATGTCGAAGGCTATGCCGGGCTGGTGGTTCATGGACCGCTTCTGGCGCAGCATCTGATGCTGCTCGCCACTGATCTCATGGGGCCGCTGGCCGAGTTTTCCTTTCGCGCGTCCTCTCCGCTGATGCATCTCGAGGCTGCCACGCTGTGCCGAAACGGGAACGATTTTTGGGTCCGCGGTCCTGACGGTCGGCAGTGCATGCAGGCCGTGGCCCTTCCACGGTCACAGTGACGCCTCGGGGCGGAAGCCTTCGGGGATCGAATCCTGTCCGTCCAATACAAGGTCTGCCATGATCTCGGCCACCTTTGGGGCCATGCCGAACCCGATCTTGAAGCCGCCATTGGCAATGAACTGGCCCTTGTGCAGCGGGTGTGCGCCCAGCATCGGCGCTCTGCTCTTGCTGCGGGGGCGGACTCCGGCCCAACGCTCGATCACTTCCGCGCCGTTTAGAACGGGAACCGCCTGCAACGCGCGCTGGATCACATCGTCAAGCGCAGCATCGGTGCCGGTCGGGTCGTCATAGTCCCGCTCGGACGTCGAGCCGATGGCCAGTGTCCCGTCGGCGTGGGGCACGAAATGGATCGACTCCGCAAACAGCTGCGGCACCTGGCCCGCGTCGAACCGCAGCAGTGCCGCCTGTCCCTTGACCCCGTTTCCGACCGCCTTGCCGAAAGCATCGGACAGTTCCAACAGGCCGGACACCCCGGTCGCATGAATGACTGCCCCGGTGTCCGGGGCCTCGGGCACGACCTCAACCCCCATCACGGCCAGCGCGGCCACCAGCGCGGCGCAGGCCCGGCGTGGATGCATGCGTGCACTCAACGTATCGTGGATGACGAAACCCGTTGCGCTGGGCGGGCACCATGATCCGACCGAGCGCGCCTCGACCACGGTCCATTCAGCCCGACCCTGCCAAAGGTCGCGGGCCGAGGCCGCACGCTGATGCGCCAGGTCGAGGTTCTTTGGGTCGTTGATGGGCTGGATCCGCCCCAGACGCGCATAGCCGGGCGAAACGCCGCCGGTGGCCTCCACCTGTCGCCAAAACGGTTCGGCCATCAGCAGGCTTTCGAATTGGAATGCTTTCTTGTCGTTCCAGTTTTCCGGAACGTGCGGGGCAAGGGCACCCACCAGCCCGCCGCTGGACCCTGAACCAGCGCCGTAGGGATCGACGACCCGGACCCTGGCGCCACGTCGCGCACAGGTCCAGGCGATGGACAGGCCGAATATCCCAGCCCCGCGGATCGTCACATCGACCATTGCCAATCCCCTTTTCCTTGTTCAGTGTCGCGCCGCTTAGCTACAGGAATTCCCGATGGCAGACCAGCGCGCCAAATTGTCGTGGAGGGATGAGACAGTCCCTGTTTCTGATCGTTTCGACGACCCCTATTTCAGCCTTCAGAACGGACTGGAGGAGACCCGTCATGTCTTTTTGCAAGGCAACGATCTGCCCGCTCGCTTTGCCCCCGGTTTTCACATCGCCGAGCTGGGGTTCGGAACCGGACTGAACATGCTGACCGCTTGGTCGGAATGGGAGAAGTCCGGACAATCGGGTCCGCTGACGTTCACCAGTTTCGAAGCCTTTCCGATGGCCCCTGCCGATATGAAGCGCGCGCTTGCGGCCTTTCCCGAGCTGGCGCCCTGGGCCGACCGGTTCCTTGACCGATGGCAGGGTGGCGGCTGTGATTTGGACACGCTGCGTCTGACCGTGATCGAAGGTGATGCCCGCCAGACCCTGCCTGTTTGGGACGGGCTCGCCGATGCCTGGTTCCTGGATGGGTTCTCGCCCGCCAAGAACCCTGAGCTGTGGCAGCCGGAACTGATACGGCAAGTGGCGATCCATACAGCGCCCGAAGGGACGGCTGCCACCTACACCGCAGCCGGGTTCGTGCGGCGTGGGTTGCAGGATGCCGGGTTTTCAGTATCCCGCGCGCCGGGATACGGCCGCAAACGGCACATGACGCGGGCGACCAAGGCATGACCCAGACAAACAACGTGCGGGCGGGTATTGCCCTGATGCTCGCGGCCACGATCGTGTTTGCGCTGCAGGACGGCATCTCGCGCCATCTGGCGGGCACGTACAACACCTACATGGTGGTCATGCTGCGATACTGGTTCTTTGCGGCTTTCGTGATTGCCTTGGCGGCGCGTGCACCCGGTGGTCTGGCGGCCGCCGCCCGGACGCGGCAACCGGGCCTGCAGATCCTGCGCGGCCTGCTGCTTGCCGGCGAGATCTGCGTCGCTGTCTACGGCTTTACCATTCTCGGCCTGATCGAGAGCCAGGCGGTGTTCATCTGTTATCCGCTTCTGGTCGCCGCGCTCAGCGGCCCTGTGCTGGGCGAGAAGGTCGGCTGGCGGCGCTGGTCGGCCATCGGGGTCGGATGCGTCGGCGTGCTGATCATTCTGCAGCCCGGCATGGGCGTTTTCAATCCGTGGGCAGTGATCCCCCTGATCTCGGCGCTGATGTTTGCGTTCTACGGTCTGCTGACCCGCTATGCCGCGCGTCAGGACAGCACCGCAACCAGCTTCTTCTGGACCGGGATCGTCGGAGCATTGATCATGACCTGCATCGGCCTGTGGTTCTGGGAGCCGATGGTGCCGCGGGATTGGTTCTGGATGGGGCTGCTGTGCATTACCGGCGTTCTGGGGCATTGGCTGCTGATCAAGTGCTACGAGATGGCCGAGGCCAGCGCCGTACAGCCCTTTGCCTATTTCCACCTGATGTGGAGCGCAATCCTAGGCATCACGATATTTGACGAGACCCTGCGCCCCGCGGTGGTCGCGGGGGCGGGGCTGGTAGTGGCGGCGGGTCTGTTCACCCTATGGCGCGAACGCAGACAGGGTTGATCCGACCAACTCCTGCGAGAAGGGGATCGGCAGCGCGGGTTTGCCCAACCTTGCGCGGTAAACAGGCAGGCTCTCGGTCACCCGCATCACATAGTTGCGGGTCTCGTTGAATGGGATCGTCTCGATCCAGTCGACGATATCCACCGCGCCGGTTCGCGGGTCGCCGTAGCGGTCCATCCATGATTTCGGGCGATTGGGGCCGGCATTGTAACCTGCGGCCATCATCACGACGTTGCCGTTGAATTCGTCAGCCAGCCCGGCCAGATAATTTGCCCCCAGTTTGGCGTTGTATCGCCAATCCGAGGTCAAACGTCCCGTCTGATGGCCGCTGAGAATGCCCAGTTCCTGCGCGACCAGCTTGGCGGTCGCAGGCATCACCTGCATCAGGCCGCGCGCGCCGGCACCGCTGATCACGACCGGGTCAAATTCGCTTTCGCGGCGGGCGATGGCCAGGGTCATTTCCTTGGCCATTGGCAATCCGATATCCGCAACGGGATGGACTGGATAATACGCGGCGGGCAATACGACTCCATTCGTCGCGGCCCGTTTGGCGATCATCACCGCCAGATGCGGCTCCTTCAACTCGACCGCCAGATCACCCAGCTGGCCGGCCTGCACCGGATCCAGGCTCTCGACCAGGTGCGTCAGGAACCGTTCGCCCAATTCCGGCTCACCAGCTCGTATCAGCAGCAGCCCCGCCTCAAGCACACTGGACTTGGCGAACTCGGCTTGTTTCCAATGGGGCGCCCGGCGCGGGTTAGCTAGGTCGCTGTCAAATGGCCGTCCGATCTGTTCTGCAGCCAACAGGCCATAGAACGAGGTCTGGTAGTCGGCGCCGATTGCATAAGCCTCGTAGGCTTTCTCGGCGTTTCCGGTTGCGGCGTGGGCCCGGCCCAACCAATACCCGCCCCGACCCATCGAGATCGGAGACTTCACAGCCCCCAGGAAGTTCTGGAAATGCCGAACGGCTGTGGCCGGGTCGTTCAGCTTGCGCAAAGCTAGGAAACCCGACAGCCACTCGAGGTCGGCATAACCATACCCCATCTCGGGTGTCATGTGGTGATTGGCGGCGATGGCATAGGCCCGGTTCGCATCACCCTGACGCATTTCCAGCCGAGCAAGCCTGCGCCGTCCTTCGGCCCACTTGTCGGGTTCGCCCAGTGCCTGCGGGCTGGTCGAGCGCGCCAGCATCAGGTCAATGGCACTGTCGTCCAGCTCTTTGCGGTCCCGCCATACGAACCGGTCAAAGGCCAGCCCCGGATCATCGGCAAGCGCCTTTGGAACGGCGGCAACCTTGCCATCCACGCCGGGTTGGCGCTTTTGCAGGGCGATCCGCGCTTCGGCCAGTTTGCGGTAGTCTTCGCTGACCAGCGGCAGCATCTGGGCCGAGCTGATCAGATGACCATCCCACAGCATCCGGTCCAGACGAGCCTCGTGATGCGGTTTCAGCAGTGATCCGAAGTTCTGAACGTAGTCCTGCTGCAGGCCCGAGCCCATCGGCATTGTCCGCCAGGCAGTGACGATATCCGCCTCGGCCTCACCGGTTCGGCCCTTGGCCTTCAGTGCCACGGCATAGTTCAGAGCTCCTTCGGCGGTCTGCGGGGGGGTGTCCTTGTAGAACTTCAGCACCCGGTCCGGGTCCGCGCCGGTAAAGGACGGCTCGCTTTTGCGGCGCAGCCAGGCAAGGCCCGGCCAGTCGGGCCGCCGGTCCAGAAAGACCAGAACATCGCCCGAGCTGCCGAACCCTTGGCGCAGCCAGTGCCACACGATGATGTCGCGCGCGACCGAGCCGCGGGTGCCGGCCACGCGCAAGGCGGCGTTCCAGTCGCCTTTGCGCATTTCGGACATTGCGGCCCGAAGATCGGACACCGCATCGGCCCGCACGGCCTGAGTTTGAAGCGTCAAAGCTAGAATCATCGTCGCCATCAGCGACAGAATCCGTGTCATCCCTTGCATTTCCCGACCAACCGAGGATACAGCCATTCAGGATAAACCTTGCGCCGCCGGGATCAACTCAAGAAACCTAAATTCGTGTCGGCCCGCGACGCACATCACACGATTGAACCTCAAGGAGCGTTCCATGTTCAAAGGCTCGATGCCAGCTCTCGTCACCCCGTTCCGCAACGGCGAGTTGGACCTGGATACGCTCAAACAATTGGTGGAATGGCAGATTGCCGAAGGGTCGACCGGTCTGGTGCCCGTCGGCACGACCGGCGAAAGCCCGACGCTGAGCCACGAGGAACACGAAACCGTAGTGGCCGAGGTGGTCAAGGCCGCCGCGGGGCGCGTGCCGGTCATCGCCGGGGCCGGGTCGAACAATACGGTCGAAGCCATCCGGTTCGTGCGATTCGCACAGAAAGTGGGTGCGGATGCGGCATTGGTCGTCACGCCCTACTACAACAAGCCGACTCAGAAAGGCCTGTTGTCCCATTTTCGGGCGCTGCATGACTGTGCGGATATTCCGATCATCATCTACAACATCCCGGGCCGCTCGGTCATCGACATGAACCCGGACACCATGGGTGCGCTGGCGCAACTGCCTCGGATCATCGGTGTCAAGGACGCCACGGGCGATCTTGCCCGCGTCAGCCAGCAGCGCGCTGCCTGCGGCAAAGACTTCTGCCAGCTTTCTGGTGAGGACGCGACGGCCCTGGGTTTCAACGCTCATGGTGGCGTTGGCTGTATCTCGGTCACCGCGAACGTGGCCCCAAAGCTGTCCGCCGAGTTCCAGCAGGCGACCCTGTCGGGCGACTATGCGACGGCGCTGGAATATCAGGATCGGTTGATGCCGCTGCACGAGGCCATATTCATCGAACCGGGCCTGGTGGGTGCGAAATACGCGCTCAGCAAACTGGGACGCTGCACCGAAGAAGTGCGGTCGCCGCTGACGACGCTGGAAGACAGCACAAAGGCCGCGATTGATGCCGCGATGGAGCATGCGGGCCTGATCTGATCAGGCGCGTTCCGAAAGTAAAAGGGCGGTGTCCGGGAGAACCGGCACCGCCCTTTGCTTGCGTGCAGAGCGACTTAGCGCTTGCCGTAGTACAGCCCGACCACATGTTCGGCCTGGGCAAAGAACAGCCAGCGCGAGGTTGCGATACCCGCCATATGAGACAGCACCGCCAGCGCTCCGACCAGGTGGTTGAACGGAAGGATCAACAGACCGACGGGAACCACGAAGGCCAAGGCAAAGGAAATGGCCCGCAGCTTGTCTGCGTGTTTGCGTCCGACAACGTGAACGAATTCGCGCAGCAGATAGTTGGTTCCGGTATGCGGCGGTTCAAACGCGCGGACAGAACCCCGGTCGCCAAGGCCAGTTGCCGTACCAAGGTTGGTTCCCGAGTTGGCCAAGGCCTGATCGCCCGAACGCCAGTACAGAATCTGAACCAGCGCGGCGATCAACAGCAGCGGGATCGCAAATGCGGTCTGCCCCGCCAGAAGCGCGCCACCGGCCACGCTGAAGCTCAGAAACATTACGGGCGTCAGTGTCAGGTTCCACCGTGGGATCGTCTTGAGTTGCGTGTAGATCATCGAGGTCGTGAATACGGTCGCCAATGAGAGCAGCGAACCGATCAGACCCAGACCGGACCAGCGTTGGTCCAGAAAGATCGCGCCGATCGCATAGAGCCCCATGACCAACAGGGCCAGAACTGCGCACCAGCCCTCGCGGCTGAGCCAGCTTGTCTTCCATTGGGTGAACGCCTTGAGCGCGCGCTCGGCGTGGCCGAGGTGAAAGGTCGAGGCCATGAGCCCTCCCACGGACAGCGCATAGGCGATGGCGAAGAACACGAAGGCCACCCAGCCCGAGACATTCGGAAAGCCGAGGCCCAGGAAAAACAGCAGGCCGAAGCCCAGCCCCGACAGAGTGGTGAACAGGATGACGGAAGGTGCGGGATGCATGTCAGAGCTTCTCCAATGCCTTGTCCAGCCAGCCAAGGAAGCCCTTGGGTTCTTCGGCGACGGGCGCCAGCAGGGGCGCCAGGATGTCGATCTGCTCTTCGACCGTATCCTTGGGGCGGGGTGGCAGGTATTTGTTGACCGGTTTGGTGCCCATTTCGGGCATCAGATCCATTCCGCCGCGCTCGGCCACCAGTTGGCTGACCGCGCTGTCGGGGTCGCCCAAGTCACCGAAATGGCGGGCCCCCGCGGGGCAGGTCCGCACGCAGGCGGGAACGCGGTCTTCCTCGGGCAGGTTGTCGTTGTAGATGCGATCGACGCAAAGGGTGCATTTCTTCATGACGCCCTCTGCGGCGTCCAGTTCGCGCGCGCCATAGGGGCAGGCCCAGGCGCACAGGCCACAGCCGATGCAGTCGCTTTCGTTGACCAGCACGATCCCGTCCTCGACCCGCTTGTAACTGGCGCCGGTGGGGCAGACGGTGACGCAGGGCGCATCCTCGCAATGCAGGCAGGATTTCGGGAAATGGATCAGCTGGGCGGCACCTTCGGCCGGCTGTACCTCGTAGGAGTGCACCCGGTTCAGGAATGTGCCCGAGGGGTCCGCGCCATAGGCGTCCTGATCGGACAGGGGGGCGCCGTAGTTCTCGGTGTTCCAGCCCTTGCAGGAGATCACGCAGGCATGACAGCCGACGCAGGTATCCAGGTCAATGACCAGGCCCATTTTTCGCTCGGTGGATTGGGGAAGTTGGGTCATGGCGTCTGCTCTTTGTCGAGGGCCGGGGCCGAAAGGGGGGCAGCCCCCTCCTGAGTCGCTCGGCTCAATCTATCCCGGGGATATTTTGGGCCAAATGGAGTGTGGCGCTGGGTCATTTGCCAACCTTCCATGCAAGATCCTTGGGGCCGGTGCCGACCGGAGATTTGATTGACGGGAATTCCGGCTGGCTTTGGGCGTCTGCCGGTGCTTCGGCTTTTTCGATCTTGACCTTGAGGTCAAACCACGCGGCCTGTCCGGTGATCGGGTCGGAATTGGCCCAGCGCAGACCGTCGCCCTTGGGCGGCAGCAATTCGTGGATCAGGTGGTTGAGCAGGAATCCTTTGGTCGCCTCGGGCGCGTCGGGCTGCAGCGCCCACGTGCCCTTGCGTTTGCCGATGGCGTTCCATGTCCAGACGGTGTTGTCGTTCAACGCCGCCATTTCCATCACCGGCACAGTGATTTCTCCGTGCGGAGAACTGACTTTGGCCCAGTCCCCGTCCTTCAGTCCGTGTTCGCGCATCAGCTTGGTGGGAACATAAAGCGGGTTGCGCCCGTGCAGTTGCCGCAACCAGGCATTCTGCGTGCCCCAGCTGTGATACATCGCCATGGGGCGCTGGGTCAGGGCGTTTACGGTGAAGCCTTCGTTTCCGGTCTGGTCGGTCTCGTACCAGATCGGAAGCGGGTCCATGGTTTCCGTGATGCGGCCGCGCAGGTGGTCGGGGGGCTGGCGGTCACCATGGCCTTCGGCGGCCAGCTGGAACTTGCGCATCGGTTCGGAATAGAGCTGGAACAGGTAGGGTTGCGGGCTGTCATACAGGCCCATTCCCACTGCCCAGTCCTGATAGGCGGCGTTCCAGGGTTTGTAGAACAGGGCCTCGTCCGGGATGTGTTCCAGGTAGAAGCCGCCATTCTCGATATAGCGGTCCAGTTGGTTCGGGTTCACGTCGCCTCGACCCACCTGCGAGCCATCTGCGCCGCGGAATCCAGCCAGTGGGCCGATGCCTGGCTTGCGCTGATGGTTGACCATGTAGTCAGCGTAGTCCGTATACTTGGCCGAGCCGTCCTCATCGGTGAAACCCGGCAGACCCAGCTTGTTGGCCAGCTGGATCAGCACCGTCTGAAATCCGCGCACGTCGCGATCGGGTTCGATCACCGGCCAGCGGATCGCATCTGCGGCGCCGTCGGCCTCGCAGATCGGGCGGTCGAGGAGCGAGATGCAGTCATGCCGCTCCAGATAGGTGGTGTCGGGCAGGATCAGGTCGGCATAGGCCACCATTTCCGAGGAATAGGCATCGGAGTAGATGATCCGCGGAATCACGTAGTCTCCGTTGTCATCCTTGTCCGTCAGCATTTCGATCACGCCCTTGGTGTTCATGGTCGAGTTCCAGGACATGTTGGCCATGTACATGAACAGCGTGTCGATCTTGTAAGGATCGCCCGCGTGAGCGTTCGAGATCACCATGTGCATCAGCCCGTGGCTGGACATCGGGTTTTCCCAGGTAAAGGCCTTGTCGATGCGCGCCGGGCTGCCATCGGCCTTCAGGGCCAGATCTTCGGGGCCGCGCACGAAACCCAGATGCGGGCCGTCCAAGGGCGAGTTTGGCGTGACCTTGCAATGGGGGGTCGGGTGTGCTTCGACCGGCTTCGGATAGGGCGGCTTGAAGCGGAACCCACCCGGGACTTCGACCGTACCAAGCAGGATCTGCAGCACGTGCAGCGCGCGGCAGGTCTGGAATCCGTTGGCATGGGCCGAAACGCCGCGCATCGCGTGCATGGCCACCGGCCGGCCGATCATCTTGCTGTGCTTTTCGCCCCGGAAGTCAGTCCATTCCTGTTCCAGCTCAAAGGCCTCGTCAAAGGCGACGCGCGCCAGTTCACCGGCGATGGCGCGGATCCGGCTGGCGGGTATGCCGCATTCTTCGGCCACCGCTTCGGGGGCGTATTCGTCGCTGAGGTATTTTTCCGCCATCAGGTGAAAGACCGGCCGGTGGGTGATGCCGTCCATTTCATAGGTGGCGGTCAGGTCCGGCCGGACGCCCGGTTTGTCGAAGGCCGTCGGTTGCCCCGTGACCCGGTCAATCACCAACGGCTTGCCGTCCGCGTCCCGCAGAAACAGGCCCTTTTCAGGACCTTCGGCGGCATTCATCAGGACAGGGGCGTTGGTATAGCGGCTCAGGTAATCCAGGTCGATCCTGCCGGCTTTCATCAACACATGGATCAGCGACAGGATGAATAGCCCGTCGGTCCCGGGCGTGATGCCGACCCAGTCATCGGCCACTGCGTTGTAGCCGGTGCGGATCGGGTTCACCCCGATCACGCGGGCACCGCGCGCCTTGATCTTGCCGATACCCATCTTGATCGGGTTGCTGTCATGGTCTTCTGCCACGCCGAACAGCATGAACAGCTTGGTGCGGTCCCAATCGGGCTGGCCGAATTCCCAGAACGCGCCGCCCATCGTGTAGATTCCGCCGGCCGCCATGTTGACCGAGCAGAAACCGCCATGGGCCGCATAGTTGCAGGTGCCGAAATTCTGGGCCCAGAAGCTGGTGAAGGATTGCGACTGGTCGCGGCCGGTGAAAAAGGCGAGCTTCTCGGGGTTGTCCTCGCGCAACGGTTTGAGCCAGCCGACGGCGATGTCCAACGCTTCGTCCCAGCTTATTTCCTCGAACTCACCTGACCCGCGCGGACCCACCCGCTTGAGCGGAGCGCGCAGGCGTGACGGGGCGTTGACCTGCATGATGCCCGCGCTGCCTTTGGCGCACAGAACCCCCTTGTTCACCGGGTGGTCACGGTTGCCCTCGATGTAAGCGACCTTGCCATCCTTCATGTGGACGTTGATCCCGCATCGGCAGGCACACATGTAGCAGGTTGTCTTGCGAACCTCGTCCGAGACCTTGGGAGACGTGTCGAGGATTGGCTGCTGATGGGTCATTTGCGGATCCAGTCGTTTGCGTCGGGACGAACTTGTCACTTTCAGCCCGGATTTAGAATACTGTTCTGACGATGGCGCCAGATTTGATGGTCATGTTCCCAATGCCTGCAGCACGGTCACGGCGATCATCTGTTCGACATCCTCGGCGCTGCAGCCGCGGGACAGATCATTCGCCGGTCGGGCCAGACCCTGCAGCACCGGACCGATCGCCATGTATCCACCGATCCTCTGGGTGATCTTGTAGCTGATGTTTCCCGCGTCCAGATTGGGAAAGATCATGACGTTGGCCTTGCCGGCCACAGTGGATCCCGGAGCCTTCTTCTGGCCGACGGGGGGGTGGAAAGCTGCGTCGAATTGCAGCTCGCCGTCGACGTGCAGCTCGGGATGCTGTTCGCGCAATAGACGTGTTGCCTCGGTGACCTTGTCGACACCGGGATGACTTGCACTGCCTTTGGTCGAAAAGCTCAGCATCGCCAGTGACGGCTGTTCCCGCAGGATGGCCCGGGCCGACTGGGCCGAGGCCGCCGCGATATGGGCCAGTTCCGATGCGGTCGGATCAATCACGAGCCCGCAATCGGAAAACAGCATCGCGCGCGCATCAAGTCCGCCCGGATCCGGCGGGTACATCAGGAAAAACGAGGACACCAATCCGGCATCCGGGGCCAGGCCGATCACCTGAATCGCCGTACGGACCACATCACCGGTCGTGTGAACAGCGCCGCCGACCGTTCCCGTGGCGCGCCCCGTCCGGACCAGCATGGCCGAGTAAACCAAGGGCGTTTCGGCCGCGGACCGGGCCGACGCCGCATCAACGCCCTTGTGCCGGCGCAGATCGTGGTAGATGGCCGCGAACTCCTCGGTCAGCGGCGACTCGGTCGGGTCATGGATGGAAAGGTCATCGCCCGGTGCGGCGCCCTGCGCCAGAAGCTCGGTCTCGATTTCTGCCCGCGGACCGACAAGGATGATGTCGGACAGCCCTGCGGACCGGGCGGCAAGCGCCCCCGCAACGATGCGGGGATCACTGCCTTCGCTCAGAGCAACGATTGGCCGGATTGCCGGAGCTTGCTGACGCAACAACTCGATGGGTGTCAGGGTCATCCGCTCCAGCTCCGTTCCCGCTCAGACCTGCTGCGGCACCATATCGTCGGCCGAAATGCCGGCCACCGCCACGGGCTTTTTCATCGCGTCGCGGCGGAACGGTTCACCCAGTTCCTGGTTGATCAGGGCTTCGATCAGGGTGGTGATGCCGTTCTTCTGGTCTTCGATGGCCTGATTCAGGGCGGCGGTCAGCTCGTCCATGGTGCGGGCGACGACACCCTTCAGGCCGCAGGCTTGAGCGATGCCGGCATAGGACACTTTGGTGTCCAGTTCGGTGCCCACGAAGTTGTCGTCGAACCACAGGGTCGAGTTGCGTTTTTCCGCGCCCCACTGGTAGTTGCGGAACACGATCTGAGTCACGGCAGGCCATTCCTCGCGGCCGATGGCGGTCAGCTCGTTCACCGCGATGCCGAAGGCGCCGTCACCGGCAAAACCCACTACGGGCACGTCCGGGCAGCCGATCTTGGCGCCGACGATGGCGGGCAGGCCATATCCGCACGGTCCGAACAGGCCGGGGGCCAGATACTTGCGACCTTCCTCAAAGGACGGGTAGGCGTTGCCGATGGCGCAGTTGTTGCCGATGTCCGAGCTGATGATGGCTTCTTTCGGCAGCGCGGCCTGGATGGCGCGCCATGCCATGCGGGGGCTCATCCAGTCGGGCTTGGCCGCGCGTGCGCGCTCGTTCCAGCTGGTACCGGGATCGTCGTCCTCGTGGTCCATGCTGCTGAGCTGCTGGGCCCAACGCGACTTCTTCTCGGCAATCTTGGCCTTGCGCTCGGCGCGGCCTTCGTCTCCGGCCGTGTCGCTCAGCTGCGCCAGGATGCCATTTGCCACCTTGGCCGCGTCGCCGACGATACCGACCGAGACCTTCTTGGTCAGGCCGATCCGGTCGGGGTTGATGTCGACCTGGATGATCTTGGCGTCGGCCGGCCAGTATTCCATGCCATAGCCCGGCAGGGTCGAGAACGGGTTCAGGCGGGTGCCGAGGCACAGGACCACGTCGGCTTCCTTGATCAACTCCATCGCTGCCTTGGACCCGTTGTAGCCCAGCGGACCGGCAAACAGCGGATGGCTACCGGGGAAGGCGTCGTTGTGCTGGTAGCCGACGCAAACCGGCGCATCCAACCGCTCGGCCAGGGCCTTCGAGGCCTCGATGCCGCCTTTGGCCAGCACCACGCCCGCTCCGTTCAGGATCACGGGATTCTTGGCGTTCGACAGCAGTTCGGCGGCCTTTGCGACAGCGGTTTCACCGCCTGCGGGACGCTCGAAATCGACGACCGCGGGCAGTTCGACGTCAATGACCTGAGTCCACATGTCACGCGGGATGTTGATCTGAGCCGGGGCGCTGGCGCGCTTGGCTTTCATGATCACGCGGTTCAGAACCTCGGTGACGCGGGATGGATCGCGGACCTCTTCCTGATACGCGACCATGTCCTCGAACAGCTTCATCTGCTCGACTTCCTGAAAGCCGCCCTGTCCGATGGTCTTGTTCGCCGCCTGCGGTGTGACCAGCAGCAGCGGTGTGTGGTTCCAGTAGGCGGTTTTCACGGCAGTGACGAAGTTGGTGATGCCGGGACCGTTCTGCGCAATCATCATCGACATCTTGCCGGTGGCGCGGGTGTAGCCGTCGGCCATCATGCCGGCGCTGCCTTCATGAGCGCAGTCCCAGAACATGATCCCGGCCTTGGGGAACAGGTCCGAGATCGGCATCATGGCCGAGCCGATGATCCCGAACGCGTGTTCGATGCCGTGCATCTGCAGAACCTTAACAAAGGCCTCTTCTGTCGTCATTTTCATTTGGACGCTCTCCAAGCAATGGTGGAAACGGTCAGGCGATACGCCTTGGCTTGCCATTGGTTTTGGCGCAACGGGGGCATCTGGGTTAGGGCCAGACACGGCGCCGGAGTAGGTCCAGTGTGGCCTCAGCAGGCCCGGATTGCGGCCGCAACCCGCCCGATTCCCGCGGGTATCCGGTCAGCCGAGATCGAAGAGTACCCTAGGCGGTAATAGTTCCTGGGCCGATCCGGCCCCGAGAAGAACGCGGCACCGGGCTCGATATGAACACTCTGATTTTGAAGCGTTTTCGCCAGTTCTGCGGTGTCGACATGGTCCGGTGCCTTCATCCACATCGACGATCCACCAAAGACGCCGCGTCCGGCCACGGTCAACCCGTTCGCCTCGATCGCGTCCTCGATCGTCTTGCGCCGCTGCATCAGAGCCTTGGACATACGCCGTATCTGGGCGTCATAGTGCCCGAGCGACAGGAAATAGGCCGCCGTTCGCTGGATATGGCCGGGTGGGTGTCGGAAAACGAGCGATCGCAGCGCACGAGCCTCGCGGATGAACGGTTCGGATCCGACCATGTACCCCAGCCGCAATCCCGGGAACAAAGACTTGGAAAAGCTGCCCACGTAGACCACACGCCCATCCTTGTCCAAGGACTTGAGCGCCGGGGACGGGGCACCCAGGAAGGCCATCTCGAACTCATAGTCATCTTCGACGATCATCGCGTCCAGTTCGCGGGCGCGTTTCAACAGGTCGTGACGCCGGGCGACGGGCATTGTCGCGGTTGTCGGGCATTGGTGGCTGGGCGTGGTGTAGATCACGTCGGTGCCGTCCGGGATGGACTCGGGCGGTAACCCATCCTTGTCCACCCGCAATGGGGTCATCGAGGCATCCGAGCAGCGCATGAGCTCGTGCAGAGCGTAGTAGCTGGGATCCTCGATCGCCGCCTTGCGCCCATGGCCCAGAAGAATGCGCGAGGTCAGCCAAAGGGCGTTCTGAGCGCCCAGCGTGATCAGAATTTCCTCGGGTCGAGCGGCGATACCGCGGCGGGGCAACGTGTGGCGGGCGATGAACTCGATCAGCAACGGATCGTCCTGATCCACGTAGTCGCCGGTCAGCGAGTCGAAATCCTTGTGGCCAAGGGCCCGAACGGCACAGAGGCGCCAGTTCGCATGATCAAACAGGGTGCGGTCGGCCTGGCCGTAGATGAACGGATAGCTGTATTCCCGCCAATCCGGTGGCTTGGCCAGAAAATCACCGTCGGAAAAACGGCGGGCCAGTGCGGTGTCCCAGTTGACGGTTTCTTCGCTGCGCTGAACCGGTGTGTATTTCGGTGGCACCGGCGCGTTCTGTGACACGTAGTAACCGGACCGGCCTTTGGCCGTCAGATAGTCATTTGCCAGCAACTCGGTATAGGCCAGCGTCACGGTGATGCGGCTGACACCCAGATGCGCGGCCAGTTTGCGCGACGACGGCAGTTTCTCACCGACATGAAAGCGGCCTGACAGGATGCCCTCGGCAATCATCTGCTGGATCTGCGCCTGCAGAGTGCCCTGACCGCCCGGTTTCAGAAAGAAGGTATCGACCGAAATTCCCATGCCTCGTTATATGTTGGACTTAAATACAGGGCAATCTGGACTTATTCGGGATCAACGGAAATTTACCCATACGGTTGACACGGGTTTTACTTATCACTAAAAAACTAGAAATCCAGTTTAATGGAGATAACCAAATGTGGGAAAAAGCTGCTGCAGGGTTTTCCGCGATGGGGTCCGAGGCGCGATTGCAGGTGCTCAAGACCCTTGTACGGGCCGGACAGGCCGGTCTGACGGTCGGAGAAATCCAAAGTCGGACCGGGATGGCACCGTCCACCCTGGCTCATCACCTGCGATTCTTGGCGGCGGGCGGCGTGGTCGAGCAGGAGAAATCCGGGCGGACCACAATCAACCGAGCATGTTTCGATGAATTGAGATCACTGGCGCAGTTCATCCTCAGCGAATGCTGCGCGGATGAATCCAGAAAGGTTGCCAACGATGGCTGAATTGACCCAATCCCCGAAGGCCGTTGGTCAAACCCTGTCCGGTCTGCTGAAGGCACCCTGGGCCCTGATCGTGGCGATCCTTGTGCTTGTGGTAATTCTGGACCCAGGCAATTGGGTGAACGTCACGACTTTTGCAGCCAAGGCTCTGGTGCACACCGGTCAGTACATCCTGTTTGCAGTGCTGTTGCTGTCCTACCTCAAGGCCAGCGGGGCCGAGACTATGGTTGCCCGGGCCTTCGAGGGCCGCGAAACCCGGATGATCCTGCTGGCCGCGTTGTTCGGCGGGTTGGCTCCGTTCTGCTCTTGCGAGGTGATCCCGTTCATCGCAGGCCTGCTCGCATTGGGTGCGCCCTTGTCGGCGGTCATGGCCTTCTGGCTAAGCTCGCCGTTGATTGACCCGCCCACGCTTTTGATCACGGCGGGCGCTTTGGGCTGGCCGTTTGCGATCGGCAAAGCCGTTGCAGCCGTTGCACTGGGATTGTTCGGCGGGTTCGCGGTGCGTTTTCTCATGCGTCAGGGTGCCTTTGCCCAACCTTTGCGCCACTATGAACCGGCCGGATGCTGTGGCTGCGGTCCGAAGAAAGACAAGCTGCTTTGGCGCTTTTGGCAAGAGCCCGAACGCCGCGTCCGGTTCCGTCGGGAATTCGTGCAGAACGGCCTGTTCCTGCTGAAGTGGCTCGCTCTGGCCTATGTGCTCGAGGCGCTGCTTGTCAGCTATGTTCCGGCTGATCTGATCGCGCGGCTGGTTGGTGGCGACGGTGCCTTGCCGATCGTGATCGCCGCCTTTGTCGGGATGCCGGCCTACCTGAATTCGTATGTCGCGCCGCCTCTTCTGGCCGGCCTGATGGAGCAGGGGATGAGCGCGGGCGCGGCGATGTCCTTCATGATCGCCGGGGCCGTCAGTTCCATTCCGGCCATGGCGGCTGTCTGGTCTCTGGTCAAACCCCGTGTGTTCGCAGCCTATATCGGGCTTGGGATTAGCGGAGCCATTGCAGCAGGGATTCTGTTCCAGCTTTTGTAAGAAGAAAACCGCCCGGAGTATTCTTCGGGCGGTTCTGTATATCAGCTTGCGCCGCAGTTGCTTGGCAATTTGAACCGATAGCGCGGTTCGCCGCTGTCCACGAAAACCCGTTTTTCCACACAGGCCGTGGTTCCGACACTGCGCGCGATCGGCGCCTCGGTCGCGGTGATTGAAGTTGCCGATCCGTCCGGCAATCGAACCGACGCGATGACCCCGTTCTTGAGATCACCATTGATTGGCGTAGCCGACAGTACAGGAACGGTCATATACGCTTCGTGTTCGTGTTTCCCATCGCCGCTGAACAGCAGCAGACCGGCAGCTACGGCGATAACGGCCATGCCGCCCAGAATGGCCAGTCCCTTGGTTTTTGCGAAAGCGTAAATCGAAACCGCCCGGTGCGGCCCGAAGATATACGATAGAATGTTCAGCATGGTCCAGTTCCAAAAAGGCCCCGGTCCATCGGACCGGGGCCAGCACAGTGTCAGTTGCGCAGATCGTCCTCGTCGTCTTCTTCGGCACCGCCCTTGGGCAGGTTGAAGAAGCTGTCGGCATCCACCACTGCTTCGTCTTCTTTTTCCTCGTCGCCGTCATCGGACAGCGAGAAGGTTTCCAGCCCCTCGATCGCCGTCGGGATCTTGGGAGCGGCATCCATTTCCAGCGACTGTTCGGTCGAGACCAGCTTGCGGCGCTCGTCATCGCTCATGACGCCACCTTCGGCGGCCTTCTTGGCGGCGGCTTTCTGGACGGCGGCATCCAGTTCGGACTGTTTGCACAGGCCCAGCGCGACCGGGTCGATCGGCTGCATGTTGGCGATGTTCCAGTGGGTGCGCTCGCGGATCGACTGGATCGTGGGCTTGGTGGTGCCAACCAGTTTGGCGATCTGGCCATCGCTCAGCTCCGGGTGGAACTTGACCAGCCACAGGATCGAGTTCGGGCGGTCCTGGCGCTTGGACAGCGGCGTGTAGCGCGGACCGCGGCGCTTTTCCTCGCCGGCGGCGGCCGGGTTGAACTTGAGCTTCAGCTTGTGCAGCGGATCTTTCTCGGCCTTGTCGATCTCTTCCTGGGTCAGCTGGTTGTTGGCGATCGGGTCGAACCCTTTGACGCCTGCCGCCACATCGCCATCAGCGATGCCTTGCACTTCCAACTCGTGCATGCCCACGAAATCCGCGATCTGCTTGAAGCTGATCGTGGTATTGTCCACCAGCCAAACGGCGGTTGCCTTGGCCATCAGGGGTTTTGCCATCAGCCCGTCTCCTTTGAATACATCTGTCCCGTCGCCGGAATTCGGCGGCCCCGTGGTCTTGGGGCAGGTTTCCGTTGTCGGGGAACTTGGCCCGTATATAGTCGTGCAGATGCAAGAAGGGAAGAGGCGAATGCGCTGGGCGTTATTGGGGCTGCTGGTGTGGATTTTCGGCGCGATGGCCGCGCTGGCCGATGGCGAGAAGTCAGGCGAGTTCGACTATTACGTCCTGTCTCTGAGCTGGTCGCCCAACTGGTGCGCCCGCGAAGGCGACGCGCGCGGATCCGACCAATGCGATGCGCGCCACGATCACGGCTGGATCCTGCACGGGTTGTGGCCGCAATACCACCAGGGCTGGCCCTCCTATTGCCCGACAGCCAAGGCGCCGCCGTCCCGTGCGATGACCCGACAGATGGAAGATATTCAAGGCAGTTCGGGTCTGGCCTGGCACCAGTGGAAGAAACACGGCACCTGTTCGGGCCTGTCCGCAGCGGACTACTACGCGTTGTCCCGGCAAGCCTATGACCGCATCACCCGACCGCCGGAGTTTCGCAAGTTGGACAAAGCCGTGAAACTGCCGGCGCGCGTGGTCGAGGATGCCTTCCTCGACGCCAATCCGGGGCTCGAGCCGGACATGATCACCGTCACTTGCAAGCACGGTTACATCGAAGAAGTGCGCGTCTGTCTGTCACGTGATCTGGACCCGGTGCCCTGTGGGCGGGACGTGATCCGGGACTGCACCGCTTCGGATGCGTTGTTCGATCCGATTCGCTAGAGCTTCTTGTTCTGGCAGTCCCGCGCATAGTCCAATGCCTTGGCGGTGCCCTTCAGATCGATCGCCAAAACCCGCTCGCCTGCGGGGTTGTAGATCGTCATCGTCTTGTTCTGGGCGATGGCCGCAACAAAGTTCCGGTCGGTGAAGAACACGGTCGCACCGGGCACCCGATCCTGCTTGAACCCGATGGCTGTGGCGTCAAAGCTCTTGCCGTCCAGCTCGAACCGGATCGGATAGGATTTGCCGGGCTCGATGTTGCCCCACCCCTTGTGGAAAACGGTGAAATAGCCCCGATTGTCCAGCGCATCGTAGCCCAGGCGCACCACGGACAGGTCCTGATACACCGTCTGGATCAGACAGCCGTTGCCCAGATTGGGGTCCATCATGATGTTCCAGCCTTCGACGAACCCCTTGTCGACCAGTTGCTGTGACCACGCGGAAGTGGCGGTGAAGGCGGCGAAGGTCAGGGCGAGAAGGCGTTTCATGGCGGGTTCCGATATCAAATGGGTCAGGCTAGGGCATAGTACACGGTGCGGGGTCGACGGAAAGATCATTCTAGGCCTCGGCAGCAGTGCATGATGATCTATGTGCATGGAACAACACGGCTTTGCCTTGTGGGGCGGGCGCTTGAAACAAGGACGTTGCAAAATACGTCTTGCCCAATAGACCAAGGAGCAAGCCATGCCTCAACATCCAAGAACATTCTCTCACATCGGGTTGTCCGTCCCGAACGTGGACGAAGCCGTGAAATTCTATTCCGAGGTTTTGGGATTTTACGTGATCATGCCGCCAACCGACGTGGTCGAGGATGACACGGACATCGGCGTGATGTGCACGGACGTGTTTGGCCAGAATTGGAAAAAACTGCGTATCGCGCATCTGGCGACCGCCGATCGTATCGGGATCGAGCTTTTTGAGTTTGATGGAAACTACGCGCCGGAAAACAACATTGACTTTCGCAGGAACGGGACGTTCCATTTCTGCGTCCAGGATCCTGATGTCGAAGGCTTGGTGGAAAAAATCGTGGCGGCCGGCGGGAAACAACGCATGCCTATCCGATACTACTACCCCGGCGAGAAACCCTACCGCATGGTCTATGTCGAGGATCCGTTCGGCATCGTCTTCGAGATCTACAGCCATTCCTATGAATTGACCTACTCGTCGGGTGCCTACACCTGACCGATGGGTCAAGTGGTTCCTTGCACTCGAGGTGGGGCAAGAGCGTGCTGCTTGCAGGCAGCACGCCGCGGCTACAGTTCTTTACGCGCCCGCAGCGCTGCGGTGATCGTCCCGTCATCCAGATAGTCCAGTTCGCCCCCGATCGGCACGCCCTGCGCCAGTGAGGTCAGGCGGACCAGGCCTTCCAGCTGATCGGCGATGTAATGGGCCGTGGTCTGCCCGTCGACGGTGGCGTTCAGGGCCAAGATCACTTCGGTGATGTTCTCGGCGGTGACGCGGTCGCGCAGGCGGGGGATGCGCAGATCTTCCGGTCCGACGCCGTCCAGCGCCGAGAGCGTTCCGCCCAGCACGTGGTAGCGGCCCTTGAACACACCTGCGCGCTCCATCGCCCACAGGTCGGCCACGTCTTCGACCACGCACAGCTCACCGGTGGCGCGGTCTTCGGAATTGCAGATGTCGCAGATGTCGGTGGTGCCCACGTTGCCGCAGTTCAGGCATTCGCGTGCGGTGGCGGCGACCTGCTGCATGGCGTCCGACAACGGCGTCAGCAGCAGGGCGCGTTTGCGGATCAGGTGCAGCACCGCCCGCCGGGCCGAGCGCGGTCCCAGCCCCGGCAGCTTGGCCATCAGATCGATCAGGGCGTCGATGTCACTGTTCGAACTCATGGCCTGTCCTGCGTGGCTTTGGCGGCGGGGGTTTGAGGGGCGAAGATCAGAACGGCAGCTTGATGTCCGCCGGCAGGCCCATGCTTTCGGTCAGCTTGGCCATTTCTTCCTGCGACCGCTCGGCGGCTTTGGTCTGCGCGTCCTTGATTGCGGCCAGGATCAGGTCCTCGACCACTTCCTTGTCGTCGCTGTTGAAAATCGAGGGGTCGATGTCCAGACCTTTCAGTTCGCCCTTGGCCGAGGCCGCGGCCTTGACCAGGCCCGCGCCGGATTCGCCGACGACCATGATGGTGTTCAGCTCTTCCTGCATCTGCGCCATCTTGGTCTGCAGTTCCTGCGCGGATTTCATCATCTTGGCCATGTCGCCCAGACCGCCGAGTCCTTTGAGCATCTGTATGTCTCCTGTCATTCGATTTGCGGCCTAAATACGGGCCGTCTGCGTCCTTCACAAGGGCAGCGCGCCTTCTGCGCGGATGATCAGTCTTCCTCGAACGGGTCCCATTCGTCTTCGACCTCGGGCAGGGCTTCGGTTTCGACCTTGGCCGCACGGTCCTCGGGTGTTTCAATCCGGGTGATGCGGGCCATGGGGAACTGTGTCAGAACCGCCTGAACCAAAGGGTGTTCTTCGGCCTTGGCCTTCAGCGCCAGCTCGGCCGCGTCGCGCAGTTCGGCGATGGTGGGCGCGTCCCCGTCCGAGACGATCGAGACCGCCCAGCGATTGCCGGTCCAGCGCTGCAGCGCGGACCCGAGCCGCGCGGCCAGGTCGGTGGGCGCCTTTTCGGTGGGCGTGAACTCGATCCGGCCCGGCTGGTACGAGACGAGGCGGACGCCGTTCTCGACCTCGACCAGCAGC
This sequence comes from Ruegeria sp. BC6, assembly GCF_056539185.1. NCBI lineage: Bacteria > Pseudomonadati > Pseudomonadota > Alphaproteobacteria > Rhodobacterales > Roseobacteraceae > Ruegeria > Ruegeria sp. BC6. Next base: position 382,541 of record NZ_JBQFUM010000003.1, read on the forward strand.
TTCACGTCACGGTTGGAGCGGATCAGCTCGACCACATGCTCAAACGTTGGATAACGCGCCAGCGCGGTCTGCACGTCTTGGGCCAACGCCGCCGTGGGCGCGCCGCCCACACCGCGCGGGGTGGGCGCATGGGCCGAGGCCGTCGCGGTCACGGGCGGGGCGGTGTTGCCGGCAACCGGAACGCCGCCCCCCGGCCCGCCGACGGGCGGCGGAGGGCTGTCCTGAAGGCGTTTGATCAACTCTTCCGGGCTGGGCAGATCGGCCACATGGGTCAGGCGGATCACCGCCATTTCCGCGGCCATCATGGCGTTGGGGGCGGCCGAGACTTCCTCTAGTGCCTTCAGCAGCATCTGCCACATCCGGGTCAGCGCCCGCATCGGCAGCGCTTCGGCCATCTGCTGGCCGCGGGTGCGTTCATCGGGCGATACGGTGGGATCTTCGGCTGCGTCGGGGGTGATCTTTACCACCGAGACCCAATGCGTGATTTCGGCCAGATCGCGCAACACCGCCAGCGGGTCGGCGCCCTCGGCATATTGCGCGCCCAGTTCGGTCAGGGCCCCGGCCGCATCGCCGCGCAGGATCATGTCCATCAGGTCCAGCACGCGGCCCCGGTCGGCCAGTCCCAGCATCGCGCGCACCTGGTCGGCGGTGGTTTCGCCGGCACCATGGCTGATTGCCTGATCCAGCAGCGAGGTCGCATCCCGGGCCGAGCCTTCGGCGGCGCGGGTGATCAGGGCCAGCGCGTCATCCGAGATTTCCGCGCCCTCGGCGGTGGCGATCTTGCGCAGCAGGCCGATCATCACTTCGGGCTCGATCCGGCGCAGGTCGAACCGTTGGCAACGCGACAGCACGGTGACCGGAACCTTGCGGATCTCGGTCGTGGCAAAGATGAATTTCACATGCTCGGGTGGTTCCTCCAGCGTTTTCAACAGCGCGTTGAAGGCGCTGGTCGACAGCATGTGGACTTCGTCGATGATGTAGATCTTGTACCGCGCGCTGGCGGCGCGATAGCGCACGCTGTCGATGATCTCTCGGATGTCGTTCACGCCGGTGCGGCTGGCGGCGTCCATTTCCAGCACGTCCACATGGCGACCTTCCATGATGGCCACGCAATGCTCGCACTGGCCGCAGGGTTCGGTCGTTGGGCCGCCATTGCCGTCGGGTCCGATGCAGTTCATGCCCTTGGCGATGATCCGGGCCGTGGTCGTCTTGCCGGTGCCACGGATGCCGGTCATGATGAAGGCCTGCGCGATCCGGTCCGCCTCGAACGCGTTTTTCAGCGTGCGCACCATGGCATCCTGACCGACCAGGTCGGCAAAGGTTTCCGGGCGGTATTTTCGTGCGAGAACCTGATAGGCGGGGCTGGACTGTGTGGTCATGTCTGCTCTGACGGATTCGTACTGACGATGCAGGGTAGAGTTCCCGGTGCCCCGCGTCCACAGCGCCGGTGCAGGTTTTTCGCTTTGGCGAGCGCGCGGTGTGAGGCATACTGCGCGGATCGAGTTCAATCAGCCAGTTTCGGGGGGAACGTCTGATGACAAATCTTGTGGTTCATGCATTGCAGGTGGGCGGCGGTACGCTGGCCCTGACCTCGGTTCCCGGCGGTGGCGGCGACTATGAGGGAGACCTGGACCTGATTTCAGCCTGGGCGCCGGGGCTGGTAATTTCGATGACTACCCTTGCCGAACTGGTTTCTGTGGGTGCAGGCGAATTGGGCTGTGACATTCATCGGCGCGCCTGTCGGTGGGCACATCTGCCGGTCGCCGACTTCTCAGCGCCGTCGACCGAGATATCCGGCCGCTGGCCCGAAGTCAGCGCCGCCGCCCGCCATGCGCTGTCGGGCGGCGGGCGGGTACTGGTCCACTGCCGGGGCGGTTGCGGACGGTCGGGCATGGTTGTTCTGCGCTTGATGATCGAAAGCGGCGAGCAGCCGGAACAGGCCCTGAAACGCCTGCGGGCCGTACGCCCCTGCGCGGTCGAGACTGATGCTCAGATGGACTGGGCCGTCGCCCCGGCGCGCGAGGCACTGGCGACCTGACCTTCAGGCGGTTGCGCGGAACTCGCGCTCGGCTCTGACCACGGGCATGATCGCCGTGGCCTGCAGCATCGCACAGGGTCGATCGCCGATGACCTGCGAGGGCAGGGCGTCGCTCTGGTCGTCAAACAGCATGTCGGCATAGGTTTCAAGACGGAAGGACGGGGTGGCGGCGGCCGATCCGCAATACACGCGGATCCGTTCGGGACGTGCATCGAACCGCGCCGTGCAGCCATGTTCGCAATGGGCCAGTTCGCTACTGCCTTCCACTTGGAAGTCGGGGGATGTAGCGGCCTGCGCCGTCGCCATTGCCTGCGCGATGGCCCGTGCCATGCGCGCCAATGCCGGGCAGGTCTTTCCGGTGCGCTGGCAGATGGTTGCCGCGAATTTATGGGTATCGGTCTTCCAAATCATGTTGCGCCCTCCGCGCGCTGGGCGAGGTGGATTTGGACAGACGCCGGTTTCAAGGCCAGACCCTGCCCGGACACCCCGTCCGAGTTTCGGTTTCACGTTTGATGGCAGGTCTCCTGACTTGCGGGTCTTTGCTTTGCCGACCTTCCCAACCTTGCGGTCAGTGGTATTTAGGCATCGCTCTCCGCCTACAGTTGCGGGGGCAGTCGCGGCCTTGGTCCGCTCCGGAGTTCCGGGTTGGACCGCACCGTGTTCCCTTTTCATCCCGGACCGAAACGGCACGGGAACCATCCCCTCATCGCTAGCGGTGTATCCGGGATCGAGTCAAGACGGTTTCAGCCCGGTTGCCGGAGTGAGTCCCAAGGGAACAGATCAGGCAGTCTGCGCAGCACATTCGAATCCCGGCGGGCGCGGGCCAATTGCCAGCCGCCCTGCATTACGATGAACAGGGTGTCCGCAGCTTTTTCAGGGTCGGAAACTCCGAACCGCGCGGCGTGGTTTCGAACTTCGACGATCCAGCTTTCATACAGACGGTCGGCATGTTCCCGAAACGCGCGGTTGTCGGGGCTTTCGAACAGGGTGGCGGCGATGGGGCAGGTCTCCCATTGGGCCGAGGTGTCGAACAGCTTCGCGATTTTGTGGCACAGGGTGGTGACCCCGTCGCGAAAATCCGCGGCGTCGTCGAATGCCGCAGCAATCATGCTCAACATCCCGTCCGAAGCCCAACTGGCCGCCGCCAGGGCCAGATCCGGCTTGCCCTTTGGAAAATGGTGATAAAGCGAACCCTTGGGGGCTTGCGCTTCGGCCAGCAATTCCGCCAGACCGACACCGTTATAGCCCGAGCGCTGGAACAGTCGGGCGGCAGTCACGATCAGGCGATCTTTGGTGTTTGGTGGACGTTGGGTCATGCAGGCCAAATATTGACAGGCCTAGACCAATTGGTCCAGACACAAAATATTAGACCGATCGGTCCAGAGTGTTTGGAGGCAAAGATGTTGGATTCGCAGCACGCGGTTGACGTGGAAGACTTTAAGTTTCCGTCGGGCCAGACCCAGCTGGCGGCGCGGCTTTACACTCCGGCGGTCGAGCCGCAAACCGTTGTTGTGCTGAACGGCGCAACAGGAGTGCCACGTGACTACTATCAGCACTTTGCTCGCTGGCTGGCCGCCGAGCGCGGTATGGCTTGCCTGACATATGATTACCGGGATTTCGAGCATTCGCTGACCGGGCGGCTGAAAGACTCGAAGGCCACGATGGCGGACTGGGCGCTGATCGACATGCCCGCAGCGCGTGCCGAAATGCGCCGTCGATACCCGCAGGCAAAACTGTGGGTGATCGGGCATTCGGTCGGTGGAATGCTGGGTCCGCTGCAACCGGAAATCGAACAGATCGACCGGATGATCTGTGTGTGCGCAGGTTTGGTGACGGTGGCCGATCACCCGTGGCCCTACAAGGGCTTGGCGACTTTGTTCTGGTATGGCCACGTGCCACCTCTGGTGCGTCTTCTGGGGTACCTGCCGGGGAAACTTCTGGGATTCGGAGCCGATTTGCCGGCGGGCGTCTATTGGCAATGGCGCAAGTGGTGTACATCGCCCACCAGCTATCTGCCCGAAATTGGTGACACGCTTCCCCAGGCGGATTGGAGCCGGGCGAACGCCGCGGCGGATATCATTGCGTTCGAGGATGACCAGACAGTGCCACCGCCCGCCGTCTGGCGGTTGGCTGAACTCTATGGTCCGACCGCCCGTCGGCACTTGTTGGAGCCGAAGGATTTCGGACTGTCCGAAATCGGTCATATCGGCGCCTTCGCCCGGCGCAGCAGTGCCGTTTGGCCGCGATTGATCGCCTGACCCGCCGGCAAGCGCGGTCTTCAGGAACAACGACGAAATGCAGAGGTTGGATTGACCCGTCCGAATATGCGGCGCGGCGTCAAGTGAGAGGTTGGACATCGACCCAAGCGGGGCTCGTTGTGGCTGCTTCCTTCCGGACCTGACCAGGTTGGCGAGGCGCTTGCCCGCGCCAACCTCTCGACCGCCGATATAGGCATCACGCAGCCGCTTGGCAACCCGTCACAAAGACAGGCGTACCCGAAGAAACCCGCGCGCGTCCTGCCCGTCGGCGGTGGCTGCAAAGTGGTCGAGCTCGTGCAGGTAGTTCGCAGCGCGTGGCCCGGTGTTCAGAATCACGGACCGGCCCGCCTGCGGAACAAAGGAAAAGCTTTGGGCGGTGTTTTCCAACGGATCCGGACCCAATCGTCCCGCCAGGTAGTCGCGCAAGATTCCCTGGAGGCTCAGCGGTGGAACCGGGATCAGGCGGGACGGGTCTGGGACGGGAAAGTTGCCGCCGCCATTGGCTCGGTAGCTGTTTGATGCAACGACGAATTGTTCATCCGGACCGACGGGGCGACCCTGATAGGCAAGATCGCGCAGGCGGGAATGGGACGTGTCGATCAACTGGCCGCTCAAATCATATCGCGCGGGCTGCGTCAGATCGAACCTGTAGGTCACCCCATGCAGCACGTCGAAATTGTGCCCGGTGCCCTCGGGGTTGATCAGAACCTGCTCGTCGCTGTTGCCAAGTTGAGAAAACTGGGCAGCCGACATCTCCAGCCATTCGGCGATCTGGCGGCCATCCAGCAGCATGGCGGCCAGTTGGTTTGGAAACACATGCAAGTCCGAGACATGCCTTACGGTGACATCGCCAGCCGGGACTTCGGTGTAGTGCCGTGGTCCGGCCCGGCCTCCGAATTTCGAAGGTGCGGCTGCGGACAGAACTGGCAAAGTTTCAAAGGCCGTTCCGGCCAGAACCGGTCGCAGGGCTGCCGCCTGTGTTGCGGCGACCAAGTTCAGCCCCTGGTCCACCCCGCAAAAGGTGAAATAGCTGTGCAGGGTACGATTGATCCGGCCCACCGGCTGGGCAGCGGCTTTGCGGGTCGCCTTGTGGGCGGCGGCAAAAAGTTCGACCGTCTCAGGGTCTTCGGGAACGACACGAGCGCCGGTTTCAGCCCCGCCCGGGCAGATCGTTCGCAGATGCGCGCTGTGACCAGCAATTCTCGCTTCTCCCATGGCGTTCACGGCAAGCGTCAGGTCGATCACCCCCAAATGCGACCCCGCTGATCCGGGCATGACCACGGGTCTGGCCAGCTGCGGGTTACCATCGCTTGGGTTGGGCAGTGTTAGGTGGGTGTGTCCGGCCACGATTGCATCAATACCGTCCAGAGCAGAAAGCTGTGCGACCACATTTTCCGACATCGGCACGGCGTCGGGCTCGCCTAGGCCGGAATGTGCAAGGGCCACAATCAGGTCACAGCCCTGACGTCGCAAATTCTCGGCCATCCGGCGCGCCGTAGCGACGGCATCCTCGGCTGCGACTTGGCCTTCCAATTGTGGTGCTTCCCACTTCACCGTCTGCGGCGGCAGGATCGAGAAAACGCCAATTCGGACAGGAATGCTATGGCCGTTGATGTGGACATGACGGGTCAGGATGACCTGTTTCTGCCAGGGCGCCACCCCGGTCAGACACTGCATGTTGCTGCACAAAACCGGGCAAGGTGCCCGAGAAACGATCCGGCCCAGAGCTGGCAGACCAAAGCCGAAATCGTGGTTCCCCAGCGCAATCGCGTCGTAGCCCAAGCGCCCAAAGGCGGACATCAAAGGGTGGGTCGCGTCGGTCTGCGCGACCGCCCAGTCACCCAGAAGTGTCCCCTGAAGGGAATCGCCGTTGTCGAACAGCAGGACAGTTGCATTTGCCTCTTCCGCCTCTTGACGTGCAGAGCGGATCAAGCTGGCGGTTCGGGTGAAGCCGACACTTGGTTCGGGCCGGTCCGCATAATAGTCGAAACTGCTCAGATTCATGTGCAGGTCGGTCGTTGCGAGAATCCGGATGTGCGCGGTGTTCAAGTGGGGATGTGCCTGAAGCAGGGAGGATTTCAGAGCCAATTTTCTTCTTTTAGGTGCTGTTGTGCATACGTTTTCACTGAAAGGTAGAATACAGGTAATCGTCAGGGCTTCCATGCGTCCCTTGCGACAACGATGCTTTTTGCGAGTGTGGATTCCCATTGCACCAGTGCCCAAGTCGTGGCAGCCCTTGTGCAAATTCCAAAGGGACAGGCATGAAACGGGCGGAAAACGTGACATTTGGCGGCTCTGGACTGGACCGGGCGGCGCAGATCCGTACCGATGCCAGAGCCTTGGAGGCAGCACGGTCCGATACTACGGCGCGGTGCATCCTTATGTGGCGGGGCAAACCGTTGGTCATGGGCGAAGCGCTGGACCAGTTGGCCTTGGTTCCGATAGACCACGATCTGGTTGCGAACGGACCCGGCGGGGCGATTGACCAACCGATCTTGCTGGGGCGCAGTGATGCGGGTGCGCCGCTGTTTGCAATGGACATTTCGAATTGGTCTGCCGACGGGTTGGACCTGTCGGGCGTTGGAGCGTTCGTGGACCGAACCGAACAGCAGCATCCGGGGCTGCCCGTGGGCCACGTGTTCGCCGAGCTTCGTCGGATCATGATCCGGCTGTCGGCCCGGGACGCCGAATTGGCAGCCACCGCCAAAGCCGTGATCGGCTGGCACGAGACGCACAGGTTCTGCGCGCGCTGCGGCAACCCGACCAACATTTCACAGGCGGGGTGGCAACGACTGTGCCCGGCCTGTGGCGGTCAGCACTTTCCACGGACCGATCCGGTGGTGATCATGTTGGTCACGCATGGCGATTCCGTCCTGATGGGCAGATCTCCGGGGTGGCCCGACGGCATGTATTCACTGTTGGCCGGTTTCGTCGAGCCGGGCGAGACCCTCGAGGCCGCCGTGCGGCGTGAGGTCATGGAGGAGGCCGGCGTTCCGGTCGGACCCGTCAGCTATCTGGCAAGTCAACCCTGGCCGTTTCCGTCGTCGCTGATGTTCGGGTGTGCAGCGCAGGCGCTGTCCCGCGAGATCACAATCGACCCGGTCGAGATCGAGGACGCGATGTGGGTCACCAAGTCCGAGATGATGCAGGCTTTTGCAGGCGAGCACCCCAAGCTTCTGCCGGCGCGGAAGGGGGCAATCGCGCATTTTCTTTTGCGTAACTGGCTTGCAGATACGCTGGACTGACGAAACACTGGCACCCTGACTGAGCAGAAAAGGCCGACATGCAGGTTTCAGCACGCGAAGATATCCAGGCTCCGATCGATGCGGTGTTCGACATGGTCGCGGACTTCGAACGGTTCGAGCGCATGGCGATGCGCCGCGGTGTCGAGGTTCGACGCACTGTCGAGATGCCGGGCCACTGGGTCGGGTCGTGCTGGGAAGCCGATATCATGATCCGTGGCAAGCCCCGCCATATCGCGATCGAGGTGGCCGAGTTCGATCGCCCCACAGTCATGCGGTTTCGATCGACCAGCAAGGGGATGAACGGCCTGACCACGATTGATCTTCTGTCGCTGTCGCAAAAGCAGACGCGGCTGAGCATCGAGATGTCACTGGCGGCCAAGACCTTGCCTGCGCGTCTGCTTCTGCAGTCGTTGAAGCTGGGCAAGGCCAGATTCCGGCGCCAGTTCCAGATGCGGCTGAGCGATTTTGCGCGCGAAATGGAAGAACGCTATCTGCACGGGGCTTGAGAGCCGGCGTTTGACTGGCGGTGAGCAGTCCCAAGCTGCCTGCGCGTGGGAGCAGACTAACCGCGTGGTCGAGCAGCGGGGTACACGCCCAGCACTTCCACATTCGTGGTGAAATGCTGCAGTTCATCCATCGCGAGCTGCACGTTGCGGTCTTCCGGGTGGCCGACGATGTCGGCGTAGAACTGAGTCGCCGTGAACGAGCCATCAACCATGTAGCTTTCCAGCTTGGTCATGTTGATGCCGTTGGTGGCAAAACCGCCCATGGCCTTGTACAGCGCCGCCGGAATGTTCCGGACCTGGAACACGAAGCTGGTGATCATCCCGTGCTCGCCACGGCGGCTGCGGTCGTCCTCGCGGGACATCACCAGAAAGCGGGTCGTGTTGTCGTCGCTGTCTTCGATGTGGCGCGCCAGCAGTTCAAGGCCATAGATTTCGCCAGCCAGTTCGCTGGCCAGGGCCGCCGAATGTTTCTCACCCGCTTCCGAGACCTCGCGCGCCGCGCGGGCGTTGTCAGGGCTGACGCGCCCGCGGATGCCGTGGGCCTTCAGGAAGTTTGCGCATTGCGGCAACAGCACCAGATGCGAATGGGCTTCGGTGATATCTTCGAGTTTTGCGCCCGGCACGCCCAGCAAGTTGATGTGAACCCGCACAAAGGCCTCGTCCACGATGTGCAGCCCGCTGTGCGGGAGCAGGCGGTGGATATCGGCCACTCGTCCATAGGTGCTGTTCTCGACCGGCAGCATGGCCAGATCGGCCTCGCCCGAGCGCACCGATTCGATCACGTCCTCGAATGTTCGGCAGGGTAGCGCCTCCATATCCGGACGCGCATTGCGACAGGCTTCGTGACTGTAGGCGCCGGGTTCCCCCTGAAAGGCGATGCGTTTGGTCATTTGGTCGATTCCGTGCAACAAGTTCCAGAATTGGGCGTTTCGTCGCGGTGTCTATACCTTGCCTCTTGCAAGGGGAAGCCTTAGACACCCCGAAGACAGCTGAAATGGACTCGCGATCAATGTTCGACACGATGACAGTTACCAAGGCCGCAGCCGGCCTGTTCGGTGCCTTCCTTGTACTCCTCCTGGCAAAATGGGGGGGCGATGTTCTCTACCATGTCGGCGGGCACGGCGAAGCCGCCTATGTTATTGAAACCGAAAGCTCGGGCGAAAGCGCTGACGGCGAAGAGGTGGTCTTTGCCGATCTGCTGGCCGCAGCTGACCCGGAGAAGGGTGCGAAGGTTTTCCGCAAGTGTTCGGCTTGCCACAAGCTGGAAGAAGGCGCCAATGGCACCGGTCCCTACCTGTATGGCGTCGTGGACCGCCCTGTGGCGGCGGCCGCGGGCTTCGGCTACTCGGCGGCGATGCAGTCGCACGGCGGCAACTGGACCCCGGAAGAGCTGGATGCGTTCATTGCAAACCCCAAAGGCTATATCCAAGGCACTTCGATGAGCTTTGCCGGTCTCAAAAAGGCTCAGGAACGCGCAGACCTGATCGCGTACCTGCAGACGATTGGCGGCTGATCTGCCCATCCAAACACGGAAAAGCGAAAGCCGCTGCCATGTGCAGCGGCTTTTTTCGTCTGAGCAAAACTTCACAAAGCGCTCACGCATTCTAAACTTGCAAGTGTCAGTGCTGGGCTTTTAGCTTGCGCACAAGGACATGGACAGAAGACAACATCGAAGGATGACCCGTATGATTTCCCATCTGCCTGGCGCGCGCGAACAAGGTTTTCGTCATTGGGTCGCGGCATTGGGCATTTCGGCGGCGTTGGTTCTGGGGCAGGCGGGGCCAGCCCGGGCCGACGAGGACCAGATCATTCGCAGCCATGGCTACTCGTACTTCGGCAATCTCGACTACCCCGCCGACTACACGCACCTGAACTATGCCAACCCGGATGCGCCCAAGGGCGGCGAACTGTCATTGGCCGCATCGGGCACGTTTGATTCCCTGAATCCATATTCACGCAAAGGTCGCCCCGGAGCGTTGACGACAATGCAATACGATCGGCTTATGGACAGCACCGATGACAGTGTCGGTCAGTACTACGGCGTATTGGCTGAGAGCTTGGAGTACGACGCCGACCGCAACTGGGTCATTTTCCACCTGCGCCCCGAAGCGACGTTCTGGGATGGCACGCCTGTCACCGCCGAGGATGTGGTCTACAGCCACCGCCTGTTCATCGAACAGGGCCTGCCGTCATATGCACAGGCCGTCGGGCGGATGGTGACCGGCGCCGAGGCGCTGGATACGCACACGGTCAAGTTCACGTTCAATCCCGAATTGACGGCCCGCAGCCGGATCGAAACCGTTGGCGCGACGCCCGTATTCTCGAAGGCGTGGTTCGAGGCAGACCCGTCCCGCCGTCTCGACGAGCCGCGACTGGAAGTCGCCGTTGGATCTGGGCCGTACAAATTGGACAGCTACGATATCAACCGGCGCATCGTCTACAAACGCCGGGACGACTACTGGGGCAAGGACTTGCCGTTCAACAAGGGCCGGCACAACTACGATACCATCCGAGTCGAGTATTTCGCGGACCAGACAGCCGCCTTTGAAGGCTTCAAGGCAGGCGAGTACACGCTGCGGATCGAAAGCGACCCCAAACTGTGGGCGACCGGCTATGACTTCCCCAAGTTGAAAGAGGGCTACGTCGTCAAGGACGCGATTGCGAATGGCAGTCCGCCGACCCCGTCGGGCTTTGTGTTCAACCTCGCGCGTCCGCAATTCGCGGACAAGAATGTTCGAAAGGCACTGGCGCTGGCCTTCAACTTTGAATGGGCCAATGAGTCTCTGCTTTTCGGCCTGAACTCTCCCCGCGATTCGTTCATCGAAGGCACGCCGCTTGAAGCGATGGATACACCGCAGGGGGCAGAGCTGGCATTTCTGCAAGCTTTGGGCGACGTGGTTCCACCCGAGCTGTTGTCCGAACCTGTGACGACCGTTCACGAATCCAGCTCGGCGCGCCTGAACGATCGGCGCAACCTGCGCAAAGCCTCAAAATTGTTGGACGAAGCCGGATGGCCTGTGGGCGACGGCAACTTGCGCCGCAATGCTCAGGGTCAGACCCTGCGGGTGAACATCCCCTATCCGTCCAACCTGCCGACATCGACGGCCACGATGATCGAGACCTTTGTGCAAAACCTTCAGGCGCTGGGCGTGGATGCTTCGGCCGAGAAGGTCGATCCGGCGCAGTACACCCTGCGCAGCCGCGAGCGTGACTATGACATGGTTTATTCGACACGCTATGGCGCGTTCCTGTCCACTGGCGGCGGCCTCAGTCAGATGTATGGCTCGAAAGAGGCCGAGTTCAGCCTGTTCAACCCGGCAGGCCTTGCCAGCCCGTTGGTGGACGCCATCATCGAGGCGTCATTTGCGACCAACAATCAAACCGATCAGGATGCAGCGCTTATGGCCTTGGATCGCGCCTTGCGCTATGAGTTCTTCATCATACCGGATGGGTATATCGCGGAATACTGGACAGCCTACTACAACATGTACGAATACCCCGATCAGTTGCCGCCCTATGCGCTGGGATACCTTGATCTGTGGTGGATCAATCCCGAGAAGGAAGCGGCCCTGAAAGCAGAAGGCGCGCTGCGTTAACATGGGCGCATATATTCTTCGACGCCTGTTGCTGGTCATTCCGACCCTTCTGGGCATCATGATCGTCAACTTCACGCTGGTGCAGTTCGTACCTGGCGGTCCGGTCGAGCAGATCATCGCCCAGATCGAAGGGCAGGGCGATGTGTTCGCGGGTTTTGCGGGGTCCGGTGACGCGGGCGCCGGGGCCGAACCCGGCGGTGGCGTCTTCGATGACAAATACGTGGGCGCCCGCGGCCTGCCGCCGGAATTCATCGCCGAACTGGAGAAGGAATTCGGCTTCGACAAGCCTCCGGTCGAGCGGTTCCTGAACATGATGGGCAACTACCTGACGCTGGATTTCGGCGAGAGCTACTTCCGCTCGGTTTCGGTGATCGACCTTGTGCTGGAAAAGATGCCGGTCTCGATCTCGCTGGGCCTGTGGTCGACGCTGATCGCCTATCTGGTCTCGATCCCGCTGGGCATCCGCAAGGCGGTCAAGGATGGTTCACGGTTTGACACATGGACCAGCGCGACGATCATCGTGGCCTATGCGATCCCCGGCTTCCTGTTCGCGATCCTGCTGCTGGTGCTGTTTGCGGGCGGCTCCTACTGGCAGATCTTCCCGCTGCGCGGGCTGACCTCGGACAATTGGGAAGACCTCAGCCTGCTGGGCAAAGTGGCCGACTATTTCTGGCACATCGCCCTGCCGACCATCGCACTGACGATTTCCGCTTTTGCCACGCTGACGCTGCTGACCAAGAATTCGTTTCTGGACGAGATCAAGAAACAATACGTCATGACCGCCCGCGCCAAGGGGCTGAGCGAGCAGCGCGTTCTGTACGGCCACGTATTCCGCAACGCGATGCTGATCGTGATCGCCGGTTTTCCGGCGGTGTTCATCGGCGTGTTCTTCGGCGGGTCGATCATCATCGAGACGATCTTCTCGCTGGACGGCTTGGGCCGTCTGGGCTTTGAGGCCGCGGTGGCGCGCGATTATCCGGTGATCTTCGGGACGCTGTTCGTTTTCGGTCTGCTCGGTCTGGTCGTCGGCATCATCAGCGACCTGATGTATGTGCTGGTCGACCCGCGCATCGATTTCGAGAAACGCGAGGGGTAAATGGCACTTTCTCCTCTGAACCAGCGCCGCTGGCGCAATTTCTGCCGCAACCGCAGGGCCTTTTGGTCGCTGATCATCTTCTCAGTGCTGTTCGGCCTGTCGCTGTTCGCGGAATTCATCGCCAATGACAAACCGATCCTGGTGAAGTATCGGGGCGAGTTCTACACGCCCATCTTCAACTTCTACGCCGAGACCGAGTTCGGCGGCGACTTCCAGACCGAGGCGATCTATCGCGACCCCGAGGTCCGTTGCCTGATCGACAGCGGCGGGCTGGAAGACTGTTTCGACGACCCCGAAGGCATCATCGAGCAGATCGAGGCGGGGACGTTCCAGGCCGAAGGATTCGAGCGCGGCTGGGCGATCTGGCCGCCGATCCCCTATTCCTACAACACCAGCGTCGACCGTCCCGGTGCGGCGCCCCTGCCGCCCAACGGGCAGAACCTGCTGGGCACCGACGACACCAAACGCGACGTTCTGGCGCGCGTCATCTACGGATTCCGCCTGTCGATCCTGTTCACCCTGATCGTCACCGGCGCGGCCAGCCTGATCGGTATATTTGCCGGCGCGCTGCAGGGCTTTTTCGGCGGCTGGCTGGACCTGATCTTCCAGCGCATCATCGAGATCTGGTCGGCGACGCCCTCGCTTTACGTCATCATCATCATGTTCGCGGTGCTGGGGCGAAGTTTCTGGCTGCTGGTGTTCCTCATGATCCTGTTCTCTTGGACAGGTCTGGTGGGCGTGGTGCGGGCCGAGTTCCTGCGCGCCCGCAATCTGGAGTACGTGCGCGCGGCCAAGGCGCTGGGCGTGGGCAACCTGACCATCATGTTCCGCCACATGCTGCCCAACGCGATGGTGGCCACGCTGACCTTCATGCCCTTCATCGTGACCGGCACGATCGGGGGGCTGGCCAGCCTCGATTTTCTGGGCTTCGGTCTGCCGTCCTCGGCGCCCTCGCTGGGCGAGTTGACTCTGCAGGCCAAGCAGAACCTGCAGGCGCCATGGCTGGCCTTCACTGCCTTTTTCACCTTTGCCATCATGCTGTCGCTGCTGGTCTTCATCTTCGAAGGCGTGCGTGACGCGTTCGACCCGCGAAAGACCTTCTCATGAGCTTGCTGGATGTGAAAAACCTCAAGGTCTCGTTCCGTCAGGACGGGCAGGTGACCACGGCGGTTCGGGGCGTGTCGTTCCATGTCGATCGCGGGGAAACTGTGGCGCTGGTGGGCGAATCCGGGTCGGGAAAATCGGTCACCGCGCTGTCCACCGTGTCGCTGCTGGGCGACAGCGCGATCGTCGAAGGGTCGGTCACCTATGACGGGCAGGAGATGATTGGCGCATCCGAGCAGCGCCTGATGGAGGTGCGCGGCAACGACATCAGCTTCATCTTCCAGGAGCCGATGACCTCGCTGAACCCGCTGCACACGATCCAGAAGCAGATGGCGGAATCGCTGGCCCTGCACCAGGGTCTGACGGGCGACGCGGCGCGCGCCCGGATCGTCGAATTGTTGAACAAGGTCGGTATCCGCGACCCCGAGGAACGGCTGGACGCCTATCCCCATCAGCTTTCCGGCGGACAGCGGCAGCGGGTGATGATCGCCATGGCGCTGGCCAACAAGCCCGACATCCTGATCGCGGACGAGCCGACCACTGCGCTGGACGTGACGATTCAGGCGCAGATCCTCGAACTGCTGGCCGAACTGCAGAAATCGGAAAACATGGGGATGCTGTTCATCACCCATGATCTGGGCATCGTGCGACGCATCGCTGACCGGGTCTGCGTGATGAAGGATGGCGAGATCGTCGAGACCGGCCCCGTGGCCGAGATCTTCGACAACCCTCAGCACCCCTATACCCGCAAGCTGCTGGCGGCCGAACCCACGGGCATACCCGACCCGATCGACCCCGCCGCCGAAGAAGTGGCCCGGACCGAGCATCTGAAGGTCTGGTTTCCGATCCAGCGCGGGTTCCTGAAGCGCACGGTCGGCTATGTGAAGGCGGTGAACGACGCCACACTCAGCGTGCGGGCGGGCGAAACCGTTGGGATCGTGGGCGAAAGCGGCTCGGGCAAGACCACGCTGGCGCTGGCGATCATGCGGCTGATCGCCTCCGAGGGCGGGATCACCTTCCGCGGGCAGGATGTGCGCCGCTGGTCCACGCGCGAGCTGCGCCGCTTGCGCAAGGACATGCAGATCGTGTTTCAGGACCCGTTCGGCAGCCTTAGCCCGCGGATGACCTGCCAGCAGATCATTGCCGAGGGTCTGGCGATCCACAAGGTCGACCCGCACCGTGCCCCGCGCGAACTGGTGGCCGAGGTGATGACCGAGGTGGGCCTGGACCCGGCGGCCATGGACCGCTATCCGCACGAGTTTTCGGGCGGGCAACGCCAGCGCATCGCGATTGCCCGCGCCATGGTGCTGCGGCCCAAGCTGCTGGTGCTGGATGAACCGACCAGTGCGCTGGACATGACGGTGCAGGTGCAGATCGTCGAATTGCTGCGCGACCTGCAGAAGAAATACGGGCTGGCCTACCTGTTCATCAGCCACGACCTGAAGGTGGTGCGGGCGATGTCACACAAGGTGATCGTCATGCGCAACGGAGACGTGGTCGAGATGGGCGCTGCCGAAGATCTTTTCGTCAACGCCCAGGATGACTATACCCGCGAACTGATCGCTGCGGCAGGCTAGGCGTTGGCCGCTTCGCGCGCCGCCGATTTCGGCGCCGGGCCGCGCAGCTCTTCATAGTGGTCGAACTGCAGCTTGACCCAGCCGGTGCCGCGTGTGGCGCTGGCCAGTGTGCGGTGTAGTTCGTCCTCGGCCACGGCGGGCAGTTGGGCGTTGAATATCTCCCAGCCCGGCGCGTTCGGGTTGCCCTCGAACCCGAGTACCTGCCCCTGAAGCGAGCTGATCGTGGGCACCAGATCGCCCACGAAGGCCGACGGAACGTGGATCTCGGCGTTCAGGATCGGCTGCAACACGACGGGCTTGGCCTGTGGCAAGGCTTCGCGCACGGCGTTCTTGCCGGCTGTCCGGAAGGCAAAATCGGAACTGTCCACGTTGTGATGCTTGCCGTCATGCAGCGTGACCTTTACATCGACCACCGGAAAGCCCTCGGGGCCCTGCGCCAATGCATCGACCGCGCCTTGTTCGACCGAGGGGATATAGTTCTTGGGCACGGCGCCGCCCTTGACCACCTCGTCGAATTGAAATCCCGATCCGCGCGGCAGCGGCGCGACCGAGATCACCACATCGGCGAACTGCCCCGCTCCGCCGGATTGCTTGCGGTGGCGGTGTCGGTGTTCGACCGTGGCGCGGATGGTCTCGCGATACGCGGTCTCGACCGGAGAGGTTTCGATCTCGATCCCGAAATCCTCGGCCAGCTTGGCGACCACCCGCCGCATGTGCTGCGGCCCTTGGGAACCGAGAACGGCGTGGCCGCTCAGCTCGTCCTGTTCCAGCGTCAGGCCCGGGTCGATCTCGACCAGCCGGGACAGCGCGTTGGACAGGCGCACGTCGTCGCGTTCATGGGCCGGCGACACCACCTGCCGATAGGCGACCGGATGCGCCGTGGCCCAATCCGGCAGCGGCGTGGAGCCGCTGCTGTCATAGATATTGCCGGGGTTGAGGTGATCGGATTTCACCGCCAGCCCGATCTCGCCGGCCTTCAGCCCGTCGATCTGGGTCTTGGCGTCCAGCGCGGTCAGGTTGCCAACGGTTTCGCCGCCCAGCGGGTCATGCGCCTTGATCCCGTCGCCCAGCCCCCGCAGGACGGTGATCTTGCCGATGTGCTTCTTGACGTCGGCAAAACCGGCGATGGCGCGGGCGGCCTCGGGCGCCGCGTCGCGGTCGGCGGCGATGTCGAATTCGGGCGCCTCGTGCCGCAGGGCCTTCATCAGGCGGGTCAGCCCGTTGCCATGGCTGGCCGCGCCCAGGCAGGCCGGGATCAGCTGGTGGTTCTGCAACACCTGCGCTGCCAAGTCATAGATCTCGGCGCTAGGCGGCTGTTTGTCCTCGATCAGCTGCTCGAGCAGGTTGTCGTCGAAATCCGACAGGGTTTCGAGCAGCTCGGTGCGGGCTTCGGCCTCGCGATCGGCCACCGACTGCGGCAGTTCGATCAGCGCCGAGGGCTGACCTTCCTGATATTTCCACGCGCGCTCCGAAATCAGGTCGACGGCCCCGATGATGGTTTCGCCTTCACGGATCGGAACCTGCCGCAAGGTGATGTGATGGCTGCAATAGGTCTGCAGCGCGGCGATGATGTCGCGGATGCGGCCGTTAGGGTTGTCCATCCGGTTGATAAACAGAAAACAGGGAATGCCCGCTTCCTCGACCAGCCGCAGGTAGGGGGCGCATAGAACGGCCGCGTCCGGGTCCGGCGGAACAACCACCACCGCCGCGTCGGAAATGGCCATGGCGGGCCCGGCATAGGCCAGCGCATCACCGCCGCCATCCACATCGATCGCGCACCACGGTTCGTCCAGATAAGAAAAACCGTGCAGATGCACGGTTCCGGATAGGTCGAATGTGGTGGGCCGGCCATCAAGGCGACTGATGGCCTCGACCAGTGTTGTCTTGCCCGATTGGCTGGGGCCGAGGACGGTAAAAACGCGCATGGGTGCTGTCCCTTCGTCAAGTTGCAGAGTGGCTGCGCGAAAGGACCTGTCGGACGCAGATGCGCCGGCGAGTTTTGTCTGAATGATGGCCTGCCTCGGCGTCGGGCGGCCTGCCGCCCGCCTTCCGAGTGTGGGGAAAACCCACCGCGCGCGTCAACCCCCCGCTTTTTAGCATTGTGGCGACTGGCCGGCACGCGGCCTGCCGCCTGTCGTCAGATCGCCGAACTGTGGCCTGCCTTGCTCAGGTCATAGGCGTCGAAGGTGCGGGCGATCATCCGGGTCAAGGCGCGCGCCTCGGGCGGGATGAACAGCCCGTCATCGGTGACTTGCAACAGCCCGTCGAAGGCGTCATTGGCGCGCTGGTACATCGCGGTCAGCTCGGCTGCCGAGATGTCGTGGTCGCGCAGGATTTCTGCCGTTTCGATGCGGAAGTCGCACATCAGGGCCTCGATCAAACGGGCGCGCAGAATGTCCTGATCCTTGAACAGATGCCCGCGCGAGGTCGAGAACCGGCCTTCGCGCACCGCTTTGGTATGGGCCGACGTGGCTGGTGCGTTCTGCGCATAGCCCTGCGGGAAGCGCGAGATCGAGCTGGCGCCGACGCCGATCAGAACCTCGGCCTGATCGTCGGTATAGCCCTGGAAGTTCCGCTTGAGCCGCCCGGCTTTCAGCGCGTGGGTCAGCCCGTCATCCTTGGTAGCGAAATGGTCGATGCCGATTTCTTCGTAATTGTCCCACAGGAACAGACGGCGGGCGGTGTCGAACAGATCAAGCCGCTGTTCCGGCGTCGGCAAGGCGTCGGACGGGATCAGCTGCTGGCGTTTCGCCATCCACGGCACATGCGCGTAGCCATAAAGGGCCACCCGGTCGGGGTTGAGCGACAGTAGCTTTTGCACGCTTTCGGTCATCCGCGCCTTGGTCTGGTGCGGCAGTCCGTACAGGATGTCAGCGTTCAGGCTGGGCACGCCGCGCTCGCGGATCATGTCGATCGCTTCGCGGGTGGTGTCATAGCTCTGGATGCGCCCGATCGTCTTCTGGATCTCGTCGTCGAAATCCTGAACCCCGATCGATGCGCGGTTCATCCCGGCCTCGGCCAGCGCATCCAGACGGGCGGCGTCCACCTCGTTGGGGTCGATCTCGACCGAGAATTCCGCGTTGGGTCCAAGTGGGACGATGCCCAGAATATGCGCGGCCAGTTCGCGCATCAGGTCGGGGTTCAGCAGAGTGGGCGTGCCCCCGCCCCAGTGCAGCCGCGACAGGGTCACCCCGCTGGGCAGGCGCGCGGCCAGCAGGTCCAATTCGGCCTTGAGGACATCGACATAGGCGATGACGGGGTTGTCGGTCTGGGTGCCCTGGGTGCGGCAGGCGCAGAACCAGCACAGCCGGCGGCAGAACGGCACATGGACATAGAGCGAGATCGAACTGCCTGGCCGGATGGCGGAGATCCAGTCGCTGAACATGTCGGGCCCCACGTCATTGCTGAAGTGGGGGGCGGTCGGATAGCTGGTATAACGCGGTACCTTCGCGTCAAATAGTCCGAGCTTTGCCAATTGAGGTTTTACTATCATGACGACACCGGTATAGGCTCGACGACCAGAAAACCTTGACCGAGATCAAGTGGACGCGCGCATGACACTTAATACCCTCGTTGACCACTCCAATTGCGAAGATTGCCCAATTCGGCATCGAGCCGTCTGCGCGCGCTGCGATGCGGACGAGTTGGTCGCGTTGGAAGAAATCAAGTATTACCGCAGCTTCGAGGCCGGTCAGACGATCATCTGGTCGGGCGATCAGATGAATTTCGTAGGCTCGGTTGTGTCCGGGATCGCGTCTCTGACCCAAACCATGGAGGACGGGCGCACCCAGATGGTGGGCCTGCTGCTGCCCAGCGACTTCGTAGGGCGGCCGGGGCGCGACTCGGCGCCTTATGACGTTCAAGCGACCACTGACGTGGTCATGTGCTGTTTCCGCAAGAAACCGTTCGAGGACCTCATGGGCAGCACACCGCATATTGCCCACCGCTTGCTGCAGATGACGTTGGACGAGTTGGACGCGGCGCGTGAATGGATGCTGGTTCTTGGCCGCAAGACCGCGCGAGAGAAGATCGCCAGCCTGCTGTCGATCATCGCACGCCGGGATGCGTCTGCCAGCCAGAAGGGCTCATCCGGCCCCATCGTCTTCGACCTGCCGCTGACCCGCGAGGCGATGGCCGACTACCTTGGTCTGACACTGGAGACAGTCAGCCGTCAGATTTCTGCGCTTAAAAAGGATGAAGTGATCCTGCTGCAGGGCAAGCGCCACGTGACCGTACCGGATATCGGCCGCCTGATGGAAGAGGCCGGGGATGATTCGGACGGCGGGTTTCTGGTCTAAGCGGTTTTTCTGAGCCACTCGACGACGCGCCCGACCGGTGTCTGCGATCGGACGGCACGTGGCGACCACAGCTTGAGCCTGTCGGGAAGAGTGACCGCCGTTTCGAACGGAGCCACAAGTCGACCGCTGTCCAGATGCGGCTGAACCAGCGCTTTGTGCCCCATCAACACACCCGCACCGTTCAGCGCTTCTTCGACCGCCAGCGCGTACAAGGAGAAGACCGGCCCGCGGGGTGTGAACGCCCATCCGGGGCGCGCCGCCGCCACCCATGTTTGCCAATCGTCGAACCAGGTCGAATCGGACAGGCAAGTCACATTCGCCAAGTCCTCGGGCGTAGTCAGGCGACTCGCCAAGGCCGGCGCGCAAATCGGAAAGATGGCGTCTTCGGCGATGGGGTCCCCCAAATCTCCGCCAAAAAACAGGTAGATGTCGAAGGGCGCGCGCTTGAGGTTGGGCGGGGTTTCCTCGGCCGTGAGCGAAACTTCGATTTCCGGCTCTGCGGCTCGAAGTTCGGGCAACCTTGGCGACAGCCACAGCTGTGCAATCGATGGCAGCGTCACGATATGCACCACCTGCGGCTGTGCCTGGGCGCGCATGGCCAATGTGGCTTGTCCCAAGGTGTCGAAGGCCTTGGTCAGGTCCGGCAACGCCTTCTGTCCCAGCGCGGTCAGGGCAACGCCTCTTGCGGTGCGCTCGAAAAGGGGCGCACCGAGTTCGTCTTCCAACGTTTTGACATGGGCTGATACCGCGCCTGCGCTGACGCCAAGTTCCGTAGCCGCCGCCGAGAATCCGCCCAGGCGGGCTGCGGCCTCGAACGCCCGCAGCGCGTTCAGAGGTAGGGGTTTGGGGCGCGGTGGAGCAACGGGCATGGATTTAGGCTCAATTTTTCTGACCCTAATTTTTCGCAAAACTGATTTGCGCGCAAGTCAGGATCTTTGCATCGTTGGCCGCAGAGACGGAGGATCAGATGCAGCACCTTGCTCACCGTGCCTGGGTTCCGGGCCACTGCGAAAACCTTGTTCAGACCATCGCCCGGAAGGTTGCCGACAGCAGCTCGGAGGCGATCGAGGCCCGGATCGACGCGTTGATCGCGCGAAACTCGGATATTCACGATGCCGAGTGTTTCAATCTGAACCCGGCGACAAATGTCATGAATCCGAGGGCCGAGGCGGCACTGGCCGCGGGTCTGGGCAGTCGTCCATCTTTGGGCTATCCGGGCGACAAATACGAGATGGGTCTTGAGGCCATCGAGGAGATCGAGGTGATCGCGGCCGAGCTTGCGGCCCGCGTGTTCAACGCGCGATACGCCGAAATCCGAGTGGCATCCGGCGCCTTGGCCAATCTGTATGGCTTCATGGCTCTGACACGGCCGGGCGATACGATCATCGCGCCTCCGGCCGCGATCGGCGGGCATGTCACCCACCATGAGGGTGGCTGCGCAGGGCTTTATGGTCTGCAAACGGTCAATTCACCAGTGGATGCGGACGGGTACAGTCTGGATCTGGCCGCTCTGCGCGACATGGCCAGAACGCACCGGCCCCGGTTGATCACCGTCGGTGGCTCGCTGAACCTGTTTCCGCATCCTGTGTCGGCCGTGCGCGAAATTGCCGACGAAATCGGGGCCAAGGTTCTGTTCGATGCGGCCCACCAATGCGGGATCATCGCCAGCGGGGCTTGGGCGAATCCGTTGGATGAAGGCGCGCATCTGATGACGATGAGCACCTACAAAAGCCTGGGCGGCCCGGCGGGTGGGCTGATCGTAACCAACGACGCCGAAATTGCCGAACGGCTGGACGCCATTGCATTTCCCGGAATGACGGCCAATTTCGATGCCGCGAAATCGGCGGCTCTGGCAATCTCATTGCTGGACTGGGTCGACTTCGGGCCGGCCTATGGACAAGCGATGATCGATCTTGCGCAGGCAATGGCCAGCAAGATGGAAGATCAGGGATTGCCAGTGTTCAAAGGGGCTGGTGGAGCCACCACCTCGCACCAATTCGCGCTGAAGGCCGCAGACTATGGGGGCGGGCAGGCGGTTTCAAAACACCTGCGGCGGGCTGGGTTCCTGGCATGTGGTATCGGTTTGCCTATCGCCCCGGTTGCGGGTGACATGAACGGATTGCGGATCGGAACGCCCGAATTGGTCCGGCGGGGCGTGACCCCCGAACATGCCGGAGAACTTGTGGCCCTGTTCGCCGAGGCGCTGTCGGCCGATGATCCCGCATCGGTCGCGCCCAAGGTGCGGGATCTGCGATCCGGGTTCCAGGGGATGCACTACGTTCGTGCGTGACCCAACGGCCCGGCCGTGTTCTAATGCCTTTGCGTGAAACAATATTCAGGAGCAAGGCATGGAATTCGGTAGCCTATTGGCAATGCTGTTTGTCGGCGCGATCGCGGGCTGGTTGTCGGGCAGGATCATGAAGGGCCGCGGCTTTGGCGTGATCGGGAACATCATCGTCGGGATCGTTGGCGCTTTTCTCGCCGGAACGATTTTTCCCGCGCTCGGGTTTTCCGTCGGCGGCGGTATGATGTCGTCGATCTTCTTTGCAACGATCGGAGCTGTGATCCTTCTGTTCCTGATCGGTTTGGTCAAAAAGGTCTGACGAAATAACCGCCCCGTCTGGGGCGGTTATTTATTTTGCCGCGCCCGTAGTTCAGTGGGCCAGGAAAACCGGAACCGAGGACTGTTCCAACATGTTCCGGGTCGCGCCACCCAGAATGGCCTCGCGGAACCGCGAGTGACCATAGGCGCCCATCACGATCATGTCGGCTTCGACGTCTGCGGCGTGACGGTTCAGAATGTCGGACACACGTGTCATCGTCTTGCTCAGCACGTCGATTTCGCATTTCACGCCATGGCGGGACAGCATTTGCGACAGCATACCGCCCGGGTCCGAGCGATCAGGGCCGTGACGCGGCGGATCGATCACAACGATCCGGGTCAGTTCGGCCGCTCGCAGGAACGGCAGCGCGCGCCGAATGGCATTCATCGCCTCGACACTCTCATTCCAGCCGATCAGCACCGTCCGAGGGCTGGCAAACGGTTTCGCGTTATCCGGGACCACCAGAACCGGGGCGTGCCCCTCGAACATGGCGGCTTCGATGATCGGTTCGGCCTCGGCGCCGCGATCCTTGCCATAGGGCTGCGGCAGAACGACAAGGTCCGAGAAACGGGCCCGATGCGCGACGTGCCGACCCAGATCGGCGATCTGCGCCACGCCGTTCTCAGCGGACCAGCGTACGCCTGACTTGCCCAGGAAATCCTCGGCAAAGGCAAGCACTTCATCGGCCTCGGCATTTGCACGCTTCAAGGTTTCCTGAAGGATCAGGGCGTTTGCGCCCGCGTAGTAGTAGCCGGTCTGGCTACGGTCGACACCGAGGCACAGCGCTTCGGCATGGCCGTCCTGCGCTTCGGCCAAGGCGACCAACTGGGCCAGAGCCGGCTTGGCAAACTTGGTTTCCGTCATGACGGTGAGAAGAGATTTATAAGCCATTTCGACCTCGTGTTTCGGGTTCTGAAACCTGTGCGACCAGGTAACCCATTCATTTGCTTATGCCTGTCACAGTTTTCAGGCTATTGTCTTGATGCAGATCAAAGCAGCATTGGTTGTGCATGGATCATACAGCAACCAGTCAACGAAAGCTCTATGCGGCACAAGAATCGCCCGGAGCATGGCAAAGGGACGCAATATGTCGAATTACATCAAGCTGATCGCGCTTGGTCTGGTCGTGCTGTTCGCAGCGATCGGATCCAACTATGCGCGGGATTTGGCGTATCAGGTGCACGCGATACTGGTGATGCTCATCGCCGGTGGCCTGTTCATCTGGACGCTGCGAAACACGGATGAGCCGGATATTCTTGTCGATCGTTCGGGTGAGTACATGGATGGCGTGATCCGCTATGGCGTGATCGCAACCGCCTTTTGGGGTGTCGTAGGGTTCCTGGTGGGAACTTTCATCGCGTTCCAGCTGGCCTTTCCGGTGCTGAACTTCGAATGGGCGCAGGGGCTTCTGAACTTTGGCCGGTTGCGCCCGCTGCACACATCAGCGGTCATTTTCGCGTTCGGCGGCAACGCCCTGATCGCCACATCCTTCTATGTCGTGCAGCGCACGAGCGCCGCGCGTCTGTGGGGCGGCAACCTGGCCTGGTTCGTGTTCTGGGGGTATCAGCTGTTCATCGTTCTTGCTGCGACCGGCTATGTGCTGGGCGGAACCCAGTCCAAGGAATATGCCGAGCCTGAATGGTATGTGGACCTGTGGCTGACCATCGTCTGGGTGGCCTATCTGGCCGTGTTCCTGGGGACGATCGTCAAGCGGAAAGAGCCCCACATCTATGTGGCGAACTGGTTCTACCTGGCGTTCATCGTTACCGTCGCGATGCTGCACCTGGTCAACAACATGACCATTCCGGTCAGCATCTGGGGTTCGAAATCGGTCATCGTCTGGTCGGGCGTTCAGGATGCCATGATCCAGTGGTGGTATGGGCACAACGCTGTGGGCTTC
Organism: Ruegeria sp. BC6; assembly: GCF_056539185.1. NCBI lineage: Bacteria > Pseudomonadati > Pseudomonadota > Alphaproteobacteria > Rhodobacterales > Roseobacteraceae > Ruegeria > Ruegeria sp. BC6. The sequence goes on from NZ_JBQFUM010000003.1 coordinate 406,762, forward strand.
TTCCTGACCGCGGGATTCCTGGGCATGATGTACTACTTCATTCCCAAGCAGGCCGAACGCCCGGTCTTCAGCTACAAACTGTCGATCATCCACTTCTGGGCGCTGATCTTCCTGTATATCTGGGCTGGTCCGCACCACCTGCACTATACCGCGCTGCCTGACTGGGCCTCGACGCTGGGCATGGTGTTCTCGGTCGTGCTGTGGATGCCTTCGTGGGGTGGCATGATCAACGGCCTGATGACTCTGTCGGGCGCTTGGGACAAGCTGCGTACCGACCCGGTCATCCGCATGATGGTGATCTCGGTCGGCTTCTACGGCATGTCCACCTTCGAAGGTCCGATGATGTCGATCCGCGCGGTGAACTCGCTGTCGCACTACACCGACTGGACCATTGGTCACGTACATTCCGGCGCGCTGGGCTGGAACGGCATGATCACCTTTGGTGCGCTGTACTTCCTGGTGCCGGTTCTTTGGAAGCGCGAGCGTCTGTACTCGCTGCAGATGGTCAGCTGGCACTTCTGGCTCGCCACCATCGGCATCGTGCTCTACGCCGCGTCGATGTGGGTCACCGGTATCATGGAAGGCCTGATGTGGCGCGAAGTGGATGCCAACGGCTTCCTGGTGAACTCGTTCGCCGACACCGTGGCGGCCAAGTTCCCGATGTATGTGGTGCGTGCGCTGGGCGGTGTTCTGTTCGTCGCTGGTGCGCTGATCATGTGCTACAACCTGTGGATGACCGTCCGGCGGGCTCCGGCCAAAGAGGCCAGCCTGACCGTCGCGGTCCCGGCTGAATAAGGAGGGCCGGAGCAATGGCAATTCTCGACAAACACAAGATCCTCGAGACCAACGCGACCCTCCTGCTGATCTTCAGCTTCCTGGTCGTGACCATCGGTGGCATCGTTCAGATCACTCCGCTGTTCTACCTTGAGAATACAATCGAGAAGGTGGAGGGCATGCGCCCTTACACCCCTCTCGAGATGGCGGGGCGTGAGATCTACATCCGCGAAGGCTGCTATGTCTGCCACAGTCAGATGATCCGCCCGATGCGGGACGAGGTCGAGCGTTATGGCCACTACTCGCTGGCGGCCGAGTCGATGTACGACCACCCGTTCCAGTGGGGGTCCAAGCGCACCGGGCCCGATCTGGCCCGTGTGGGTGGCCGCTACTCGGATCAATGGCACGTGGACCATCTGCGTGATCCGCAATCGGTGGTGCCGGAATCCGTGATGCCGAAATACGGCTTCCTGGAAAACCGCAAGATCGACGGCCGGTATATCGGTGACATCATGGCAACCAATGCGGTTTTGGGCACGCCTTACACAGACGAGATGCTGGAAAACGCAGTTGCCGATTTCCGGGCGCAGGCCGATCCGGACAGCGACTATGACGGGCTGCTGGAGCGTTATGGCGAAAACGTCAACGTGCGCAACTTCGATGGTCAGCCGGAACTGACCGAAGCCGATGCGTTGGTTGCATATCTGCAGATGCTGGGAACGCTGGTCGACTTCTCGACCTTCACCCCGGATGCAAGCCGCTAAAGGAGGGTGTGATGGAAGAATACACGATCCTGAGGCAATTCGCGGATAGCTGGATGCTGCTTCTGTTGTTCGCCTTCTTTGTCGGCATCGTCATCTGGGTGTTCCGCCCCGGTGCCAGCAAGGAATACAAGGACACCGCAAACATCCCGTTCCGGCATCAAGACAAACCCGCCACATCCGAGGAGGCGCGGAAATGAGCAAGACACCTGAAAAACAGCCGGGTGATCCCAAGACGACCGGTCACAGCTGGGATGGCATCGAGGAATTCGACAACCCGATGCCGCGTTGGTGGTTGTGGACCTTTTACGCGACCATCTTCTGGGGTGTGATCTACACGATCATGTATCCGGCGTGGCCGCTGGTGCAATCCGCAACCGCCGGTGTGCTTGGCTGGTCTTCGCGCGAGCTGGTGCAGAAGGAGATGGTTTCGTTCGAAGAGGCCAACGCTCCGTGGAACGCCAAGCTGGTCGAGACACCGCTGGATGACATCGCCAAGGATGCCGAGCTGCAGCAATATGCGGTCAACGCCGGTGGCGCCGTGTTCCGCACCTGGTGCGCGCAGTGCCACGGTTCGGGCGCGCAGGGTGCGAAAGGTTTCCCGAACCTTCTGGACGACGCCTGGCTGTGGGGCGGCACCTTGGATGACATCGTCACAACGGTCAGCTACGGCATTCGCAACGAAGAAAGCGACGACGCGCGCTACTCCGAAATGCCGGCATTCGGCGAGATCCTCGAGCCCGAGGAAATTACCCAGGTCGTGCAATATGTGATGTCGCTGACCAACGCCCAAACCGACGATGCTGCGGCGCAGGCGGGCAAGGTTGTCTACGAGGACAACTGCGCGGCCTGTCACGGCGAAGACGGAAAGGGCGATATCGCGCAGGGCGCACCGAACCTGACGGATGCGATCTGGCTGTATGGCGGCGATGAGAAAACGCTGACCGAAACGGTGACCTACAGCCGGTTTGGCGTCATGCCCCCCTGGGACACGCGTCTGACCGAGGCGCAGATCCGCGCCGTGTCGGCCTATGTCCACCAATTGGGTGGCGGTCAATAATATCCAGGAACACCTTCGGGCGGCGTGCCGCCCGAAGGCCTAGGTGCCGGCTGTTCCATCTGTTCGCGCGTTTCCTGAACAGCCGGCACCGCATTTTCCGAAAATAGTGCTGACAATGGCCCCGGTCCAGCGCGGGCACGCAAACTGATCCTAAAGGTTGCGCGGATCCAACTCGCGGCTCTTGCTGACCCACCAGTGTCCGGCGGGCAGCCATCTTTTCCTTTTTGGCGCATTCGGTTTGGGCGCGTCGCGCAGCGTGGGGGCGTTCAACCGCGTGGCGGTCATGAAGGAAGCAGCGTAGATGTTCAGCATGGTCTTTCTCCTGATGCGATGAACTCGGGTTCCAGCATCGGCTCTTGACCGGATATTTGCGACTCAATTACCGTGTTCAAATGTAAGCAGAGGTTACATATGGACTGGCTGAACCTTCCGCCACTATCGGCGCTACGGGCTTTCGCTGCATTTGCCGAGCACAGAAATATCGTCAAAGCTGGCGATGCGTTGAATGTAAGTCATGCCGCCATAAGCCAGCAGTTGCGCGCGCTTGAGGCGCATATGGGCGTGACCCTGTTGGACCGGTCGGGCAAGACGCTGGTCCTGACGTCGGATGGCGAACACTTGGCCCGCAGCGTTCAGCTGGGGTTTGGCGCCATCCATGCGGCGGTCTCGGACCTGGTGAACGCGGGCGAGGATCGGCCGGTACACGTTTCGCTGACCTCCTCATTTGCGGCTTCATGGCTGATGCCGCGGCTGCCGATTTTCCGGTCGGATCACCCCGGGATCGATCTGACCTTGGATCCGTCACCGGAACTGGTCGATCTGCGCCCCGGCGGGGTGGATGTCGCGATTCGATATGGGGCAGGCGGTTGGCCGGGTGTCCGGTCCGAGATGTTGTTGAAAACCCCGATGGTCATCGTTGCCGCGCCCGGTCTCTTAGGGTCCAGGTCCGAGTGGTCGCCGGCTGATCTTGCCCGTTTGCCGTGGCTGGAAGAGGTGGGCACGACCGAAGCCAGCACATGGCTGGCACAACATGGGGCGGCTATGGACCCCGGCGCCGGACGGACCAGTCTGCCGGGCAATCTGGTCCTTGAGGGCGTGCGCGCGGGGCAGGGGGTCACGGTGACGGTGCGACATTTCGTCGAACGTGATATCGTGGCCGGAAGACTAATTGAACTTCATGTCGCACCGGACGCCCGAGGCTACCACATCGTGACGGCGCAAACGCCGCAGAGAAAGGCGGTGAAGACGTTCGTCGGGTGGTTGAAACGCCAAGCGAACCAGGTGTGACAAAAGGTGTCTGTGCGATGCGCTTTTGACCCATGTCAAAGTTGTCCGGTGTATGATCTGGAACAAGTCGCCCGACCAACAGCAAGATCCGGAGCCATGCCGTGAGCGATCACACCCCAGCCCCCAGCCTTTACGCCGCAAGGGAACCGATCTTTCCACGGCGCGTTTCCGGCAAGTTTCGGAACCTCAAATGGATCATTATGGCCGTCACACTTGGCATCTATTATGTGACGCCGTGGATCCGGTGGGATCGGGGGCCCAGCCTTCCGGATCAGGCGGTGCTGCTGGATCTTGCGAACCGCCGCTTTTACTTCTTCTGGATCGAGATCTGGCCACACGAATTCTACTTTGTGGCCGGACTGCTGATCATGGCCGGCTTGGGCCTGTTCCTGTTTACGTCGGCCTTGGGGCGGGTGTGGTGCGGCTATGCCTGCCCACAGACGGTTTGGACCGACCTTTTCATTCTGGTCGAGCGCTGGATCGAAGGCGATCGAAACGCCCGCCTGCGCCTTCATCGTCAGAAGAAGCTGGATTTCCGTAAGGCCCGGCTGCGATTGACCAAATGGGTGGTCTGGTTCCTGATCGGTCTGGCGACCGGCGGGGCCTGGGTGTTCTATTTCGCGGATGCGCCGACCCTGGCGCGGGACCTTGTGACCGGCAACGCTCATCCGATCGCCTATACCACCATGTTGGTTCTGACCGGCACGACCTTTTTCTTCGGCGGGTTCGCGCGAGAGCAGATCTGTATCTATGCCTGTCCGTGGCCGCGAATTCAGGCGGCGATGATGGACGAGGACACGCTGGTGGTTGGCTATCGAGAATGGCGGGGCGAGCCGCGCGGCAAGGGCAAACGGACGGCCGACTCTGAACTGGGCGACTGCATCGATTGCATGGCCTGCGTCAATGTCTGCCCGGTCGGGATCGACATCCGTGATGGCCAACAGCTGGAGTGCATAACCTGCGCGCTGTGCATCGATGCCTGCGACGACATGATGGCCAAGATCGGCAAGCCGCGCGGTCTGATCGACTATATGGCGCTCAGCGACGAAACGCGTGAACGCGCGGGCCAGCCTCCCAAGAACGTGTGGAAACACATCCTGCGGCCCCGGACGATCATGTATACCGCGCTTTGGTCGCTGGTGGGATTTGGCCTGCTGTTTGCGTTGTTCATCCGGTCGGATATCGATCTGACGGTTGCGCCGGTGCGCAATCCGACATTCGTGACCATGTCCGACGGTTCGATCCGCAACACCTACGACGTGCGGTTGCGGAACAAACATGGCGAAGACCGCCTGTTCAAACTGTCTCTGGTCGGTGACCCAAGCCTGCAGGTTCAGATTGAAGGAACGGAACTGGATACGGTAAACGTAACTGCGGACACGGCACAGTTGACCCGGGTTTACATCGTCGCCGCGAAAGATACAGCGCCCGCATCGGCGGAAACGACACCGGTCCGGATCTGGGTCGAAGACCTGCAAAGCGGCGAGCGCGCCTACAAGGACACCACGTTCAACGGGCGGGGGAACTGAACCATGGCCGAGCGCAAATTCACCGGAAGGCACGCTCTTGCGGTTTTTGTCGGGGCCTTCGGGGTCATCATCGCCGTCAATCTGGTGCTGGCATACAAAGCAGTCGCGACATTTCCCGGGCTCGAGGTCAAGAACTCCTACGTTGCCAGTCAGGAGTTCAATGAAAAGCTGCAGGAGCAGCAGTCTCTGGGCTGGGACGCAGACGTGGAAACCAAGGGCGGCCTGCTGATTCTTCGCATCACGGATGCGCAAGGCGTGCCTGTGCGGGTGGCCGAGCTGCAGGCCGTGGTCGGCCGCGCAACTCATATGCGCGAGGATTTTTCGCCGGACTTCATCTTTGACGGTGTGGCGTATTCCACCCCGGCGACACTTGGAAAAGGCAACTGGAATGTCCGTATCGTCGCGCGCGATGCGGACGGCGCGGAATTCAGTCGGCGCATTCCGTTGTACATCAAGGGTTAGGCTGATGTCGTCGCAGGTGACATCCGGGACCGCAGCCTGTCCGGGCTGCATCGCGGCCCCGGCGGAACCGGCCAGGCCGGTACCGGTCGACGTTCAGATCGCGCTGTCACTGCCGGGCATTCATTGCTCTGCCTGTATTGCAAATGTCGAACGTGCGTTGAACGCGCACCCCGGCGTACAGGACGCGCGGGTCAACCTGACGCTCAAGCGCGCTCTGATCAAGGCGGGCCCCGAGGTTCGGGCAACGGACCTGATCCCGGTCCTCGATCGGGCCGGGTACGAGGCGCATGAGCTGGATCCGGGTGCCCTGTCAGCCACGCAATCGGACAAGGCCGGACGAGACCTTTTGATGCGGCTCGCGGTCGCCGGCTTTGCATCGATGAACGTGATGCTGCTGTCAGTGTCCGTCTGGTCCGGCGCCACTGACGCGACGCGCGACATGTTTCACTGGATATCGGCGGCCATCGCCCTCCCGGCCATTGCGTTCTCGGCCCAACCGTTTTTTGCCAACGCGTGGAGCGCGCTGCGTGTTCGCCGCCTGAACATGGACGTGCCGATCGTTCTGGCAATCCTGCTGGCCTTGGTCACTTCGCTTTGGGAAACGGCGCTGAGCGGTGAGCACGCCTATTTCGATGCGGCTTTGACGCTGACGTTCTTTCTGCTGGCGGGGCGCTATCTGGATTACCGCACCCGTGCCGCGGCCCGGTCCGCCGCGGAAGAGCTGACAGCCCTCGAGGTGCCGCGCGCCATCCGTCTTGTTGACGGGGCCGAACGCGAGGTCGCCGTTGCCGAACTGGCCGTCGGTGACCTGATCCTGGTGCGACCAGGGGGGCGGATGCCGGTGGACGGCAAGATCGTGACCGGTGAATCCGAGTTGGACCGGTCGTTGCTGACCGGTGAAACCCTGCCGGTATTTGCCCAGCCGGGCACGCAAGTAAGCGCGGGTGAGGTCAACCTGACCGGGCCGCTGACCATTCAGGCAACGGCGGTGGGCGAAGAGACTTCGCTGCACCGCATGGCCGATCTTGTGGCCATCGCGGAATCCGGGCGGTCGCGCTATACGTCCTTGGCGGACAAGGCGGCCAAGCTGTATGCCCCCGGGGTTCATATCCTGTCCGCACTCAGTTTCGTTGGCTGGTACATCTATTCTGGCGATCTGCGCACAGCGCTGAACATCGCCGCCGCTGTGCTGATCATCACCTGCCCCTGTGCGTTGGGGTTGGCGGTTCCTGCGGTTACCACCGCGGCCTCGGGTCGGCTGTTCCGCAAGGGGATGCTGATCAAGGACGCCACGGCGTTAGAGCGGTTGGCCGAGGTCGACACCGTGGTGTTCGACAAGACCGGAACGCTCACATCAGGCGCGCCCCATTTGGTCAACGGTGGCGAACACACATGCCGTGAGATCGAGATCGCTCTGGCCTTGGCACAGGCTTCGGCGCATCCGCTGGCGGTCGCCCTGACCCGGGCCGCCCGGGCCGAGGGTTATACCCCGGCCGAGGTTGAAAACGTAACCGAGATTCCCGGTCACGGGACCGAGGGCCAGTTTCAGGGGCAACTCGTGCGGCTGGGCCGGGCCGAATGGGTGGGCGCGACGGAGGGTGATCACACCGCGGCCTGGTTGGCAGTGGGGGGCGATCGCCCGGTCGAGTTCCGCTTTGCCGACTCATTGCGCCCCGGCGCTGCCGACGCGGTCGCGGCTTTGCGGGATGCGGGCAAGGACGTCATCCTCATGTCCGGGGACACGACCAACGCCGTGAAAGCTCTGGCCGAGAAGCTGGGGATCGAGACCTGGATCGCGCGGGCACTGCCGCAGGACAAGGCGCGACACATTCAGAAGCTGGCAGACCAAGGCCGCCGGGTTTTGATGGTCGGTGACGGGTTGAACGACACAGCCGCGCTAGCGGCGGCCCATGCTTCGATCTCGCCGGCTTCGGCACTGGATGCGGCCCGCGTGGCTTCGGACATCGTTCTGCTGGGCAATGACCTGTCGCCGATCGCCGATGCCTGCCATACTGCGGTCCGGGCGACGCAGCGCATCCGCGAGAATTTTCAGATTGCGACGATCTACAATGTCATCGCGGTGCCTTTGGCCGTCGCCGGCCTTGCGACGCCCTTGATCGCGGCCTTGGCGATGTCCACATCGTCTATTACCGTATCCCTGAACGCTCTGCGCCTGAGGTGATCCGAATGGAAGTTCTGGCCTACCTGATACCGATTTCGCTGCTGTTGGGCGGTGTTGGGCTGGTGGCGTTCATCTACACGGTCCGCAGCAACCAATATGATGACCCCGAAGGCGATGCCCGACGGATTCTGAGCAACGAATGGGATGATCGCCCCAAGTCCTGACCGCGTGCAATCGTGATGCCGACGGCCCTTGAAATTGCCGCAATGCCCGGCTATGTCCGGCCCATCCGCTAGCAGAGAGACCAAGCCTAATGGCCACCACAAACCCGATCCAGTTCATTCAGCAAGTCCGTGCCGAAGTTGCAAAGGTCGTCTGGCCGACGCGGCGCGAGGTTCTGCTGACCACGGTCATGGTGTTCATCATGGCGGCTCTGACTGCCGTGTTCTTTGCACTGGTGGATCTGGGCATTCGCGGCGGTCTGCAACTGATCCTGGGTATGTTCAGCTAGGGCCGACTGCCGGGTCCCGTCGGATCGCGCCGAGACACGCCCGCTTCGGGCGCCCGACCGGCACTGCCCCCTTGCACAGCAGGCAATGTCAGAGTAGTTGACGCGGGACCTTTCGGGATGGGCGTGCGGCGATTCGGACTGCGCGCCGCTTTTTATTCCGGAACACGCGGCCGGACCGCGACAAAATTTCAATTCAGGTGCGTCCGCCCGACGCGGCGCGCCAAAGGCAAACAAGGACGACAGGTTCATGGCGAAACGGTGGTACTCGGTCAGCGTTCTTTCGAATTTCGAAAAGAAGATCGCAGAGCAGATCCGCACGTCGGTGGCCGAGCACGGCCTTGAGGACGAGATCGACGAGGTTCTGGTTCCCACCGAAGAAGTGATCGAGGTGCGCCGGGGCAAGAAGGTCACGACTGAACGCCGTTTCATGCCCGGCTACGTACTGGTGCACATGGAGATGTCGGATCAAGGCTATCACCTGATCAACTCGATCAACCGGGTCACCGGTTTCCTGGGTCCGCAGGGCCGCCCGATGCCGATGCGCGACGCCGAGGTGAACCAGATCCTCAACCGTGTTCAGGAAGGCGAGGAAGCACCCAAGCTGATGATCAGCTTCGAGGTTGGCGAGAAGGTCAAAGTCAACGACGGCCCGTTCGAGGATTTCGACGGTATGGTCGAGGGCGTGGACGACGAGAACCAGAAGCTGAAGGTTACCGTCTCGATCTTCGGGCGCGAAACTCCGGTCGAGCTGGACTTTACGCAGGTCACCAAGCAGAGCTGATCATTCCTGCAGGAACTGATCGTGCAGGAATCGAACGCGCCGCCGTAACAGGCGGCGCAACTGTTTCTGATGCTTGCCGGTAGGGTTTCGCCACAGCCTTGGCCGCTTGCCCTAACTCCTTGCCTGATGCACACTTGTGCTTGGTACAGGTATGACCGTTGCGCAGCCGGGCTCGTGGGCCAGAGGATTTGCGCGCAGTGATGCTTTGGGAGGACTCTGTCATGACATCCAAGGCTGCAGGCCCCACGCCACCCGACAGGCTGACCCCGCCTCAGCGGACGATGCCTGTGGTCAACACGGTCACCGCCGCCGACATCACCGACTCGCTGAAGGCCGGGTTTTCCGATTTTCTGGCGCGTCCCATAATGAGCGGATTTTTCGGACTGTTCTATGCCGTTTTCGGGTTTCTGCTGGTCTGGAGCCTGGTTTGGCTTGGCAAGATTTGGATGATAATTCCTGCCGTCGTGGGGTTTCCGCTGGTCGCCCCTTTCGCCGCTGCAGGCCTCTATGAGATGTCGCGTCGACTTCAGGCCGGAGAGGATTTTGGCTGGTCGGAAATACTGACGGTCATGGCCAATCAGCGTAAGCGGGAAATGGGCTGGATGGCCTTCGTTACGCTGTTCGTTTTCTGGGTATGGATCTACCAGGTTCGGCTTTGGTTGGCGATCATCCTGCAGAATGCCTCGTTCTCGGATTTCGACGGTTTCCTGAACACCGTGTTCTTTACCCCCCAAGGCTGGGCCTTCCTGGCTGTTGGCACCTGCGTCGGTGCGTTTCTGTCCGCCGTTCTATTTTCGGTGACTGTTGTTGCCATGCCCTTGCTTCTGGATCGCGACACCGATTTCGTAACGGCCATGCTTACATCGCTCCGCGTTGTCGCCGAAAGCCCTGTGGTCATGCTTGGCTGGGCGGCCATCATCTCGGTCACTATGCTGTTGTCGCTGGTGCCGGCGTTTCTGGGGCTTGTCTTTACGTTGCCGATCCTTGGGCATACTACTTGGCATCTCTACCAGCGCGCCGTTCAGCCGGAGGCGTCTGCCGATCGATAGCGGGGGCGGAGCCTGCATGCCGACGAACGCCTTGGGAAGGTGGCTTCGCCAGCCATCCGGTTTTCAGTGGCATGCTCTTGCCAACCCATTCGTTCCCCTGTAAACGCCGCCCCTATCGTCTTCGGGCGAGATTCTCTCGTGGGAGATCGCAGGGATCGCGATTCCGGATCGGACCACGCAACATAAAACCGGATGGGACGCGTCCCATTCACGTTGAAAGGAAAACCAAATGGCCAAGAAGCTTGCTGGTACGATGAAGCTGCAGGTTCCTGCAGGTCAGGCGAACCCGTCGCCGCCAGTTGGCCCGGCGCTGGGTCAGCGCGGCATCAACATCATGGAATTCTGCAAGGCGTTCAACGCCAAAACCGCAGACATGGAGCCCGGCGCTCCGTGCCCGACCGTGATCACCTACTATCAGGACAAGTCCTTCACCATGGACATCAAGACGCCGCCCGCGTCTTACTACCTGAAGAAGGCGGCCGGTCTGAAGCCGGTCGGCAAGCGTAACCGCCCCCGTGGCGCGGAGAACCCCGGCCGTGAGACCGTGGCAACCGTGACCACCAAGCAGGTGCGCGAGATCGCCGAAGCCAAAATGAAGGATCTGAACGCCAACGACGTCGAAGGCGCAATGAAGATCATCCTGGGCTCGGCCCGTTCCATGGGCATCGAGGTGAAGTAAGATGGCAAAACTCGGTAAACGTACCCGCGCAGCGCGCGAAGCCGTCGCCGGCAAGGAAAACCTGTCGGTCGAAGAGGCAGTTGCACTGGTCAAGGCCAACGCAACGTCGAAGTTTGACGAAACCATCGAAATCGCCATGAACCTGGGCGTTGACACCCGTCACGCAGACCAGATGGTGCGCGGCGTCGTCGGTCTGCCGAACGGCACCGGCAAGGACATGCGCGTTGCTGTCTTCGCGCGCGGCCCCAAGGCTGATGAGGCGAAAGAAGCTGGTGCGGACATCGTCGGCGCCGAGGACCTGATGGAAAGCATCCAGGCCGGCAACATCGACTTTGATCGTTGCATCGCAACCCCGGACATGATGCCGATCGTCGGTCGTCTGGGTAAGGTTCTGGGCCCCCGCAACCTGATGCCGAACCCCAAGGTCGGCACCGTGACCATGGACGTGAAAGCGGCCGTGGAAGCAGCCAAGGGTGGTGAAGTCCAGTTCAAGGCGGAAAAAGGTGGTGTCGTACACGCAGGCGTCGGCAAGGCGTCGTTCGACGAAGCCAAGCTGGCGGAAAACGTCCGCGCCTTCATCTCGGCCGTTGCCAAGGCGAAGCCGTCGGGCGCCAAGGGCACCTATATGAAGAAAATCGCGCTGAGCTCGACCATGGGCCCCGGCGTGACCGTGGATGTGGCGCAAGCTTCGGGCGAATAAGCCGAAACGTTCTTTCGGAAATTCGAACCCCGGGCGGTCATGCTGCCCGGGGTTTTCTTTTGCTCTCAGATAGCAGGTTCGACTGTGACCTGATTGGGTATTTCGCGCACGCGTGCCTTGTCGGACTCCAGCCTGAGGTCGCGCTCGGCAACGGTCAATGCCTGGTTCGCAGCCGCCCGAGCCGCGGTTGTCATTGCTCCGTCTTGAGTCTGCGTCAGTCGGGTCAGCGCCCTGAGAATGGCCTCGTGGACTTCGACCTTGTCACCGGCATCCCGGGAAATGGCCGCATAAGCGTCACGAAGGAATGTGTCGAACGCGATCTCCGGGGCATGGATTCTCGGGAACTGCGGGTCGGCGGGTTGGGTGGGCCGCGAGCCAAGTGGCAGGAGAACCCGCAGCAACCTCTCGACCATCTGAATTGCCGTCATCGGGTCGTTGATACCCGGCGAGAGCGCGCGCTGTGCGATTTCCGACAGGGTTTGAATGCCAAAGCGGGGGTCTTGATTGAAGCTGCGCTCGGTCCCGATCACGAAGGCTTCCCGGATGGTTTCGCCATCCATTTTCCGGGTCGCTCTGGCCAGGGGCTGGCCTTCTGTCACGAACTGCCCCGGCAGCGCCATGATCCAGATCTCGCAGTCATTCTCTTCGGCGCAGGAATTCAGCATACCGACATCCACGTGGCGCACGTTCCCTGTCGAACTGGCCCGCACATGGTGCGCGGTTCGCGGAACATCCGCGGCGGCTTGATACGGAACGGCGCCGAGGCACGGCAGTTCCATGGCTCGGGTCATGGTGTCCCTGGCGTTGTTTTCTATCTTGCGTGCCGTTTCGGAGATGCTGCCATAGCTGGGCAATTGGTCGATCCAGAGCAAGAGCGCCAGCGTCACCAAAAAGATCACCACCAAGGTGAACGCAAGCGCAACGGCGATGGATTGCTGGGTGTAAACCCCGGTTTCGACAAGGATCAGCGATACGAGCGCGAAGATGAATGCGCCGAGAAACGTGGCTAGCACGTTTTGCGAGACACTGTCTTCTTCGATAACCTGTTGGGCGCGCGGGGAGGACTGGTTCGAGGCCCATCGCTGTGCCGCGACCATGATCGACAGCGAAAAGGTCGTGACCGCCAGCATGGACGACGCCAGAATGCCGAGAATCTTTGCCACGGCCTCGGTGCTCAGCCGTTGTGCGAGAAAGTCGGGGACGAAGCCGCCGAGGTAGGTGCCAATCCCTGCGCTGACCACGGCGAGAGCGGCGATCAGGCTGGTGCGAACCCACAATTGGCGAGAAATCTGACGAAACAGGAATTGCGGCTTGGAAATGGATTTCAACTTGATCATCCGTTGATCCTGTTCGGGTTTGCGGTGATTGTCTACCGGCTTGGGGTGCGGGCCAATTTACCCCTTGGAAACCCCGGCCATCTGCCCTAAAGAGGGCTGCGGAATAAAGCGTGCGATTCGTCGTGCGCTTTATTTCGTTTCGTCCAAGACGGTGGGTGGGTCCTTCCGGCCCCTTAATTCCCTGCCTGAGACGGGTAAGACCAAAGAATTTCGAGGGTCCTGACCCTCGGGCGCATTTTGGCCAATCCCGTAACAACGGACCTGAACGCCGGGGCGCAGCCCTCGGCAAATATGAGCCGGGGTGAAACATCGCCCCTAACTTGGAGAGAACTGTGGATAGAGCCCAGAAAGAGAAAGTGGTCGAGGAACTCGGCCAAATCTTCGAAAGCTCTGGCGTCGTAGTGGTTGCTCACTACGCCGGTCTGACAGTTGCCGAGATGCAGGACCTTCGCGCACGTGCTCGTGACGCGGGCGGCTCCGTGCGTGTTGCCAAGAACAGGCTCGCCAAAATCGCCCTCGACGGTAAGCCATGTGCGAGCATTGCTGACCTGCTGACGGGTATGACTGTTCTGACCTATTCCGAGGACCCCGTGGCAGCAGCCAAGGTGGCCGAGGACTTCGCCAAGGAGAACCAGAAGTTCGAGATCCTTGGCGGTGCAATGGGCGAGAACGCACTGGACCGGGCTGGTGTCACAGCCGTGTCGAAAATGCCGTCGCGTGAAGAGCTTATTGCTTCGATCGTGGGCTGCATCGGCGCGCCTGCTTCGAACATCGCCGGTGCAATTGGCGCACCTGCAAGCAACATCGCAAGCATCCTTTCCACCATCGAAGAGAAGGCGGAAGCTGCGTAAGCGGTTGGCACTGAATGATCTGCGTGGGGCACATGCCCTGACGTTGGAACACACACTGTAAACGGAAAGAGCTGATACAATGGCTGATCTGAAGAAACTGGCAGAAGAGATCGTTGGTCTGACCCTGCTGGAAGCACAAGAACTGAAAACCATCCTCAAGGACGAGTACGGCATCGAGCCCGCAGCAGGCGGCGCCGTCATGGTCGCAGGCGCAGCTGGCGATGCCGGCGGTGCAGCTGAGGAAGAGAAAACCGAATTCGACGTCGTTCTGAAGAACGCCGGCGCTTCGAAAATCAACGTCATCAAAGAAGTTCGCGGCATCACCGGCCTGGGCCTGAAAGAAGCCAAGGAACTGGTCGAAGCCGGCGGCAAGATCAAAGAAGGCGTGGACAAGGCAGAAGCCGAAGAGATCAAGGGCAAGCTGGAAGCAGCTGGCGCCGAGGTCGAGCTGGCCTAAGCCTGTCTTTCGGTGCATCGCGGATGCGCCGTGGAATTTGGCTGGGCCCGGAGAAATCCGGGTCCAGCCGAACCTGTCTTAGAAAGGGCCTCATGTGCTGGGGCGTTTTCTAAGACGCGGTTCGCGGATCGGGAGGCTACCATTCGGGACGGTGGCCACGAATTGATCCGGACGTGTCGTCTCGTATGTGCAAGGCGCCGGGGCCCGACGGTGTTTTTGCCCGCTGAGAACATCGAAAGGTGACATCTGACATGGCTCAATCGTTCCTTGGCCAGAAACGTCTTCGGAAATACTACGGCAAAATCCGCGAAGTCCTGGAAATGCCGAACCTCATCGAGGTCCAGAAATCCTCCTATGATCTATTCCTGCGCTCTGGCGATGCCGATCAGCCGACCGACGGCGAAGGTATCAACGGCGTGTTCCAATCGGTCTTTCCGATCAAGGATTTCAACGAAACTTCCGTGCTGGAATTCGTGAAATACGAGCTGGAAAAACCGAAATACGACGTTGAAGAGTGCATGCAGCGTGACATGACCTACAGCGCGCCGCTGAAGGTCACCCTGCGCCTGATCGTGTTTGATGTCGACGAAGACACCGGGGCCAAATCGGTCAAGGACATCAAGGAACAGGACGTGTTCATGGGCGACATGCCCCTGATGACACCGAACGGCACCTTCATCGTGAACGGCACCGAGCGCGTGATCGTGTCCCAGATGCACCGGTCGCCCGGTGTGTTCTTCGACCACGACAAGGGCAAGACTCACTCCTCAGGCAAGCTGCTGTTTGCCTGCCGCATTATCCCGTACCGCGGCAGCTGGCTGGACTTCGAGTTCGACGCCAAGGACATCGTCTACGCCCGCATCGACCGTCGCCGCAAACTGCCGGTGACCACGCTGCTCTATGCCCTGGGCCTGGACCAGGAAGCGATCATGGACGCGTATTACGACACCGTGTCCTACAAGCTGAACAAGAAGAAGGGCTGGGTCACCCCGTTCTTCCCCGAACGTGTGCGCGGCACCCGTCCCACCTATGACCTGATCGACGCAAAAAGCGGTGAAGTGATTGCCGAAGCCGGCAAGAAGGTCACCCCGCGCGCGGTCAAGCAGCTGATTGACGAGGGCAAGGTTACCGACCTACTGGTGCCGTTCGACCACATCGTCGGCAAGTTCGTCGCCAAGGACATCATCAACGAAGAAACCGGTGCGATCTATGTCGAAGCCGGTGATGAGCTGACCCTGGAATATGACAAGGATGGCGAGCTGATCGGCGGCACCGTGAAGGAGCTGATCGATGCCGGCATCACCGATATTCCGGTTCTGGACATCGACAACATCAACGTCGGTCCGTACATCCGCAACACCATGGCGCAGGACAAGAACATGGGCCGCGAAAGCGCGCTGATGGACATCTACCGCGTCATGCGCCCGGGCGAGCCGCCCACCGTCGAGGCTGCGTCGGCTCTGTTCGACACCCTGTTCTTCGACAGCGAGCGCTATGATCTGTCGGCCGTTGGCCGCGTGAAGATGAACATGCGCCTGAACCTGGATGCTCCGGACACCCTGCGGACACTGCGCCGCGAAGACATCGTGGCCTGCATCAAGGCACTGGTGGAGCTGCGTGACGGCAAGGGCGACGTGGACGACATCGACCACCTGGGCAACCGTCGTGTGCGCTCGGTCGGTGAACTGATGGAAAACCAGTACCGCGTCGGCCTGCTGCGGATGGAACGCGCCATCAAAGAGCGTATGTCGTCGGTCGAGATCGACACCGTCATGCCGCAGGACCTGATCAACGCGAAACCGGCGGCGGCCGCGGTGCGTGAATTCTTCGGCAGCTCGCAGCTGTCGCAGTTCATGGACCAGACCAACCCGCTGTCGGAAGTCACCCACAAACGCCGCCTGTCGGCGCTTGGCCCGGGTGGTCTGACGCGCGAGCGTGCGGGTTTTGAGGTGCGCGACGTGCACCCGACCCACTATGGCCGGATGTGCCCGATCGAAACGCCGGAAGGCCCGAACATCGGTCTGATCAACTCGCTGGCCACCTTTGCCCGCGTGAACAAGTACGGTTTCATCGAAACCCCCTATCGCGTCGTGAAAGGCGGGCAGGTGACCGATGAGGTCCACTACATGTCCGCGACCGAGGAAATGCGTCACACCGTGGCCCAGGCCAACGCGACGCTGGATACGGATGGCAAGTTCATCAACGATCTGGTCTCGACCCGTCAGGCCGGTGACTACACGCTTGCCCCGCGCGAGAACGTGGACCTGATCGACGTTTCGCCGAAGCAGCTGGTCTCGGTTGCGGCCTCGCTGATCCCGTTCCTTGAAAATGACGACGCCAACCGCGCTCTGATGGGCTCGAACATGCAACGTCAGGCGGTTCCGCTGCTGCGGGCCGAGGCGCCGCTGGTCGGCACCGGCATCGAGGAAAAGGTTGCGATCGACTCGGGTGCTGCGATCCAGGCGAAACGCGCCGGCATCATCGACCAGGTCGATGCCCAGCGTATCGTTATCCGGGCCACCGAAGATCTGGAACTGGGCGACGCTGGCGTTGACATCTATCGTCTGCGCAAGTTCCAGCGTTCGAACCAGAACACCTGCATCAATCAGCGTCCGCTGATCAAGGTGGGTGACACCGTCCAGAAGGGCGAGGTCATCGCTGATGGTCCGTCGACCGATATGGGTGAACTGGCTCTGGGCAAGAACGTGGTCGTCGCGTTCATGCCGTGGAACGGTTACAACTACGAAGACTCGATCCTGATCTCGGAACGTATCGCACGTGACGACGTCTTTACCTCGGTCCATATCGAGGAATTCGAAGTCGCCGCCCGTGACACCAAGCTGGGTCCGGAAGAGATCACCCGCGACATCCCGAACGTCGGTGAAGAAGCGCTGCGCAACCTCGACGAGGCGGGCATCGTTTACATCGGTGCGGATGTTGAGCCGGGCGATATTCTGGTCGGCAAGATCACTCCGAAGGGCGAAAGCCCGATGACCCCGGAAGAAAAGCTGCTGCGCGCCATCTTTGGTGAAAAAGCATCTGACGTGCGCGACACATCGCTGCGCGTGAAGCCGGGCGATTACGGTACGGTCGTCGAAGTCCGCGTCTTCAACCGTCACGGCGTCGAGAAAGACGAGCGTGCGCTGCAGATCGAGCGTGAGGAAGTCGAACGTCTGGCCCGTGACCGGGACGACGAGTTGGCCATCCTTGATCGCAACATCTATGCGCGTCTCAAGTCGATGATCCTGGGCAAAACCGCCGTCAAGGGGCCGAAAGGCGTCAAGGCGGGCTCGGAGATCACCGAAGAGCTGCTCGAGTCGCTGACCCGCGGTCAGTGGTGGCAGCTGGCGCTGGAAGACGAGAAGGACGCTCAGATCGTCGAGGCTCTGAACGAGCAGTACGAGGTGCAGAAGCGCGCCCTGGATGCCCGTTTCGAGGACAAGGTCGAGAAGGTCCGCCGTGGCGACGACCTGCCGCCGGGTGTGATGAAGATGGTCAAGGTCTTCATCGCCGTTAAGCGCAAGCTGCAGCCGGGCGACAAGATGGCCGGCCGTCACGGGAACAAGGGTGTGATCTCGAAGGTCGTGCCGATGGAGGACATGCCGTTCCTTGCGGATGGTACTCCGGTCGACTTCTGTCTGAACCCTCTGGGCGTGCCGTCGCGTATGAACGTCGGTCAGATTCTTGAAACCCACATGGGTTGGGCCGCGCGCGGCTTGGGTCTTAAGATCGACGAGGCGCTGCAGGAATACCGCCGCTCGGGCGACCTGACGCCGGTCCGTGACGCGATGAAACACGCCTATGGCGAGGATGTCTACGAAGAGGGCATCAGCGGCATGGACGAGGATCAGCTGATCGAAGCGGCCAGCAACGTGACCCGCGGCGTTCCGATCGCAACCCCGGTCTTTGACGGCGCCAAAGAGGCCGACGTCAACGACGCGCTGATCCGCGCCGGTTTCTCGGAAAGCGGTCAGTCGATCCTGTTCGACGGTCGCACTGGCGAGCAGTTCGCGCGTCCGGTGACCGTGGGCATCAAGTACCTGCTGAAACTGCACCACCTGGTGGACGACAAGATCCACGCGCGTTCGACCGGGCCGTACAGCCTGGTGACCCAGCAGCCGCTGGGCGGCAAGGCGCAGTTCGGTGGTCAGCGCTTTGGTGAGATGGAGGTCTGGGCTCTGGAAGCTTACGGCGCCGCCTACACCCTGCAGGAGATGCTCACCGTGAAATCGGATGACGTCGCCGGCCGGACCAAGGTCTATGAGTCGATCGTCAAGGGCGAGGATAACTTCGAGGCGGGCGTACCGGAATCGTTCAACGTTCTGGTTAAAGAAGTCCGTGGCCTCGGCCTGAATATGGAACTCCTGGATGCGGAGGTTGAGGAGTAAGGGCGCTGCCCTTTCTCCCGTCCCCCCTTCCGCAAGATTTGAGGTAACAAATGAACCAGGAAATCACCAACAACCCGTTCAACCCGCTGACGCCGCCCAAGGTTTTCGACGAGATCAAGGTCTCGTTGGCGTCGCCCGAGCGGATCCTGTCTTGGTCCTATGGCGAGATCAAGAAACCCGAAACCATCAACTACCGGACGTTCAAGCCCGAACGTGACGGCCTGTTCTGCGCCCGTATCTTTGGCCCGATCAAAGACTACGAATGTCTGTGCGGCAAATATAAGCGGATGAAGTATCGCGGCGTCGTCTGCGAGAAATGCGGTGTGGAAGTCACCCTGCAGAAGGTCCGCCGCGAGCGTATGGGCCACATCGAACTGGCCGCGCCCGTCGCGCATATCTGGTTCCTGAAATCGCTGCCGTCCCGCATCGGTCTGATGCTGGACATGACGCTGCGCGATCTGGAACGGGTTCTGTACTTTGAAAACTATGTCGTCATCGAGCCCGGTCTGACGGACCTGACCTACGGCCAGATGCTGACCGAAGAAGAGTACATGGACGCGCAGGATGCTTATGGCATGGACGCGTTCACCGCGAATATCGGTGCCGAAGCCATCCGTGAGATGCTGGCCCAGATCGATCTGGAAGCCGAAGCCGAGCAACTGCGCGCTGATCTGGCCGAAGCCACCGGCGAGCTGAAGCCCAAGAAGATCATCAAGCGTCTGAAGGTTGTTGAATCCTTCCTCGAGTCCGGCAACCGGCCCGAGTGGATGGTGATGACCGTGATTCCGGTCATTCCGCCGGAACTGCGTCCGCTGGTTCCGCTGGATGGTGGCCGTTTTGCGACTTCGGATCTGAACGATCTGTATCGCCGTGTCATCAACCGGAACAACCGTCTGAAGCGCCTGATCGAACTGCGTGCACCTGACATCATCGTCCGCAACGAAAAGCGGATGCTGCAGGAATCTGTTGATGCTCTGTTTGACAACGGCCGTCGTGGCCGCGTGATCACCGGCGCCAACAAGCGTCCGCTGAAATCGCTGTCGGACATGCTGAAAGGCAAGCAGGGCCGCTTCCGTCAGAACCTTCTGGGCAAGCGCGTCGACTTCTCGGGCCGTTCGGTCATCGTGACCGGTCCGGAACTCAAGCTGCACCAGTGTGGTCTGCCCAAGAAGATGGCGCTGGAATTGTTCAAGCCGTTCATCTACTCGCGCCTTGAAGCCAAGGGTCTGTCTTCGACCGTGAAGCAGGCGAAGAAGCTGGTCGAGAAAGAGCGTCCCGAAGTGTGGGATATCCTCGACGAGGTGATCCGCGAACACCCAGTCATGCTGAACCGTGCGCCGACACTGCACCGTCTTGGCATTCAGGCGTTCGAGCCGGTCCTGATCGAAGGTAAAGCCATCCAGCTGCACCCGCTGGTCTGTTCGGCCTTCAACGCCGACTTCGACGGTGACCAGATGGCCGTTCACGTCCCGCTGAGCCTTGAGGCGCAGCTGGAAGCGCGTGTTCTGATGATGTCGACGAACAACGTTCTGTCGCCTGCAAACGGCGCTCCGATCATCGTTCCGTCGCAGGACATGATCCTGGGTCTCTACTACGTGACCCTGGAACGCGAAGGCATGCCCGGCGAAGGCAAGGTCTTTGGTTCGATCGACGAAGTCCAGCACGCGCTGGACGCGGGCGAGGTGCACCTGCACTCGAAAATCACCGCGCGGATCACCCAGATCGACGAAGAAGGCAACGAGGTTCAGAAGCGTTTTGAAACCACGCCGGGCCGTGTTCGCTTGGGGGCTCTGCTGCCCAAGAACAACAAGGCACCGTTTGAACTGGTCAACCGCCTGTTGCGGAAGAAAGAAGTGCAACAGGTGATCGACACCGTCTACCGCTACTGCGGCCAGAAAGAGTCGGTGATCTTCTGCGACCAGATCATGTCGATGGGCTTCAAGGAAGCTTTCAAGGCCGGTATCTCGTTCGGCAAGGACGACATGGTGATCCCCGAGGACAAGTGGGGCATCGTGGACGAAACCCGCGAACAGGTGAAAGACTTCGAACAGCAGTACATGGACGGCCTGATCACTCAGGGCGAAAAGTACAACAAGGTTGTCGATGCCTGGTCGAAGTGTAACGACCGCGTAACCGAAGCCATGATGCGCACCATCTCGGCCGTGGCCAAGGATGAGGGCGGCGCCGACAAAGAGCCGAACTCGGTCTACATGATGGCGCACTCCGGTGCGCGTGGCTCGGTAACCCAGATGAAGCAGCTGGGCGGCATGCGCGGCCTGATGGCCAAGCCGAACGGCGACATCATCGAGACGCCGATCATCTCGAACTTCAAGGAAGGTCTGACCGTTCTTGAATACTTCAACTCAACCCACGGTGCCCGTAAGGGTCTGTCGGATACCGCTCTGAAGACGGCGAACTCGGGCTACCTGACCCGTCGTCTTG
This sequence comes from Ruegeria sp. BC6, assembly GCF_056539185.1. Lineage (NCBI taxonomy): Bacteria > Pseudomonadati > Pseudomonadota > Alphaproteobacteria > Rhodobacterales > Roseobacteraceae > Ruegeria > Ruegeria sp. BC6. Next base: position 427,952 of record NZ_JBQFUM010000003.1, read on the forward strand.
TTGACGTGGCGCAGGATTGCATCGTGCGCGAGGTCGACTGTGGAACCGACCGTGCGATCACGGCCGAGGCTGCGGTCAATGACGGCGAAGTCGTCGCGTCGCTGGCAGAACGCGTTCTGGGCCGTGTGGCCGCAGATGACGTTCTGCGTCCGGGTACCGACGAGGTCATCGTCGCCGCCGGACAGCTGATCGACGAACGCATGGCCGATACGATCGACGAGGCCGGTGTTGCCTCGATGCGCATCCGCTCGCCTCTGACCTGTGAGTCCGAGGAAGGCGTCTGTGCAACCTGCTACGGTCGTGACCTTGCACGCGGGACCATGGTGAACACCGGTGAGGCTGTCGGCATCATCGCCGCGCAGTCGATCGGTGAACCGGGTACGCAGCTGACGATGCGGACCTTCCACATCGGCGGTGTTGCGCAAGGTGGTCAGCAGTCGTTCCAGGAAGCGAACCAGGACGGTGTCGTTGCCTTTGAGAACCCGCAGATCCTGGTCAATGCCGCCGGCGAAAGCCTGGTCATGGGCCGGAACATGAAGCTGGTGATCAACGACGAACACGGCGAAGAGCGCGCCAGCTTCAAGCTGGGCTACGGCTCGAAGCTGTTCGTCAAGGAAGGCACCAAGGTCAAGCGCGGCGACAAGCTGTTCGAGTGGGACCCCTACACCCTGCCGATCATCGCCGAGAAAGCCGGTACCGCAAAATACGTCGACCTGGTTTCGGGCATTGCTGTCCGCGACGAGACCGACGATGCAACCGGCATGACCCAGAAGATCGTGATCGACTGGCGCGCCGCCCCCAAAGGCAGCGATCTGAAGCCCGAGATCATTCTTGTGGATGACAATGGCGAGCCGGTCCGCAACGATGCGGGCAACCCGGTTCACTATCCGATGTCTGTGGACGCGATCCTGTCGGTCGAAGACGGTCAGAAGATCGAGGCCGGTGACGTTGTTGCGCGTATTCCGCGTGAAGGCGCCAAGACCAAGGACATCACCGGTGGTCTGCCGCGTGTGGCCGAACTGTTCGAAGCGCGTCGTCCGAAAGATCACGCAATCATCGCGGAAGCCGATGGTTACGTGCGCTTTGGCCGCGATTACAAGAACAAGCGCCGCATCAGCATCGAGCCGGTCGACGAGTCGCTGGAGACGATCGAGTACATGGTGCCCAAGGGCAAGCACATCCCGGTGCAGGAAGGCGACTTCGTGCAGAAGGGTGACTACATCATGGACGGTAACCCGGCTCCGCACGACATCCTGTCCATCATGGGTGTCGAAGCGCTGGCGGATTACATGATCGACGAGGTGCAGGACGTCTATCGTCTGCAGGGCGTGAAGATCAACGACAAGCACATCGAAGTCATCGTACGCCAGATGCTGCAGAAGTGGGAGATCCTGGACTCGGGCGACACCACCCTGCTGAAGGGCGAGCATGTCGACAAACAGGAGTTCGATGCTGCCAACGAGAAGACCATCGCCCGCGGTGGTCGTCCGGCCCAGGGCGAGCCGATCCTTCTGGGGATCACCAAGGCTTCGCTGCAAACGCGTTCGTTCATCTCGGCGGCATCGTTCCAGGAAACCACCCGCGTGCTGACCGAAGCTTCGGTTCAGGGCAAGAAGGACAAGCTGGTTGGCCTGAAAGAGAACGTCATCGTCGGCCGTCTGATCCCGGCCGGTACCGGTGGGGCGACACAGCGTGTTCGCCAGATCGCGCAGCAGCGTGACAATGTCGTCATCGAGGCACGTCGCGAAGAGGCCGAGGCCGCAGCCGCGCTGGCCGCTCCGATGATGGATGATGACATGGTCGGCGACGAGCTGGACTCGCTGGTGGAAACTCCGGAAAGCCGCGAATAATATCGGCGACGAGAAACTCAGAATGGCCCTGCGGTTCCGCGGGGCCTTTTTTTGTTTCGGCCGGTGCCGGAAGCGGCCAGGGTTCGATCCAAACACTGTGATTTCAAACGGAACTGCTGCATACTCAAAAATCAGAATGTGGTAATGGAATTGCTCCCGTCATCACTGTTTGAAACTCAACACGGGTCTTGCTCGGATGCTCATAGTCCTCGGATTGTATTTTGGCGTGATTTGGCTGGTCTTTTCCAAGTTCAGCCTGCTGCCCTGGAATGGCTTCTGGAAGACCGTTTCATACGGTGGGGCCGCTGTCGTCGGGTTGGTTGTCATCGGCGCACTCAACCACACGGCGCCTACGGGGCCAGTGTCGGTTCTGGGCGTTCAGACAAGCATTGTGCCCAATGTCTCCGGAACGGTCGTCGAAGTTGCCGTTGAGCCGAACCAGAAGGTGAACGAAGGCGATCTCTTGTTCAGAATCGATCCCGAGTTCTACGTGCTCGAGGTAGCGCGGCTGGAGGCATCTCTGGAAGCCGCCCGGTCTGCAGCGGACCAATTGACCACGGATCTGGCGGCTGCCGAAGCCGATATCGCTTCATTGACCGCGCAACTCGTTTTTGGGCAGCAGCGGCGGGATGACATCGTTCAACTGGAAGAGCGTGGCGCATCCACCACCTTCAAACTGCAGGAAGCGGTTGCGACGATCGAACAGCTCACCGCAAGCATTCGTGCAGCAGAAGCGCGAAAAGCGGGGCTGGAGCGCCGGATCGCGGCTCAGATCGACGGTGAGGATGTGGCGGTCGTGGAGGCCGAACAGGCGCTTGCGCAGGCCGAATGGAACCTCAAGCAGACAGAAGTCTTCGCGCCGGGCGACGGGATCGTCAGTGCGGTCACGCTGCGCCCGGGCAATCGCGCGACGACCTTCCAGGGCGCATTGACCTTCATAGACCCGACGAACCACGCGTTGGTGGCCTCGCTGCCCCAATCCAGCCGATCCAATGTCGGCCTTGGCGATGAAATCCGTGTGGCGCTGCGAACCCAGCCGGGATCCGAGATCACGGGAACTATTTCGGGGTTTCCGCCGGCCCTGTCAGAGGGCGCACTGGATCTCCGCTCCGGTTTGCCCTCGATGCGCGAACTTGTCGGGATCACCAGCTTTCCGGTCCTCATCGAACTTCCTGGCGATGTACCTCTGGAAACACTTCAATTCGGCGCGTCGGGCACCGCGCTTGTGATGACAGACAAGGCCGGGCCGATTTCGCCACTTGCAGAGATACTGTTCTGGGTCACGCAGAAGCTGAACTACCTGTAGGCTGGAACACAGAAAACCGCCCCATGGCAGCGATCAGGTACAACTGCGATCGGACCAAACAACACCGAATTGGCCGGATCACAAGTTGACAATCTGCTCAGGTGAGATGCCAATGCCGGGACCAGATTGAAACCGGGCCATGGCAATGACACCGAACGTCAAAGGCGCCCTGCTGATGATGGGCAGCATGGCCGCATTCACTGTGAACGATACGCTGGTCAAGGCGGCCGGTCAGGAGGTGCCACTGTTCCAACTGGTGGCACTGCGTGGGTTGTTGGCGACGATCCTGGTTTTTGCGCTGGCGCGGCATCTGGGGGCATTGCATCTGCGGTTTGGGCGGCACGACCGCTGGTTGGTGGCTTTTCGCTGCGTGGCGGAATTGTCGGCGACGTTCTTCTTCCTCACGGCTTTGATGCACATGCCGCTGGCCAATGTGACCGCGGTTCTGCAGGCCCTGCCGCTGACCGTCACCTTGGGTGCGGCCCTGTTCTTTTCGGAACAGATCGGGTGGCGGCGGATCATGGCCATTGCATTGGGGTTTGCAGGCATGCTGCTGATCGTGCGACCGGGTCCGGACGGGTTCAGCATCTACGCCATGTATGCCCTGATTGCCGTCATCTGCGTGACGGCTCGGGATTTGATCACCCGCCGAATGTCGCCCGAGGTGCCATCGATGGTCGTTACCTTGGCAACCTCATTGACGATTACCACCGGTGCGGCAATTGCCTCGGCTTTTCAGGGTTGGGTGCCGATGACGCCCGGGTCGGGGATGTTGATTGCCTCGGCGGCTGTTTTCGTCCTGCTGGGGTATCTCTTCAGCGTCATGGTGATGCGCGTTGGCGAGGTCAGCTTTGTCGCGCCGTTCCGATACTCGAGCCTGATCTGGGCCTTGGGTCTGGGATGGGCAGTATTCGGAGATTGGCCCGACCGGATCACCATGCTGGGTGCCGCACTCGTGGTCAGCGCGGGCCTGTTCACCCTCTTTCGCGAACGGGCACTTCAGGCGTCCGAATAGGCGCGTCGGACCACCGTCTGATCGATTGCAAACCGAGTTTCGAACTGCTTTGCCAGAGTGGGGGTCAGCGGTTCAAGCTTGGCCTTGCTTGTGCGGGTGTTGGGTGAGTCGTTGAACCCGTTGAGCGTGCGCACCCACATCGGCGGTTCGTTCTGGCTGATGACTGGCATGAAGTGGCCGATCTTGTGGTGGGCAAAGTTCATGATCGTCAGCTCACACCCGCCGCGCACATACATCCCAAAACCAACACCCAGCAGGGACCGGTGAACCGGCTTGGCCTGGATTCCGCTGGCGTCGAACCGGGCAAGAAAGCCGTGATTGAAATCAATGGCAACCATCTTGTTGCGCCGTACCAGCCCTTCGGCGTCCTGAACCCCGCGGCGCAGCAATTCGACGAAATCCACCGCAACCGCATCGTCGTCATCATGACGGAATTGCAGGCATGGCAGGTCAGGGTTCATGCGTGCCCGGTTCAGGACATCCTTCATGACAGAGCGATGCCGGCCGGGTTCCCGCGAGACGATTTGCACTTGTTTCATACCCGAAGTCAGGTCGTTCAGACGATCACGGGCGACCCGAGGCAGGCAGGTCCCCGTCACGATCACAAACTGAAACCGAGGATCCGTCTGGGCGCGCAGGGCGGGCAGGGCGCAGGCCTCGAACAGGCGGAGCCGCTCGTCCAGACGCCGGGGGTCATACAGGTAGCGCCGGCGCGCTTCGACCGACTCGTGCATGGTCTGGAACCCGCCGATGGCCGGGTAGGAGAAACGGCACAGACCAATGACTTGCATCTTCACTTCCGGTAGGAATACACCAGTGCGGACTATGCCCCGAGGGATGTGACACCGCAACCGATGTCGCTTTCGCTACGACGCACGGCTGCAAGGCGGGCGGGCATCTGCCGGGGCTGTTGACAGTCGGGCCGACTCCCCCTATACGCCCGTCATCTCGGTACCGGGGGCCGCCCCAAAACCGATTTCAGTATTGAACTGGTCAAGGCCCGGACAATTTTGCAGTTCGCGCCCTCTGATAACCAACCGCGACGTTCACCTCGGAATGGGAACGCTCGCGGGTTTTGCGCTTGTGGACGCATTGGCGCAGCGAAGTTAGCCGCACGCAACGCGCGTGCATGTCATGTGTGTTGCAAAACGGGGAAGAAACCGGAATGCCAACTATTCAACAGCTGATCCGCAAACCGCGGCAGCCCAAAGTAAAACGCTCGAAGTCCATGCACCTGGAGCAGTGCCCGCAGAAGCGCGGCGTCTGCACCCGCGTGTACACCACCACGCCGAAGAAGCCGAACTCGGCTATGCGTAAGGTTGCCAAGGTGCGCCTGACCAACGGTTACGAAGTCATTTCGTACATCCCGGGTGAAAGCCACAACCTGCAAGAACACTCGGTTGTTCTGATCCGTGGCGGCCGTGTGAAAGACCTTCCGGGTGTCCGCTACCACATCCTGCGTGGTGTTCTGGATACCCAGGGCGTCAAAGACCGTAAGCAACGTCGTTCGAAATACGGCGCGAAGCGTCCCAAGTAAGAAGGAGAGGCTGATATGTCACGTCGTCACGCCGCCGAAAAACGCGAAGTCCTGCCTGACGCCAAATTTGGCGACAAGGTCCTGACCAAATTCATGAACAACCTGATGATCGACGGCAAGAAGTCGGTCGCAGAGCGTATCGTCTACAACGCCTTCGACCGCGTTGAGAGCAAGATCAAGCGCGCTCCTGTCGAGGTGTTCCACGAAGCACTCGACAACATCAAGCCGTCGGTCGAGGTTCGCTCGCGCCGGGTTGGTGGTGCAACCTACCAGGTTCCGGTCGAAGTGCGCCCCGAGCGCCGCGAAGCTCTGGCCATCCGCTGGCTGATCACCGCCGCGCGCGGCCGCAACGAAAACACCATGGAAGAACGCCTCGCCGGCGAACTGCTGGACGCCGTACAGTCCCGCGGTACTGCCGTTAAGAAGCGCGAAGACACCCACAAGATGGCCGAGGCGAACAAAGCCTTCAGCCACTATCGTTGGTAATCCCAGAGGCTTATCCAAATGGCACGCGAATATCCGCTCGAACTATACCGTAACTTCGGTATCATGGCGCACATCGATGCAGGCAAGACCACCTGCTCGGAGCGTATCCTGTATTACACCGGCAAATCCCACAACATCGGTGAGGTGCACGATGGTGCAGCCACCATGGACTGGATGGAGCAGGAGCAGGAACGCGGCATCACCATCACTTCGGCTGCGACCACCACCTTCTGGGAGCGCACCGAGGATGGTCAGACCGCCGATACCCCCAAGCACCGCCTGAACATCATCGACACCCCCGGCCACGTTGACTTCACCATCGAAGTCGAGCGTTCGCTGGCGGTTCTCGACGGTGCCGTCTGCGTTCTGGACGCAAACGCAGGTGTTGAACCCCAGACCGAAACCGTGTGGCGTCAGGCTGACCGCTACAAGGTTCCGCGCATGGTCTTCGTCAACAAGATGGACAAGATCGGCGCCGACTTCTTCAACTGCGTTCGCATGATCGAAGACCGCACCGGCGCGCGCGCCGTTCCTGTCGGTATCCCGATCGGTGCAGAGAACGAGCTGGAAGGCCTGATCGACCTGGTCACCATGGAAGAATGGCTGTGGCAGGGCGAAGACCTGGGCGCAAGCTGGGTCAAAGCTCCGATCCGTGACAGCCTGAAGGACATGGCTGAAGAATGGCGCGGCAAAATGATCGAAGCGGCCGTCGAAGAAGACGACGACGCGATGATGGAATACCTGGAAGGCAACGAGCCCGACATTCCGACCCTGCGCAAACTGCTGCGCAAGGGCACCCTGGCGCTGCACTTCGTGCCGGTTCTGGGTGGTTCGGCGTTCAAGAACAAAGGCGTTCAGCCGCTGCTCAACGCCGTGATCGACTATCTGCCCAGCCCGCTGGACGTTGTCGACTACATGGGCTTCAAACCCGGTGACGAGGAAGAAGTCCGTAACATCGCGCGTCGCGCTGACGATGACATGGCCTTCTCGGGCCTGGCGTTCAAAATCATGAACGACCCCTTCGTTGGCTCGCTGACCTTCACCCGGATCTACTCGGGCGTTCTGAACAAGGGCGACTCGATCCTGAACTCGACCAAGGGCAAGAAAGAGCGCATCGGTCGTATGATGATGATGCACTCGAACAACCGGGAAGAGATCGAAGAAGCGTTCGCAGGCGACATCATCGCTCTGGCGGGTCTGAAAGACACCACCACCGGTGACACCCTGTGCGATCCGAAGGATCCCGTGGTTCTGGAAACCATGACCTTCCCCGATCCGGTGATCGAGATCGCGGTCGAGCCCAAAACCAAGGGCGACCAGGAAAAGATGTCTCAGGGTCTGGCCCGTCTGGCCGCCGAAGACCCGTCCTTCCGCGTGGAAACCGACCTGGAATCGGGTCAGACCATCATGAAGGGCATGGGCGAACTTCACCTGGACATCCTGGTTGACCGTCTGAAGCGCGAGTTCAAGGTCGAAGCCAACATCGGTGCGCCGCAGGTGGCCTATCGTGAGACCATCTCGATGCCGATCGAACACACCTACACCCACAAGAAACAGTCGGGTGGTTCGGGTCAGTTCGCTGAGGTCAAGCTCGAGATCACTCCGACCGAACCGGGCGAAGGTTATTCGTTCGAAAGCCGCATCGTTGGTGGTGCCGTTCCGAAGGAATATATCCCGGGTGTCGAAAAAGGCATCCAGTCCGTCATGGACAGCGGCCCGCTGGCCGGCTTCCCCGTGATCGACTTCAAGGTTGCCCTGCTGGACGGTAAATTCCACGACGTCGACTCGAGCGTTCTGGCGTTCGAAATCGCGTCGCGGATGTGCATGCGCGAAGGTCTGAAAAAGGCCGGCGCGAAACTGCTGGAGCCGATCATGAAGGTCGAAGTGATCACCCCGGAAGAGTACACCGGCGGTATCATCGGCGACCTGACTTCGCGTCGGGGCCAGGTGTCTGGACAAGAGCCGCGCGGCAACGCGATTGCAATCGACGCATTCGTGCCGCTGGCCAACATGTTCGGCTACATCAACACTCTGCGTTCGATGTCGTCGGGCCGTGCCCAGTTCACCATGCAGTTCGACCACTATGATCCGGTTCCGCAGAACATCGCGGAAGAGATCCAGGCAAAATACGCATAACCGAAAAATAGAGGGAGCCTGCTGCCCGGGCTCCCTTCATTTCCGAAAAAGGAGGCCATCATGGCAAAGGAAAAGTTTGAGCGTACAAAACCGCACGTCAACATTGGCACGATTGGCCACGTTGACCACGGCAAGACGACGCTGACCGCAG